>SVPY01000003.1 GCA_015065615.1 Oscillospiraceae bacterium | reverse complement strand
TGGTGTCCATTGCCGCTTCTTTTGTCCCTTTCTCATTATTTCACCTCCTATGTCTATATTTTAGCATAAAGAAAAGGTAGACAACATGGTGTTTTCCATGTGTCTACCTTTATCTTACAGCTTTACTCAATAAAATGAGGGCGGTACTTCTTTTACTTATTATATTTTCCTGCAATAATCAAAAGCGATATACCTGCTATAAAACAAATGCCGAAAGCTATATAACTCAAAACAGAATCGGTAAAAGCTAAAATAACTGCAGTTACTAAAAGACCTGCACCAACTAAAAGGACTCCTATCCCCGAAAGAGTGCAGAATGCCTTTTTATCCTCTTTTTTAACCTTATCGTAATGGTAATCGTGAAGAAGATTTATTTTCTCTTTTTTCCAAATCAGCAAACCTAATACCGTAAGCAGCACCCCTACCGCAGCCAAAATTATTACACCAACTATCATATTATCTCCTTTTAAGTATTATATACCGAAAAACTTCGGCAATTTATATCCTCGTCCATTAAAAAACCTGCTGATTTATAGAATTTAACTGATTTCTCATTATTATCTGTCATTAAATGAATTTGGTAAACAGATTTATATTCAGTTAATACCTTTTTAATAAGCGCAGTTCCTATACCTTTTCTTTGATATTCAGGCTTTACGAGTAAATCCTGAATAAATATTACAGAAAAGCCATCGCCTACAACTCTTATAACGCCTATTAAAGTTTCGTTTTCGTATGCGGCGTAAATTTTAAGAGAATAGCAGTAGGCGTTTTGAAGCATTTCGGGGTTTTTAGTGTAATTTATCCAGCCCACACTATCGTAAAGAGGTAATATTTCCTTTTCGCTGTAGCCTTTATATTCCTTAATAATAAATTCCATATCTTCTTTTTTACCTTGCCTTTAATTTTGATACTCACTTTTATTTAAATATACCACAAAAGGCGCAATAAAACAAGAAAAGGTACGGAAGAAACCGTACCTTTAAGCTTTTTTATTAACTTGCTATTAAACAATACCCTGAGCGAGCATAGCTTCTGCAACCTTTTCGAAACCTGCAATGTTAGCACCTGCGCAGAGGTCGCCCTCAACGCCGTACTTCTTGGCAGCATCCCAGGATGCCTTGTAGATGCCCTTCATGATCTGCTTTAACTTCTCGTCAACTTCTTCAGCAGTCCAGCTGTAACGCATGGAGTTCTGGCTCATTTCAAGACCGGAAACGGAAACACCGCCTGCATTAACTGCCTTGGAGGGAGCAACGATGAGACCTGCCTTCTTAAGATATGCAGCAGCTTCGTTTGTTGTGGGCATGTTGGAAACTTCTACGTAGTACTTAGCGCCGCAAGCAACTATCTTTTCAGCTTCTACCATACCAACTTCGTTCTGTGTAGCACAGGGCATTACGATATCAACCTTAACGCCCCAGGGCTTCTGACCTGCATAGAAGGGAACACCGAACTTATCAGCATAATCCTGAACCTTATCACGGCCGCTTGCACGCATTTCGAGCATGAAGTTGATCTTTTCTTCTGTGTTGATGCCGTCTTCGTCGTATACGTAGCCGTCGGGACCGGAGATTGTAACAACCTTACCGCCGAGCTCTGTAGCCTTCTTTACAGTACCCCAAGCAACGTTACCGAAACCGGAAACTGCAAATGTCTTGCCAACGATTGTATCACCAAAGGACTTGAGCATTTCGTCTACATAGTAAACTGCGCCGAAACCTGTAGCCTCGGGACGGATAAGAGAACCGCCGTAAGAGAGGCCCTTACCTGTTAAAACGCCTTCGTAGCAATTCTTAAGTCTCTTATACTGGCCAAACATATAACCGATTTCTCTTGCGCCTGTACCGATATCACCTGCGGGAACGTCTGTATCAGCGCCGATGTGGCGGAAAAGCTCTGTCATAAAGCTCTGGCAGAAGTTCATGATTTCACGGTCGGACTTACCTCTGGGGTCGAAGTCGGAGCCACCCTTACCGCCGCCCATAGGAAGACCAGTAAGGGAGTTTTTGAATGTCTGCTCGAAGCCGAGGAACTTCATAATGCTTAAGTTAACGGAGGGGTGGAGTCTGATACCGCCCTTGTAGGGACCGATTGCAGAGTTGAACTGAACTCTGTAGCCGCGGTTTACCTGTACGTTGCCGTTATCGTCAACCCACGGAACACGGAAAATGATTGTTCTTTCGGGTTCAACAATTCTCTCGATGATACCTGCCTTCTGGTACTTGGGGTTAGCCTCAATAACTGATTCAAGGGATTCAAGAACCTCAGTAGCAGCCTGAATAAACTCGGGCTCACCGGGATTTCTCTTCTTTAATAATTCTAACTGTTCACTTACGTATGACATAAGTATGTACTTCCTTTCTTATTTATGGCAATAGGAATGCCTATTAGTTTTAAAATTAATACGCGAATAATCATACCACAATACTTGCGGATTTGCAAGAAAAAATTTTAAATTTTTACAGTTTTTTGCAATTTTTTATCCAATAAATTGCATTTCGGCAATATTTATGTTTGTTTTAAAGCATTTTAACCCGCATTTTTGAAACCGCGGTATTTTTTCTTTCGTAACGCGTTTTCACACTCTAAAATATACTGTTAATTTTTTAACTTTATACCAAAAAATAAACCGTGCCCGAAATTAATCGGACACGGTTTTTTCAGAATTTTAATATTTCTTTTACTTTACTTAAAGCATACTCAAAATTTTCAGGTTCGGGGTACTGAACAAGCCTAATGTACATTTCAAGAAGAGACTGCACAAGAATGTACACTTCTTTTCTGTGCATTTTTCTTTCATTATCAAAATAATCTTTACGTAAGCCGTAACCCTCTTTAAAGCTTTCAGTCATCATCCAGCCTGTTACAATATCCCAGTCGGTATCGCCGAAAATTGCCCTGTCTCCATCAATTATAGCCACCACCCTGTAGCTACCCTTCTCACCCTTTACAAGCACATTGCCGCGCCACAAATCTGCGTGAATCAGCTTCGGCTCTTTAATATCCGCAAGATATTTTTCATTCTCCTTTAAAAACTCGTAGGACTTCTTAATAATCTCATCTGTGAATACGTTAAAAGCTGCAGCTTTTTCAAAAAGACAATCCAACTCGAATTTTAAAGCACCATACCAGGTATCTGAACCCTTATTGGCCACTATGTCCGCTGCTCTTCCAAATTTTTCGCCCTTAATACCGTGCATTTTTTTGAGAATCGCGCCACACTCCTTGAAAACGGGAGGATATTCCTCTCTTTCTATTGAGGGGTCAGAAAGAGGCTTACTTTCAATTCGCTCAACCGCCATAAAATCGCGGTCAACTATTGTTTTGGAACAATCAATAAAAACAACCTTCGAAGCAGGTATCCCATTTTCGAGGCAAAGCCTATCCACCAGAGCTTCGGCTTCCATTAAGTTTTCCTCATATTTTTGCAAAAGCTCCCTGTGTACGGGGCCAACTCTTAAAATCACGTCACTTGTTTCGGTGACTATGCGGTAAGTCGTGTTAAAAAGTCCGCCTTTTAAAAGCTCGTATTTTTTTAGAACTGCACTTTCACCGAATATTTTCTTCGTTATGCTTACAAGTTCATTTTCACTTAAGGCTTTAAAAAGCACTGTGTTAATCTCCATATCTTTCCTTTCTCAGAACCCCAAAGCTTCGTAAATTAATTCAGTAAGTCTGTTTCTATCATCCTGTATAGTCTGATTCCATGAATGAACATGCATACCCATTACTACCGCAGTTTTATGCTCGGTATTCATAGAAACATATGAGCCGCAGGCGCCGTCCCAGCCGAATTCCCCTACAGGGATATTTCTGCCATCCTCACCCGTTTTAACCCTCACACCCAAGCCGTAGCTGTAGCCCTTACTTCCGCAGGTACAGCCGAAGGAGGAATCTTTGCAAATCTCTTTAAGCCAATCCTTTGTTAAGAGAGCTATCGTCTCCTCCTTTAAAAAGCGGTAGCCGTTTGGCGCTACACCGCCGTTTGCCAAAGTCTCAGCAAATTTCGCGTAGTCAGAAAGGGTGCAGATAAGTCCCGCGCCGCCGCTATCGTAATTTTCGGTGAAAATCATATTATTTACCTTGGGGATGGGGGTAATTTTGAAGGAATCGCTTTCACTTTTTCTTATATTATCGTATTTGGCGGCAAGGTATGGCTTAAGCTCCTCGGTAATATGGAAGTAGCTATCTTTCATACCCACGGGGTCAAAAAGCACCTCTTTTACGTATTCTCTGAAGGGCTTTTGCACTATGCTTTCAACCACCGCGGCAAGAATATCGTGGCAGAGGCTGTATTCAAACCTCTCCCCGGGCTCAAAAATAAGGGGTAAATTAACAAATTGATTGGCAAGCTCCACGGTACTTGCTTTTGGGTTTTTCTTAGCAAATTTTTTAATTAAAGGGTTAGTCCAATCGTAAGTGAAGCCGCCCGTCATGGTGAAAAGGTGCTTAACTTTTAAAACCTCGGTAGGCTTAACAATTTCGCCGTCTTTTTTTAAAACCGCCTTTTCGTATTCGGGAAGATATTTTGAAACGGGAACTTCCAAATCCAATTTATTTTCTTCGTAAAGTCTTAAAGCCGCGGTGACAGTAACGGGCTTAGTGCAGGAATACATATAATAAAGGGCGTTTTCGTGAATGGGCACGGTTTTTTCGTAATCAAAGTAGCCTGCCCTATAGTCAAAAACCACTTCATTCTCCTTGATAACCTTAATATCAACGGAGGGAATGCCCTTTTTCTTTATAAGCACTTCGTCTGTAAATTCCTTAGCCTTACTGAAATCGTAAATTTTCATATAAAAGCTCCTTTAGTTCAAATAAAATTAATTTTCGCCGAAATAAAGTCTCTCCTGCGCCTTATACATCTCAGAATACTTTCCGTTTCTTGCGTATAACTCCTCGTGAGTACCGATTTCGGTAATTTCACCCTTATCCATACAGATGATTCTATCGCATATCTTAACGGATGAAAGGCGGTGAGAAGTGAAAATAACGGTTTTTCCTTGGGTATTTTCGGCAATAAGCTTATAGAATAAGGTTTCCTGCTTAATATCCATGGCAGAGGTGGGCTCATCAAAAACGTAAAGGTCGCGGTCTTCATAGAAGCACCTTGTTAGCGCAAGCCTTTGCTTTTCGCCGCCTGAAAAATCCGTACCGTTTTTATCGAATTCCTTGGTTAAGTTATCCCTTAAATCAGCCTTTGTTTTACTTAAAACCGATAAAAATCCAGTAAGAAGCATAGCTTTTTTTACTTTTTCGGGGTCGGAAACCTTATCCATGGAGGTGTTTTTCTCAATACTTGTGGCGTACATCTGGAAATCCTGCAATAAAACACCGAAGCGGTCTCTGTAATTTTCGGCATCAAGGTTTTTAATATCAACGCCGTTAAACTTAACACTGCCGCTTTCAGCATCATAAAGCCTTAAAATAAGGTTAATCAAGGTGGATTTACCCGAGCCGTTTTCACCGACTATAGCGATTTTTTCGCCTTTATTAACGGTAAGATTGATGTTTTTAAGGCCGAAATCGCTGTGCGGGTAGGTAAAATGAAGGTTATTTATGCTTAAATTTTCAAATTTGCCCTTTATCTCCTCGGTTTTCTCGCTGTTTTCCGCTATTTTTGAGGGAATTTTACTGAAATTATTATATCTCTCAATAAATAAACCGTTCTGCACGAAATCGGCGTATTTTCTTATGATATACTCAAGGTCGCCTGAAAGGTGGAACGAAGCGTTAACTAAGCTTATAAACGAGCTTATGGGGAGGCTACCGAATATCACGATTCTTACAACAAGGTATAAGGTAAGAAGAGCGTCCAGCACCAAGCCGTAGGCAACGCTATCGTTTATAAATTCAAGTAAGCCTTTTTTCCTGTTTATTTTATCCACCGCTTTATCTTTTGCTTTGCGGTTTTCTTCAAGGTGCAGTTTAATAAGTTTAATAAGTCCTGTAAGCCTTAATTCCTTGCTGTACTCCGGTAGATGGGTAACTCTCTTTAAGAATTTATCCTCTTTGCTTAAAAGCTTTATTTCATCATCGTACTTTACGCTTAATTTACTTATTTTCATAGTGAGGAAATAAGAAATTACAACGGATAAAATACAAATGAGTATCATGGGGCCGTCCATAGTGAATATAAGAGCCATAACGGCAATTATTTCGGCAAAAGAACCTACCATGTCGCAGACGTTATCCATTACTTTTAATATTCTCTCGCTTGCCTCAGCGCTTGCAAGAGTGATATTATCGTAAAGCTCCTTTTCACCGTGGGAGATATAGTCGATGGATTTTATCTTATCGAATATCTCAAGCTGCAATTTTTCCTGCAGTCTCTCGTTTTTTACACGGAAGTAAACCTTATCCAAAAGATGGTCAAGAATATAGCTTAAGGATACGATAATAAAGGAAATTACCAATAAGTTAATTATTTTTAAGGGGTCCTCTTTATTTTCGAAGCGGCTTAACACGATCTGCATTAAGTAGACCCACAGAAAAGCGCCGCGAAGCTCACACATTATGTACTTCAGAAGTTTGCTTACAAAATAAACGGGTTCGAACTTAAAGGCTTTTTTAATGAAATAGAAGTTATTTTTAAAAATTAACTTTGTATTTTTCTCCTTATTCATTTACTTCGCCCCCTTCCATAGCCAAAGTGCCTTTTGCATATTGGGTGCTTTGTAAATTAAACAGAGAAGCGTAGCCGCCGCCTTTTGAAATAAGCTCTGTGTGGGTGCCCATTTCGCTTTTTTTGCCTTTTTCAAGGAAAATAATCTTCTCAGCAAAGGAAGTGGAACAAAGCTTGTGGGAAATAAAGAGAATTGTTTCCTCTCTGAATTTTTCTCCTATAAGCTTATAGAGCTTTTCTTCGTTGATGGGGTCTAAGGCAGAAGTGGGCTCATCCAGAATAATAAAGGAGCCTTTGGAAGTTAACACCCTTAAAAACGCAAGGCGCTGATTCTGACCGCCCGATAAATTATAGCCGTTTTTGTCAAATTCACTGGTCATACCGCGGTTTAAATCGCTTAACTTTTCGGAAAGATTTAAATCTTCAAGACCTTTAATAATTTCTTCGTCGCTGCCGTTTAAACCCATAAGGGCGTTTTCCCTTACTGTAAAGGGATAGATGTTAAAATCCTGAAAAAGCGAAACGAAAAATTCATTACGTTTTTCGATATAAATATCGCTTACGTCTACACCGTTTAAGGTAACCCTGCCTGACGTGGGCTTATAAAGACCTAAAATAAGGTTAACAAGCGTGGTTTTGCCTGCGCCGTTTTCACCAACAATAGCGATTTTTTCACCTTTATTGATTATTAAATCAATGCCGTCGATGATATTCTTACCGCCGATGCCATCATAAGAAAACGAAGCGTCTTTTAACTCTAAAATATAATCTTTGGTTCCTATGTCCTTAATTTTGCCTTCGTCGAAGTCTCTTTCGATAAATTCCCTGAATTCCTTAATATGAGGCACAGCCTCCATAGCGTTTCTTACGTTTTCGCCTGCCCACTGAATATCCCAGGCAAAATAGGTAATTGAATTGTAAATACCCAAAAAGTCGCCGTAGCGGTAAACCGCGCCCATCATCACCCTTATAAGCATATAGATAAATGCGGCGAAAATATTGAAGGCGTTTTCGAAAATAGAGGTAAGAAAGCTTACAAAGGCAATTTTAACACCTATGGTTTTGTGCTTTTCTATATGCTCGTTGGTGCCTTCGCTGTAAATTCTCTTAACTTCTTCGGAAATTTTACTGAGCTTAATTTCCTTAGCGTATTCAGGGAGATAGAATATTCTTTTTGCATATTCCTTTTTTCTTATGGGGAGGCTGGTTTCTTCTTTAAGTTTAAAGTTAAATTTTGAAGAAAACTTACCTAAAATAATGGGCGCCACAATAGGCACGACGGAAATAAGCAAAGCAAAGGGGTCGATGAATAAAACGTAGGCGCCAATCATAAAAACGTCCACAATAACGGACAGAATATGCGCCACCGCCTTTACGGTTTTCATAAGGTTTTCGGCGGTATTTTCAGAAATTCTTGAAGCTTTATCCAAGGTTTCGGGTTTATTGAATTCCATATAAGGAATTTTTTTAACCGAATCGAAAATATCCGAAAGTACCTTTTCGTTTACCCTGTTTTCCATTTTGGGCATAAAAACGTTTTGGTGCATATACCTTTCAGCGTACCAATAAACGGTTTCTATAATCATAAGCATAGCTATTACGAGCACAGAGTCGAAAAAAGGCGCCTCTGCTTCGAGGTTATAGAGTATTATTCTTAAAAAGTATACTCCGTAAAAAGTGTTGAACACGGAGCCGAAAGCTCTTAATAAAACAGAGCCCCACAGTATTTTGGGTGAAATACCGTTTAAATATTTGATTGCGTATAAAAATTCTTTCATTTTGCTAAAATATCGCTTTACTCTTAAAAATTTCGCATTATAAGAGGGTAACTATCTTAAAAGCTGAATTTTAAAGCAAAACATCAAAATTATACCTGCTTTCTAAATCTCTCGATAAACCCAATTATCCTGCCTGAGAGAATTACAGTTAAAAGGGAGTACATTATCTTTCCCACGGGTATATAGGAAAGTGAAAGTAAAAGCACGGTAAGGTCGCTCACGAGGTAAATTACCTCGATTTTACATTTGAACTCGCGGGAAAAGCTCATGCTTAAAGCATCATCCGCACAGGGAGCTCCGCCCATCCTCACGCATAAACCTACGCCCACACCCACGAATAATGCGCCTGTCACGGAGGCGATTATGGGGTAATTTGCAATTTCGGGGTATATGGGAGGGAAAATTTCGCACAATGCGTAAAAGGCTGAAAAAGCCGCGGTGGAAACGGCGGAGTAGCCTAAAAAATCTTTTCCGAGCACCTTAAACCCGATAACGTAGGATATTACATTTACGGTAAACCCCGTCACGGCAGGGGAAATACCGAAATGGTAATCAAGAAGTAAACAAAGGCCCAAAGAGCCACCCTCGGTAACTTTCGCTACCGAGTGTACGTTATAAAGCCCGAAGGCAAGTATAAAGCTACCTAAGATAATAACAAGGCAGTTTTTTAATTTAAGTTTTGGTAGAAAATTTATAATTTTTTTCATTTTTAATTCCTGCCGGGAGATATATTAGCACACGAATGCATCTAAACGGCATCATCCCGGCATCAAAATCAGAGATTTTTATTATTCATCCTTCTTTTTGAAGAAAAGCATAATAAAGGCAACTAAACCCTGTAAAACACAGCAGAAACTCCAATTAGCACCTCCAAGGTCACGGGCATCGTTTTCACCCAAGAAAGCAGATAGCCATATTATCACCTTTTGCAATTAATAATCTTTTTGTTTACCACATTTAACGCATTTTTTCACTAACAAACCTGTAAATTTACTACCACAATGCTGACATAAACCACTTAATCTCCAAGCACCTTTTTTATTCTCAATAATTCTTGCTTGTTCATATTTATCTATCTGCTTTTTACAGCTGTCTATATATTCATTAGACTCCTTGTATCCATTTAATCGCTTAAACCATTCAATTAATTCAGTATACTCGATTTTGCTTTTAGCAGTATTATACTGTTCGACTAAGCGTTGGTAGGTCATTTCTCTATTATCACTAATTTGTTTATATCTCAACTCTACTGATATATCGGCATTCTTTATCAGCTGCAAATATTTATCTTTAGCATTTTTTATATTGATTGTTTCAGAATTTCGGGCTTTCGTAATTAGCTCCCTCAAATATTCGAAAACCTCTTCTTTTGCACAATTAAGAGTTGCTAATAATTCATTTGAAGCAAACTGATAAACTCTTGCCAAAACTTTGTGATTTTTCCAGTAATCACTTTCATCCAACAAATATTTTTCGCAATTTTTTACAGATGACAAATATTTAACCCGTTCAACATAAAAGCTACTAATTTCAGAGCGGCTAAAATAACCTTCGATAGCATAATTTTCAATCTGTTTGTTTATATAATCCACATCTTGTTCTAATTCATATTCATCAAATTTATCATCAGAATAAGAATTCTTTCTTTTATTAACAAACTCTGATAAATCACTACATTTTTCAGTTGCCAAAACTTTGCCTAGATAAGCATCAGCGTTTTTGTAATTGATATTCAAAACTTCTTCAAAAAACTTATCTGCATTTTGCCAATCTCTATCCTCTAAGGCTATTTTACCACGCCCCAACAAGGAAACTGCTTTACTGCTATCTGCTACGGGTTCACTAATTTCCTTATTCGGAACTTCTTGTTTAACCGAAATTAACTTTTCTATACCTCTGGCCAAATCTTGCATAAAGCCTATTTTATTCATATCAATTGCTTGAAATCTATTAAATTCTTTAGGAATATCGTATGCATCTACATCTTTGTAACAAGGTATAATATGCTTAGTTTTATCTACTGACATCAAACTCAAGTATCTTGACCACTCATTCTTCACCCATACCGCATTAAAATATTCATAATCAGTACCAACAACTATCATAACTTTAGCACTATTAAGAGCAGCGAAAATATAGGGCTCATATTCCAAGCCAAGTTTGTCTTCTAATGTTATACGTGCAAAGAACACCTTATAACCTTTTTCAATAAGTGAATTATATATTTCTTGGGCAAAAACGCTATCAATTGTCCTTTCGTTATTCTCATCCGTTTCTTTATAACAAATAAAAATATCGTAAGGCGCCTCAGACTCAGAAACGCTTATAATTCCTTTACGTATTTCTTCAATATATTTAGCCTCATTACGGTAAACCTTCCTTGCAACTGCATCTGCATTTTCCATAGCAAGGTCGAAGTTATTATCATCCATAACGCTATCAAAGCTTGAGCGGTGGCAGGTAGGAATTTTCTTGCCTGTTGCGGGGTCATCCACATACTCGATACCGTATTTACAAAGCACCAGACCCCAGTAAGCCTCGGCTTCCTCGGGGAATTCTGCTACTATGCTTTCAAAAACACCTGCAGCCTTATCGAATTCGCAGGCAGAGCGAAGCTTATTTGCCCTCTGGAAAAGAGAAATTTTCTTTTCATTATCTACTGTAGGAATTGTCTGTAAACTCCCACAGTATTCGCACTCGGCAGTGGTAGCGCCCTCGTTTACGTTTAAATCGCCGCCACACATTTTACATTTTAAAATCGCCATTTTAAACCCTCTTACTTAATTTTAATTCCGCTTATATTCTGTACTTCGCATTCGCCTGATTTATTCTGACCGACTGAAACCAAGGTACCATCTTCCTTTAAACCTACGGTATGGTAACACCCCAGAGTGACGTCCTCTATTTCATTCCAGCCGCTTACGTCGCACTGACCGAAATTATTATTACCCGCAAAAAGCAGAGTGCCGTCGTTTTTTATACCGATAACGTGGTCGAAGGAGAGAATGATTTTATTTACGTCCTTCCATGAAGTAAGCGTATTTTTCATTTCCTCGTTTTCACCTGCGAACAAAACTGTGCCGTCTTTTTTAATTGCAACGCTATACTCCCTGCCGGCATCAATATATTTGACGCCCGTAAATGAAGCGGTATCCATTCTGCCCTTTTCGTTATTGCCTGCAGAAAGCACCTTGCCGTCCTTATTAATCGCAAGAGTATAGCCGAAATGAGCGCTTATTGCCTCAATATTTTCGGCGCCGCCTACGTCGCACTCGCCGTACATATTATAACCGCAGGCAACTAAGGTGCCGTCGCTTTTCAAACCTACCGTGTGATATCCGCCCGAAGTAATGGCTACAATATCTTGCCAAGCTTCTACGTCGCACTGACCGAAATCGTTATCGCCTGCCGCAACCACGGTGCCGTCTTTCTTTAATCCCAAGGTATAGTAAGCGCCTGTTTCTATAGCTATAATATCCTTCCACTCGCCTACTTCACATTGACCGAAGCTATTATCACCGACTGCCGCAACCGTGCCGTCTTCCTTTAAAGCCACGGTGTGGTAATAGCCTGCGCTTACTGTTTTTCTCTCTGCTATGCCGCTGTAATTTTCATATTTACTGCTGCAGGCACTGAAAACCGATACAACAAGCAAAACTGCAATAAACAAGGCAGAAAACTTTTTTAATATTTTCATTTTAATAACCCGAACCTCGACCCTTTGGGCAAGGTTTCCCCTTACAACTTTCTTTTAATTTTTCTTATGAAGCATCTCGTCGTCGGGATTCATAAGCTTATGGCCGGGGTGACGGCCTGTAACGCGGTAGAAGGGGCGCAGATTAATAAGCTTCTCGATATTTTCCTTGCTTATATCGAAGCTGCCGCCTAAAATAACTGCGTTAATAGTGATTTTTGCCCATAATTCAAGGCTTTCCATTCTGTAAAAAGCAGTAACAAGGTCGCTGCCTACAGCTAAAGCTCCGTGATTTTCAAGAAGCATAACGTCGTGCTCCTCTAAGTAGGGCTCAATGGAATTGGGTACTTCCTCTGTGGAAGGTGTACCGTAGGGAGTAAGAGGCACTGAACCGATAACGGCAACATCCTCTATCATATTGTACATATCCATAGCCTTATGAGCTACCGCAAAGCCTGTTGCTCCCGGAGGATGAGCGTGAATTACGCTGAATACATCGGGACGCTTTTCGTAGCATTTAAGGTGCATTTTAATTTCGCTACTTACTCTCAGACCCTCGGCGCCTTCAATAACTTTGCCCTTATCGTCGATTCTTAAAATCTTCTCGGGAGTAATGAAGGATTTGCTCATACCCGTGGGGGTAGCAAGGAATGTGCCGTCAGGGAGCTTAACGCTTACGTTGCCGTCGTTGGCTGCAACCCAGCCTAACTGCCACATCTTATGGCATATATCACATAATAATTCTTTTTGTTCCTGTAAATTCATTTTATACCTCCAAAGCATATAGATAATAATATAATAGCAGATATTTCGGTGATTTACCACAACATTTTATATTTTCCCGAAATATTTTATATGTTGAAGCTTGTTAACTTTTTATCAATCCTATTGCAATATTATGTCCTCGGTGTTAAACTTTTTAACGTAAACTAAGCTTTCGTAATTTCAAAGATGAATACCTCTGTTTTTGAAAGGAACTAATTATGAATAAGGTTTTCGAAGTTATTAAGAAATACGCAAAACGGTATTTTGTGGACGCTATGAGCGCCATGGCTCTGGGTTTATTCTCATCCCTCATTATAGGTCTCATACTCTCACAGCTTGCACAGATACCTTACCTTGAATTTTTAAAGACCATAAGCGATACCGTATCCGCTTCATCTCCCGTAGTTGGCGGTGCTATAGGCGCTGCTATTGCCTGGGGTCTTAAGGCAAAGCCGCTGGTTATATTCAGCAGCGTTGTTACCGGTGCTGTGGGTTACTCTTTAGGCGGCCCCGTAGGCGCTTACGTTGCCGCTTTGGTTGGCGAGGAAATAGGCTCTTTAGCAGCAGGCAAGACTAAGGTGGATATCGTTGTTTCCCCCATTGTTACAATAGTTACAGGCGGTGTGGCAGGTATGTTTGTAGGTCCTCCCATTCAGAGCTTTATGAACGGTTTAGGCACACTCATCAACACAGCCACCACCCTCTCTCCCGTACCTATGGGAATTCTCGTCAGCGTTCTTGTGGGTCTTGCTTTAACAGCTCCCATAAGCTCCGCCGCCCTGTGCATTATGCTGGGTCTTGACGGTCTTGCAGCCGGCGCCGCAGTAGTAGGATGCAGTGCGCAGATGATAGGCTTTGCGGTAACAAGCTTTAAAGATAACGGCTGGGGCGGACTTATCTCTCAGGGTATTGGCACAAGTATGCTTCAGTTCGGCAATATTATGAAAAAGCCCGCTATATGGCTTGCCCCCACATTGGCAGGCGCGGTTTTAGGCCCTATATCCACCGCTGTTTTCGGTATGACAAACACACCCTCGGGCGCAGGTATGGGCACCAGCGGTTTAGTAGGTCAGTTCGGCGCTTTTGCCGCTATGTCCGGCACAGACCCCTGGTACACACTTTTGCTTGTAGCACTTATGCATTTTATATTTCCTGCAATACTTAGTTTAGGCTTTGATTTTATCTTCCGCAAGCTTGGCTGGGTAAAAGACGGCGATATGAAAATTAACGTATAAACAGTAAAAAGGGGCTCAGCTGAGTCCTTTTTTTATTGCTCTGAAAACTTTTATGTGTTATATTAATTTAATAAGGAGGGGATTTTATGAATTTTAATTTATCCGCAGCCGAAATAGCCGAAATACTTAATAAAACAGGAAAAGTAGATTTATCCGTCCCCGAAAGTAAAAGACAACAGGTTTTAAATAACCCGTCGCTTAAATTTTACCTTGATTCTATAGAAAAAACCGCCGCAAAACATCGCGGCAGTGTAATACCTTCTGTTCCCTATTCACTCTTTAAGCTTTTTTATGAAAACGGCAACCGAAATGAATTTCAGTTCAGCGAAAAGGGCGGTTACTTCCCTCGCCGCGAAAGGCTTGCCGCTTTCGCTCTTTCTGCCTGGCTTTATGAAAAAGAAGAGGATATAAAAGAATTAGACGATATTATCTGGGCGATTTGCGATGAATACACCTGGGCGTTGCCGCCGCATCTTATTGTAAACGATAAGGATAACAGCTTTATAAACCGCCTTGAGGACGGCGACTACACCGTAGATCTTTTCGCCTCCGAAACAAGTGAAATCCTTGCTGAAATACTGATGCTTCTGGGGGATAAAATCCCTCCCATTGTAAAAAAGCGCGTCAATCATCTTTTAAACGAGAGAGTTTTAAAAAGGGTGCTTAGTAACGACTACTGGTGGATGACCGCAGAAAATAACTGGGCGGCAGTCTGCGCGGGCAATATCGGTATTGCCGCCATATATACATACACGGACACAGACACAGAAGATAACGAACTCCTTGCAAAAATAATAAACAGGCTGCTCCCTTCTTTCGAAGCATATTTAAAGGGAATTCCCGAGGACGGCGGCTGCCTTGAAGGTATAAAATACTGGGACTACGGCTTTGGCTACTACGTTTATTTTGCAGAGCTTTTATACCGCAGAACAAACGGCGCTATTGATTTGCTTTCAGATTCTAAAGTCCAAAAAATCGCGGAATTTCAGCAGAAATGTTACTTTAAAGGCGGCAGGAGCCTTAGTTTTTCCGATAGCAGCAGCCACATGGAATTTCACATCGGTCTTGCATCCTTTTTAAGCCGTAAATTTAACAGCGTTTTTATGCCGCCGACAGAAGCCGCAGGCGACTTTAATATGGATGTCTGCTACCGTTTCGCCGCAAACCTGCGCGACCTTATATGGACCGATAAATTGGAAAATGAGGATAATATAAAGTATTATATACTGCCTTGTTCCGAAATTTTTATTGCAAGCAGTAAAAACGGCGTCGGTATTGCCGCAAAAGGCGGTAACAACAACGAGCCCCACAACCACAACGACGTGGGTTCTTTCCAGATTTTCAAAAACGGCGAAGAAATTCTTTGCGATTTAGGCTCAATGGAATATACCCGTGATTCGGGTCTGCCTGAATTCCGCTACAAAATTTTGGGTCACGGCTCTCAGGGACATAATCTGCCTATAATAGACGGCGAAACCCAGAAATTCGGCGCAGAGTATAAAGCTTCGAAGGTAACAATCAATGATGAAGGCATTGAAGCGGATATCGCTCCCGCTTACGGTATAAATAAGCTTAGTAAGCTTCTCCGCAAAATTAGCTTCAATTCCGAAAACGGAGAGACTAAAATTTGTGATTCTTTTGAATTCACGGATAAAAATCACGAAATTACCGAAAGATTTATCACTTACGGCGAAATCGGTATTGATAAAGACAAAGGCAGAGTTAAAATTTCAGTAGGTACTGAAGCTTTATATATCTGTTACGATAAAAGTAAATTCAGCGTGAAAATAAATACCGAAAGCTTTGTAAACACCTACGGCGAAATTAAAAAAGTCAGGCTGCTTGATTTTAACGCCAAAGGGGAAGAAAGCTTTGAAGTAGAATTTATAATAAGCCACCAATAAAAAGAAAGGCTCAGGAATTTTCCTGAGCTTTTAATTATTTATGGTACCTTGTTCCTGCGCTTATCTGGAAGGCGCGGTAAATCTGCTCACAGAGCATAACCCTTGCAAGCTGATGGGGGAAGGTCATTTTGGACATACTCATTCTCTCCCCTGCTTTTTTCACGGTTTCACTTAAGCCGAAGGAACTGCCGATAATAAAGGAAACGGCGCTTTCGCCCATTACTGCAAGATTATCAAGCTTTTTACTTAGTTCCTCACTGCTAATCTGCTTTCCCTCTATGCAAAGAGAGATAACCGTACTGCCTGCAGCCGCCTGCAAAATCTGCTTTGCTTCCTCTTCTAAAGCCTTATTAATTAAAGCTTCGGAGGGATTTTTATCGCATTTTGCTTCACTTAGTTCAATTATCTGAAATTTACAGTGGGCAGAAAGACGCTTTGAATATTCCTTAACTGCATCCACCCAATATTTTTCCTTTAAATTTCCTACGCAAATTATTTTTACGGTTAACATTAAAAAATCACACTTTCAAGATTGATGTTTTCTTTGGGGGCAATATTTAAAGTAAAATCCCTCACTTCCTCAAATCCTGCCATTTTAAGGCTGCAAAGGGAAGTCTGGTAGCATAAATCCTTGGTATTATTTTCGCTGCTTAAGTGGGCAAGCATAAAGCGCCTTGTGCCCTTATTCATAAGCTCGGCTAAAAGCGCCGCCGCAGTTTCGTTTGAAAGGTGGCCGCAGCTGCCTAAAATTCTTTTTTTCAGATAGTAGGGATAAGGACCGTTTAAAAGCATATTTACGTCGTGATTGGATTCTATTACAGCATAGTCACAACCTGAAAGATTTTCGAAAACCTCGTCGGAAACGTAGCCTAAATCCGTGGCAAAAGCTAAAACCCTTTCATCCTCTGTGTATATTTTAAATCCCCTGCCGTCGGCGCAGTCGTGAGAAATTGAGAAATTTTTAACTGTAAGCCCTGATATCTCTATTTTATTTTCAATATCGTAAACTTCAAAGCTTTTATCGTAAACGCCCATATCCTTTAAAGCGGCCGCAGTTTTCTGTGAAGTAAACACGGGAATTTTATACTTTGAAGCAAAAACTCTTAAGCCCTTAACGTGGTCGATATGCTCATGAGTTACAAAAATACCCTTAACGGCAGATAAATCGATATCAAGGGAAGTAAGCTTATCTTTCATCTGCTTTGCGCTTCTGCCTGCATCGATAAGTATTCCGTTTTTCTTTGAGCCCACGAAATAGCTGTTTCCGCTGCTGCCGCTGAAAAGAGGTATAAGCCTTGCCAATTTTTCTCAACCTTTCTTTATTTAAATACACAGTTTAATTTGAAGGTATATCCATAAAAATGCTCCGAATACCTTTAAAAAAGATATAAGGAGCAAATAAATTATTGTTTTTTTGTTTTTTATTTACGGTTTAATCAGTCGGGTGTACTGCTTAAACGGATATCGGCGCCAAGAGCCTGCAGTTTTTCCACTATATCTTCGTAGCCGCGCTGAATATACTTAATATCTTCAACGTAGGTTGTACCCTTAGCAATAATACCTGCAATAACCATTGCGGCACCTGCTCTCAAATCGGTGGAGCGTACCGATGCGCCCGTTAAATAGTCCACGCCTTCGATAACGGCTATTCTGCCGTTAACTCTTATTTTAGCGCCCATTCTTACAAGCTCGTCAACGTACTGGAAGCGGTTATCCCAGACACTCTCGTTTACAATGCTTGTACCCTTACCGATTGAAAGAAGCACGGTAATCTGAGGCTGCATATCCGTGGGGAAACCGGGATGAGGAAGTGTTTTAACGCTGCAGCGCTTAACGGGGCGGTTTCTTACAACTCTTACCGCGTCGTCAAATTCTTCTATAATTACGCCCATTTCCTCAAGTTTTGCGGAAATAGACTCAAGGTGCTTTGGGATAACGTTTTTAATAAGAACGTCGCCGCCCGATGCAGCTGCGGCAACCATATAAGTGCCCGCTTCGATCTGGTCGGGAATAATGGAATAGGTACAGCCTTTTAAATGCTCAACGCCCCTGATTTTAATAACGTCGGTACCTGCGCCGCGGATATCCGCGCCCATTGTATTAAGGAAATTGGCAAGGTCAACAATATGAGGCTCTCTTGCGGCGTTTTCAATAACCGTAAGACCTTTTGCCTTTACAGCCGCAAGCATAGTGTTGATGGTAGCACCTACGGTAACGAGGTCCATATAAACGTTATCGCCAACAAGCTCATCGGCAGAAACCTCTATCATACCCTCTTCTTTTACCATACATTCACAGCCTAAAGCTTCAAAGCCCTTTAAATGCTGGTCAATGGGACGCACACCAAAATCGCATCCGCCGGGAAGGGGACACACAGCTCTTTTATATCTGCCTAAAAGTGCGCCGATAAAATAATAAGAACCGCGCATTTTTCTGCCAAGCTCACAGGGCACAATATCTGTATCCACGGGTCTGGGGTCAATTTCCACAGTATTCTTATCAATGTTTTTTACCACGGCGCCCATCTCGGCAAGTATACGCTTAACCGTATGAACGTCGGAAATATCGGGTAAATTCTCAAGTATACAAGGGCCGTCGGAAAGAATAACCGCAGGCATAATAGCTACAGCCGCATTTTTTGCACCGCTTATAGTTACTTCACCCTTTAAAGGCGTACCGCCCTTTATTACAAACTTATCCACTTTGTCACAAACCTTTCATCTGCCGTAAGCAGAATGTAAATAGAAATCTATATTAAAACTAAAGAAAAAATCTAACTTTTGTAAATATATTATTTACCGCATTTATCATAATACAAGATAAAAGAAAAGTCAACATAATTAAATTCTTATAGCACTTAAAAACGCAAAAAAGCACGGAAATATTGCTTTTATTTCCGTGCAGGAAATTTAATTTTAAATTTTACTTATCCTTTTTTGCTACGGAGAATTTTGATTCCGTACCGTTTATAAGCCTTTTAATGTTGGCGCGGTGCTTGTAAACTATAATTCCGCCTATGGCTGCGGCAGCCAAAGTAACCGTAATAAGATAGGTAGGTGTGATATCGCTACCGCTCTGAAGTGAGCCGAAGAAATAGGAAATAACGAAAGTCATAACGGGGAAAAGCGCGGAAACCACGCAGGAGCCCAGTGATACGTATTTGGTAGTTACAACTATAATAATAAATATTGCAAGTAAAATTGCGGCTGTACGAATATCGATAAGTATAGCCATTGCAGCCAAGGTAGTAACGCCTTTACCGCCCTTGAAGCCGAAGAATATGGGGTGCATATGACCAACCATGCAGATAAAACCTGCAATATACTTGCCGCACTCGCTCATAATAATATCCCAGTTATTCATCACACAGAAATGGTGCGCCGCCATATAGCCCAAATAAACGGAAAACGCGCATTTTAAAAAGTCGAAAAGGAAGGTTAAAGCCGCAGGTAAAGCGCCCACAGACCTTAAAACGTTTGTGGCGCCTGCATTGCCGCTGCCGTAATTTCTTATATCACCTTTACCGAAAAGCTTGGAAAAGATAATCGAAAAGCTTATACTGCCCAGTAAATAAGGCACGACTGTAAGTAAAATTACCGGTAAAACCGAATTCAAAAAGAATGTCATATTTTTTTCTTATCCTTGCCCTCGCAAGGACTCTCCCAAAAAAGATAAACTTACGGGTTATCCTGATTTTTCTCCCTGATAATAAAGTGAACGGGGGTACCTACCAAACCGAATACTTCTCTTATTCTGTTCTCCAAATAACGCTGGTAAGAGAAATGGAAAAGCTCCTTTGAGTTTACAAAGCATACGAATGCCGGGGGCTTTGTGGAAGCCTGAGTCATATAGTAAATTTTAAGTCTCTTGCCCTTATCCGTAGGAGGCTGAACTCTTGCAACAGCCTGAGCTAAAATATCATTCAGAACGCCTGTGCTGATTCTCATGGAGTTATTGTTTGCTACGGTTTTTATAGTCTCAAAAAGCTGGTCAAGGCGCTGACCTGTCTGTGCGGAGATAAATATAATGGGAGCGTAGGACATAAAGGAGAAATCTTTTTCGAGCTTCTCGCGCATTTCCTGCATTGTTTTATCGTTCTTTTCAACGGCATCCCACTTATTTACAGCTACGATACAAGCTTTGCCCGCTTCGTGAGCTATGCCCGCCACTTTGCTGTCCTGCTCAGTAAAGCCAACCGTAGCATCTATCATAATTACGCATACGTCAGCCTTATCAACAGCCATTTCAGCGCGGATATTGCTGTACTTTTCAATATTATCTTCTACCTTGTTCTTTCTTCTCAGACCTGCGGTATCAATAAAAGTGAAGGTACCGTGTTTATTTTCAACGGTTATCTCAATAGCGTCTCTTGTGGTACCGGCAATATCGGAAACAATACATCTCTGCTCGCCGCAAACCTTATTAACAAGGGAGGATTTACCTACGTTAGGCTTACCGATAATAGCAACCTTGATGTTTTCCGTATCCTCTTCCTCCTCATTATCTTCGGGAAGGTACTCCAAAACCCTTTCAAGCAAATCGCCTGTACCGTGACCGTGTACGGAGGAAACCGCTACGGGGTCGCCTAAACCCAGATTATAGAACTCGTAGAATTCCACGGGAGGCTCACCGATGCTGTCGCACTTATTTACGCATAAAATTACGGGAACACGGCTCTTTAAAAGCATACTTGCAACTTCCATATCGGTAGCTACAACACCGGTTCTTATATCCGTTACCATTATGATAACGTCCGCTGAGTCTATGGCTAGCTGTGCCTGATTTCGCATCTGAGATAAAATAACGTCGTTACTTTTAGGCTCGATACCGCCTGTATCCACTAAAGTGAATTTTCGCTGCTGCCATTCGCAGTCACCGAAAATACGGTCTCTGGTTACACCGGGAGTATCCTCCACGATAGAAAGGCGCTGGCCTATAAGCTTATTGAAAAGTGTGGATTTACCTACGTTAGGTCTGCCCACAACAGCTACAATAGGTTTGCTCATTCCTTTTACCTGCCCTTGCCCTCGCAAAGGCTCTCCTTTTTATAATATACTCTAAATATCAAGAATAGTTTTAATCAGATTTTCGCCGCCGTTTTTGCACTTTTTAACTTTCACGTTAAGCGCCTCGGCAACTTCTTCAAGTTTTATATCGTCAAGGAAAATATCCTCGTCTGCTTTTAACATACATTCGGAAAGCAGTAATCTTTCGCCCAAATCTCTGCCTTTAAGCTGTGCTATTATATCCTGCCCAGTTAAAAGCCCGGTTACGTTAACGTTACCGCCAAAGAAATTATTCTTTATGGGCACAAGCTCTATACATAAATTATCGCATTTATTTCTCAGTTCGTCAAGAAGCATATTTAAAAGGGGGTAAATTCCTTCGCCTGTAGCTATGGTTAATTTACCGGAAGCCTCTTTACATTCATCAAGATAATCTTCAAGGGCAAATAAGAATTCATCCTCTAAATCCCTGAACATACCCACACCGTTTTCTATCTGGGGGAAATCCTCGTAGAATTCATAAGGCGGAAGCTCTCTTTCTGCAATAAGGTAGAATTCATCGGAAGGATAGCAGACGCGGCTGTTTCTTTCTTTAAGCATCTTTTCGCCGAAAGCTTCGATAATATCAATAACTGCCCCTGCACTCTTCTCGTTAAAGGGTTCCAATTTTTCAAGACCTTCGCGGTATTTGGTTAATCCTACGGGCACGCAGGCAACGCTCTGCAGATTTTCGCCGAGTTTACTTAATTCCTCCAAAGTGAATTTTAACTCGTCGCCGTCGTTAAAGCCCGGGCAAAGCACCAGCTGGCAGTTTATTTTTATACCGCCCTCTGTAAGCATTTTTATATACTCAAGCTTCTCCCCTGCAAAGCGGTTGTTCATCATCCTGCAGCGAAGAGCGGGATTCATGGTATGAACGGAGATGTTTATGGGGCTTATATGCATTGAGATAATTCTCTCAATTTCTTTTTCATCAATATTCGTTAAAGTTATATAGTTGCCGAAAAGGAAGCTTAAGCGGCTGTCGTCATCTTTAAAATATAAAGTTTCGCGCATACCCTTTGGCAGCTGGTCAATAAAGCAGAAAATACATTTATTCCTGCAGGAGCGCTGTTCATCAATAAGGTATGAATTAAATTCAAAGCCTATAGGCTCGTAGGTGCCTTTTCTTATTTTGAACTGATGCTCTTTGCCGTTTTCATCAAGCATCATTAAATCAAGCTGGCTTTCTGTTTCATAAAAACGGTAGTCAAGACCGTCGTTTATTTCGTGACCGTTAATGGATACCAAAATATCACCGCTTTCAATTCCCAGAGCCTCGGCGCGGCTGCCTTTCTGTACGCTGTCGATTCTTACTGCCATTTTTATTTCCTTCCTTTTTTATTTATATACACCCTTTAAGGGGAATTTCAAAAAAAATAGAGAAGAGGAAACCCCTTCTCTATCATGCAGAACAAAATTATGCTTCCTTATTAACAACCTGCTTGCCGTTGTAATAACCGCAACTGCCGCAAACTCTGTGAGGTGTCTTGTATTCTCCACACTGAGGGCACTTCATGAGAGCAGGAGCACTCAATTTCCAAACGTTGGAACGTCTCTTGTTTTGTCTTGCACTTGATACTTTAGCCTTAGGTACTGCCATGGCTTAGCACCTCCTCTTATCCTTTTTAGTTATCTATCAGCTTTTTTAGAACCTCAAGGCGAGGATCTATCTGATTTGTTTTGCAATCACAGGAACCTTTGTTAAGATTTTTACCGCACTGAGGGCAAAGACCTTTACAATCCTCCTTACAGACGTAGCTTATCGGGATCTCAAGCACGATATCTGAATAGAAAAGCTCATCCAGATCAATGCTTTCGTTCTCAACAACTATATAGGAATCATTATCCTCGTCGCTTACTTCCCTTACAAGGTTGTGATTTACCTTTAAGGTGAAGTGCTTTAAAGTTTCTTCCGCACATCTGCTACACGGCATTGAAAAATCATAATCCAAAGTACACTCAAGCATAGCAGAGCCTGCGAAGGACCATATTTTTCCTTTTACGAGCACGTCACTTACGAAAGGTCTGAAGCCATCCCACTCAGTTTCGCTCATATTGAAGCTGTAGTCAATATCCTGCATCACGTCATCGCCGAAAAAGAACTTCTTTAAATCCAGACGCATAACAAAAACCTCACTTCTAAAACCAAACCGCAACATTCGGTTTAATACCGTACTGATTAATTATAATAACTTTAGCCCGATTTGTCAAGGTTTTATTCGGTTTTAAGCGAAATTTTTCCATTAACAATCGGCGCAAAAAGTATTATACCATAAATAAAAAATAATTTAAAGCAGAATTTTAAATTTTTACACAAAAAATCAGCCGACTTTTAAGCCGGCTGAAATTAAGCAAATTATTTAGCGATATACTGAGCGATAGCAGCGGGGACATCGTCGTCAGCAGCGGAAACGGAAAGAACGATCTTTACGTTAGACTTTTCAGCTAAAACTTCAAGAGTCTGAACCATAGCTTCAAGAGCCAGTAAATCTGTGCCGATAATCTTAAGTGTGGAATCGATAAGAATATCTGTAACGTCGTAGTTACCTGCACAAATGCCCTTTACGAAACCTGTCATAGCTTCAACACCTGCGATACCGTAATTCTCGATGTTGATAAGACGAGCCTGAGATGTGATGTCGTATGTAAGGCTTGAACCCTTAGCGATAACAACAACGTTGCCCTTAGATGTTGCTACGGCTGCGTTTGTAGCCTCAATAAGTCTTTTTGTTTTGCCTGAACCTTTTTTACCTGTTAAAAGAGTAATCATAATATTGCTCCTCCTGATTATTTATTGGATTTACCTTTTCGGTAATAAAAACCTTTTATTTTGAAAGTCTTGCTTCAAGAGCTGCCTTTTCGCCCTCGTAGCCGGGTTTGCCTAAAAGTGCAAACATATTCTTCTTGTAGCTCTCAACACCGGGCTGGTTGAAGGGGTTAACACCTAACATATAGCCGGAAATTGCGCAAGCTTTTTCGAAGAAGTAAATAAGCTGACCTAAAGTCTCCTCGGAGAAATCGGCGCAGTTGATAACAACGTTGGGAACACCGCCGTCGTTATGAGCTAAAACAGTACCCTCAAATGCCTTGCGGTTAACGTAAGCCATGCTCTTGCCTTCAAGGAAGTTAAGGCCGTCTACGTCGGTGGGGTCGTTACCGATAATAACCTCACGCTTGGGCTTTTCGAAAAGAACTACTGTTTCGAACATCTGGCGTCTGCCGTCCTGAATATACTGACCCAAAGAATGAAGGTCTGTGGAGAAAATAACGGATGCAGGGAATAAACCTCTCTGGTCCTTACCTTCGGATTCACCGTAAAGCTGCTTCCACCACTCGTTCATCATTGTGTAGCAGGGCTCGTAGGAAACGCTTATCTCCATTGTTTTGCCCTTGGAATAGAGGATGTTTCTGATAGCTGCGTACTTATAGCAATCGTTCTTCTCGATATCGGGGCAGTCATACATTTCCTGACCCTTCTTTGCGCCTGCCATAAGAGCATCGATATCAGCGCCTGCAACGGCAATGGGAAGTAAACCAACAGCTGTTAAAACGCTGAATCTGCCGCCAACGTCATCGGGAACTACGAATGTCTCGTAGCCTTCTTCGTCTGCCAAGTGCTTTAAAGTACCCTTTGCCTTATCTGTTGTGCAGAAAATACGCTTTTTAGCTTCTTCCTTACCGTACTTTTTCTCTATAATATCTCTGAATACACGGAAGGCGATAGCGGGCTCTGTGGTAGTACCTGACTTGGAGATCATATTGATGCTGATATCCTTGCCTTCGCAAAGCTCAACAAGCTCAGCAAGTGCAGTTGAACTGATGCTGTTACCTGTGAAATAAATCTGAGGTGTATCCTTCTTAAGAGCGTTGTAATTTTCGGACTTTAAAAATTCGATAGCTGCTCTTGCGCCAAGATAGGAACCGCCTATACCGATAACGATAAATACGTCGGTATTTTTCTTGATTCTCTCAGCTGCATCCTTAATTCTTGCAAATTCCTCTTTATCGTAATCTGTAGGGAGGTTTATCCAACCTAAGAAATCGTTACCGGGGCCTTTGCGTGAAGCAAGAAGCTCGTGAGCTGCATTAACGTTATTCTGAATAGCGCTGTATTCATCATCTCGGATGAAGTTTGAAAGGTATCCGCATTCAAGCTTTAAAGACATATACATCTTCCTTTCATTTTTTATTTTGTACTTTATGAAGCTTTTCTTGTACTTATTCTACAATAATTATGTGAAGATTGCAATAAAAAACTGACGAATTTTACTATTTATTTTTTAAAACACAGTTAAATTTTATTAAAGATAAGCTTTTTCTTGTTAAATGGGCACAGTTATGTTAATATTAAAGCACATAAACTTTAAGAAGGTGCGATTTTGAACGGCAACAGGATTAAATTCATAGCGGCTTTAACCATGTTTATTGACCACATGGGGCTTCTTTTATTCCCCCATATTCTTCTTTTCCGCTATATAGGCCGCCTTGCCATGCCCTTATATGCTTACCTTATTTCTGAAGGGGCATTCTATACAAGGAATAAGCTTAAATATTTTCTTGAAATTTTTCTGATGGGAACTTTCTGCCAGAGCGTATATATAATAGAAGAGCTTTTTTCTTTCGGCATACGCTCTGTGTATTTGAATATACTTCTCACTTTCAGCTTTTCCCTTTTAATCATCTTCCCCTTCTTAAAAATGAAGGAAGTTTATAACGGGAAGGGAATAAAGAAAGCTGCCCCTTATTTTCTTTTATTCATTCTCGCCCTTTCCTTTTCGGTATTTTTTGAGGCATTCAGCAAAAACTCCGTAGCTTTAACGGGGATTTCGGTAAAAACCGACTATGGGCTTATGGGAATTTTACTTCCTTTTTCTGCGGCTATATTTAAAGATAAGTTTAAAAAGCTTCTCTCTTTCTCTTTGGCCCTCGTTATTTTCAATATTTATCTTATGCCAAATCTCCCTTATACCTGGTTTTCACTGGCGGTTATCCCCCTGCTTCTTTTATATAACGGAAAAAGAGGTAAAAAAGCTTACAAATACGCCTTTTACCTCTTCTACCCCTTGCATCTTGCATTTCTCTATCTTATTGCCGCTGCGGTGTAAAAAGCACCTCCATTATCTTGCAAAATACCGCCGTGAAGCTTATTTCTTCCGCGCTGCCTGCCGCTTCAACGGGCAGTCTGCAGACTTCTTTGTTATTCAAGAGATAAACCACGTCGCCTAATTTATCCCCCTCTTTTATGGGCGCTTTAATATTTTCATTCAGTTTAATATCACACTTAATTTCATTTTGCTCGTTATTAGATACTAAGATTTCAGGTGTTCCCACGATTTTCACGGGAACATCTTTTTTCATACCCGAAAGCACGGGAACGTTTTCAATTACGGGAACTTCGGGAGAATTTATTTTATAATTTGCAAAGCCGTAATTTAAAAGCGCCGCGGCATCCTTAAAGCGGTAATCCGTGTTGTCTGCCCCCAGCACAACGGCAACGAGGGATAAATTATCCCGCTGGGCAGAAGCGGTGATACAACTTTTAGCCTGGCCCGTAGTGCCCGTTTTAAGCCCCGTAATGCCCTTGTAGCTCTTTATAAGCTTATTTGTATTGACAAGCTGAGTCTCGCCGCCGCGGACGTAATCGATCCAGATGGAGGTATAATCGAAAATTTTCTCATGCTTTAAAAGCTCACAGCTCATTATTGCAACGTCTCTTGCGGTGGTAAGATGCCCCTCCTCGTCAAGACCGTTGCAGTTTTTGAAAACGGTATTATTCATACCGAGAAGCTTTGCTTTTTCGTTCATCATATTAACGAAAGCCTCTTCACTGCCTGCCACGGCTTCCGCAAGCACTACCGCTGCGTCGTTGGCGCTCATAACTACCGTAGCTTTAATTAAATCATCCACACTCATACTCTCCCCCTCTTTAAGCCATATATCACTGCCGCCCATACTTGAGGCGTGAGCCGAGGCAGTGAGCATATCGGTATAGGTAAATTTACCCTGCTCGATTGCTTCAAAGGTGAGAATCAAAGTCATAACCTTTGTAATTGAGGCGCAGGCTCTTTTTTCATCGGGATTTTTTTCAAAAAGCACGGTGCCGCCTTTTTCCATTAATATGCAGGAGGGCGCATTTAAAGTAAGCACGGCATTCTCGTCTGCCGCCGAAGCCTCCACATTTACTTCCGCGCTGTCGGCTTCTTCAACATCGGGGATATACCCATCCGACGCCATAGAGGTAAGTGGGTTTACAAAAAATAAAAACGCAAAGAAAAACGAAAAAAGAATATAAAAAATCCGCTTCATAAATTACCTTCCAAAACTTAGTGGTAATAATTATGCTAAAGCGGATTAATTTATGATTATACCATACAAGCGTTTTATAGGCTTAATTACCATCTGCCTGATCTTTTATCGAGGAAATAACCGAAATCGAAGCGAATCTCGTGCCTTTCTATATCTCGGTTTGTATAACAACAGCTGTCAAAGCCGATAAGCTCAAAGCCCTGACTCAAGTAGAAAGCAATTGCACGTACGTTGCAGGACTGAGTTTCCAATATAATGGCTCTGTTACCCTTAAGCTTAGCCTTCTCCTTTGCTAAATCCATCAGTTTGGTACCTATTCCCTGCCTGTGAAGTTGGTCCGAAACCCACAACTCCGTTACCATAAGGCGGTTGCTCCAACCCTCAGGACAAATTTCAATGCAGGCAAGGAGCTTCTTTTCGCCCTCTTCTTCCGTTACTATACCATAGGCTTCTGCATTTTCCCAATGAGGCTGATATAAAGAATCGGGGAAATCATACTCCTCAGGTGTGTGGGTGACAGGCGTTTCAAATTTCTTTTTTACCATTTCCACCTTAAAAGAATCCCTCTGCGTAACCGTTTCCAAATCAAAATATTCTTCGGTAGTATATCTTATGGGAACAACCGTGCCTTTCCATTCCTCTTTCGGCAAGAAAACAATTTCATAATCCATAATATTTCCTCCTAATAATAATGCCCGACAGCTATAAGTCTATCGGGCTCTTGTTAATTACAGTTCTTATAAATTCTCAATAAATTTTGTAAGCATTCTTACTATTATCTCGTTGCCCTTATCATTTGGATGTAAGCCGTCGGGCATATATTTTTCCCTCATAATATCCACGGCAGGCTGAACACCGCTATTTGCAAAAATATCAAGAACGGGAATGGAGTAATATTCGGCTACTTCCTTTAAAATATCCTTGTAAACCTTTAAAGGAGCGGTATCAAAATCTCTTGCGTGCTCGCCTCTGGGGTCCTCCTCGTATAAGCGGTGGAAGGGAGTGAGCACAATAAGCTGAGATTCGGGATATTTATTTAAAAGCCCCCCAAAAAGAGTGTGGCAGGCGCCGTAAAAAGTATAAACCGTGCGGTCGCTCATTTCGCCTAAAGGGGTATTGCCGTGGCCGTAATCGTTGGTACCGCCGAAAACCACAACTATATCCGCATCCCCGTCCATAGCCTGATATCTTTTGCAGAAATCCTGACAGTTTTCATAGGGCATACCTATCTGCCTTGAAATTTCAGTGCCGCTTATACCGTAGTTTCGGCAGATTGCGCCGTACTTTTCAGCGATTATATTCACGTACATATTTTCTTTGCAGCTTGTGCCAACACCTTCGGTGATACTATCGCCAAGAAAATTTATTTTTTTACCTTTAATTTCCATTTTAAACCTCAATATTCTGTTCTTGCTATAACTGTTTCCTTAAGCTCAGGGCTTAAGCGGTTGAAATATTCTGCAAATCCTCCCACTCTTACAATAAGATGGGGGTATTTTTCGGGGTTTTCTTTTGCGTCCAGAAGCTCTTCTTTTGATGCGCAGGTAACCTGCAGCTGCATACCGCCCATATCAAAGAAACCTTCGGTAAGAGGCTTTAATAAAGATTCAACGTTGTTTTTGGATATTCTTATATTTGTAACGGGTGTGCCCAAAACCTTATTTAGCTTCAATGCAGCAACACTTGACAAAAGGGCAGTGGGTCCTAATTTGTCCCTGCCGTAAACAGCACCGCAGGAATCGCACAAGGGATCGCCGTCGCGTCTGCCGTCGGGGGTAGATTTAACTTTTCTGCCTGCATCCACGTAAGTAGTAAACTGGTTTGAAACAGGGAAATATCTGCCTGCAGGAGTACAGCTGTGGTTTTCAAACTCGCCGTAAATTCTGTCCGATAAATAGGATGCTATTTCATTAACGCTTTCAATATCGTTACCGTGCTTAGGCTGTTTTTCGCAGTCAAGAAGAAGCTGGCTGTCGCCTTCTTCAAGCTTAGTTAAAAATTCCTCAGCTGTGTATTTTTTGCTTTCATAAACAAGGTTTTTAATTGCAGACATTGAATCAATAACGTTTATTAAACCTGCAACGTTCATAACGCTCCAGTTGTACCTTGCTCCGCCTGCATTAAAGTCCTGCATTTTATCAATACAATCATCTATAAAAAGAGTTCTTACAGGCTGGGGACGGAACTTTGCCCTTGTTTTGCGGTACTCTTCCAGAATACCGCAGGTTTCTGCCACAACCTTCTCTGCTTCTTTTGCATAAGAAGTCATAAACTCCTCAAAAGACGCACATTTAGTAAGATTTTCCCTCATAAATCTGTCGAAAACCAGGGCTGTGTTTATGCCTGCGTCGTCACTGCCTACGTTAGAAAGACCTTCTATCATAGTTTCTGTACATCCGCCGAAAGCCATAAATTTAATATCCTCTTCCTTTACTTCGGGGCAACGGGTTAAAACTTCGTTTTTAAATATCTCCCAATTATAGAGTGCAGGCTGACCGCAGCTTGTCTCAATAGCACGGTAAGAAGCCTGCCAAACTTCTTCGGGCATATCCTTTGTAACAAGAAGCTGAATACTGGGGCGCCTTATATTATGTATTGCATCTATACATTGTACCGTAAGCTCGTTATAATCAGGGCCTAAGGGCTCGCTCCAGCCGTCATTTGCATCCACGTGAGTGTAAAGCTCTTTAAGTAAAGGTCTTATATCCTCACCCTTAAAGTAAGGAAGTAAGCCTCGGTCAAGTCCGCCTATATCATCACAGCCGTCTATATAATATACAAAGTTCCAAAGAACCAAAGCCTCGTAAATATTTCGGGGTGAATTTTCAGGCACATAGTTTAAAGCTTCTATTAAAGCCTTATCGCCATTCATTTCTTCAAGGTGCTTTATACATCTTACACGGAAAGCCTCAATACCATCAAGCAGAATAAGCATAGCTTCCTTAAAATCACACTCCTTTAAAGCCATAACTCTTTCTCTGTAGGTTTTAAGACCGTCCTTTAAAATTCTACGGTAATTAATAAAGGAGTGAGTATATCCTGCACCGCCAACAGTGTGGGGAGTATTGATTTCGGCTACCTTTTTATGTTCAGCCAAAAGAAGCTCTGCAGCTTCGGGACATTTTTCCTTCATCTGGCCATAATCAAAGGAATAGGTATAAGAGAACTCGGGACGCATAGCAACATCCCGGTTTTCGCGGTTTTTATTTATATTAAGACCACAAGGGTAAAGCCTACCTCCGTCATAGGGGGTAAGCTTAGCGTTTTTAAGATATTCGGCAACTGCCTTTGAATAACGGAAAATCGGTTCTTTTTCAGTATTGGATAAAATTTCAGCAGCGTAAAATTCGTTCTTATTTCTTAAAAGTTCATATATTCCGCTCATAGTATCACCTTTTATTTAAGTATTTTTGATTTAAGGAATACAATAGCAACTATAACCGCCATTAAAATAGACATACCTATAACGGCTATAAAGCCCCATGGCTCGCTTGCAAAAGGCATACCTGCCCCGTTTACGTTCATACCGTAGGCGCTGAATATCATGGTAGGCACGGAAAGAACGATAGTGATAATGGCAAGCACTTTCATTACGTTGTTCACGTTATTGTTGATAACCGAGGAAACTGCATCCATCATACTGTTTATGATGCCGCTGTAGATGTGAACCATCTCAATAGCCTGCTTATTCTCGATAATAACGTCCTCAAGAAGCTCGGTGTCCTCGGGATATTTCTTTATAGTCTCAATTTTCATAAGCTTTTCGAGCACCATTTCATTGGAACGAAGAGAGGTGGTAAAGTAAACCAAGCTCTTTTCAAGCTCAAGAAGCTGAATAATCTCCTTATTCTGAGGTGATTGCTGAAGCCTTTTTTCAATAATTTCAGTTCTCTTGTTAATACCGCGCAGGTACTGAAGGAAGAGCGCGGCGTTTCTGTAAAGAATCTGGAGGATGAATCTTGTTTTCCAGCCTGTGTAGAAATTTTTAACCTTGCCCTTCATTAAACCCGTAAGAACGGGGGTATCATTAAGGCAAACTGTTATAATGTTTTCTTTTGTCACGATAATACCCATAGGAATGGTGCCGTACCACTGCTTTTCGTTTCGTTCCTCGATAATTGGAATGTCCACAAGGATAAGGGTATAATTATCCTCAATTTCAATATGGGATCTTTCGTTGTCGTCCAGAGCGGCTTTTAAATCTTCGATTTCAACGCTTAAATTCTCGCTTACCCACTCAAGCTCATCCTGAGAGGGTGAAGTGAGAGCGATCCATGCGCCTGCCTCAATCTGCTCCAGCTCTTCGATTAAATTAGCTTCGGATTTGATGATTCTGATCATAATAAATACTCCTTTCGTGCAGTACGCAAGGAGCTACCCAAACGTACCGCTATTTACTTGTCGCGTTAGGTTCAGGTAAAGGTTCCATAGTCCTATAGACTTTTCTTTGCCCTCGCAAAGATCTCCTTTTTATTTGAATCTCTATCTTATTAGGGATTATTCCCCACCTTTTAGCTTATAACACAAAATCCTTTTTGTCAAGCTTTTAAATTTTGTTATTTTCAAAAAGAAAAGGCAAGCCCTGAAAGGACCTGCCTTAAGGAGGATATTATCCTTAACTGAATTGTGAATTATAAAGGTGAGCATAGAAGCTTTCCGCTTTCATAAGCTCTTCGTGGGTACCCTGCTCGACTATATCTCCGTCGCGCACAACGAGTATCTTATCCGCTTCACGTATTGTGGAAAGTCGGTGAGCAATAACGAAACAGGTTTTATCCTCCATAAGCCTTCTCATTGCTTTCTGGATCTTCATCTCTGTTCTCGTATCTACGTTACTTGTAGCTTCGTCAAGAATCAAAAGCTCAGCTTCAAGCATCATAGCTCTTGCTATGGTTAAAAGCTGTTTCTGACCTTTACTGATACTGCTGCCGTCGTCTGTAAGAACAGTATCGTAGCCGTCGGGTAAAGTCATAATAAAGTCGTGAATCTCTGCGGACTTGCAGGCGTTAATAACCTCTTCTTTTGTGGCGCCCTCTTTACCGTAGGCAATATTATCGTAAACACTGCCGCTGAAAAGCCAGGTATCCTGTAAAACCATAGAGTAAGCAAGCCTCATATCGCGGCGCTTTATATCGCTTATCTCGGTGCCGTCCAGAGTTATGCTGCCCGAATCAATATCGTAGAAGCGCATTAAAAGATTGATTATGGTGGTTTTGCCTGCGCCCGTAGGACCTACAATAGCAACAAGCGCGCCTTTGGGAGCCTTGAAACTTAAATTGTTTATAATTGTTACGTCCTTATTATAGCCGAATTTAACGTTTTTAAGCTCAACTTCACCCTCAACCTTACTGAGTGAAACCGCCTCGGGCTTATCCTCGGGCTCGGGAGCTTCGTCAAGGAGACGGAAAACTCTTTCAGCCGCCGAGAAAGCGGACTGCAATTCACCTGCCAAGTTAGCTATCTCGTTGATAGGACCGCTGAATTTACGGGAGTATAAAACGAAGGTGCTTATGTTACCTACGCTTATGCTGCCTGCAAAATAGAGAAGGGAGCCGAAAAAGCTTACAAGAGAAAGGGAGAGGTTATTCATAAAGTTAACCGTGGGGCCTACGGTACTGCCGTAGTAATCTGCCTTATAGTAAGCCATAACAGCCTCTTCATTTTTCTCATCGAACTTATCGGATATCTGATTTTCGCGGTTATACGCCTTAATAGTTTTCTGACCGCCTATCATCTCCTCTACAAAGCCGTTAAGCTCACCCAGCTTAGCGGACCTGCGCCTGAAAAGGGGCTTTGTGAAGCTTGTGATAAACTTCGTAAGGCAAACCGATACGGGAATTGTGAAAACGAACACAAGCACCATTACGGGAGATATGCGAAGCATCATAAAAAGTGCACCGATAACTGTAACTGCACTTGAGAAAACGTGAACAACATCGTTAGTCAGGGAGGCGTTGATAGTATCGATATCGTAGGAGATACGGCTTAAAATATCGCCCGTGGTATTGGTATCGTAGTAGCTTACGGGTAAAACGGAGAGCTTATTAAAAACCTGAGCTCTCATTTTAAAAACGACCCTGCGGCTTACTCTGATAAGAATTCTTGAAAGCACGTAAGAAAGAGCCGCGGAAGATACGTAGAAAACAGCCATCCATATACAGTAATACGTAACACCGCCGAAATCCACGTTACCCTTTCCTAAAATACAGTCAACAGCCTTACCTGAAAGGTCGGGGCCTATTAAAGCGAAAACGTTGGAGAAAATAGTGGTAACTATGGCAAGAAGCATCCAGTATTTATGCTCCATTATGTAAATAAGCAGTCTTCTTAAAAGCTTACTTCTTTTCTCGTGAACCTGAGGCATTAAAGCTCTGCCTTCGTCGCGTTCTTTTTCGAAGGTCTTTTCTTTTTTATTTTTACTCACAGCTTTATTCCTCCTTTCAAAGTCTCATCTGAGAATCGGCTATCTCGCGGTAAATCTCACAGTTTTCAAGAAGGAAATCGTGATTACCTATACCGATGATCTCACCGTTTTCAAGAACCAATATGGTTTCAGCGTGTTTTATGGAGGAAACTCGCTGTGTAACAATAACCTTTGTGGTATTTGCGTGGTGCTCTCTGAGCTTTTCGCGCATCATAGCGTCGGTCTTATAGTCAAGGGCGCTGGAGGAGTCGTCAAGAACCAAAATATCCGGGTTAGCCGCAACTGCGCGGGAAATAAGAAGCCTCTGCTTCTGACCGCCTGAAAGGTCGGCACCCTTAATGGCAACTTCGCTGTCGTAGCCGCCTTTTTCATCAATAAATTCTTTTGCGCGGGCAATTTCCACCGCTAAATCGATATCCGCGTTTTCTCTGCCGAACACGATATTTTCTCTTATGGTATCCTTGAAAATAGTATCGTTCTGGAATGCGGCGCCGAATTTTCTTTTCAGTTCGGATTCCTCGTACTGTTTGATATTTTTGCCGTCAATTAAAATTTCGCCGTCTGTAACGTCGTAAAAACGCATTAAAAGCTGAATAATGGTACTTTTACCGCTGCCCGTAGCACCGATAATACCCAAGGTCTCGCCGCGGTTGACTACGAAATTCAGGTTATGCATCTCAAAATTGCTCTTCTCATATTTGAAGCTTACGTTTCTGAATTCAATATGAGGAGCCAAGGGGTCTGCTTCTTTACTTCCCTCTGTAATTTCCATCTTCAAATCTTCGGGGCTGTTTAAAACTTCTTCAATTCTGCCGGAGGATGCACTTGCTCTTGAAAGAGAAGTGAATATTCTCGTGATAGCCATTAAAGACTGGTGAATCAGCGTGAAATAGTTCATAAAAGCTATTATCTTACCTATTTCACTGTCGCCGTTATATACTCTTATTGCGCCTACGGCAATAACCGTAACCAAGCCTAAGTTAAGAATCGCGCCCATCATGGGGTTAACCACAGCCATAAATACTTCGGCTGTTTTTTCTTTTTCCATAAGGGTGGTGTTTACCTTATCGAAACGCTTTCTCTCATACTCTGCCTTTGAAAGAGCTTTTATAACTCTTACGCCCGTAACGTTTTCTCTTACCGTCATAAGCATATCGTCGGAAGAGCTCTGCACTTTTCTGAAAAGACTACGGCCTTTATTTTTTACCTTAAAGCTGATAATTGCGGCAATAGGCAGCATAGTTATCATAATTAAGGTAAGCACGGGGTCCATGGTAAGGGTAATTGCAATACCGCCTATAAGAATTATGGGAGCTCTTATACCCATTCTCTGGAGCATTGAGCAGGTCTGGTGAATTATGTAAGTATCGGATGTCATTCGGGAGATAAGCGAAGGAATTGTAAGTTTATCTACCTGACGGTTTGAAAGGGTGGTGATTTTCCTGAAAGTATCACCGCGAAGTTTTCTTGTTATATCCTTAGATACCGACGAAGCCATTCTGTTGGCGGTAACGTTACCCAGCCACGCGCCTATACAGAATATTATCATAATTACGCCCCACATTATGGCAAGGTTGAAATTGCCGCTGGGGAGCACCGTATCTACTATCATTGAAAGAACCCATGGTATACCCAAGTCGAAAAGCGTGCCCGTAAGCTTCACGGCAAAACCGCCGCACATTCTGGGTATATAGGGTTTTATATATCCTGTAACTTTCTTTTCCTGCATTTATTTTATCTCCGCTTTTGGTGTTTTGTTCATTGTTGCACTTGCAACAGTTGTATCTGCATTATACCACTTTTTTTAAAAAAAATCAATAAAAAACGAAAATTTATAAAATGTTTTATAAAAATACACCGACAGTTTTTTACCGTCGGTGCAGAAAAGTATATTTTTCTTTTAATCATTTAACGCCCGTTACTTCGTATCCGGCATCAATAATAGCAGCCTTGCAGGCTTCGATATCGCTATCTGCAGGAACTGTAGCGGAGTTTGTTTCGAGGCTGACTTCAGCATTAACTCCTATAGCCTCCAATGCCTTTTTAACGTGAGCAACGCAGTGCTTGCACATCATACCTTCGATTTCAATAATTTTCATTTCGTTTTCTCCTTCGTTTATATTTTTATCGGCTGTTTCCGATAATTCACAGCTTATGTTTTCACCGCAGTTTTCGTTTGCGGGAAGCAATATTTCCCCTTCTTTTCTCAGGGATTTTTTTCGCGGTCTGTCATTTTTACTCTCATAAACCTTAAAAAGATTGAGCCTTAAAGCGTTTGATACCACGCAGAAGCTCGATAAGCTCATAGCCGCCGCGCCGAACATGGGGTTTAACTCCCAACCAAGCAGGGCTATAAAGGCGCCTGCCGCCAAAGGAATACCCAAAACGTTATAAATAAACGCCCAGAAAAGATTCTGATGAATTACCCTCAGGGAAGCACGGCTGAGCCTTATAGCCGCCGCCGCATCTTTTAAGCTATTTTTCATAAGCACTATATCCGCCGCATCTATGGCAACGTCGGTGCCGGCTCCAATGGCGATACCGATATCGGCGCTTGTTAAGGCGGGAGCATCGTTGATGCCGTCGCCCACCATTATAACCTTGCCTTTTTCCTTTAAAGCCTTGATAACCGCCTCTTTTCCCTCAGGAAGAACCCCTGCAATAACTTCGTCAACACCTGAAAGCCTGCCTATAGCCTTTGCTGTGCGCTGATTGTCGCCCGTAAGCATTACCGTATGGATGCCCATATTTTTAAGCTCGTTTATTGCCTCGGCGCTATCCTCTTTAATTATGTCCGCCACGGCGATAACACCTAAAAGCTCATTGTTTTTCGCAAATAAGAGAGGGGTTTTGCCTTCGTTTGCAAGATTTTCGATAGTTTCTTTTATTTTTAAAGTGATTTTAAGCTTTTTGCCTATAAAATCAAAACTGCCGCCGTAAAGCATATTGTTTTTAAAGCTTGCTTCAACGCCGCTGCCGGGTAAATTCTTGAAATCCGCCGTTTCAAAATATTCAGCATTTTCCGCTATAGCTTTATTAATTACCGCCTTTGCCAGCGGATGCTCGCTCTTTCTTTCAAGGGAGTAGGCAAATGAAAGAAGCTCTTTTTCGCTTACCTTTACGGGAATTATGTCGGTTACGGCAGGCTCACCCTTTGTGATGGTGCCCGTTTTATCCAGAGCGATTATCTGAGCCTTGCCTGTCTCCTCCAAAGATACTGCGGTTTTAAATAAAATTCCGTTTTTCGCAGCCTTACCTGAGCCTACCATAATGGCAACGGGAGTAGCAAGACCCAAAGCGCAGGGGCAGGAAATAACCAGAACGGAAATACCTCTTGCCAAAGCGTAGCCAAACTCAGCACCGCAGAGAAGCCATATAACAATGGTAATTAAAGCAATTAATATAACTGACGGAACAAACACGCCCGAAACCTTATCCGCAATTTTTGCAATAGGAGCCTTTGTGGCGGAAGCGTCGCTTACCATCTGAATTATTTTACTCAGAGCCGTATCTTCGCCCACCTTTTCGGCTTCGCACTTTATAAAGCCCGATTGGTTTATGGTAGCGGCAGAAATTCTGTCTCCCGCCTTTTTATCCACGGGAATACTCTCGCCCGTTAAGGCAGATTCATTTACGGCGCTCTCGCCCTCCAGAACAATTCCGTCCACGGGAATATTTTCACCGGGGCGCACTACGAATATATCGCCTTTTTTTACTTCATCAATTTTTACCTTTTTTTCCGCGCCGTCAATTAAAAGCGTGGCGCTTTCGGGCTTGAGCTTCATAAGGCTCTTTAATGCATCGGTGGTTTTGCCTTTGCTTCTTGATTCAAGCATCTTACCTACCGTAATAAGCGCTAAAATCATAGCCGCGGACTCAAAATAGAATTCATGGTAAAATTCGTGCATAGCTTCAGAATTTTCCGCCGCAGTCATTAAAAACAGAGCAACTAAACTGTATATAAAGGAGGCGCCCGAGCCTAAAGCCACCAGAGTATCCATATTGGGTGCTCTGTGAATAACACCTTTAAAGCCGCTTATAAAGAATTTCTGGTTGATTATCATCACTATGGCGGAAAGCACAAGCTGTAAAATGCCCAGAGCCATTAAGTTTCCTTCGAAAAATTCGGGCACGGGGAAACCGAACATCATGTGTCCCATAGAAAAATACATAAGCACCAAAAGAAAGCCTAAAGATGCAATAAGCCTTCTTTTAAGTTTGGGCGTCTCTTTATCTTCCAGAGCATCGGTATTCCTTTCAGATGCTTTATTTTCTTCATTTTTTAAAAAGGCGCCATAGCCTGCGTTTTCCACAGCCTTTATTATATTTTCCGGGGGAACGCTTCCCTTTGTAATCATAGAATTTGTAAGAAGGTTTACCGATACTTCGTCTATACCTTCAAGCTCTTTTACGGCTTTTTCCACCCTTGCACTGCAGGCGGCACAGCTCATTCCCGTTACGTTGAATTTATATTCCTGCATAATTTATTCTCCTTTCCGTATCGCTTTTTAATATAAATATTATTTCATAAGCTTTTGGAGGGTATTTACAAGCTCATCCACTATCTCTTCCTTGCCCTCTTTTATATCCTTTGTAACACAGCCCTTTATGTGAAGGGAAATAAGCTCGCGGTTAAAGGCGTTTACCGCCGCGTTAACAGCCGCGGACTGAATAAGAATATCATTACAGTAGCCGTCGTTTTCAAGCATATTCTTTATGCCCCTTATCTGCCCCTCTATTCGGTTTAAGCGGTTAAGAAGTTTTTTCTTTTCGTCTTCGGAGCGAAGGGTCTTTTTTTCGCTTTCAATATTACAGTAGCATTTATCTTCCATATTTACCTCCACTTATCACTCATCACTTAAATATTATACCCCCAAGGGGTATTTGTCAATATTTTAAAAGTAAAATAATTCACTCTTTATATTAATATTGTTAATTGTAACCTTCTTTTTGCCATGATATACTATATTACACTAAAAACTGTAAGAGGTGCAGCATGGATAAATTAAGTTTAGGTATAGCCTACCATGGAAACAGACTTCTCTCCCACGTAGAAAAGGATTTAAACGATATCATCGACCACCGCTTTAATACGGTCGTTCATATGTTTTCCCACAACGACTGGGACAGAAGCGCAAATATAATGAAGGAAATTTTCGACATGACCTACCAAAAAGGTCTTGATATATGGGTAGATAACTGGGGACTTGGCGGCACTCCCGGCGATAAATCCCACTTTTTAAGTTACCACCCCGAAGCACACCAGTATTTTTCCGATGGCACTATGCGCCCTGTAAACGTATGCTTTAATCACGAAAGCTTTTTGAATTGGACAAAAGAGTGGATAGATAAGGTTTACGAGTGCGGCGGCAGAAAGATATTTTGGGATGAGCCTGCTTTAAACTCCAACAAAGATAGATTCTCCTGCGCCTGCCCTGTATGTAAGAAGCTTTTTAAAGAGAGATACGGCTACGAAATGCCTATAATTCCCAATAAAGATGCTTACGATTTTCAGGTTTACACCATAAGAAATTATTTTGATAAGGTAACCTCTTATTCAAAAGCAAAAGGTATGGAAAATATCGTTTGCGTTATGCTTGGCGGCCACCTTGGTATTAGCCTTGATAACGCCGATGCCCTCGGTACACTTGATACTCTTGATAACATCGGCAGCGACCCATACTGGGTAGGTTTAAACTTAACAGGTGCCGAAGTTTATAAATTTGTTTACGAAAACACAAGAAAAAATATTATAACAAGCGATACATACGGCAAAAACCATAATATATGGATTCAGTGCTACAGTAATCCCAAAGGACTTGAAGAGGACGTAGTATACGCCGCCGAAGCTGCCTACGATGCAGGCGCAAGAAATATTCTTTACTGGGGCTTCAGAGGCAGTGAAGGCAACGACTACCGCGCCCAAAACCCCGATATTATATGGAATAAGATAGGCGACGCCAACTTAAGAATTTTAAACAAAGAGCGTGACAGAGTGCGCGAAGAAGCTATGAAGCTTATAAATTTAAAATAATTAATCTATAAAAAGAAAAAGGTGTAAGATTAATTCTTACACCTTAATTTTTTAATCTGTAAACTTAAATGAACCTGAAAAAAGAGTAACTCTTTCATTTGAGACGGCTAAAATTCCGCCCTTTGTATAGCCTAATTTTTCTTCGCCGTCGGGCAGTTCCACTTTTACTTCACATTCTTTTACAACAGTAACGAAGGGGATATGTTTTGCAAGTATTGCAAGCTCGCCTTCAATGCCTCTTACGCGAAGCATATAGGCTTCGCCGTCGAAGGTGTTGCCGTTGGGGGATGATATTACGAGCCTGAAATTATTCTCGCTTAAACTCTGGCTCATCTTACCACCTGCTCCTGTGCTTTTTTAACCGCTTCGTCGATAGTACCAACGTAGAGGAATGCTGATTCTGGGAGATTATCGTGCTTGCCTTCAATAATTTCCTTAAAGCCGCGGATGGTTTCTGAAAGTGGTACGTAAATACCGGGGAAACCGTTAAACTTTTCGGAAACGTGTAAGGGCTGGGAAAGGAAACGCTGGATTTTTCTTGCGCGCTGAACCAAAAGCTTATCTTCATCACTAAGTTCATCCATACCCATAATGGCGATAATATCCATAAGCTCCTGATAATGCTGTAAAATTCGCTGAACTTCCTTAGCTACGAAGTAGTGCTCCTCACCCAATACCTCGGGTGAAAGGATACGGCTTGTGGACTCAAGGGGGTCAACAGCGGGATAAATACCCTGAGAAGCAATGCTACGTGCCAAAACTGTAGTAGCATCGAGGTGGGCGAAAGTAGTGGCAGGAGCGGGGTCAGTTAAGTCGTCGGCAGGCACGTAAACCGCCTGAATGGAAGTAATTGAACCCTTCTTTGTGGATGTAATTCTCTCCTGTAAAGCACCCATTTCAGTAGCAAGTGTGGGCTGGTAACCAACGGCTGAGGGCATACGGCCCAAAAGCGCGGAAACCTCACTGCCCGCCTGAGTGAAACGGAAAATATTATCAATAAACAAAAGCACGTCCTGACCTTCATGATCACGGAAGTATTCAGCCATGGTAAGACCCGAAAGGGCAACTCTCATTCTTGCACCGGGGGGCTCGTTCATCTGGCCGTAAACCAGGGTAGTATTGCTTAAAACACCTGATTCCTTCATTTCATTGTAAAGGTCGTTACCCTCTCTCGTTCTTTCACCAACACCTGTGAAAACAGAGAGACCGCCGTGCTCGCTGGCGATATTGTGGATAAGTTCCATAATAAGAACTGTTTTACCAACACCGGCACCGCCGAAAAGGCCAACCTTACCACCCTTGGAATAGGGGCAGAGAAGGTCAATAACCTTAATACCTGTTTCGAGAATTTCCTGTGATGTGGAAAGCTCGCTGTATTCGGGAGCAGCTCTGTGAATATTCCACTTCTCCTCAGTCTTAGGAGCGGGTCTGTTATCAACGGGCTGACCCAATACGTTAAATATTCTGCCCAAAGTCTCTCTGCCAACGGGAACGCTTATAGCCTTGCCTGTATCCACTACAGGTGTACCGCGCTTTAAGCCGTCTGTGGAGGACATGGCAATACATCTTACAACATTGTCGCCTATATGCTGTGATACTTCAACAGTAAGTTCTTTCTCACCGATAAGCATAGTGAGGGCGTTATCTATAGAAGGAAGGAAACCTTCCTCAAAGCGAACGTCAACTACAGGTCCCATAACCTGAGCAACGCGGCCTTTTGCATTTTCTGACATATTATTTCACGGCTATATACCAAAAAGGAATAAAGCCTTCTCTCCTTTAATCGGATTTGGGATTACTAAAATTTCCGCATCAATTATGCGCCGCTGCCTGCGACGATTTCGGTAATTTCCTGTGTGATCGCGCCCTGACGTGCACGGTTATACTTAATACTTAAATCATCTATCATTTCCTGAGCATTCTTGCCTGCGCTGTCCATAGCGGTTCTTCTTGCCGCAATCTCACTGCAGAAGCTCTCTCTTGTAGCACTTACGATTATACCTGCAATATACTCGGGAACAGCCGCGTTGAGTATTGTTATTTCGTCAGGTTCGAAAATTACACCCGTCGGCTTAACTTCTTCCGGTTCGGTAAGGGGTAAAATCCACTTTACCGAAGCTTCCTGAGTCATAACAGATACGTACTTAGTGCTTACAATACCTACTCTGTCGTACTTTTTCTCCGAGAATTCTCTGCAAATTCTTGCGGCTAAGTCCTGAGAAGAAGCGAAATCGAAAGTTTCGGCATATAAGGGAGCTTTTTTGTATCTGTCGCAAGCTCTTTTACCGATGGGAATTACGTCCACACCGGGGAATTCTCTCATAGCTCTGAATATATTGGCGTTGTAACCGCCTGCTAAGCCTCTGTCGCCTGCTATTACGATAAGCAAAGTTCTCTCGGGTGCAATTTCACCCTCGGTTTTACGCATATAGGGGCTTTTTCTGCACTCGGCTGAACCCAATAAAGGCTCAATGGCATTTCTTACGGCGTTTTCGTACTCCCTGCCTTTAAGCATACCGTCCAAGGCTCTGCGCATTTTACTGCTTGCCACAAGACCCATAGCTTTTGTTAAATGCAGGGTGGAATCCACGCTTTTAATGCGGTTTCTTAATTTCTTGATATCCGCACCCATTTAATACACGCCTTTCTTATTTTAAAATTATCTCTCTAAATCACTGAGAGCCTGCTTTAACGTTTCTATGTCGCTGTCGTCAAAATAGCCTGATTCGAAACGGATAAGAAGGTCGTTATATTTATTTTCAAGATGCTCGTAAAGGTTTGCTTCGTATTCTTTAACCTTATTTACGGGAACGCTGTTAAGATATCCCTTGGTAGCTGCATAAACTATGGCAACCTGACAGCCTACTCTTACGGGAGAATTGCGGTTCTGCTTTAAAACTTCAACAATTCTTTCACCCAGAGCAAGTCTTGCCTTAGTGTCGGCGTCAAGGTCGCTGCCGAACTGAGCAAATGACTGAAGCTCGCGGTACTGTGAGTAAAGAAGCTTCAGTTCACCCGAAACCTTTTTCATAGCCTTAAGCTGAGCGCTGCCGCCAACACGGCTAACGGAGATACCGGGGTTGATGGCAGGCATAATACCTGAATGGAAAAGCTCGGTTTCAAGGAATATCTGACCGTCTGTAATGGAGATAACGTTTGTGGGGATATAAGCGGAAACGTCGCCCGCCTGTGTTTCAATAATGGGGAGAGCAGTAATGGTACCGCCGCCGTACTCCTCGCTTACGCAGGCAGCTCTCTCGAGAAGTCTCGAATGCAGGTAGAAAACGTCGCCGGGGTATGCTTCACGGCCGGGAGGACGGCGAATAAGAAGTGAAAGTGCACGGTAAGCTACGGCGTGCTTGGAAAGGTCGTCGTAAATAATCAAAACGTCCTTACCTTTTTCACGGAAATACTCAGCCATTGCGCAGCCTGCATAGGGAGCAACGTACTGCAAAGGAGCCGACTCGGAAGCGGAAGCCGCAACAACTATTGTATATGGCATTGCGCCTGCCGCGGTAAGCTCGTTAACCAGCTGAACAACGCTGGAGCTCTTCTGACCTATGGCAACGTAGATGCAGAGAACACCTGTATTTTTCTGATTTATAATCGTATCGATAGCCATTTCGGTTTTACCTGTCTGGCGGTCGCCGATAATAAGCTCACGCTGACCGCGGCCGATGGGAATCATACTGTCGATAGCTTTGATACCTGTCTGTAAGGGCTTATTAACGCTTTTACGCTCGATAATGCCGGGAGCCTCGCTCTCAACGGGACGGGTAGCGGTGCACATTGCAGGACCCTTGCCGTCAATAGGTTCACCTAAAGCGTTAACGACTCTGCCTAAAAGTGCCTCGCCGACGGGAACGGAAAGAACTCTGCCCGTTCTTTTTACCATAGAGCCTTCACGGATATTGTTTTCGTTGGAAAGCAAAGCAACGGAAACAGTTTCATCCTCGAGGTTCTGTGCAAGACCAACGCTGCCATCCTCGAACTCCAAAAGCTCACTTGCCATACACTCACGAAGGCCGTAAACTCTTGCAATACCGTCGCCAACCAATATAACGGTACCCGTTTCCTTCATTTCAAGGCGGGAGCGGTAGTTTTTAATCTGTTCTTTAATTATACTGCTTATCTCTTCAGGTCTTGAGTTAATGCTCATTGGTTCATCACTTCCTTTACTTCACGCAGGCGCTGGCGGAGAGTACCGTCCATTACCATACCGTTCATCTCAACCATAAGACCGCCAAGAAGGCTTTCGTCCACGGATAAATGAAGCTCTACGGTATTGCCGCTGATTTTTTCAAGTTTTCGTCTTAAAGCAGTTTTTTCGTCCTCTGTTAACCGGGTTGCACTTGTAACAAAGGCGCTCGTAATATTTTCCTTCGCTAAAAGAAGGTTTCGGTATTCATTGACACAGCTTTTAAAGGAAACTATTCTTCCCTTTTCACAGAGAAGCTGCATAAAGGAAACCACGTCGGAAGGTAAGTTGCCGCCGAAAACAGCCTCTATAGCACCCACTCTCTCCCCTAAAGGAATTCCTGGCGCGCTTAAAAAGTCCGTATAATCGGGCTCGCTTTCAAAAACGTTCAGAGCTTCTTCCAGCGCCTTCATATATTCCTTTTCCTTATTCCCTTCAAGGGCGAGAATAAATAAAGCTTCGGCGTATTCCTTAATGACTTCTGTCATTAATTATTACCTTTTTCGTCTATATTGTTTATAAAAGAATCGATCATAGCGCGGTGGTCCTCTGTGTTAACTTCGCGCTCCAGCATCTTCTCGGCAATAGCCGCAGATATGTCTACGATCTCACGCTTGATACCGTCAGTTGCCTTAAGTCTCTCAAGCTCGGCCTCTTTCTTAGCCGCTTCAACTATTCCGTCTGCCTTAATATCGGCATCCCTGATAATACCTTCGGCACGGCTTTTGGCAATATCGGTAGCATTTTTAATAATGCTGTCTGCCTTAACGCCTGCTTCTTTCAGTGTTTCGTTCCACTTTTCTTCATTTTCTTTAGCCTTGGTTTCTGCCTCTTTTGCAGCTTCATACTTACTGTTTACCGCTGCTTCGCGATCCGCCACCATTTTTTTAACGGGTTTGAAAAGAAATTTCTTGAAAAGGAAAAACAAAATTACCAGATTTAAAAGGGAGACCAAAATATGCCACAAATTGACGGAAATAACATCTAATGTCTGCATAAATTTTTATCTGCCTTTCTCGTTAAATATTATTCTTATTCATCAGATTACAGACATAAGAATGTTAACGAGCATACCCGGAGCAACGAAAATAAGGAGAATTGCGATAACAAGGGCATAAAGACCTGTTGTTTCAGCAATAGCACAACCCATAAGCATAGTACTTGTAACAGCACCCTTGCTCTCTGGCTGACGTCCGATAGCCTCACAAGCCTTTGCAACTGCATTACCTTCACCGATACCGGGGCCGATACCTGCGATCATTGCCATACCTGCGCCTAAAGCGCAACAACCTAAAATAATACCAATAGCAAGTTCCAACATAATTTTTTACCTCCAAAAATTTATTATTGAATGTTGATACTTTATATATTTATTAAAGGACAGAAATCATTTAGCTTTCTGAGCCTTTTTTAACCTGCGTTTTTCGTACTCATCCTGCGGGAAACCGCTGCTTACGTACATCATAGTAAGCGTAGCAAAAATGAATGCCTGCAAACAACCTGAGAATATATCGAAATAAATAGAGAGCACCGCGGGGATACCTACTCTGAAAAGAGGAATATCGCCAAGGAAGCCCGGAAGCCAACCTAAAACCATTGCAGATAATCCCTGAAGACCCGCTGCCAAAAGAACGGAAATAACACTGCCTGAAAGCACGTTGCCGTAGTGACGGAAAGCCATAGAAATAGGAGTTGCAATTTCACTGATCAAATTGATAGGAGTTAAAAGCGCCACAGGTTCCGTAAAGCTCTTTAGGTACTGAACCGGACCGCAAATAGCCTTATAATAAGTAATAAGGAAGAAAACAAGTATCGCCCAACCGCCTACTATGTTAATATCGGAAGTAGGAGCGTACAAACCGAAAAGAGCAAGCAAGCTTGAAAAACCGGAAAGACCCATAACTGCTGCAATAAAAGGGCCGAAGGTGCTGAAAAATTCACCCATATTATCTTTTACCAGACCCTCTACCTTTTCAACTATCCATTCTGCAAGTACGGTTCTTTTTACGCTTACGTTTTTTCTTATACCGTGAGTTAAGTAAAGGCACAGCCCGCAAAGCATAATCAATACCGCCAGAGAATTAACCTGAGATTCGGTTACGGGGAAATCCTGTATAGGCATTGGAATGGTAAAATAAATAAGCGCACCCGTCACGTTTATTCCTTCACTTACGGGATAAACCAGAATTCTTAAAAGTATTAAACATATTACGGGGATAACCATCATTGAAATAAAAACTATATCAAAGAGTTTAAACTTTTTTATATCACTCTGCATTTTTATTTTCATCCTTTCGTTTATCGAATAAAGGTCTTAAAAGTATTGCAACTCTCGGGAAGAAAAGCGGAATAATAACCGCCCAATTATTAAACACACTTACTGTAACACCGATAACAGCCGCAACAAAAAGAAGGAACGTTCTCATAAGATTCGAAACCTTCATAGTTTGCTTAGCTTCTTTTTCCTCCTGCATTACCGCTTTCTGCACTCCAAGACCCATTAAAAAGAAATTGAGCACTCCTACAGTTGCGCTTAAAAGATTTCCCAGAAGCACGGTGTAATCCCATTTATTTATAATTAAAAATACAGCTTCCATTATAAGGCTGAAAATAATCACCCACAAAGCTATATATTTTGTTTCCTTTAAAACAACTTTATCTATTTTTGCCATAGTTTTCCCTGTAAATCAAAATTTTGCACAATACTGAATATCATTTTATCATAGAGTCAACTGTAAGTCTACTGTTTTTTCGTTTTCTTACCCAAATTTATACTTGTTAATTTTTAATCATTGTGTAAAGTAATTTACTTTTCAAAAATTACGGTAATGTTTCACCGTTTTTAACTTTTTGTAAACAAAAAAGGAGACTGCTTCTTTACGAAGTGTCCCCCATTATCTTAATTAGGTTTCTGATTTTCAGCCTTTGCATCTTGAGGCTTCGCCTTTTTTAAAGCACAGCTCGTTAACGCTTTTGCCTGTTTCTTTAAGCTCGATTAAATTATTAATAGTAGTTTCGGCAATATTCTCTAAAGCTTCCTCGGTTAAGAAAGCCTGATGGGAAGTAACTATTACGTTAGGCATTGAGATAAGTCTTGCCAGAGTATCGTCCTCCAGAATATGACCGGACTTATCCTCAAAGAATAAATCCCCCTCTTCCTCGTAAACATCGAGGCAGGCGGCGCCTATCTTTCTCATCTTTATGCCGTTTAAAAGCGCCTCTGCATCCACCAGAGCTCCGCGAGAAGTATTTATAATCACAACACCCTTTTTCATTTTCTCTATGGAAATTTCGTCAATTATGTGATAGGTCTCTTCCGTTAAAGGGCAGTGAAGGGAAATAATATCGCACTTTTCAAAAATTTCATTTAAGTCAGTATATCTTACGTTTTCGTTTTCAATACTCTTATCGGGGAATTTATCGTAGCAAAGCACCTTCATACCGAAGCCGCGGCAGATATCAAGGAACACTCTGCCTATTTTGCCCGTACCTAAAATACCTACTGTCTTGCCGTGCAAATCGAAGCCTGTTAAATTATTTAAGCTGAAATTAAAGTCTCGGGAACGGATATAAGCCTTGTGAATTCTTCTTATTGATGTTAAAAGCAGAGCCATGGCGTGCTCAGCTACAGCGTAAGGGGAATATGCGGGCACGTGAACTACTTTAAGATTTTTTATTGCGGCTTCTTTCATATCCACGTTGTTGTAACCTGCGCAGCGAAGGGCGATATATTTTACATTCATTTCAGAAAGACGGTCAATTACCTCTTTATTTACCGTGTCGTTAACGAAAACACAAACGCCGTCGTAATTCTTGCCTTCCAGAAGGTCGGCAGTATCTTCATTTAATTTAGTTTCAAAATATTTTATTTTTATATTTCTTTCCTCCGAAAACTTATCGAAAGAAGGTTTATCGTACTGTTTTGCATCAAAAAATGCTATTTTCATAAAGTCAACTCCTTGCGTTTAATTTACATTTACATTATATTATACCTGAAATCAGTAAAAAACTCCGCTTTGAAACGGCGGAGTTTAAATTTTACTGATTTACTGCATTTATAAAGCGCATAAAGGCAAGTCTGCCTTCCTCTGTGCACTTATATACGCCTGCGTGCTCTAAAACTTCCTTGAAAACTGCGCCGACTTCCTTTTTGATGATATCGTTAACGGTATCGAAACTGAAGCTGCCGTACTTCTTTATAAGCTCCTTCGCCCAGGGCGCATGGTCTTTTATCTGCTTATTCTTGCTTACGTCCTTACCGTTTACAAGATGCTCGGCTAAAATTTCCATCTCGTCCTTAAGTCTTGGAGGAAGTACCGCAAGACCCATAACTTCGATAAGACCGATATTTTCCTTTTTGATATGATGAAGCTCTGCATGGGGATGGTAAACGCCCAAAGGATGCTCCTTGGTGCATACGTTATTTCTAAGAACCAGATCCAGCTGGAATTTTTCGCCGTTTCTTCTTGCAATGGGAGTAATGGTGTTGTGAGGTTCGTTTCCTAAATCCGCAAAGATAAACGCCTCGCGGTCGCTGTAGGAGCGCCATTTCGTAAGTATTTTATCGGCAAGCTCCACAAGCTTTTCCTTATTTTCGCTTTCAAGACGGATAACCGATAAGGGCCACTTAACTATGCCCGCCTTGATATCGCCGAAGCCTTCGAAGCTTACTTCCTTCTCAATGGGAGCCTTTGCCATGGCAAAAGTATAGTTACCGCCCTGGAAATGGTCGTGAGAGAGAATTGAACCGCCTACTATGGGGAGGTCTGCATTGGAGCCGATAAAATAGTGGGGATATTCGGTGATAAAATCGAGAAGCTTAACGAAACTGCGTCTGTCTATTCTCATGGGGATATGCTTTTCGTTAAACACGATGCAGTGCTCGTTGTAGTAAACGTAGGGGGAATACTGCATTCTCCAGTTTTCTCCGCCCAGATTCAAAGGAATGGTGCGCAGAGTCTGGCGTGCGGGGAAATCCAGCCTGCCTCTGTAGCCTACGTTTTCCTTGCAAAGCTGGCATACGGGGTAACCTGACTGCTTCATATTTTTCATAGCGGCAATGGCTTTGGGATCCTTCTCGGGTTTTGAAAGGTTTATTGTAATATCCAAATCGCCGTATTCGCTTTCGTAAACCCACTTGATATCTTTTTTGATTCTGTATCTTCTTATATAATCGCAGTCACAGCTTAATTTATAGAAATAATCGGTCGCTTTTTTTGCGTCCTCTTTTTTAAGCGCATTAAAAGTATTTACAACTGTGGAAGGTCTGGGTGTAATGCAGGACATAATTTTCGTATCGAAAAGGTCCTTCTCCACGATGCTGTCGTTTATAAGCTTTTTATCTACGGCATAGGTGATAAGACCCTCTAAAATTTCTTTCAATTCCATTTCGGGAACAAATTCAGGCTTATTGTATTCGTTGCAATCAAGTACTGCAAGAATAGAATTTATGGCATAAATTTTATCCTCTTTCTCGATAAGTCCCTCTCTTAAAGCGTAATCCACAAGAGCTTTTATGTAAACGTTCTGCATATATTAACCTCTCTTATCAATCTTTTCACAGCTTATATTATCTCACAAATTTTTCCAAAGTGCAATAAACTTATGTTGTTTCAGGGAAATTTTTTATATAACAAAAACACAAATAAAAAGGGAAAAACCGAAATATCAGCTTTTCCCTTTAAAGTTTATTTTAATATTTCACGGGGTATTTCCATTGCCATTCTCTCGTAGCCAAGTTTACTTGGGTGCAAATGGTCGCCGGAATCGTATTCCTTTTTAAAGAAATCGGTATTGTTTTCATCCCTCAGAGCCTTATCAAAATCGATGCAGCCGTCGATAATATCGGTAGTTCTTATAAATTCATTGTATTTATGGCGCATCTCCTGCCTGAAAGGCGCGTCGGTCCTCCAGCCACCCATAGGTAAAAGTGTGCCTACGTAAACCTTATATCCGTAGCTTTTAGCCTGATTGATATAAATTTTTAAACCTTCAATCAATTCATCCACGGTAGGCAAATCGCTCATTGGTCTATATACGTTCACTTCCACTCCTACAGGATGGATAATGTCGTTTATACCCTGCTGAATTATTACGGTATCGGCGCCGTCGGTGGGTACTTCGTGACTGAAGCGGTTATCGCCCTTTAAACCGTAGCTTTCGTAGGTGATGCACTCGTACTGCCTTAAAATTCTGGAGCCGCTGGTTGCCCTTCTTATAATCGCGGTGTTTTTATAGCCCTCTTTGTAACAGCGAAGAGAGAGAAAATCGGGCCAATCCTGAGCGGTTATGGAATCGCCGTAGCAAACCACAGTGCGGTTTTCCTTCTCTGTTAAAATCGATACGTTGCTTAAGAAATAGAAAAGGTGTGTTTTTCTTGAAGTAATAATGTCTATGTCTCTGTCCTCGGTTCTGTCTCCGTTAGCGTAAAGACCTTCGGAAAGAGGGCCGCAGGTATAAACAACGCTTCGCATTAAAGTGAAATCCTTTAAATAAAAGCTTACCTGCATAAGCTCTTCTGCCCTGAGCTCAATAGCAAGAGGGTCGGTTACTATATTCTCGCCGGCTTCTATAGTAACGCTTTCACATCCATTATATAAAACCTTATAAAATTCGCCGCCGTAAAAAACCGTTATCTTATTTAAAGTAATGGGTTCGTTGCCGCAGTAATTATCAAAAGTGAGCCTTAAGGAATTACCCGAAAAAGGAATATGTATAGGGTAGCGGATGGTTATATTTTTCGCATACCTTTCGGGGCGGTTTTCTGCTATGCTTACCGCGTTGCCCCATATACTCACCCATTTTTCATTTTTCATAAAAAATTCCCTCGCTTTTTTATTTTTTGCCGTTTTTTGTTACCGTTTTGATGCTTTTTTATACTATAATTATTATAGCAAGGTATTTTTTAATTGTCTATTGAAAATTTGCGCTTTGCTGTAACATTTACCCCTTAAAATTCGTATATATTTAAGAAAATATTAAGAATTTTATAAGTAAATACGTAAGATTTCGTGTATATAATAAACCTGCAATCCCAAGGAGGCTCAAAAAAGTGGAAAAAGAAAAAATTCTGGTAGTGGATGACGACCGCGAGATAGCTTTCGCCATTTCAAAACTTCTAAAAGACGAAGGCTACGAGACGGTAACAGCAAATAACGGTCTTGAAGCTCTCGATAAGCTGGTTACGGATAAAATTGACCTTATCATCCTCGATATTATGATGCCGAAGCTGGACGGACTTTCCGCCACAATGAAAATAAGGGAGAAAAACAATATCCCCATTATAATTCTTTCGGCAAAAAGTGAGGACAGCGACAAAATTTTAGGTCTTTCAATAGGCGCAGACGATTACGTAACCAAGCCATATAACCCCCAGGAGCTTCTGGCAAGAGTAAGGAGTCAGCTAAGAAGGTATAAAATTTTAGGCAGCGGCAAAGTAAGCGAGGATAAAAACGTAATTACGGTAAGCGGTCTTTCCATTAATACCGCCGCAAAAACTTTAACCGTAAACGGCGAAAAGGTCAAGCTTACCCCTACCGAATTCAATATTCTCCACTTCCTTATGCTCAACAAAAACCACGTGTTCTCAGCCGAGCAGATTTACTCCGCCGTATGGAATCAGGATGCTTTCGGCACCGATAACACGGTAATGGTACATATAAGGAGAATAAGAGAAAAAATTGAGATAAATCCGAGGGAACCAAAATATTTAAAGGTGGTGTGGGGACTTGGATACAAAATCGAAGGCTAAAAAAACAAAAATACTAAGCGCACTCTCAGTACTTATAATCTTTATAGGTTATATGTTTCTCTCACTTGCGCTTCTTAACGGAAAAAGCGTACTTTCTTACTTAAATAGCGGAGACACGGTCAATTATTCTTCCCATAATAAACAAAGCGAAGTTATGGACCTGCTTTTTTCTTACTGTTCTTTTTATAACGATATAAAAGAAATAGGTAAAACCGACGGGGTTTTCATTACAGAACACACAAAGGAAGAGCTAAGTTACTTAGAAAAAAATCTTGATGAACTTGCAAAGCAGGGCTACCGCTACGTAATTAAAGATAGTGGCGAAAATATGAAGGATATTTTGAAGGATAAATTTGCCGATAGCACCAGCTTAAGCTATATTTATTCGAAAAATTATCACTATGAAACAAGCTACGGCTACGATTATCAGCCTTATATAGCGGAGAACGAAACTGACAGCGAAGCAATAGAAGGAAACTATATAGAGTACGCTACAGAAAATTATTATATTTACGTTTGGCTTACCGACGAGGCGGAAAATAATATCCGTTCATGGGAAATTTACTCCCAGTCACAAGGCAAGAAGTATTTCGGTGCTTTCTGCGGCGGTGTATTCCTTATTATCGGCGGTTTCATTCTTTCGGGAATAACTTCCCATATAAGAACTAAGGACAAAAATAAATTAAAGGAAATTTTATATCACGAGAAAATTTATAACGATATATTAGTTTTAATTTATCTTATTTTCTCTTATTTCCTTATTTATTTCTCCGTAAAATTTTTCAGAGTCAACGGCACTTACTCCGTAGGTTTTTATTGGTTTACGGAAATTACGGCAGGGGCGTGTTTCTCCCTTTTCAGCTACAAGGTGTTTGTTAACTTAGTAAAAAGAGCGAAAAGAAACGAGCTTTTTGCTCATACAACCGTTGCCGCACTGTATAGGTATTTAAAAAAGGGATTTATTAAAATTTCCAAAGCTTTAAAATCCACTTTAACAGGCTATGTTATATTCTTCTTTACGGCTTTAATTTTGTCCCTCTTTATAGGCGGCATAATATTCATATTCTCAACCCTGTTAACAAGATCTTTATACTTCGGCATATTTGTTACCCTTATTTACTTTTTATTTATCGCCTTTGTTTGCTTTAAAGCTGCCGCTAATTTAAGCCTTGAAATGGAAGAAGTAAAAGAAGCCGCAAGAAAAATGCGCGAGGGCGACTTTGAAAGTAAACTCCCTTCAAATATGAATCCGATTTTCGGCAAGCTTCCCGAAAATTTAAACTCTATAGGCGAAGGTATGGATAAGGCTGTTAAAAAAGCAGTATCCTCCGAAAAAATGAAAACCGAGCTGATAAGTAACGTAAGCCACGATTTAAAAACCCCTCTAACTTCCATATTAAGCTACGTGGAATTTTTAAACGACGACGAAAACCTCTCGGACGAAAGCCGCGACTATGTGAAAATAATCAAGCAGAAAAGCTTAAGGCTTAAAAATATGATCGCGGATATTTTCGACCTTTCAAAAGCTTCAAGCCAAACTGAGCTTTCAGTAAGCGAAACCTTAGGCTTAAAGCAACTTATTAACCAGACTTTAACGGAATTGAGCGATAAAATTGAAAACAGCCCCTCTCCCATTAAGGTTTTATTGCCCGAAAACGAGATTTATATTAAGGGAGACGGCAAAAAGCTTTTCAGGGTGCTGCAGAATTTAATAGATAACGCTTTAAAATATTCCCTCAACGGTACGCGAATTTTCCTTAAGCTTGCTGAAACAAACGGCGAAGCTGTGTTTGAAATCAAGAATGTTTCATCATACGAGATGAATTTCACCGAAAGCGAAATACTGGAAAGATTCAAGCGCGGTGATGAATCCAGAAGCAGTGAGGGCTCGGGTTTGGGACTTTCAATAGCCGATACCTTCGTAAAAAATATGAACGGAATCTTTAATATAAAAATTGAGGACGACGTTTTCAAAGCGGAAATAATTTTTAAAACAGTTCAGATTAAAGAGAAAGAAAATGCTTAGTTTATTCCTTGAAGTTTTGCCTGTTTCTTTACTTGCAGGACTTATTTACACACTTTATAAACTGAATAAATACCGAAAACTGCAGGAAAAACTCCCTGTAAAAAAGGAAATTATACGAATTCTTTTTACGGTTTACGTCACGGGGCTTATAAGCCTTACTTTACTGCCGCAAAATTTCTGGACTTACTTTTATTTTCACGTAAAAAACGGCTACTGTAATGAGACCCTTGCTCCCATATTTTCGGGCGGCTTTAACTTTATTCCTTCAATTTGCAAGTGGCTTACGGGTGAATTTACTTTCGGCAGTTGGGTAAAAACCATGCTCACTTTAAATATGCTGATGTTTGTGCCCTACGGTATTTTCGTCTATTTGATTTCAGGCAAACTTCAGTTTAAGAATATCTGCACGGTTTCACTTATTATCCCTCTGTTTATTGAGCTTTTTCAGCCTGTAATCGGCAGAAGTTTCGATATTGACGATTTTATTTTAAACTCACTGGGAATTTTAGTTGGACACTATCTTGCATTTCTCTCTCATAAAATTATACTTAAACTCAAACCGTAGTAAAAAGGAAGGAGACCTTATTGGTTTCCTTCCCTTTTTGTTGCAATATTTATACTTGTGTTATATAATTAATATCCGAAAGGAGTGATACCGTGGATAATTTAAATTTAAATTTAAATTTAAGTTTATATGAAAAAGAAAAATTTGCGGAAGCTTTTGAAAAAGCCAAAACCTACTGCAGCGAAAACCCCACCATAGGTATACTCTCCGAAAAAATAATGCACTTAACTTTGAAATTCTACTTTTCCCCTTACAGCAGCGACCACGAAGTAAAGCTTGGCAGCTTCTATGCAGATGCAATTAACGAAGAGGGCATTGTGGAAGTGCAGACGCGAAGCTTTAAAAATTTATCAAAAAAGCTTATGTATTTTCTTGCCGTAACCGACGTCAATTTAATTCATCCCATCCCCTTTCACAAATACGTAAGCTGGCTTGACCCCGAAACAGGAGAAACAAGCAAAGCCCACAGAAGCCCCAAAATAGGCAGACTTATTGACGTATTCGGGGAGCTTTACGGCATAAAAGATAAGCTTAATAACCCGCGGTTAACTATCACGTTAATGCATATTGATACCGACGATTTTAAGATGCTGGACGGCAAAAGTAAGGATAGGAAAAAAGGGGCTACCAGAATTGAGAGATACCCCCGCGAGCTTATCGATATTTTTATAATAAACACACCGAGGGATTTATTAAAGCTTTTGCCCGAAGATTTACCCGAAATTTTCAGCGCTTCCGATTTACAGAAGCTTTCAAAGTGCAACAGCCGCAACAGCTACAGCGCCATAAACACCCTCTGTTATTTGGGTCTTTGCGAAAACGTGGGCAAAGAGGGCAGAAAAAACATATTCCGCATTAAAAAAGAAAACCTTCTGTAAACACCACATCTTTCCCCTTTATTTCTTCTCGGGGGAACTCCTCGCCTCCCCTGTAAGGGGAGGAAAATTTTGCACAGCAAAATAGGAGGGGTTTAAAAAGATTAAATGTGTGTTCACAGAAGGTCATTTTATTTAGGAACCAGTTGATTTATAATGCTTAAGTCCCACTCTCCATATAATATAGGCAGGAATCATAAAGGGAAGCGTGCCTAAAGGCAGGAAGCAGTAAACCATGCTGTTTACCCTGCCCGTTAAATACAGAAATGGGTAATATTGGAAAAGCGCCATAGGTACCACAAAAGTGAGGAATTTCAGTACGTTTTCACCGTAAACGCTTAAGGGGTACTGACCGAATTCTCTGCCGCCGTCAGTAAATATATTCATAACCTCCAATCCCTGAGTTGTGTAGAAACAAAGGGCGGCGTAAATTAAAAAGAGGGCTGAATAGAGTGCCATACCGCAAAGCACCATAAGCACCAGGGTGAATATTTTCATCCCGTCCCATATAATTCCTGCGTTAATTACAGCAAAAATCATTATAATAACGCCGTTTAAAGCCTTTGCCAGCCTTGTAAAATCCATTTTCGAACAGAGGATAAGGAAAATAGTACTGCCCGGGCGCAGTAAAATTCTGTCAAAGTCACCCGTTCTTACTGTTGAACCAAAGGCATCAAAGCCTCTTACAAATACCTCAGAAAGTGAAAAGCTTATGTGGGACACGGAGTAGCACAGTAAAACTTCATTTATGCTGAAATCCTTAACTGCATTAAAACGGTCAAAAAGGAAATAAATCATCATAAAGCCTGAAAAAGCAGTTAAAAACTGACCGAAAAACATCATCACAAAGGAACCTTTATACTGAAGCTGAGTTTTTAAATTTATGGAAAAGAATTTTCCGTAAATCTTAAATTTATTCTGTTTCATTACTTTCTTCCTTCTATTAAATTTTTAGTAAACAATTTACTCTGTGGGCGTATTTTCTTGGTTTTCTTTAGAAAATCGATATTCTTCGAATATCGAAAAGAAATACGATAAATTGAAACTAACGTTTTAAAATTCCTCTTAGTTTACTCTGTGGGCGTATTTTCTTGGTTTTCTTTAGAAAATCGATATTCTTCGAATACCGAAAAGAAATACGATAAATTGAAACTAACGTTTTAAAATTCCTCTTAGTTTACTCTGTGGGCGTATTTTCTTGGTTTTCTTTAGAAAATCGATATTCTTCGAATATCGAAAAGAAATACGATAAATTGAAAACGAAGTTTTCAATTTTAGCCTCCTTGCACCACAACTTTTTTCATTTTGGATTTAAGCCAGATTCTGCCTGTGATTTGCAAGAATAAAAGCCAGAATATTTGCACCGCGATATAAAACCACATCTCACTTCCTGAGATATTGCCGCTGTAAATTCTTAATGGCAGGTTGCCTGCTGAAGCAAAGGGCAGCATTTCAAGGAAGAATCTGATGCCGTCGGGCATAAAGGGCAAGGGAATTATGGAGCCTGCCAAAAATTCCGCAATATTGGCAAAAAGTATCCTTACACCCATAGCGGACATAAATTTCATCGTTAATATGTAAATGTACATACCCATTGAAACCAATACCGCCACACCAAGGAAAAGGGTAATTAAAAACAGCAGGAAGGCTTCAAAGCTTTTGGGCAGGCTTAAGCCGTAGGGCTTGGGTAAAAATGAAGTAATTGCTATAACAGGCACACAGCGAAGTAAGGCTTTCGCCATTCTTGACGTCATATCCTTAGTGAACCACATGGTATAAACATCCATAGGGCGCAAAAGGTCGTTTGCTACACTACCTGAGGTTATACTTTCTATTATCTCGCTGTCAAAAGTCCATACTGCAAAAAGTGCTAAAAACGCCTGCTGCAGCCAGATATAGGAGCTAAGCTCAGTAAATTCCATTGGGAATCTGCTTTTGTCCGCCTCGTAAAAAGCCATAAACATTAAAATTCGCATACCGCCCCACACAAACTGGGTGGCAACACCTGCCCATGCGGCTGTGCGGTACTGAAGTGTGGACTGAAAGCGTATTTTGAAAAAGGTAAAATATTTTTTCATTTATATTCTCCCTCCGCTTATACTCCGAACTTTCTGTAAAGGGCGGCAACAGTATTTTCGATGCTGTCCGCTTCCACGGAAAGGTCCGTTATATTAAGGTCCTTTGAAATAATATTTACCGCCTCGGGAATGGACATTTTTTCGCTGTCAATTAAAAATACAGCTCTTTCACTGAATTCATCTATAAGGCTTAAACCCTCAAGACTTAAATAATTCTCCCTTTCAAGCTTACCGCCTGAAAATTCCACGGTGAGCTTTTTATTATGTCCGCCGTGCTTTTTAAGCTCGTTAAGTGTGCCGTCCAGCAAAATTTGACCCTTACCTATAAACAGGATTCTGTCGGTTAAAGCTTCAATGTCCTGCATATCGTGGGTGGTTAAAATGACCGTTGTCTTTTTCTCGGCATTCACTCTTTTGATAAAATTCCTTACTGCAATTTTGGAAACTGCATCAAGACCGATAGTGGGCTCGTCAAGGAAAAGCACCTTGGGGTCATGAAGCAAAGCGGCGCTAACTTCACAGCGCATTCTTTGACCTAAGCTTAACTGCCTTACGGGAGTTTTTAAAATCTCCTTTAAGTCCAAAAGCTCAGTTAAGTCGCTTAAGTTTTTATTGTAAGTTTTGCTGTCAACTGCATAGATATCCTTTAAAAGCTCAAAAGAGTCAATAACGGGCACGTCCCACCAAAGCTGTGAACGCTGCCCGAAAACAACACCGATATTTTTTACGTAATCTTTTCTTTCCTTCCAGGGTACCATGCCACAGACGTGACATTCACCGCTGTCGGGAGTTAAAATTCCGCTCATTATCTTAACTGTGCTGCTTTTGCCTGCGCCGTTAGGTCCTATGTAGCCGACTATTTCGCCCTCGTTTATCTTGAAACTTACATTATTAAGGGCTTTTATTTCTGTGTAATTCTTAGAAAAGAAGGATTTGAAAGTCTCTTTAAAAGAGCTTCCGCGTTTTGCTATTTTGTAGGTCTTACATACGTTTTTAAGTTCTATCATTTTATAGCTCCTTTCAATCATAGATTCACTTTCACGGTAATGAATCAGAAATAATTTATCCCTAACCCGTTTTCACCGCTAACGGCTACCTAAAAAACTGACCTGATACAAATTTGCAACTTAATCTGTATCCTCTATTTTGGGTAATAAAGAGGCTTTGTGATTTAAATAAACGGCGCAAAAAGCCGGGCAGGGCTTAACCTGTCCGGCACTTTTTTAAGGCTGGGTGATTATAATACCACCATAAAGTTATAATGTCAACTATTTTTTACTTTGCTTTAAAAGTTTCGCACTCTGTTTCGCTTGAAACGCACACACCGCTGCATACACAGCCCACGTTAACCTTTGAAGCGGTACACTTGGTGTTTGCATTGTAAACACAATGCTCAGCCTTACATACGATATTTGTCTCCTCACTTGCGCAGTTACCCTTTGCGCAGGAATTCTGTGCGCCGCCTCTTTTGGCAACGAAGGAAACACAGCTTGTACCCTCGCACTTTACAGCGGAAGGACCTTCCACGATAATTTTTTCAAGACTGCAAAGACCGGAAGCGTTATTTACGCAATCTTTTACACTACAGGAAAGTTTGTTCATTTTATCAGTTCCTTTCATATTTACGTCAAAATTAATTTATAGCTTTTGACGTAAATATTATGCCTCAAAATGAGCCTGTTATTCCGTTATTTTACTTCTTATAAGCTTTTTATATTCGTTTAAATTTTCAAAACCGCGTCTGCCGCTGCTATGATTATACTCTTCCTTCATAAGTTTTAAGTACTCTGTACTTTCGAGGTAGGTCTTTTTTAATTTTTTCATTAAACTGTCTATTTTAATACCCGAATACTTTATATCTCCGCGCTCAAAAAATGCGGAAATTACAAAATCATCCTCGGTTACGTAGTAACACCCGTTTCTATCGCCGTATATATCAAAAATTTTGTTATATATACTGAAACCAACGGGAACAACTATTCTGTCGCCTTTTTTAGGCTGGGGAGAATAGTAACTGTCCATAATTCCGTATCTGAAAGCAAACTCGTCCCCTTCTTCGAAAAAGCCCTCGGTATCGCTTATTACTTTTACTTTAACGTACGTTATCCTATCCAGTCCGCTAAGTTCTTCATAAGCATCTCTTAAAACTTCACAGTACACGAAGGTGTGGTTATTTTTTACGTAATCCCTGATTGTTTTATTATAATACTCGGATGTAAATTCAACCAGTGGATTTTCTTGGTCATATAAAACATATTTCGTTCTTAAGCTTTCAATCTCCTCTTCGCTTAAGCGTTCTTCACCGTGAGGCATAAAACAGAGAATAAGCAATAAAAGCGCCAAAACCTCGAAAACAATAAAAATATTCTGCTTATTTTTCATATTATCTTATCCCTCCGTTTATCCTTTTTTCAATTTAATTATATTACAGGGGCTTATTTTTTGTCAATAAAAAAGCGGAGACGCATAGGCGCTCCGCAATTTCATTTAAATTTTAAATTTAGCTTCAATAAGATTATTCAGCTGCTTCTTCAGTAGCTTCCTCAGCCTTAGCTGCTTCCTTGATGGAGAGAGAAACTCTCTTCTTCTCGAAGTCGATGTCGATAACCTTAACCTGAACCTTATCGCCAACCTTTAATACATCCTGGGGCTTCTCGATTCTCTTATCAGCGATCTGAGAGATGTGGATAAGACCGTCAACACCGGGGATGATTCTTGCGAATGCGCCGAATGTTGTCATGCTTACGATAGTAGCCTCGCAGATTGTGCCTGCAGGATACTGATTCTTCATAATTTCCCAAGGATTATCCTCTGCCTTCTTGTGGCCGAGAGAGATCTTGTTAGCTTCCTTGTCGATGGACTTGATGTAAACTTCAAGCTCGTCGCCAACTGCTACAACTTCAGCAGGGTTCTTGATTCTGTTCCAGGAAAGTTCTGTGATATGTACAAGACCGTCAACGCCGCCGAGATCAACAAAAGCGCCGAAGCTTGTTAAGGACTTAACCTTACCTGTGTAAGCCTTGCCTTCTTCAGCTTCTTCCCAGAACTTAGCGATCTGAGCTTTTCTTTCTTCTCTTAAGATAGCACGGATAGAGCCAACTGCTCTTCTCTTGGGTCTGTCAACGTCAATAACCTTGAAGCTGATTTCCTTACCCTTGAAGCCGTCGAGGTTTTCGCCTCTGTTGCTTGTAGCGTGAGAACCGGGGATAAATACTCTGATGCCGTTGGACATAACAACGATACCGCTCTTAACAACCTCAGTAACCTTGCCTGTAAGAGTTTCGTCGTTTTCCTTAGCCTTAGCAAGAATATCCCAACCCTTGCCTGCGTCAACACGCTTTTTGGAAAGCATAATTGTGCCTTCCTGATCGTTTGTTTTCATAATGAGGAGCTCAAGCTCATCGCCTAACTTAACTACGTCCTCGGGCTTAGCAGAGGGGTCAGCGCTAATTTCATCAGCGGGAATGTAACCTGTCTGCTTACGTCCAACAACCTCTACATACACTTCTGTAGCTGTTATTCTGCTAACTATGCCGCGTACCTTTTCATCTGTATTTAAGCTCTTGAGAGACTCTTCAAGCATCTCCTCAAAACTCATTTCCTTTTCAAAAATTTCTGTCATGGTAACCAGTACCTCCTTTATAATCCCCGCAGGAGTTGAAGCTCCCGCAGTAATGCCAATTTTATTTTTGCCCTTTAGCTTAGGCAGTTCCGCTGCTGTTTCCACAAGGTAGGTTTCGGTGTGCTTTTGGCAAACGTCCCGCAGCTTCTGGGTGTTGGAGCTGTTTTTACCGCCCACAACTATCATAACGTCGCACTCTTTTGCAAGCTCTTCAGCCTCAGCTTGTCTTTTCGCAGTAGCATTACATATTGTATCAAAAATTGAAGCGTTTGTATAGACTTTTTTTATAGTTTTTAAACAATTTTTCCATTCTGCCACATTAAATGTTGTTTGAGCGCAGGAAAATATCTCTTTTTCATAAAGTTCGGGGTGATTTTCTATAATTTGAAGGAGTTCTTTTTCATTCTGGAAGGTAAAATACTCGTTTTTGGCCTCACCTAAAATGCCCTTTACCTCAGGATGCTCCTTATCGCCCGCCATTAAAAGCACCTTATTTTCTTCGCTGCCTTTTTTAACGAGCTTATGAATGTTCTGTACGAAGGGGCAGGTAGCGTCGCAGCAGTCACAGCCGCTTTCGTTTATGGCTTCTTTCACGTCGGGGGAAACGCCGTGAGCTCTTATAACTATAACACTGCCATCCTCGGCTTCTTTGGGATCCTCAATTATTTTCACGCCCTTGCTTTCAAGGTCCTCAACTATCTGTGGGTTGTGAACTATGGGACCCAAGGTGTAAACCTTCTTATTTTCGCTTATAAGATCATAAACGGTTTCAACGGCGCGGTTAACACCGAAGCAGAAGCCTGCGCTTTTGGCAAGAATAATTTCACTTTTCATTATTTACTCAGCTTCCTTTTCCTGCAAAAGTTTTTCTGCGCGTTTTGCTTCTTTTTCTGCCTTTTCAAGAGCCTTCTTTTCTTCGTATTCTTTTGTGGCTAAATCCTCGCCGCCCATAATTTCAATAGCCTCGCTGCGAAGCTCTAAAATTTTATCCATTATATACATCGCGGCTTTTTTGTAGCTTCGTACGTTGCTCTCATCTACCTGAAGTTCCTCGAAAGCAATAGGCTTGCCGATATTGAGCATAGATTTTTTGGCGTTTTTGGGATTCCTGCCGTTCTGACCTATAATGGCAATGGGAATAACGGGGACTTTGGTCTGGGCGGCAATCAAGCCTACGCCGGACTTGGGCTTGCCGGGTACGCCATCCTTACTGCGCGTACCTTCAAGGAAAATACACATTACTCCGCCGTTTTTAATGTAATCCATACCTTCGTTGATAGAGTCCATATCGCCTTTGCCTCTTGCAACAGGGAAGGCACCTACATGGCGTAAAAACGCACCTATAAATTTGTTTTTAAAAAGGCTGTCCTTAGCCATATAACGGATGTAGCGCTTACTGTAGCAGCCTATCATAATGGGGTCGTGAGCTGTTACGTGACTGGAGCAAATAATTGCAGGACCGCTTTCTGGCAAATTCTCCTTGCCTTTAATACTTAAACCGTACTTAAGCTTATAAAAAAGCGGCATAACTAAATTTGCAAGCTTGATTATAAGAGGTCTTCTCTCTTTTTTCATTTTGTAATTCCTTTTCAGATTAGATTAGACTATATTAAATCATATAGAAAGTCTGGATTTTATCGTATTCATCATAAGCTCCACAGACTGTGAAAACTCGTTGCCCGTAGTATCGAGCAAAATAGCGTCCTCTGCCTTTTTTAAGGGTGAAGTGGCTCTGTTCATATCCTGGTAGTCGCGCTTGATGATATCTTCCAAAATTTTATCAAAATCCGCTTCCTGTCCTTTCGCCTTGTATTCAAGCATTCTTCTTTTTGCTCTGTCCTCGGCTGTAGCGGTTAAGAAAATTTTAACCTGAGCGTTGGGAAGTACCACCGTGCCGATATCTCTGCCGTCCATAATAACGTTATATTTTTCCGCCATCTGAACCTGCAGGTCAAAAAGGAACTTTCTTACTACAGGTAAAGCGCTTGTGGTGGATGCCATCATGGAAACGGGCTCGGTTCTTATTAAATGAGAAACGTCCTCACCGCATAAAAATACGTGCTGGCCGTCCTCCTTATGCTCCATAGAAACCTCAATATGCTTGAGAGCTTCTTCAATTTTATCGATCTCGTCTGCTTTAATGCCGTTATTTAAAAGGTACAGCGCCACGGTTCTGTATAAAGCACCCGTATCCACGTAAATGAAGCCAAGGCGCTTTGACACTTCCTTTGCTATACTGGATTTACCTGCGCCTGCAGGACCGTCAATAGCTACTGCGTATTTCATATTTAAACTATCCTTTCGTATATTATTCGCCGTAATAAAAATTTTCTGCGGCAAGTTTTGCCGTTGAGAATGCTATCTGCAGGTTAAAGCCCCCTGTGTAAGCATCCACGTCTATTACTTCGCCAGCAAAGAAAAGTCCTTTTATAAGCTTTGATTCCATAGTTTTGGGGTTGATTTCTTTAACAGCCACTCCGCCTCTTGTAACTATAGCTTCGTTAAGGGAACGGAAATCCACTATTTCTGCGGTAAAATTTTTAAGCACGCTTAAAAGAGCTTCGCGCTGTTTTTTCGTTATGGAATTACATTTGGTTCTGCCGTCGATTCCGCTTCTTTCTATTACAACCTCAATAAGCTTCTGGGGCAGAAGCGCCTGTAAGGAATTTACAAGGTCGCGGTTTTTATTTTCGTTTAAATCCCTTAAAAGCCTTTGGTCAAGCTTCTCCTTATCAAGAGCGGGCTTTAAATCAATTGAAGCTGTGAATCTGTTTTTTTCCATATCCTTCAGGTGAGCGCTGCCGCTTAATACAACAGGACCGCTGATACCGAAATGGGTAAATAAAAGTTCACCGAAATCCTCGTAAATTACCTTGTTTTTAACTTTATCGGTAATTTTAAAGCCTATATTTCTAAGGGATAAGCCCTGCGCTAAGGGGATATCCTTATCGCTGCAGCTCAATGCAACCAATGAAGGTGAAAGTTTTGTAACCTCGTGACCTAAACTCTCTGCAAATTTATAGCCGTCACCGGTGGAGCCCGTAGCTTTATAGGAGGCGCCGCCCGTGGCTATAAGCACGTTTTTACCGTAATATGTTTTATTCTCGGTTTTCACACCTTTAATTTCGCCGTTTTCGGCAAACACCTCTTTAACGGTATTTCTTACGATTTTAGCGCCTGAGCAGTAATTTACAAGAGCCTCTGCAATATCATCCGCCTTATCTGAAACCGGGAAAACGCGGTTTCCTCGCTCTGTTTTTAAAGGTACACCTAAATTTTCGAAAAAATTCATGGTATCTTCGGGGCTGAAAAAGTTAAGAGCGCTGTATAAAAACCGTGGGTTACTTACGGTAGATGCAATTACGGTTTCTTTCGTGCAGTTATTCGTTACGTTACATCTGCCTTTACCTGTAATTCTTAATTTTCTGCCGAGCTTTTCGTTTTTATCAAACATCAAAACGCTCATACCGCGCTCTAAGGCAGACCCCGCCGCCATCAGACCTGCGGCGCCTGCGCCTATTATTATAACGTCGTAATTTTCGTTTTTATTATTTCGTTCTGTCATCTATCTTCTCATAAACGCCGTATTCATCCCAGATGTGCTCCAACGTAGTTAGGGTTTTTGCGACGTCTTCTTTTTTTATTATGGCAATTGTAACTATCAAAGCATTTATAAGGCTTAAAGGGCCAACGAGGGAGTCAACGAAGGACACCATATCACTCTTTGCAAGGAGCTTATATTTTGAGCACTGCGCAAGGGGTGAGAGGACGGTATCGGTAATTGCAATAGTCTCGGCGCCGCGGTCGCTTGCATAGCGAAGGGCTTTTGCCGCTCTTTTTGAGTAGCGGGGGAAGCTTATGCCTATAACCGCGTCTTTTTCGCCTATTCTTACCATCTGCTGGAATATTTCAGCCTCACTTGTGGAGTCGAGCATTTCAACGTTAGGGAAAATAAGGCGGAGGTAATGGTTTAAGAAGGTTGCAAGCGCCAAAGAACTGCCCGCACCTAAAATAAATATGGTATCGGCTTTCATAAGGGCATTTACTGCGCTGTAGAACTCCTCTTTATCCACGGAATCCTTGGTTTTTCTGATTATATCGATATCCTGATTTAAAGAAGCCTCCAAAAGATCCTCTACCTTATAATTATTATAGGTACTTTCAAGCCTCTGTACACTTGTAAGCTTATTTCTTATCATCTCCTGCATTGCCTGCTGAAGCTCGGGGTAACCGCTGTAGCCAAGCTCTGTGGCAAAACGGACTACGGTGGATTCACTTACACCTACGGTAACGCCGAGTTTGGATGCAGTCATAAAAGCAGCCTTATCGTACTGCTCCATTATATATAAAGCAATGAGCCTCTGACCCTTGGAAAACTTTTTCTCTTTTGATTTAATTCTTTCTGAAAGCTGTGCGTTCATATTATCAGACCTTTATTATTGATTTGATTGCTCTGCTTTACTTCGGCAAAGCAATTCCTTATTCTTATTTTTCGGGGCATTTTATCATAATTTTGTATCCTAAAATACCGCAAGTGCAAAAGCAAAGGTATGAAAATTTACTTTCAAACTTTTTAACCTCTGCAAACGTTTTAATTTTGAAGCAATTTTTTACCATTATTCATTTTAGTCCTAAATTGTATAAAAATCAAGGTTTTTTATAATTAATTTTGCAAGATTTTCGGTTTATATTGCGGGAGATTTTGTTTTGCCCGATGTCAAAAAATTTTTTCCTGCATAAAATGAATTAAGACTCAAATCTGAGGTGATATATATCGAAAAAGCTTTATTATACGCCCTTCTCGGGTGCTTATTTACATTTTTTATGACCGCGCTGGGAGCCGCGGTGGTAATTATATTCAAAGAAAACAATTCCGTTAAGCTGAAAAATATCCTCTACGGCTTTGCTTCGGGCGTTATGCTGGCGGCGGCAGTTTGGAGTTTACTTATACCTTCCATGGAATACGCGGAAGATAACGGTGTTCATCCCGCTTTGCCCTCCGCAGGCGGTTTTATTCTCGGCGTGCTTTTCATTCTTATTTTCGATAACCTGATAAACCGTCTGTCCCTTACGAAAAATAACAGAAGCAGCGCCCTTCTGATATCCGCCATCACTCTTCATAATATCCCCGAAGGAATGGCGGTAGGCTTAAGCTTCGCTACGGCGGCAAAGCAAAACGACCCTGCTCTTTTTGCCTCCGCAATAGCTCTGGCAATAGGCATAGGCATACAGAATTTTCCCGAAGGCGCGGCGGTGGCACTGCCCTTAAGGCAAATGGGAGAAAAAAGGCTTAAAGCCTTTTTTCTTGGCAGTATGTCGGGCATAGTTGAACCCATATTCGGAGTTTTAACTGTAATTATCGCGTCATTTATTGCATCCTACATTCCGTGGTTTCTCTCCTTTGCGGCAGGAGCTATGTTTTTGGCGGTAGTTAAGGAATTGATCCCTGCAGCCAGTGAAAACTGCGACAAAAAAGGAAGCACCTTAGGAAGTATAGGCGCCTCTTTGGGATTTTTGATTATGATGGTGCTTGATATCAGCTTATAAACATTAAACGGTAAAAGAAAAGCAAGAAAGATTTTTATATCTCTCTTGCTTTAATTTATTTAATGGGAATATACTAATTTGTAATTTTTGTCCTTAAATTTAAATTCTTCAGAACAGATAATTTTATCGTCGATAATATTGGTGTCCGCTTCTGTTGCATAAACGTCAATGTTCTCTGTAAACGGTTTTCCGTTTCTTACGCCCGTTAAAACTATCACACCGTGTGCAGTATTATTATCACCCGAACCTATACCAGCTTCTCTTAAACTTCCAAAAAAACCGTCGTCAAGGTAAATTTTTATGCCCAGCGTTCCGTCCTTCTCTGTTACGTAAACAGTATAATTTCCGTATTCGGTTTCGTATCTGTCTGTAAATAAAATATCGTTTCCCATCAGACTTAACGAAAGAGAAGGGTTAAAAAGGAATAACAAAAGAGAAACTATAATCAGTAAAATAAGTATCAAAACTCCTATTAAAATAACTTTTCTTTTATTCATAATTTTTACCCTCCTTATTTTATCTTCACTTATATTATAATCAACATTTCGTATTTTGTCAATACCCGTAATCCCCCCCGTTATATTTGTATGAAATATCTATTTTCTATTGCAAGTAAATTAAAACTTTATTATAATGAAACTACAGATTAAAAAGAGAGGGAATATTATGAAAACGGTAAATTTTGCTTCCTGCAATATAGATTACGTTTACTCTTTAGACCATATCGTGCGCCCGGGTGAAACCGAGGGCAGCGAGAAATTGGAGCTTTTCCCAGGCGGTAAAGGTTTAAACCAAACTGTCGCCCTTTCAAGAGCAGGTATGGAAGTTTACCCTGCCGCAATAATCGGTGAGGACGGCTTATTTTTAAAGGACGAGCTTTTAAATGCAGGGGCAAAGCTTGATTACTTAAAAGTAACCAAGGATAAAACGGGTCACGCCATAATTCAAGTGGATAAAAAAGGCGAAAACTCAATTTTCCTTTTCCACGGCACCAATTACGCTTTTACTAAAGATTATATCGACGGGGTTTTATCCCATTTTGAAAAAGGCGACATCCTATTGATTCAGAACGAAATAAATTTAGTCCCTTATATAATAGAAAAAGCCTTTGATAAGGGACTTTTTACCGTGCTTAACCCTTCGCCTTTTGACGAAAGCATAAAGGAAATTGATTTAAATAAAGTAAGCTGCCTTATTTTAAATAAAACCGAGGCATCTGACCTTTCAGGCGGACTTTCACCCGAAGATTTCTTAAACGAAATGAAAGTAAAGTACCCCGAAATGATAGTGATGCTCACTTTAGGCAGTAAGGGCTGTATTTACAGCTACAAAAACCAGCGCCACAGCCACGGAATTTTCGACGTAACCCCCGTTGATACCACCGCCGCAGGTGATACCTTCACGGGATTTTTCCTCTCGGGCATTTCAAAGGGCTTAATTCCCGAGGAAGCAATTAAAATAGCTTCCGCTGCTTCAAGCCTTGCCATTACAAAAATGGGCGCCGCACCCTCAATTCCAACCTGGGATGAAGTTATAAGTGCTCTTGATACCTTAAAATTATTATAAGAAAGGACCATATAATTATGACAACAGAACAGCTTATTAAAAATTTGGAAGTACCAAAAGGTAAAATAGACGTTATACTGGATACCGACGCATATAATGAAATCGACGATCAGTTTGCCATCTCCTATATGCTTAAAAATCAGGATAAACTTAATATCAAAGCTATTTTAGCCGCACCTTTTTTAAACGCTAAATCAGAAAGCCCTAAGGACGGTATGGAAAAAAGCTACAATGAAATTTTAAAGCTTCTCAGTTTAGCGGATATGGATGAGTTTAAAGAAAAAACTTACAGAGGCAGTGAAAATTTCTTAACTGACGAAAAAACTCCCGTAGAAAGCGACGCCGCCGAATATATAGTTAAGCTTGCTAAAAATTATAGCCCCGAAAATCCTTTATACATCGTGGCTATAGGAGCTATCACAAACGTGGCTTCCGCATTTATCAAAGCCCCCGAAATTGCCGAAAACACGGTAGTAGTATGGCTTGGCGGTACGGCGCTTCACTGGACAGATTCTGCAGAATTTAATATGTATCAGGACGTTGCCGCCGCAAGAGTGGTAATGGGCAGTGAAGCGGCATTCGTTCAGCTTCCCTGCGCAGGTGTTGTTGATATCTTTACAATCTCTAAGCCCGAGCTTTTATATTGGTTCCACGGTAAAAACAAACTTGCAACCTACCTTGCGGAAAATTCCATCGCTGAAGCTGATTCCTACGCTTTAAATAAACCCTGGACAAGAGTTATATGGGACGTTACCGCTATTGCATGGCTTTTAAACGATAACGATAGATTTATGCAAAGCTACCTTTGCGCCACACCCATTCCCGAATACGACGACCACTACGGAATGAACCCCAAGGGTAAATTAATGTGCTACGTTTATCACATCAACCGCGATAATTTGATGAATGATTTAATTAAAAAGATCACGGAATAAGCATATAAAAAGACCTCTGAGCTATTAAACTCAGAGGTTTTTATGATAGCCAAATCAGCTTTATTTATGAATTTTTACGTCATCCTTCCATGTGCCATCCGCCCAGTGATAACTGATCCATTTGTTGCCTTCAGCACGATAATCAATTACAAGAGTCCAATCAAAATAATATGTACCCAAGCTCTTACCGTAGTCATCTTTAGCAGTGAAACTTCCTTTTGCTATAATCTCATAGTAATTAGGACCATCGGTATATGCATTCTTTTTACTTACTGAAACCGATTCAACGTTAATCCTATTAACACTGTTTATATCGCCGTCATAATCTTTGGCAGCAGCTTCAAGTACGCCATCAAAATTCTTTGCAAAGTCACTTGCTAACTTCTTAGCCTCGCTGCTTGAAAGCACGGGCTTATCATCCTTAATATCTGAGTTCTCTACATTCTCAACGTAATCAGATGCACAGTAAGCAAGTATAGCGCCATAAGGATTGCCGGGATATGCTAAATACCCACCCTTACTAAGAAAAAGCTCTATAGTCTCGCTTACAAAAGTACATATAACTTTTTTCTCGCCTTCTTCTATATCAACTACCTCGTAAGTACCCTTTTCGCTCTTATCTTCATACAGAACTTCAACATTATCTTCCGTAAAAATAAAGGAAAGGGGAGCGCCAATTTCGTCTGCAGAGTCGAATTTACCATCGAAATCATCAAATTTCCATCCACCTAACACCCAGCTGTTTACGTTTTCATTTTCTGACTTTTCGCCTCCAGCGAGAGTGGCATTCATAGAACTTTTCGAAGAACTGTTTGATGCACTATCTTCTGTATTACCGCAAGCACAAAAAGTTAAAATCATAATAAAAACAAAAAATAAGGTTAAGTATCTTTTCATAATAAATTCCTCCATTTCATAATTATAAACAGCAGCGAAAGAAATTTTTCTCTCGCTGCTTCATTAATTTTAATTAAATTATAAATCCCAATCCTCTAAATCCATTTCCTCAAGAAGCTGGGCTGCTTTTCTCTGCTTGATTGCAATCATACAGTCTCTTGCGGTTTTGTTAAGCTCTTCCATAGTTTTGACGTCAAGAATCTTTAAAACACCGTTTACAAGTGTTAAATAGCTCATTTTTGCCTTCTCGTAAGCTTCGAGACCTGCATCCTCTATATGGTAGTAAACTCTTGCACGGCGCTTGCCTACTATTTTCTTATGGTCGGAAATATATCCCTTCTCAAGCATTCTGTAAAGAGTAGGATACATTGAGCTTTCCTGAATTGTGTAGTAGCCGCCGCTTCTCTCTTTAATTTCCTGAGAGAGCTGGTAGCCGTACATATCTTCTTTTTTAAGAAGCTCCAAAATTAAAAGTTCCACGCTGCCGCGCTTTAAGCTTTCAGAAACACCCATTTATATAAACCATCCTTTTTGTAATTTTATCCCTATATAAATATATTACACAAAATGTGGTATTGTCAATACAAAATTGAATTATATTCTGAAATTCACCATAAATTCATTAAATATTATTATTCTAAGCATTAATATAAGTATATTGCACGGAAATTTAATTATTTAATGAAAAATAAATTTTTTTACAATTCTAAACATATTTTTCTTGACATTACTGTATGATGTATTGTATTATTAATATAGAAAGATACCCGAAAATAATTTAATTTAATTATTCTATTATAAATCAAGCAGCATTTATTGCAGAAAGGAAAGAGTGACCCTATGAAAAAAGATTTAAGAGTTGAAAAGTACGCTAAAGAAATAGCCGAAATGTGCCCCGCAAAAAACAAGCGAAAGGTAAGGGATATGATTTCTATGCAGGTCATGGATTTCCTGGATATGAATCCCGACGCCGGTATGGATGAGATCTACATGACCTTCGGTACTCCCAAGAGCTTTGCGGAAAATTATCTTTCCACCTACAGCACCAAGGAGCTTGTTAAGAGCGTGAAAACCTCCTTCACTTACAAAAAGGCAGTAGCCTGCGTATTGGTTTTCGCCTTTATTGCTGTTGCCCTTTTAGGCGCTTTCGGTATTCAGATGGCCGCCTCCGCACCCAAAGGTGACCCCATCGTTTACGAGTGCAAAGTGGACGGCATTGATATCTCCATTACGGTTGTGGCTGAAAGTGAAATGAGCGACGAGGAAATGGAAATCGCCCTGCCGATTATCATTGAGCAGATTAAAAATCAGAATAAAAAATAATTAAGAAAATAAACTTAGAAGACTCCTCGGAGTCTTCTTTTTTTGCTCGGCATAAGAAAACGGACTGCAGTAATTTGCAGCCCGTTTAATTTTATCTTATTTATTTAACTTGCAGATTCTGTTTCTTTCTGCCAAAAGGTTTTTGATTGCCTTAATGCTTGCAAGAAGCTCTTCCTTTGTTTCAATTGTAAGAGATGCGCGTAAATCTTCAAGCCTTAAATTAAGCTCTCTCTCATAAGGCTCTGTTGCCTCGCTTGATACGGGGTCTGAGTACTTGAACATTTCGCTGAGCTTTTCAAGCTCCTTCTTTACTTCTGCGTCTTCCACGTTATATGCTAAAGTGGAAACGTCTGCGCGGAAAAGCTTCATTTCTTTTGTCTGTACACTTGTTTCTGCTTCTATTGCTTCTATCACGTCTCTTGCATTATCGGTGGCTATTACTCCCAAAGCAGCCAATGCCAAAAGCACTACACCTACGAAAATGGTTATCCACTCGGGGATATAGAGGAATATGCTGATAAGGGAAACAAGCACGGTAAAAATAAGCTGTGCCAGAGCATAAACTATACCTACTCTGAATACGGGGAAGCCGTAAACCTTGCTTCTTAAATCCTCTTTACCGCTGAACGCATAGGCACTTATCAAAGCACTTGCTATTATTGCGATAACCGTAAACACAAAGCTGATGTAACTTGCTACACTCTTGGGGAAGGGAATAATGAAATATGCAAAACCAAAGAGGAATAATACTATGCCGTATGCAGCTACCGCTGATAATGTTTTTTTATTTAAATTGATGTTCATAAATTAAGCCTCCTTCTTTGTTCCGCATTCAGGGCAGAACTTTCCTTTTATACCTTTCATACCGCAGTTGGGGCAAATCCACTCGGCAGGAGCTTCGGGCTTTTTAGCTCCGCACTCGGGGCAGAATTTAGAAGTGATACCCTTCTTACCGCAAGCGCAATCCCACGTTGCGGGAGGCTCGGGCTTTTTGGCACCGCATTCGGGGCAGAATTTGGAGGTTATACCCTTCTTACCGCAGGCACAATCCCATGTTTCTTTGGGTTCGGGCTTTTTAGCTCCGCATTCAGGGCAGAATTTGGAAGTGATGCCCTTCTTACCGCAATCGCAGTCCCATGTATCTGCCTGAGGCTTTTCTTCCTTAGGAATAGCATTATTGCCAATTGAAGCAGCACTGCTCATCATGGGATTCAATGCTTCTTTAGCCATATCAACTACGCCGCCCATAGCGCCGAGAGTAATGCCTAAGCCTGCAATATCGCCAATCATAGAATTACCGCCGCCAACACCGCCGCCTGTAATGCCGTTTTTCATAGCCTGCATACCGACCTGGCGTGATGTTTCCTGAGCGTATGTATAACCTTTTGCACGCATTTCGTCTGCTTCAGCAAAAGCCTGTGCTCTGTAAGCTTCAGCTTCAGCCTGAGCTTTAATTTTAAGTGCTTCAGCCTCGCCCTGCACGCTCATTATCTTAATCTGTGCTTCTGTCTGAGCTTCTACAAGCTTTCTTGCCTGAGCCGCCTCAGCCTCAGCTTTTCTTATGTTCTCTTCACGAACAAGAATAGTCTGCTTACCGAACTGCTTTTTGTAAATTTCAAAATCCTTATCTGTAGGATAAGAGAATGAAGTAATGAAGAATTCGGGCATATAGAGGCCGTATTCTTCCAAAGTACCATTGATTGCAACGCGCATTGCTTCTGAAAGAACGTCCACGTTTTCATCAAGCTCAAGAATAGCTATACCCTTTGACTTAATTATTTTAGCAAGATTATTCTTAACTGCGCTTACAATAAGAGGCTTGAATTTACCTATAACAAGATTATAAGTAATGCCGTCGATCTCTACGTCCTTACCTGCAAACTCGTTCTGAGTAAAGGAATTAGCTGTACCAACAAGCTTTAAAACAAGCTTTCTTGAATCAGCTACTTTTAAGCTGAGTTCACCGCTGGCACCTATTTCTACGTGGAAACCTGAAGCAGGGTCAAACAAACTTACCTTGCTGGGGGTACCCCACTTTATACCCATCTGGGTAGTTAAGTTAACGAAGTAAACCTCGCTGTGGAATACGTCCGCTGTGCCTGAAGGAAGTTTATATACGCTCTCAAGAACAGGAATATTCTGTGTGGGAAGTGTATATCTGCCGGCACCGAATAAATCAAGAGCCTGACCGTCACGGAAAAATACTGCCTCCTGAGATTCGTGAACGATAAGCTGTGAGCCTAAGTTAAAATCTTCAATGGGGTGCTTCCAAACGAAAACGTCGTTACCGCCTTCGTATTTGATTACGCTGGCAAGGCCCTGATTTTTAACAGCTTCTTTCTTTATCTGCTTCTGTACGTCGATTTCTGTTTCGCAGAGAGGGCAAACATATTTTTCTGCGTTCTTATCGGCAGAAAGACGGCAGGAGCAGGAAGGACAGCTGAATTCAACGAGAGAAGCCATACTTTCGCGTGTATTTATTTTCTCGTGACAAACGGGGCAAACGGCATCCTCACCCTTACTCTGATCGTAAATAACAGTATTGCCGCAGTGTGCACACACTTTTGAAGCAATTTTTTCTGTTTTTACGTCAATTATGTGGCCACAGGAACAGTTGATTTTCTTTGTGGCAAAAAAACCGAGAACGCCGGAACTTGCTTCGGCATATCTGCCGCAATTGGGACATTCAATAACAAATTTAGCCATTTTTATATCTCCTTAAATTTAAAACATCACTTTAATGGTGAACCGCAGTGTGAACATTTTGCATCTTTATCGCCTGCATGCACTGTATTTATACCGCCGCACATTTTGCACGTTACTGTCTGTAACACGTCTGTTACCGCTGCTTTCGGGCCCACAGCTTCACTCACAGCAGGTGCGTTTGCAGGCTTTTCTCTTTCGCCCTTTTCATCTTTGCTTAAAGCTTTCTTTCTCTCTTCAATATATGCTTCAAGTGTAGGCATTTTATTTATTTCAGCCAATTTCTTCTTGTATATTTCGAGGTCTCTTTCATCGCGGCTGATGTTTCTTGTATGATATGAGCGGTCGCTTACTTTACCGATAAGATTTTTTAATACAAAGAACAGAACAATGCCGCCTACGATAAGGAAGCCTATCATATCCTCTTCATCTTCCAGTATTGCAAGAATACCTAAACATACCATAAATATACTTGATACAAGGAAACCCCAGGAGAAGCAGCCGGGACTTGCAACTTTGCGGCTGTTTTTCTCGGTAGTTATGTTCTTTGTAAGATTATTGCACTTATCAATGTAAGTGCTCTTGTTAGCTACTTCGGGGTACTTAGCTTCGTATTCAACCTTTAATACATCTCTTAATGCTCGTTCCTTCTCGTCAGTTTCCATACGCTGAAGTTTGGGAACAAGCACGCCGACCATACCTCTTGAACCTTTGAAATTTCCGAGACTTTCGAAAATTTCGATGGATTTTCTTATATCCGCAGCTTTATTACTTACCGATAAAGTCTGTGCACGCTTAAACTCGGCGTCTTTTCTGCGGTCCTCTATCTCGTCTTTAGCCTTCTGTATACGCTGAGGAAGACCTGCACGAATTTCGTTTACATCCTTATAATCAGCTAAAAATTCCAATTCCTTATACGCATACTGCATACGGGAAGGGTCATTGGAATTAATTTCCCTCATAAGGTAAGTGTAAGTTTCTTCGTCTTTAGCTTCCATTGATTTAACGTAACAATGTGCAGCCTTCTCAAAGGAATCTTTATAATTACCAAGCTCACAGAACTGAGTGCAAACGTTTTCGTATCCGGTGCTGTCGTTACGTCCGTTCATAGCACGAACAGCTTTTGCGTATTTTTCTTCAATGGCCTTTTCTATAGCGTTATTTCTTGCAACCTTAAGGTAGTTATCAACGTTTGCCTTTTCATCCGCACTTGCAAAACGAATAAATTTTTTGAAATTGCTGTCGTTTTCAACTATGTCAATAAAAGCACTGTCACTTATTGAAGCACCTGCAAACTCAAAACTTACGTCGGTTAATAACAACTCTCTGCTTATATCAGTGGAAACTTTTATAAGCTCGCGGTCATTTATTTTCTTAAGGATATCTTTTGCTTCGGCAGAAGTTATATCTTTTTTCTTGCTTATTAATCTTACAAGTTCATCCTTCTCACCGGCAGGGCAGGATTTAACTCTTATAAATTCATTCTTTGGGCGTATTGTAGCGGAACCGCTAAGATTTGCTATGCCCTCAACACCTGAAAGCTTCAAGGCTGCAAGCATTTTATAAAGATATGCCTGCGCATTCTGAGGATCTTTATCAAGCACTTTCTCGCAATACTCGTTTGCAGAGCTGTAGTGGCCGTCCTCAAGGTACATTGCAGTTCTTACAAGTAAGGGTGCTACTTCGCCTGAAACGGAAGAGGTTTTTACTTCCTCTTTTTTAACTTCAGGTTTAACGTTTACGTATTGCCTGATATTTATCATCAGGTTATTGATAAAACCGATATCGCTTACGTTTAAAGCCTGCAAAATTTTAAAATCTTCGGGGAATTCTTCGGGAGCCATATCCTTATAGCAAGGAATAAGCATTCTGCTCTTATCCTTCCTCATAAGGCGCAAGTATCTGGACCACTCGTTTCTAACCCATACGGCTTCAACGTATTCGGGCTTTGTGCCCATAACTATCATAACTTTAGCAGAATGTAAAGCCGCAAAGATGTAAGGCTCATACTGAGTACCAGCTTTATCAATTAAGGAAACCTCGGCAAAGAAAACCTTTAAGCCTTCACCAACAAGGTGGTGGTACACCTGTGAAGCATAGCGGCTGTCGGGTGTGAATTCTTTGGTTTTATCGTCCCTTTGCTTATAACAGATAAATACGTCGTAAGGCTTTTCTTTTTCGGAAATTCTTAATATCTCTTTACGGATTTCGTCAAAGCGCTGAGCTTCCTTTTTGTAAGCTTCGCTCTGAAGGCTATCGGCATATAATAATGCTGCTTTGTAGTCCATATCCGCTGTAACAGACTCAAAGGAAGCACGGTGACAGGTAGGGATTTTTTTATGTGTATTGGGGTCCTCTACGTATTCAATACCGTAACGTGAAAGAATAATACCCCAGTAAGCATCTGCCTGAGTTCTGTCCTTCTCAATTATTTTTTCATATTCTTTTTCGGCTTTATCGAATTCCTTGTTGAACCTGTAATTATCAGCAATCTCGTAAAGATCGCGTAAAGCATCATCTTCCGCAATTGAGATTGACTGTACCACATCGCAATAATCACATTTTACAACACTCTGACCCTCTTTTACTTCCAGAGTACCGCCGCAGGATTTACATTTATAAACTGCCATTAAATTTTCTCCTCATCTATTTGAACTAAAAAAAGTATACACATATAATTAATATAAGTATACGCCTAATTTTTGCGGTTTTCAAGCTTATTCGAGTTATTTTGACATATTTATGAAAAGAAAAAAACCGAGCTTTTTACTCGGTTTCATTTCTGCAGATCTATTAATATTTCGCTTACTTTATTTTTATATTCCGCCTCTGTGATAAGTCCCATAGCAAACATCTGATTCAGCTTCTGAACCCTCTGTGCGTTTCTTTCGGCGTTTTCTATTTTTTGTCTTGCTTTTTCCCTTTCTTTTTCAAGGCGCTCATTGTAAGAAAGATTATTTCCCTCCCGAAGACTTTTTAACTCTCTATATTTTGCATATACAATGTCATTTTCGGGGAATTTTATGTGCTCGAGCTTAAAAAAGCTTATTCTTATGCCGAATTTTTCAAGTTCGGGTTTTAAATAGTTAAAAACACAACCGCTTAACTTTTCTTTTTCGTTTTCAAGTGCCTCTACACCTTCGGTTTCAAAAACCAAGGGAAGTATTTTTCGTAGCTTAAATTTAATAAAATCGTTAAGCTTCAGCCGAATTTCATTTTCAGGCATACTTTTTTCAACAATGTACGGAGTGCCCTTATTAAATAAATCGAAGCTGAATATTTCAGCATCGCAGGCTGCACTTACTCCCACGGTAAAACAGACGCGATTATTAAAAACCAAGGCATTGAACCTTACAAATTCACCAAAACCTAAAACCATTCTCTCATTTTCAGCCATATATTATCACTCCTTTACTTAATTATATCCCAAACATAAAAATTTTCAACAAAAATAAAAAATCCCGAGCCTTTCGGATCGGGATTGATTATTACACTAAAGGTGAAATTATTTAACTTCAACTTCTGCGCCAGCATCTGTGAGCTTTGTCTTGATAGCTTCAGCGTCGTCAGCAGAGATAGCTTCCTTGATTGTCTTGGGAGCGCCGTCAACAACTTCCTTAGCTTCCTTAAGGCCGAGACCCATGATCTCTTTAACAACCTTAATAACAGCGATCTTGTTAGCACCAGCGGACTTGAGGATTACGTCGAACTCAGTCTTCTCTTCCTCAACAGGAGCAGCAGCAGCAGCACCAGCTACCATAACGGGAGCAGCAGCGGAAACACCGAACTCCTCTTCGATTGCCTTAACTAAATCATTAAGCTCAAGAACTGTCATAGCCTTGATTTCTTCAATAAACTTTGCGATATCAGCCATTGTAATATCCTCCTAAAATTTGTTTTCTTTTAAAAATTAATTACCAAGCAGCGAAATTAAGCTGTTTCCTTGGATTTAACGATCTCACTAAGCGCAATAGCCAGGCCACGGGGACCGGAAACGAGAACGCTGAGGAGCATCTGGATAAGACCTTCCTTGCTGGGGAGATCTGCGATAGCAGCAACTTCTGCTGCAGAGAGAACTTTGCCGTCTAAATAACCGGACTTGATTGTGAATGTACCGTTGGAATCCTTAGCGAACTTGTTGAGAATTCTTGCGGGAGCGATGGGGTCTGTTGTGGAAACAGCAAGAGCTGTTGTACCTTCGAGAACCTCACTCATAGCTTCGAGCTCAGAGTCCTTAATAGCGAGCTTGAGAAGATTGTTCTTAACAACGCTGTATTCAACACCGGCTTCACGGAGTTCCTTACGAAGCTTTGTATCAGCTGCTGCTGTGATACCCTTGTAGTCAACAACAACACCGGACTGGCTGCCTTCAACCTTAGCCTTAAGGTCAGCAACGATAACTTTCTTTGCTTCTAAAACACTATTACTCGGCAAATTATTCACCTCACCTTTCATGTAATAAATAAAACCAAACGCCTTTCCCGCGCATGACGAGAAAGGCGTAAAAATCCATAAATTATAAGATCTTCATTGCTTCCTCGGCAGGCGGGCATAGCCCTTATGCTTTCGCACCTGCTGTCTTTGGTAAACAGCTTAAATATTATATCATATTAATATCCGTTTGTCAAGATATTCCTGATAATTTAAATTAAATATTTAAATTACTGGCTAACCTTTGTGGGGTTGATCTTAACGCCGGGGCCCATTGTTGCGGAAACAACGCAGGATCTTACGTACTGACCCTTAGCAGCAGCGGGCTTAGCCTTAACGATAGCGCCCATAAGAACGTCGAGGTTCTCCTGGAGCTTCTGAACGCCGAAGCTTACCTTGCCGATGGGGCAGTGGATAATGTTTGTCTTGTCGAGACGATACTCGATTTTACCGGCTTTAGCTTCCTTGATTGCTCTTGCAATGTCAGGAGAAACTGTACCTGCCTTGGGGTTGGGCATAAGACCACGGGGACCGAGGATCTTACCGAGACGGCCAACCTGACCCATCATATCGGGAGTTGTGATAAGAACGTCGAAGTCCATCCAGCCTTCTGTCTGGATCTTCTGGATCATATCAAGACCGCCTACAAACTCTGCACCTGCAGCCTTTGCATCTTCCATTTTCTCGTCCTTGCAGATAGCGAGAACGCGTACAGACTTACCTGTACCGTTGGGGAGAACGATAGCGCCACGAACCTGCTGGTCTGCATGACGACCGTCAACGCCGAGCTTTACGTGAAGCTCAACAGTTTCATCAAACTTAGCTGTGCCTGTTTTTACACAAATGTCGAGAGCTTCATCAACATCATAGAGCTTTGCTTTGTCTATGAGCTTAGCGCTGTCAACATATTTCTTACCATGTTTCATTAAAAATTCCTCCTAGAGTGGTAAATATCGGATGTTTTCCTCCCACCCGGGTAATTAGTCTACTACTGTGATACCCATACTTCTTGCTGTACCTTCGATCATGCTCATAGCAGTCTCGATGCAGCTAGCGTTAAGGTCAGGCATCTTCTGTTCAGCGATCTTCTTAACCTGTTCGCGGGTAATCTTTGCAACTTTTGTCTTGTTCGGTACACCTGAACCGCTCTCAATGCCGCAAGCCTTCTTAATAAGAACAGCTGCAGGGGGAGTCTTTGTTACAAATGTAAAGGAACGATCGGAATATACTGTGATGATAACAGGAATGATAAGGCCGATATCAGCCTTTGTGCGCTCATTGAATTCCTTTGTGAACGCCATAATGTTTACACCGTGCTGACCGAGAGCCGGACCAACAGGTGGTGCCGGGGTAGCTTTACCGGCAGGTATCTGGAGCTTAATAAAGCCAGTAACCTTCTGAGCCATTTGTTTGCACCTCCAAAATTCGTGGTTGATGGCGGGAATACCCTTAGATTTTTTAGTACCCCTCCCACAGGGGCGATGCCCCTCATAAAAAGCGGAATTTCCGCTGATTACCTAAATAACTGTTAATTAATCAGTTACAAGTTCTACCTGTGTAAGCTCAAGCTCAACAGGAGTTTCACGTCCGAACATCGAAACAATAACTGTAACGCGGTTATTAGCTGCGTCAAGAGCGTCAACTGTTCCGACAAAGCCCTCAAAGGGACCATCGGTAATGTGGACAGAATCACCGACTGTGAATGATACCTCAACATTCTTGGTTTCAACACCAAGCTTTGCAACCTCTTCATCGGTTAAAGGAATCGGATCTGTTGTAGTACCTACAAAGCCTGTACAGCCGCGGATATTTCTTACGGCATACCAGGATTCATCGGTAACTATCATCTTCACGATAACGTAACCGGGGAAAATCTTTCTTTCCACTTCCTTACGCTTACCGTCCTCACGGATTTCGGTAACTGTTTCGGTGGGAACTCTGATTTCCTTGATAAGGTCCTGCATCTGGCGGTTTTCAACCACTTTCTCAAGGTTTGAGGCTACCTTGTTTTCATAGCCCGAATAGGTATGAACCACATACCACTTTGCTTCATCAGCCATAGCTTATTTAACCTCTTCTTCCTTAAGTAATGAATTCTGCCGCAAATTATACAGCAATATCCATAACAAGGTTAAGAAGCTGCATAAATACGGTATCAAGACCGAAAACAAACAAGCCAATAGCGACAACAGCTGCAAGAACTACTCCCATGTTCTTAAAAACCTGCTTGGGAGTGGGCCAAACGATCTTTTTGATCTCGCCTTTGCAGTCGCGCAGGAACTTTGCGATCTTCTTAAAGAAACCAACGAATGCGTTGGGTTTTTTAGCTTCAGACATTTTTTATTCCTCCGCTATTACTTTGTTTCTCTGTGAAGAGTGTGCTTCTTGCAGAATCTGCAGTACTTGTTCATCTCAAGTCTGTCGGGATCGTTCTTCTTGTTTTTCTTTGTGTTGTAGTTGCGCTGTTTGCACTCTGTGCAAGCCAATACGATTTTTACTCTCATAACGGCACCTCCCGATTTACGGAAAAAATTTGGGTTTTTACCCAGCCTCCCTCAAAAAATGGACACAAAAAAAGAACCTCTTTTCTGAGGTAGAGTAATTATAACACAACCCCACTCAAAATGTCAATAGAGATTCTTTATTTTTTAATCAATTTTTATCTTTTTGCTTTGGGAGTTTCAAGAGAACTTGCAACAACCTTCTGCTTCTTCTTTACCTTTTCGGGCTTTATGTTCTTGCCGATAAGCTTTCTTGAATATTTATATACCTTGGAAAGTTCCTTGCCGAAGTTTTCGGTTAAAGAAGCAACAACCGCTTCATCCTTAACGTTATTGAGAACGCCTGCAGTAACAAGGCATCTTGTGTCGGCGTCGCCGTCCTTATACATATAGCTTAAAAGCTCGGCTGTCTTTTTCATTGTTTCTGCATCGGATGCGTTATTTTCAATAAGGGGAGCAACTACGTTCTTACACACTGTAGCATATCTGATCTGGCCGAAAACGATTCTTTCCTCGTTCATTGCATCTTTAAACTCGGGGAAGATATTTGCAAGACGGTTGAAGAAGAATAAAGGATCGATGTTGTTTTCGTCGTCACCTGTTTTCTTTCTCTTCTTTGTGTTCTGCACGAAAGCGATGCTCTGGGGACCTCTTACAACCTCAACGAAGTCATTTGCGATGCTCTCGTAGTCCTCTCTGATAGCTGTTTTCTCGTCGTAGTACCACTGGGAAAGCTGACGCCAAGTGCCGGGCTCGCCTCTCTCGTTAACGTTTGTGGACTGAAGAATGAAGCTCTTCTTATCCTTATAATAACAAACGCTGTAAGCTACCACATCGGTTCTGCACATAATTGCAGGGCCTTTTTCGTCCTCGTATTCGTAAGGCTCGCAGAAGTTCTGCTTCTGAAGTTCACTGTAAAGTTCGTCTCTTATATAGTTAAATGCTGCTATATCCACGGTAAAATCCTCCGATATATTTAATTCGATTTAATTTTAATCTTAATTTAATTGCATACTCATAAATTCAGATAGTATTTAATTATTATATCACAAAGAAAAGATTTTGTCCATATATTAAATTGCCTGTAATCAAGCTCTTTTTAATATTTATAAGTATTTTGCTATTTTTACAGTACCTTTGGAAAGCTTTGCCTTACTCTGCTTTTCTATAGCGAGGGATCTTTCGTGATATGGGCCTATTTCGTTCACTTTAAAATTTTCCCTAATAAACTCCTCTTTTGCAATAAGCTCATCTGCAAGAGTATTGGAAACGGTAATAATAAGCTCGTTTTCCTTAAGGAAGAATCCGGCAGGTACGTCGCAATACATAGGGCTTAAACCGAAATAAGCGCAAAGCTCTCCGTTTACTGCAATATTAACGGTTGAAGCAAAACCCGCTAATTCAATTCTTACTTTTTCCGCATCTTTTACTTCCTCATTTAAAATAAACTTTGCTTTATAAGTTACGTTGCCGGAAAAATTTTCTTTGGTTTCGGCTTCCTTTACTTCTCTTTTAACTATACCGCATTTCGCTATTTCAAATTTTTCTGCCCCGATAAATTCAAACTCGTTTATTTCTGCTATATATTCAAGCTTAAGTTCTTTTTCGGACTCGTAATTTTCACCTACAATAAAGGCTGCCGCCTCACCACAATGAAGATTTACTTCCATTTTATCTTTTTTATAAGCTTCGCCTGTAATTAAATCAAGCTCAGTGATTTTTCCTGCTACGTTTATAACTTCACATAAAGGTGCTTCGCCTTCGTTAAAGAAGAAATAAATTTTCTTATTGCCTAAATCTCTTACAAGATATCTTAAATTTTCGCTTTCTATATTAATATAAGCTTCGGGCGATGCAGTGTATGCCTTTATTTTCTCTTTTACTTCTTCGGGCATAAACTTACACTCAGGCACTATTATATGCTTATATAAAGCGTCCCCCAGCTTTAAGCCATCCGGGGTAGCTTCCGCTTTTAAAATACCCGCATCGTCAATTAAATCGAAATTCACGCCTTTTCTCTCAAGGCTTTCGCCAAGATTTTTATAATTTTCATAAATAGCCTTTTCTTCCGCCATAATATCGGCAAAAGGAACGTAAAGAGCGTTATCCTCCACTCTTTCGCCAAGACTTAAAATATATGAAATTCTTTTGAAATAATCACTCAGTACTTTTGTATTCTTATATCCCGGTTTTTGGGGTGAAAAGACAGGTCTTTCCACTAAATTGTAAAAACCATCCTTAGCATAGGAAATATCCATTAAATTAAATAAATTGATGCCTCTTACCGCCTGATAATTAAGTATGTACCTTATTTCGTCGAATGTGAGACCTTCGCCGTAAACACCAAGGCTCTCTGTAAGAGCAAATTTATTGCCTATTTGTTTAGCCGCAGATGAAGCTATTCGCGTGTAAAAAGCTTCGCCCTCATCCATAATTCTTCTTCCGCCGTAAGGAACTTTTATCTGATTCCAGATAACGTCAATACCGGGCACGTCCATATTTCTTAAAGCTTCAATGGAACTGAAATAACCGGAGGCTCTCGAATAATCCGCAAGATGGTCGCCGTTTAAATGTCCGCCGAAAGATATATCTTTACTACGGCAGAAATCCCTTAACTTTATAAAGAAATTTTCGTTGAAAATTTTACCCATCAAGCGATAATAACTGATTATAATTTTCTTTTCTTCATCTGTTTTTTCAATATCGGAATCAAATATATAGAGATAATTTTTTAAATCATAGCCGTATTCCTTCTCGAATTCGCTTAAAATCTCCTGAGAAAGAGTTACGCTATCCACTGCAGGCTCATCGGTAAAGAAAACTATATCTTTAGTAAATTTATCACCGATGGCTTTATAATATTTTTCATAGGTGTTATTTATAAAAGTTTCAGTTACCTTTTTATCGGAAAGATTAACGTAATTAGGTAAAGCAGGAAGCTTTAAAAGATAATATTCCTTTATTTCTGCTTTGTTTTTTAAGCATTCACCTTCAGTTACTTTCTTTTTACCTATAAAAGCCGCCAAAGCATCGGCTGAAGGGATATATTTCTCGTTTTCATTAACAATTACACTTCTGCGATTAAGTTTCTTCGGTGGAGCATCGCTATATTCCTCATTCGTTTTACCGCAGGCGCCGCCTGAAGGCCAGCCGCCTTCGTCGTAAAGCCACATATTTATGCCATTCTCTTCTGCAGTTTCGAAAGCAAATCTTACAAGCTCGAAATATTCATCGCTTAAATATTGGGGTTTAAGCTCCGTGCTCATTGAATCGGGGCGGAAATTTTCAGGCTCCGGAAGAATATAAATACCTTCTATTCCTCCTTCTTTAAAAGAAGCTATCTGCTCTTTTATTCCCTCTTTGGTTATAGGAGCATTCCATACCCAGGAGTACATAACATTATACTTTTTGTCGGGACTTTTAAATTCATTTAATAAAAATTCATTTTTAGCCATTGCTATAACCCTCTTTACTTCTGCTTTATTTAAAGATGTGTATTTCTTATAAAATACTCAGTATGCCAGCCGCCTTCGAAGCTTTCCTCGTTTCTCCATGCTTTCTTGCCCATTAAATCCACAAGGGCAATAAATTTGGTTTCAAATTTACCTTCATTTTCATCAAGCTCTATTATTCTGCCGCCGCGTAAATCATCGTGGGCGCTCATATCAAAGCCTATGCAGCCGTCGTAAGCTAAAGTAATACCGCAGTAAGTGCCCTGATAGGTATTAAGATGCTCGTGACCGCAGAAAATTCCCTTAACGTCGCCTCTTTCAAGACAAGCGAAGAAAAGACCTGAATTAAGCTCACTGCAGGCAGGGCTTTCACGCTTTGAGCCCTTCATATCGGTTTCCTCGGGGTTACGGTAAATTAAATTGTATTCTAATATAGGGTTATGCATACACATAATGGCAGGTACTTTTCTGCCTTCTTTATATTCAATTTCCACAGATTTATTAAAGTACCACATAACCTGAGAGAATAAGGGCATACTCTGGCACTTACCCATACCGAAGGGGAAAGGTAAAATCGCGTTATCATCCTTACCCTCAACACCGAAAAGCTTCAATTCATCCTTAAGTTCGCGGTTGGAATCAAGGCAAAAAATATTATAGCCTATTTTACCCTCGTTTTTATATGAATAAACAGGCAGCACGTAGTTACCTACGCCGTAAAGCTCCTTGGGTCCTGCTTGTGAAAGGCAATTAGGCAATTTTTCCAGAAGATTTTCCTGCTCCTCTTTTGTAAACATCGCTTCTGCATCGTGATTACCGAAAACGTGCGCCCATGGGATATTACGGCTGATAACAGGCTCCAGTACTTCTTCCATATCCTTTAAAGTTAAAGCCATATTTTCTTCTCTTGACATACTGTCGCTATGAAAGGAACCCACGCATAAATCGCCGCCGACCATAACGAAATCAGGTTTTACTTCATCCAAAAGTGCATTCATAGCATTAAGCATTTTGTTTCTGTAAAATGCTCTGCCGATTCCGTGGAAATTACCGTGACTATGTAAATCGGAAAACATAAGAATTTTAAATTTTCCGTCTTCATTAAATTTTAAAGTTTTATTTTCATTATTATACATTTTAAATCCACTCCTTTAAAAACAATTTGATTTTATCACATTAAATAGCAAAAGTCCATAACAAAAGTGCCAAAATACGGCTTTACACCCACGAATCTTTGGAATATAATGGTATTAAAAATAAAGAAAGAACGGCTTAAATCATGACAAAACTTTTACTTAAACTTTTTATAAAAAAGGATTTAAATTCGCAGGAAGGCAGAAGCAAAGCAGGTTCCCTTTCCGGTATTGTGGGAATTATATCTAATATTATTTTATTCACTGCAAAAATCATTATCGGTACTCTTTCAGGCTCCGTAGCCATCACTGCCGATGCTGTGAACAACTTAACTGACGCAAGCAGCTCAATAGTTACCTTAATAGGCTTTAAATTAAGCGAAAAACCCGCCGACGAAGAGCACCCCTACGGTCATGCAAGATTCGAGTATCTTTCAGGTCTTGCAGTTGCCGCTATGATAGGTTTAATCGGCTTTGAGCTTTTAAAATCCTCTGTTCTTAAAGTTTTAACCCCAGAAGCCACGCTTTTTAATATTCCTATGGCTATAGTTCTTCTTTTATCCGTAGGCGTTAAATTATGGCTTTCCCTTTTCAATAACTTCTTAGGTAAAAAAATCAACTCCTCCGCTCTTCTTGCCACAGCAGCCGACAGCCGCAACGATGCTATATCCACCACAGCTGTACTTATTGCTGCTTTAGTGGAATATTTCACAAGCTGGCAGATTGACGGTTACGTGGGTATTCTGGTAGCTATATTCATTCTTTATTCTGCCTGGAATTTAGCTAAAGACACTATAAGCCCTCTTTTAGGCGAGGCAGTTTCCGAAGAAATGCAGGATGAAATAAGCTCTCTTTTAAGAGAATTTCCAATGGTGCTTAATTTCCACGACCTTATGGTGCACGATTACGGCCCCGGCCAGCGCTTTGCCAGTGTTCACGTGGAAATGGATAAGCGCGAAGACCCCTTAGTTTGCCACGAACTTATTGATAATATTGAAAGACTTGCTTTAGATAAGCTTAAAACCCACCTTGTAATTCACTACGACCCCGTAACGGTTGACGATATTGTACTGAACGGCTATAAGGCGGAAGCAGAAAACATTCTCGCTTCTATTGACCAAAGGCTTCACCTTCATGATTTCAGAATGGTTGAATGCGACTGCCATACCAATTTAATATTCGACGTTTCCCTGCCCTATGATTTAAAAGGCAAGGAAACAGAAATCAAATCCGCTATACAAAGCGGTATGTGTGAAAAGCACGGCAAAAAGTTCTATGCCGTAATCACCTTTGACCCCGCCTCATTCAACACAAAATAAAAGGTTGGTTTTACTATGACACAGAGCAAAATCACAGGACCTTTGCTTTCTGACAAAAGATTTTTCGGGGAACTTTTAAACCTTGATTTTAAAGGTCTTGAAACAATAAAAGAATACATAAAAAGCGAAGATTATAACTCCTGCAGAAAAATTTTTGCGAATTTTTTCAGAGATTTTTTAAAGCCTGAAATTTATTTTTCCACCTGTCCCGGTGGCGATAAGGTTATCATCACCGATGAGCTTATTGATGCTGCAAACAACGCTTGCCGCCACTACTTTTCATTTCTTGATACTCCCTACGATTTTAAAAATGAACCAATTGACTGGGATTTTAACCCCACCTTCAACGGTTTTGCCGAATGGCCCTTTGTGTTAAACCGCCACTTTGAGCTTCAACACTTAGCAAGAGCCTACAGAGCTACCAAAAACGAAAAATACGCCTTTGCCTGCGCTGAGATTTTGGATAGTTGGCTCAAAAATGCCGTCACTCCGCCCGAAGGCACACATTGGGGCGCTACCAACTCCTGGCGTACTTTGGAGTGCGGTTTAAGAATTTCTGAAGTCTGGCCCGAAATAATTAACAGTTTCTATAAAACTAAAGCCTTTACCGATGATTTAATAGTTGATATATGTAAATCTGTATGGGAGCAAGGCAGGCGCGCCCGATACGAGCACCGCGAAAGAGGCAACTGGCTTATTTACGCCTTAACAGGTGTATGTGCCGCTTGTGTGATGTTTCCTTTCTTCAATACTAAAGACGAGTGGCTAAGCTATGCTCTTGAAAATTTAAGAATAGAACTTAAAAGGCAAGTTCACCCCGATGGTTTTCAGTTTGAGCTTTCTACCGGATATCAGTACGACGTAGCTGTTTGCTTTATAAACGTATTAAAATTCTTAGATATTTACGGCTACGGTTACGATAAGGAAATTGCTGCTACCGTGCAGAAGCTTCTTGAAACCTACACCTATTTAACTATGCCCAACGGCAGCGTGCCCGATATAAACGACGGCTATTATTTTAATACCAAAGAAATTTTAAAGCCTTATGCCGATATGTTCCCCGAGAATAATCTTATCAAATGGGCTGTTACAGACGGAAAAGAAGGCGCCGCACCCCCATTAAATCATATATTTGAAAACGCAGGACTCGGTGTAATGAGAACAGGCTGGGGTGAAAACGATACTTACGTATTTTTCGACGGAGGCGAGTATGCCGCAGGCCATCAGCATGAGGATAAATTAAATTTATTAATGTATGCTGACGGCAAAATGACCTTAACCGAAGGCGGCAAATACGCCTACGATACTTCCGATATGCGGCTTTACGTGCGCTCCACAAAAGCCCATAACACCGTTTTGGTAGATAATTTAAACCAGCACCGCGGCAAAAATTATAAATTCCCCGATACTAAAAAGATAAGCGATCTAAAAGGCAAATTCACAGAAAATACCTGTGCGCTTTATTCATTCTATGATGAGGGCTACGGCGAAAACGCTGAAAATTTTGCCCGCCACGAAAGAAAAGTATACTTTATAAAAAACGAGAAAGGTTTAAAGCCTTTCATACTGGTAGCCGACAGGCTCTATTCGCAGGATGAAAAGGAACATTCATATAGCTTCCTTTGGCATCTTGATGCAGAAAAACTGGAAATAAACGGGCAAAACCTTCGCGCCAACTCTTTAAACCTTATGGTAGCAGATAAAAACATTAACCTTAATATAATAAGAGGTCAGCTCGAACCCGAAGTGCAGGGTTTCTACTGCAGCTGTGAGCAGCTTCAGTACCGCCCTATTTACTGTGCAGAATATAAAGTAAAAGCAAAGAACATACGCCTTGTTACACTTTTCTACCCCGACGGCAACGAAGCTTGCCCCATAGAAAAAATTGAAGCATCAAGCGACATCAATAATAACGAAATTACGTTAATTAAAACAAACGGCGAAAAAATCACTTATAACGAATCTGATTTCAACATAAAGGAGGGTACAAATTAAATGTATTCTACAAAATCTAATTTCAGCGGTCCTTTATTAAGCGACAAAAAATTCTTTTCCGAGCTTATTGATTTAAATTTAAAAGGCTTGGAAGAAATACCCGGCCTTTTAGATAAAGATGATTACAAAGCCTGCAGAAAAGTTTTTGCAGCCTTTTTCCGAGATTTTTTAGAGCCTGATAAATATTTTAAGTCAAGCGCCGGAAATTTAGAAGGTAACTCAATGGACGAAAACGGTAGCTACCGCCTGCCTACAAACGACGAAATTATAAACGAAGCAGAAAAAGCCTGCCGCCACTATATGGTTTCCTGCGGTACACCATCTGACTTTGGCGAAAACAAGGTAGATTGGTACTCAAACCCCACTCATAACGGATACAAGGAGTGGCCCTGGCAGTTAAGCCGCCATGCAGAATTTTCCACTTTGGCTTCTGCATACAATATGACCAAAAACGAAAAATATGCTTTCGCCTGCGCTGAATTATTCGATAGCTGGGTAAAGCAAGCCGAAGCACCCGACTTAAACACGGGTCACGGCGGAACTCTCTCCTGGCGTACTATTGAATGCGGTATCCGTCAGGGCGGATGCTGGCCTTACGTTATACATACTTTCTATAAAACCGAAGCTTTTAACGAGGATATTATCACCGATTGGTGCAAATCCGTTTACGAGCACGGTGAAAGACTTTTTAACGTACACGGCGGCAACAACTGGCTATTAATGGAAATGAACGGCTTAGCTCACATCGGTGTAATTTACGGCTTCTTTAAAGAAAGCAAAGTCTGGCTTAAATTTGCCTGCGATACAATGAGCCGCGAGCTTATAAGGCAGGTTTACCCCGATGGCTTCCAGTACGAACTTACTACCGACTATCAGCACGTAGCTATAACCACCTATGGAGCGTTACTGACTCTTTTAACCAACTATAATATTGAGCCTGACAAAAACTTTGCTTCCTACGTTGAAAAAATGGTAGAAACCTACGTGCATTTAGCACAGCCTGATTTGATCGTACCCGATATTAACGACGGTATGAAATATAACGCCAAGGGTGTTGTGGCAGAGTACGTTCATTTATTCCCCGAAAACCAGCTTTTCAAGTGGATTCTATCCGATAAAAAAGAAGGTACCGCACCCGAATGTAACCATATTTTCGAAAACGCAGGACTTGCCGTATTAAGAACAGGCCACAGCGAAAACGATACCTGGGTATTCTTTGACGGCGGCGAATTCGGAGCCGGCCACCAGCATGAGGATAAATTAAATTTATTAATGTATGCAGATGGTAAACTGATTTTAACCGAAGCAGGTAAATACGCTTACGATGCTTCAAGAGAAAGCAAATATACCCTTTCTACCCGAGCTCACAACACAGTAAGAGTGGATGGCTTAGGTCAGTTCCGCCGCAAAAACTATAAATGGAAAGGTGAAATAAATAAAAAAAGTGACCTCTCCTATAAAGCAGGAGAAAATATTGACGTATTAAAGGCTATTTATAACGAAGGCTATGGCAATAACCGAGCAGAAACTGAAGCTATTCACGAAAGAAGCGTTCTTTTTATTAAGAAAGAAAAGAATTTAAAGCCTTTCCTTATTTCCATCGACCGCCTCTATGGCGTAAACGAAGGCGATATTCACACCTATGGAGTGCTCTGGCATCTTGACAGCGAAAATTTAAGCGTAAATAATTTAAATATCAAGGCAGATTCCTTAAACGTATTTGTGCCTGAAAACGAATTCGGATTAAGAGAAATTTCCCTTAATCTTTGCCGCGGTCAGTTCTTCCCCGAAGTTCAGGGTCTTTATATGCGCAGCCACAATCAGTTTGATTACCGCCCCATTTACTGCGCTGAATATAAATTAACTTGCGAAAAAGCAAGGCTTGTTACAGTTTTCTACCCCGACGGCAACGAAGCTTGCCCCATAGAAAAAATTGAAGCATCAAAAAATATTCAGGATACCATTATCACCATCTGCCTGACAAACGGCGAAAAGCTTATCATAGATGAAAATTCTCTTTAAGTTCATATATTAGTTGACATTGCAAGTAACATGATTTATTATATTTTTAGATCATTAGATTCGTGCAAAGCAAAAAATTCCATATCAAAATCGAAAGGAAATTTTATATGAAAGCTGCAGTATTTTATAAGAAAGAAGATTTAAGAGTAGAAAACCTCCCTATGCCCGAAATCGGCGCTGAGGACGTTTTAATTAAAGTAAAAGCCTGTGGTATATGCGGCACAGATATGCATATTTTCGACGGCGACGAAGGTGCTGCCCCCACTCCTGCAGGCACAGTATTGGGCCATGAATTTGCAGGCGAAGTTATTGAAGTAGGCAAAAACGTTATAGGTATTAAAATCGGCGACAAAGTATGTGTGGACCCCAATAAACTTTGTAATAACTGCGATTATTGCCGCGAAGGTATAGGTCACTTCTGCAGCAGTATGATAGGCATAGGCACTACAGTTAACGGCGGTTTTGCCGAATACTGCGCTGTGCCTCAGTCTCAGGTTTATAAGTTTACAGATTCTACAGAATTCTCCGCAGCTGCTATGACAGAGCCCGTAGCCTGCTGCTTACACGGCATTGATATGTGCGATATCGAGCCCGGCGCCAACGTAGCGGTTATAGGTGGCGGTATGATAGGTCTTTTAATGCTCCAGCTTGCAAAAATCAAAGGTGCTTCAAAATTAGTTCTTATCGAACCCATTGAAAGCAAACGCGAACTTGCATTAAAATTAGGTGCCGACATAGTAATTGATCCCGTAAACGAAAACGCTAAGGAAGTTCTCCTTAATAACGGTATCACAAGACTTACAACAGTTATCGAGTGCGTTGGTAAGCCCACCACAATGAGTCAGGCTATCGCTTTGGCAGGCAATAAATCCACAGTTATGCTTTTCGGTTTAACAAAGCCCGGTGACGAAATCTCTATTAAGCCTTTCGAAATTTTCAAGAAAGAGATTACAATTAAAGCTTCCTTCATTAACCCCTACACACAGAAGCGTGCTTTATCTCTTATCGACAGCGGCAAAATAGACGTAAACTCTATGGTTTATAAGTTTATTCCCGTCGATGAGCTCCCCAAGATTTTAGCAGATAAGAAGGAAAGAGCCCTTGGCAAATATATAGTTACTTTTGATTAATAAAAAAGTGCAGGAAAATTAACTCCTGCACTTTTATTTTACTTCAGTTAAATTTATCAGCGGTGATTAACCACAGAACTTTTTGTTTTCAAAGGATTTTATATTATTATTTTACACCATATTATTTTTGTGCCCTTGGCTTCTGTTGAAATTAATTTACTTTCATCTTATAATTATAATATATAAATATGCAATTTATAAAATTCACTTATATAAAGGAGATCTCAAAATGAATAAGTTAACAGATGCATTCACCCTTTCTAACGGTGTTAAGATTCCCGTAATCGGCTACGGCACATGGCAAACACCCCATGACGGCACCACAAAAGAGTGTGTAAAAATGGCATTAAAAGCAGGTTACAGACACATCGACACAGCCTTCGCTTACGGCAACGAGGATGAAGTAGGCTTAGGCATTAAGGAAAGCGGTGTACCCAGAGAGGAAATTTTCATCACCACAAAGCACTGGATAACAGACCGCGGTTATGAAGAGACTATTGCTGCAGTTGAAAAGTCCTTAGAGCTTTTAGGTCTTGATTACATTGACCTCTACTTAATTCACTGGCCCTGCGTAGAAAAGGTTACGGAAAACTGGAAAGAAATCAACGCTGCTACCTGGCGCGGCTTCGAAAAAATGTATAAAGAGGGTAAAATCAAGGCTATCGGCGTAAGTAACTTTGAGAAAAAGCACATTGAGGCTTTATACGAGACTTGCGAAATCAAGCCCATGGTAAACCAGCTTGAATTCCACCCCGGTTACACACAGATCGAAAATATCAGATGGAACCAGCAGGAAGGTATTTTAGTTGAAGCTTGGTCTCCTCTTGGCAGCGGCGCAGTATTAAAGGACGAAACTTTAAACGCAATAGCTGAGAAATACGGCAAAAACGTAGGTCAGATCTGCGTTAAATTTGCACTCCAGAACGATATTTTACCTCTTCCCAAATCTACAAATGAGGGCAGAATGGCTTCAAACGCCGAAGTATTCGATTTTGAAATTTCCAAAGAAGATATGGAAACACTTATGAATATGCCCACAGTAGGCTTCAGCGGCTTCTCCCCCGAGGAAGCTCCTGCCGACGCTCTCGTTAACGGTAACTGATTAAATTTCCCTTAAGGCTTATTATTGAAAGGAAATAAAAATGGACCTTCAGAAACTTACTAAAATTGAACCTTTTGCAGTAGGATTCTTAACTGCCGACCGCGAGGACAGATGCTATAAAATAGCTTATGCTTTAAAGTTTATGGCAGAAAATCTCGATATTAAGCTGGATACTGCCAACTGGTTCAACGCGCCCGTTCACTCCTTCGTACCCTATTCAATAGGCTTCAGCCGTGCAGACGGTATTTATGTTCGTGATCACGAAAAAGGCGTTATTACGAGACAGAACATAAAAACCAAAAAAATCGAGCTCTACCCCGAATACGAACAGGAATTAAACGAGCTTTACGATGTTATGCGCCCCTACGATTTATGGCTGTATCTCGACAGCATTACAAGCGACTTGGAAAAGAAGCTTGACGAGAACAAATGCTGCTGGGGCAGAGGCGGCGGTCACGGTAACCCCGACTTTTTAATGCTTATGCGCCTTGGCACAAAGGGCATGCGCGAAAAAATCGAAAAATTCCGCTTCATTCACAAGGACCGCGACGATTTCTATGATTCCATGCATTTATGCTGCGATGCTATTGAAATTTTTGCCAAGCGTTTTCAGGAAAAAGCCATAGAAATGCTCCCCGATGCAAACAAGGAAGATAAGGTGGTTTTAAATCGTCTTATCGAAGCTTTTAACAATATCCCTCAGAATTCACCCCGCAACTTCTTCGAAGCCTGCCAGTTCTTCTGGATGGCTTACGGTATTGCCGATATCGATTCCCCCGGTTTATTCGACTATTTCTTAGGCCCCTGGTACGTAAATGACCCCGATAAAGAGGATAGATACGAGTGCTTAAAAAAGCTTTGGGAGCTTTTCTATAAGACAAGAAGCTGGAATCTCTGCGTAGGCGGCAGCAACGAATTCGGCGAGGATATGAGTAACGATTTAACCTACGATACTTTAAAGGTAGCAAGGGAATTTAAGTATAATACCCCCAACATCACAATGCGTGTACATAAAAATACTCCCGATTCCTTATGGCGCGCGGCTGTTGATACTCTTGCTACAGGTATCGGTATGCCTGCAATTTATAACGATGAATGCGTTTGCACCGCTTTGGAGGCAATAGGTATTCCTCCAAGTGACAGCCACCTTTACTGTATGAACGGATGCAACCAGATAGACATTTTCGGTAAATCCCACATGGGTCTTGAGGACGGCGAGGTAAGCGTTATCAAGGCTTTGGAATTTGCTTTATTTGACGGCGTATGTAAATTCAGCCATGAAAAATTAGGTCTTTCCACAGGTGAAGCCGATGGCTTTGAAACTTTCGGCGACTTAATGAAAGCTTTCTACAGTCAGCTTGATTATCTTTTAGATACTATCGTTTCCGTCTCCAACCGCTATCAGGAGGCTTACGCAAAGTACGCTCCCATCCCTTGGAGAAGCTTAACCATTCAGGGCTGTATTGAAAGAGGTCTCGAATATAAGAATAAGGGACCCTACTACGGTCACGGTCAGGTATTAACAGAGGGTCTTCCCGACACAGCCGACTCCTTAGCTGCTATCAAGCACTACGTATACGACACAAAGAAATATACTATGAAAGAGCTTACAGAAGCCCTCGATAAGGATTTCGAAGGATTCGACCAGCTTTACAAGGACTTCAAGGGCTACGATAAATTCGGTAACGATATTGAGGAAGTAGATACAATCTACGCCGAAATAACCGACCACCTCTACCGCTATTTACAGGCTAAGAAGACCTTCCGTGGCGGCGTTTTCGGCGCAGGCTGTTCAACCTTCCACCGCGCACCTAACTACGCTATTCACTGCGGTGCTCTTCCCAACGGCAAAAAGGATAACGAAACTTTACTTGCCGACAGCATCGGCTGCACACCCGGCAACGATAAGTGCGGTCCTACAGCTCTTTTAAACTCCGTTTTAAAGGCTAACCAATATCTTGCAACCAGCGGCAACGTAATGCAGATGAAGTTTAATAAAGCTCAGTTCAATACTGATGCCGGAAAAGAAGCTTATATCGCTCTTGCAAAAACCTATTTCAGAATGGGCGGTCAGACCTTACAGATCAACGTTGTAAGCAAGGAAGAACTTCTTGATGCTAAAATCCACCCCGAAAAGCACGAAAATCTTATCGTACGCGTCGGCGGCTTCAGCGAATATTTCAACCGCCTTGCAGGTCCCTTACAGGATAATATTATCGCCCGTACAGATAACGAATTTTAATTATATTGCTATATGAGTGATATATTAAATATAAAAGGTAATATTTTCGATATTCAGCGGTTTTCCATTCACGACGGCCCCGGAATAAGAACTACGGTATTTTTTAAAGGCTGTAATTTAAAATGCCTTTGGTGCCACAATCCCGAAAGCCAGAGCTTTAAGCCCGTGCTTCTCTATTACAGGGATAAATGCATTTCCTGCGGTGAATGCGCTAAAATTTGCGGTAATACTTTTACTAAAAACTGCATCGCCTGCGGTAAATGCGCCGAAATCTGCCCTCAAAAAGCAAGAAGAGTAAGCGGCAGGGAGGAAACTGCGGAAAATATCATCAAGCAGGTTTTAAAGGATAAGGAATATTACAAAACATCAGGCGGCGGAGTTACTTTATCCGGCGGTGAGCCTCTGCTTCAAAGTGATTTGTGTTTAGAAATTCTTTCCGCCTGTAAAAATGCAGGTATTCATACCGCTATTGAAACGGCAGGCAACGTAAAATGGGAGATTTTTGAGAAAATTCTTCCTTACGCAGATCTTTTTCTCTTTGATATCAAGGGTATTGATGAAGAAAATCACATTAAAAACACAGGCGTAAGCAATAAGCAGATTCTCGAAAACGCCTGCAAGCTCAGTGAAAGCGGCGCAAACATTTTATTCCGTATGCCGTATATTCCTGAGTTTAACGATTTCGAAGCCGAGGCGGTGGTTAAATTCGCCAAATCCCTGAACCGCGACGTTGAACTTATGGCTTATCACAATATTGCTGTAGGTAAATATAACGCCCTCAACAGATGCTACGAAACCGAAAAAATCACTCCTCCTGATAAGGATTTTATGAAAGCCCTTGCCGCTAAACTTGGCGCTATATATTCCCCCTCAGGTATATAAAACGATAAAAAAGCAGACAGCTTTATTAAGCCGTCTGCTTTTTAAATTTATTGCTATAAAATTACTTGTTCTGATATTCAGCCATATATTCGCCGTGAGCCTCAATAAGCTCATCTACCATAGCCTTGATCTCATCAATAGAGAGTTCTGCGGCAGTATGGGGATCAAACATAGCAGCCATATAAATATCCTCGCGCTTCTGTGTAACGGCAGCTTCAATTGTCATAAGCTGGCAGTTGATGTTAGTCATATTCATAGCAGCAAGCTGAACGGGGAGCTTACCAACGTGGCAGGGGTTAACGCCTCTGCCGTCAACAAGGCAGGGTACCTCAACGCAGGCGTCGGCGGGGAGGTTATCGATAAGACCTGTGTTAAGCACGTTACCGCCAATCTTATAGGGGTTGCCGGTTACGATAGCTTCCATAATGTAGGATGCGTATTCGTGTGAACGTGTATGTGTGATCTGACCGTTATCGAGAATTCTTTCCTTCTCTTCCTTCCAGCCCTTGATCTGGTTTACACAGCGGCGGGGATATTCGTCAAGAGGAATGTTGTATCTATCGATAAGCTCGGGGTACTTAGATTTAATATAGAAGCAGTTATATTCAGCGTTATGTTCACTACTTTCTGTGCAGTAGTAGCCAAAGTTCTTGATGTATTCGTATCTTACCATATCGCCGTGCTTTTCATTAGCGTTTTTCTCTGCTGCTCTCTTTCTTATCTCGGGATAGAGGTCGTTACCGTCCTTATCAAGGATTTCAAGGAGCCAGCCCATGTGGTTGATACCTGCGATAAGCTCTTTTCTGCCTTCCCATTTATCTTCCATACCGAGGCCCTTAAGAAGACCGTATGAGCAGGTCTGAACGCTGTGGCAGAGACCAACTGTTTTTATCTTTGTATATCTCTGCATATAGCCTGTTAACATAGCCATGGGGTTTGTGTAATTGAGGAACCATGCGTCGGGGCAAACCTCTTCCATATCTCTTGCAAAGTCGCGGAGAACGGGAATTGTACGCAGAGCTCTCATAATACCGCCGATGCCAAGGGTATCGGCAATAGTCTGGCGAAGGCCGTACTTCTTGGGCACCTCGAAGTCGATAATTGTGCAGGGGTCGTAAAGGCCAACCTGAATAGCATTGATAACGAAGTTAGCACCTCTTAAAGCATCCTTACGCTCAGGAACACCGCAGTATTTTTCGATCTTGCAGCGGTTATCGTTAATGTTCTTGTTAAGGGCGCTTAAAATAATGTAGCTTTCTTCAAGTCTCTCAGCGTCAATATCGTAAAGAGCGATAACGCTGTCGCGAAGGCTCTCGGTGCACATACAGTCGCCGATAACGTTACGGACAAAAACGGTACTGCCCGCACCCATAAATGTAATTTTCATAGTTTTTTCCTCCTGAAAATCATTTTGTGATTCTGTTATTTTAATTTTACAATATTTTTCAAAAAAATCAATTGATTTCTTTTAGAAAAACTTGTTATAATGTTGGAAATAAGTTAAGGATAAACAAATTATGATAAATTCTGAAATTATAATCGACTGCAAATATAAAGGCTTAAATCCCGTTTCCTTCGGCTGGCAGAATTGCGAGCCCGGGCATTTCTACGGCCCGAGAGTGAGAACCTATTGGCTTTTGCACTACGTTGTAAGGGGCAAAGGGATATTTGTAAAGGACGGCGTCAGCCACAATGTAAACGCAGGTGATATTTTCGTAATTCCCCCTTATGAGGAGACCTACTACGAAGCCGATAAGGAGCACCCATGGCGGTATATCTGGTGCGGTTTTACAACGGACAACGAGCTGCCTGCCGCTTTGTACCGCCCCGTTATAAGGTTTTCGGGTGCAGGTGCGATTTTCGACGATATGATGCGCTGTGCAAAAATGGAAAACGGCAGAAGCGCTTTTCTCTCAGGCAAGCTCTGGGAATTATTCAGCATACTTTTGGAAAAAGGTCCCGTTAAGGCAGATTACATTACAAAAGCTTTAAGCTTTATGCACGCAGAATATGCAGGCGGCATAAGCGTTAAGGACGTTGCTGACAGATTAAGTCTTGACAGAAGCTATTTTTCCACCGTTTTTGCCGAGAGAATGGGGATTTCCCCACAGAAATATCTGATGAATTTAAGAATGGAGAAAGCCGCAGAGCTTATGACGGTTTACGGCGAGAAGCCTTCCACGGCAGGCGCTTCCGTCGGTTACCCCGATATCTATCATTTCAGCAAAATGTTTAAAAAACATTTCGGCCTCTCACCGAGGGAATATAAACTGAAGGTAAAAAACGAGGAATAAATTATGAAATTTAAAAGCGAAATTCATTCATATATCGAAAGCCACAAAGGCGAAATAATTGAAACCCTTAAAGAGATGATAAAAATCCCTTCCGTTAAAGGCGAAGCTTCAGAGGAATTTCCAAACGGCTTAAAATCTGCTCAGATGCTGGATTTCTGCCATAAACTCTACAGAGATAACGGCTTTGAAACCGAGCTTAACCACAAGGAAGGCTATCTCGTTTCTTACTTTGGCGAGGGTAAAAAGACACTCGGTATGTTTTCCCACGCGGACGTAGTAGCCCCCGGCGAAGCCTGGGTTTTAACAAGTCCCTTTGAGCCTAAAGAAATTGACGGTTATTTAATCGGAAGAGGCGCAAAGGACGATAAATCCGCCGTTTTAATTTCCCTCTACTGTGCAAAAATGCTGAAAGAGCTTAGTATTCCCTTTAATTCAAGGCTTATTATGTTTACAGGCAACGGCGAAGAAACGGGAATGGAGGATTTAAAGAATTACTTAAAATCCCACGAAGCTCCCGATTTTACCCTTATTAACGATAATGAATTTCCGCTATACAGGGGAAATAAGGGTAAAATAGTATTTAAAGCCACAAATAATTCACCCCTTAAGGGTATTAAGCATTTTGAAGGCGGTGAGCACGGCACCAACATAGCTAAAGCCACGGCAGTGCTTGATTATTCCGATGAGATTTTTACCTACTTTAAATTAAAGGAAACGGATAATTTTAAAGCCGATACAGAAAACGGCGAAATTATTTTAAAGGCAATCGGCATAAGCAAACACGCCGCATTCCCCGAAGGCTCAGTTAACGCGGCGGCAATAATAGCTGAAAATATTAAAAACTGCGAGCTTTTACCCAAAGAAACAAGGGGAGTATGTAAATTTATATCAGGTGTTTGCGGTGATTATTACGGCAAATACTTAGGTATAGATAACTCTGACCCCGAATTTGGCAAACTTACAATAGTAAACGACGAAATAGAAGCAAACGAAAAGGGCATCACTTTAAGCTTCAATCTGCGCCACGGCACAAGTATAAACCAGGCTGAAACAATAGAAAAACTGAAAAATGAATTTTCTTCTCACGGCTTCGAGGTAGAAATTTTAGATAGTGCCGACGCTCACTTAACAGAAAAAGACCACCCCATGCTTTTAAAAGTAAAAGAAGCTTACGAAGAATACACGGGAGAAAAAGTAAAAGAAATGGGCATAAACCCCAGCGGCACTTACGGCAGGCTCCTCCCTAACGCCGCCGAAATCGGACTTTCATTAAATATAAATGATAAAAAGCCGCCTTTCACTCTCCCTATAGGTCACGGTGAAATCCACCAGCCCGACGAATACCTTGATATTGAGGGATTCTTTAAAGCTATGGAATTAACTATGCTGATGCTTCTTAAATGCGATAACACCGATATATAAAACAAAAAAGAGAAGGCATATTAAGATTAATATTAATAATACGCCTTCTCTAAATTTATAACCCAACATATTTATAATACCATATTGTACAAATAATTGCAATATGAATAGAACTATAAAATAATTTTCTCCCATTTGTACAAATTTTGCAGTCCCGTTTTGTAAATAATGCCGTATTGAAATATTTTTTATTTTGTAGTAATCTAATATTGTAAAAAACAAACTAATGTATGATATTTGGTATTAAATATGATTAATAATTTATCAAGATATTTTTGTGCGATATTATTTTTTTTATGCGCCGTAATTTTCTGTTCCTGCCATAGCGAAAGTGCATTGCACGAAAATGAAACTGAAAATAATGTAAGCTATATTAAACCCTATAGCAAAATCCCCGAAAACTCAATCTCAATTAAATTCATAAAAAACACCCAAAGCAAAGATACCCCCGATGAAATTTTCACCCGAATCATTCAGCACAGCACTACTGCAGTTGTGGCTGAATACATTGAAGATAACAGCCTTGAAAACAGCTACAGAAAATTTAAAAATATTGAAGTTATTTACGGTTATGCACCTGACGAATACATTTACGTTCCTGTAAGTGAGACATTTAAAAGTGACGGCAACTATTATAAATTGCCTTCGGGAGAATTTACAGACGGAGAAAAGTATCTGTTGATTGCCCATTATTATAATCATTTCTTTAACCCTTATCCCGAATATCAGCTTTCGCAGGATATGTTTATCCCTCTTGATGACCCTGATAATAATTTTATAGGGAATTTTAAAATAGAACTTTCAAACAACGCAAACGCATCTGACCTTGTAAGCTACGTAAAATATATTGCAGAAACAAAGGGCTATGATATATACGAAACCCTTTATACCCCCAACATATTTCGAGGCGAAAGCCTAAAAACCGTGGTTAAAAACTGCGATTATCTTTTGGAAGTTACCGTAAAAGAAAAAGAAAGCGGCGATAAATACGCATCTTCAAACATCTTTAAGTGCAGCGTTAACAGGGTACTAAGGGGAAATATAAGCGGTTTTGATAAAGATAATTTTATGATAAACGTTAAAGCTGATACTTTAAAAGAGGGCGAAAGCTATATTATAGCCCTTTACAATCACGGTAATATCGATAAAGTATTGGAGCAAGCTTCCGATAACGGCATTGTAGCTTTATCAGATTTTTGGAAAGTTTTTGAAGTTTATCTTTGCCTTTGGCTTATACCGTAATAAAACAACCTGAATAAATTGTAAGATCTTGATTTATTCTACGTCTTATTATATAAAACGAAAAGGAGGTAATCATATGAGAAAAACATTAACTCTTATTTTAGCGGTTCTGCTGATTTCTGTATCACTTTTTGGGTGTAACCAAAACTATGCTAAAAAGGAAATTAATACCAATATAGATTTGGTTTACCCTGATTTTCAGGAGCATAAAAAATCGGAAGATTACGAAGACCAAGTTTATGACGTTTTAGAGCTTGATTTAAGCTACGGTATGATCAGATACACCGATATCGGAGACGTTATAAAGGGCGAATATATTCTTACAGGCAATAAAACTCATCTGACGGAATATAATTTCTATAAACACGTACGATATACAGACGGTGTGATAATTTATTATGATATCTCCTATGCCTTTTATCGTGACAGTAAGGGCAATGCTTTTGTAAGATGTGTTGACGAAAGGTTTAAGCCGGAGTACGGTACGGACAAGCGCTATATAGATTTTATAAATTGGGCACTGGATTTTATTCCCTCTAACGATGTTTACAAGGATTCCACGTATAAATAAAAGGGATAGGCTTTAACCTATCCCTTAATTTTATGTTTAGCTTTAAATTAAGCCTTATTGATAGAACCGAAGAGTTCCATCTTCTCTTTAACTGTAGCCTTGATAGCCTCAAAGCCGGGAGCGAGGAGCTTTCTGGGGTCGAAGCCCTTACCCTTCTGGTCTTTGCCTGCCTCTACGTATGCTCTTGTAGCATCACGGAAAGCGAGCTGGCACTCTGTGTTAACGTTGATCTTAGCAACGCCGAGAGAGATAGCCTTCTTGATCATCTCAGCGGGGATACCTGTACCACCGTGGAGAACTAAAGGCATATCGCCAACCTTAGCCTTGATAGCTTCGAGAGTCTCGAAGGAAAGACCTGCCCAGTTTTCGGGATATACACCGTGGATGTTACCGATACCTGCAGCGAGCATTGTAACGCCGAGGTCTGCAACTGCCTTGCACTCGTCGGGATCAGCGCATTCGCCCATACCTACAACGCCGTCTTCCTCGCCGCCGATAGAACCAACTTCAGCTTCAAGAGAGAGACCTAAAACTTCGCAAGCGTTTACGAGAGCTGTTGTTTTAGCGATGTTTTCTTCAATAGGATAGTGAGAACCGTCGAACATAACGGAAGAGAAACCTGCGTTGATGCAAGCCTTTGCGCCTTCAAATGAACCGTGGTCGAGGTGAAGAGCAACGGGAACAGTGATCTTGAGTTCTTCGATCATACCCTTTACCATACCTACGACAGTCTTGAAGCCGCACATATATTTACCTGCGCCCTCGGAAACACCGAGAATAACAGGTGAGTTATTTTCCTGAGCTGTTAAAAGAATGGCTTTTGTCCATTCGAGGTTGTTGATGTTGAACTGGCCAACGGCATAGTGGCCTTCGCGTGCTTTGTTGAGCATTTCTTTTGCAGATACTAACATTTTTATACCCTCCGATATTTTAAATAAATTATTTTATTAATTTGCCACAAATATTATAATAGACCTTTTGAAAAAAAGCAAGTAAAACGAACATTTTTGTTAAAATTCCGACAAAGTTTTAAATAGACTGAGCGGAACTTATAAATAACGCTTAAAACAGGCCTTAATTAGCTTCCTTTTTAACGTCGCTGAGCTTCTTTTCAAGCCAATAAGAAGCCATATCAAGGGCTTCAAAAAGACCGTCGCGCTCGCCTGTTTTCTCAATCATCTTATTGGGAGGCAACGTGGGGTCTGTTGCCATAAGTCTTACTATTACCTTTTCGGAAACCTCTGCGCCGTCTACGTTTTTCTTGCTCTTTATATCAAGCTTTGTTACGTAAGGGTCGTGCATATCACCGTAATATAAGGTGTCCTTGCATCTTACTAAGGGTTTACCTTTGTAAACCATGAACGTACCTTTATCTGTATTCATTATTATTCCTCCTGTCCGAAATCTTCTTAAACTATATAATACCACATATCAAATGAAAATTAAACAACTTTTTGTGAACAAATTCCTGTAAACAAATTTTTGCAAACAAAAAGGAAAAGCAGAGCATATTCACCCTGCTTTTTCCAAAAAATCATTTTTGATAATTTCACTTGCCTAAATCAAGATACTCGCTTACAAGCTCCTTTAAAAGCTCGTCGCGGTCAATCTTTCTTATAAGGGCACGGGCATTATTGTGGGTTGTGATATAAGTGGGGTCTTCAGAAAGAATGTAGCCCACTATCTGACTTATGGGATTATATCCTTTTTCCTTAAGAGCACTATACACTACCTTGAGAGTATTCTTCATTCCCATATCGCGAATATTTTCGAAAGAAAAAGTTTGAGTGTTGTCAATGTTTTTCTCTGTCATAGGAAACATTCCTCCTTCTGCATTTACATTTACGTTTATAATATAATAATACTATAACTCGGGGTTTATTACAATAGATTTTTGATTATTTTTATAAATAATTAACCTTTTAAATTAACTCCGATCTTAGCCATATCGGCAGTAATGGAATCAACTATATCCTGTACTTCTGCCTTGGAAAGAGTCTTTTCAGCGGATACGAAACTAAGTCTTACTGTAATACTCTTCTTGCCGCCGTCCTCGTAAATATCGATAAGGCTTACGTTCTTTAAAAGCTCTGTTTTATTTTCCCAGGTTTTTTCGATATCGCTGAACTGCTTACCGCCTGTTACGTCAAGAGAGAGGTCGATATCTATGCCGGGGAACTTAGAGGGTTCCTGATACTTGATCGGAGCCTTCTGTGTATCTGCGAAAGCATCCATATCTATTTCGCAGGCAACAATAGCAGCCTTCTTGTCGATTTTAGTAAGAACTGCAGGGTGAAGTGTATTTATGAAACCGATTTTCTCGCCGCCGAGAAGTATATCGGCAGTATTCTTGGGGTGCTGCCAGTTGTGGGAAACTTCGGTATTCTTGAAGGTGAAGGGTACGTGCTTAATGGAAGCAGCTAAATCCATAACGACGTCACGGAGCTTGAAGTAAAGCTCTTTTTCCGTTTTTGTACGGCTGAAGAGAACTACACCTAACTTCTTTCTTTCGTTGCACTCGCCGTTTTCCTTCTTACCGTCAACTACTCTTGCAATTTCGAAAATACCGAAATCGGGAGCATAGGTTTTATTCTCGTTTGTAAAAGTAAGAAGTGTGGGGATCATGCAGTTACGAAGAACGATATTATCGGGATTCATTGCGTTAATAAGCTTAACGTTATCCTCTATTTCAATATTTAACTCCTTATACTTCTTGGCGTCGCACCAGATGTAGGAGTGAACCTCGTGAAGCTTATACTTCTCAACTAAAATATCCTTTGCAAAACCGTCAGCATAGTTGCCGTTGGATCTGAGAACGGGATAGAGAGGGCTTGTGGTTGTAGTGATCTTGAAGTTATCGTAGCCGTAGATTCTTGTAATCTCTTCAATGATATCAGCCTTTATGGTAACGTCCTTTGTAGCTCTCCAGGAAGGAACGGTTACGTTGAATACGCCGTCTGTAAGCTCAGCCTTAAAGCCAAGTGCGTTTAAGGTACTTAAAATTCTCTCGTCCGTAATATCAATACCTGTGTAGCGGTCAACGTACTTCTTATCGAAGCTTAAGTTGATAACGGGGTACTTCTTATTATATACGTCTGAAAGTCTTGAAGCTATCTGGCATTCGGGGTCGATATCCTTCAAAAGCTTTAAGAAACGTCTTATAGCGTCCGCTGTCATCTCGGGGTCAAGTGTCTTTTCGTAGCGCATACTTGCATCTGTACGAAGGCCAAGTCTTGTGGAAGACTTACGGATGCTTACTGCATCGAAGTTGGCGCTTTCAAGCAGGAGGCTGTCGGTATCGTCTTCAATTTCGGAAGCAAGACCGCCCATAATACCAGCAACAGCTACGGGCTCTTTGTCGTTGCAGATCATAAGTGTGTTTTCGTCGATATTTCTCTCTGCATCGTCAAGAGTTTTGAAGGTAAAGGGAGAGGTGAATCTCTTTACTCTTATCTCGTTAACCTTAGCGCAGTCGAAAGCGTGCATGGGCTGACCCATTTCGAGCATAAGGTAGTTTGTTAAGTCGGCAAGAAGGTTTATAGCGCGTGTGCCGCAGTAGAAAAGACGGATACGCATATTGACGGGGCTTACTTTCTTTTTAATACCCTTTACCTTTATGCCGCTGTAACGGTAGCATAAATCGTCAAGAATCTTGATATCAACGGGCTCAAGTTCATCATACTGTGATAAATCAAGAAGCTCTAAAGGCTTAAGTTCTCTGCCTGCAATAGCCGCAATCTCTCTTGCAATACCGTAGTGACCCCAGAGGTCAGGGCGGTTTGTAAGGGATTTATTATCAACTTCGAAAACAATATCCTTAATATCGTAAACGTCGCAGATATCCGTACCGTTAACTAAATCGGAAGGTAATTCCCAAAGACCGGAGTGGTCGGCGCTTATGCCAAGCTCACTTTCGCTGCAGCACATACCGTGGGAAACGTAGCCTGCAATTGTAGCGGTAGTAATTTCGCCTGCTTCAACTCTGCCGCCTTCTTTAACGAAGGGAATCTTCATGCCTACTCTTACGTTGGGAGCGCCGCAAACAACGTCGTAAACCTTGTCGCCTGCATCAACTGTAAGGAGGTGGAGCTTCTTAGAGTTAGGGTGATTTTCAATAGTTAAAATTTCGCCTACAACTACGTCGCGAAGATTTTCACCCATGTGGAAAATATCTTCAACCTCAGCTGTGGAGAGAGTAAATCTTTTAATAAGGCTTTCTTTGTCGAGACCTTCTAAGTCCACAAATTCGCCTATCCAATTCATTGAAATAAGCATATATCTATTTTAACTCCTTATATTTAAGTTTATTCGTGCTTGAACTGATCAAGAGCCTTTAAATTGCCGCTGTTTAAATCTCTGATATCCTTAACGCCGAAACGCATCATTGCAAGTCTTGTTAAGCCGAGACCAAAAGCAAAGCCTGTGTACTCTTCGGGGTCGATACCGCCGGCTGTAAGTACGTTGGGGTGAATCATACCGCAGGGGCAAAGCTCAAGCCAACCGCTGTTTTTGCAGGAGGGGCAGCCCTTACCGCCGCAAATAGTACAGCTGATATCAAGCTCAAATCCGGGTTCAACGAAGGGGAAGAAACCGGGGCGAAGTCTTACGTTAATATCCTGCTTGAAAACTTCGGAAAGCATCTTCTTCATAAAGTAGATAAGGTTGGAAATGGAAATATCCTTATCTATCATCATACCTTCCATCTGGAAGAAGGTATTTTCGTGGCAGGCGTCGGTGCTTTCATTTCTGAAGCAGCGGCCGGGGAAAATAGCTCTTAAAGGTGCGCCGTACTTTTTCATAATGGCGTTCTGTGCGGCGGAAGTATGTGTCTTTAAAAGCTGACCGTTATCGAGGTAGTAGGTATCCTGCATATCTCTTGCGGGGTGGTGCTTGGGGATATTTAAAGCCTCGAAGCAGTGGTAGTCGTCTGTAATTTCTACGTAATCCTCAATAGTAAAGCCCATGGATGCGAAAATTTCCTCAACCTCGCGCTGTACTAAGGTGATGGGATGGTAGGAACCGCTCTCTTCACCGGAGGGAAGAGATAAATCATACTGTTCCTGAGAATTGATGAGTTTTTCTTCCTCAGCTTTTTTAATGATCTCAACCTGCTCACCAAGCTTCTCTGCGGCAAATTTCTTTAAAAGGTTTACGTTCTGGCCGAAAGCCTTTTTCTCCTCATTGGGTACGTTTTTTAATTCTCCTAAAAGCTCTGTTATCTTACCTTTTTTGCCAAGGTAAGCTACTCTGATTTTTTCAACAGATTCGCTGTCAGAACAAAGCGCAAGCTCGTTTTCAAACTCAGCTTTAATCAGTTCGATTTTTGTGCTCATGTTTTTTCTCCGTTTCCTTTATATTATATTGATTTAATTTTACAAGGGCATAAAAAAACTCGCCCCAAACATGGGACGAGGAATATACTCGTGGTACCACCCAATTTCAGCGGATAAACCGCCCTTTAAAAGCATTTAACGGCGCTGCCCGTTCTCCGCTACTTACGCAAAAAGCATTTTTACAGAGACCGCTCGGAAGTGAACTTCACTTTACTTTCCGCAAGCAGGCTTTCAGCCGATGACCCGCTCTCTCTGAGTGTAAGGGTAAAGCTACTTTTCTTCGTCGTGGCGTTTGGTTTACGAATATAGATATTACCATATAATTTTAAAATTTTCAAGTTTTTATCACAAAAATATGTTAATATATTAAAAACTTTGTGATTTTAACAGATTGTTTATTTGATTTAATACGCATTTAGTGGTATAATGTATAAAAATATGCCCGAATTTATTATATAAACAAAACAAATTTCTTTAAAGGAGCATTAAATTAATATGATAACTCAGGACGTTTTTGTTGAACAGATGATAAAGAAACCCCTTACATGGAAGGATATCCTTTTATTTCTCGGCTACACCCTCGTGGGCGGCGTAATTATCTTTTACGTTAACTATTCTTTCGGCCCCGTGGTAAGCTTCTTCCTTATTGCAGGTCTTTTCGTAGGTCTTTACTACCTCTATTCCTGGAGAAACCTTGAGTTCGAGTATTCCATTACAAACGGCGACGTGACAATCGATAAGATAATGGATAAAAAATCAAGAAAGCGCCTTACAAGCTTCGACTGCAGCAACGTAGAGGAATACGGCGTATACGCAAAGGAAGCCCAGAGACTTAAAAACCGTACCTTCGATACCAAGATTTTCGCATCCTTCTATGAGGACGGCAGAAACTCTATGTACATTGTAGCAAAGAGCAAAAAGACAGGCTTCACACTTATCGTTTTCAACCCTAACGAAAGAGTCGATAAAGCCATTATCGAGTTCTTACCCAAGCACCTCAAGCACGAAGTATTAAAGACCCGTACATACTGATAATATAATTAATTAAGTTCAGTTTAGTTTCTCGTAAACAAAAAATAAAGACGAAAGGCGTTTTAATATGCCTATAAAAGTATTTTTCTCAGAGGATATCAAGTTTCTGGAAAGGCTTGCCGAAAGAAGCGGTAAAAACACAGCCGTGCTTATGTACAATGCAGGCAGAGCCGTTGCAGACTATATACTTGAAAACATAATCACCGAAAATCCCGAAAGAAAAAGAGTCTGCATAGTAGCAGGCAAGGGCAACAACGGCGGCGACGGCTTCGTTATTGCCGATATACTGAGTAAATATTCCGTTAAAGTAAGCGTTATCACTCTTTACGGTGAACCTGTTACCAAAGAAGCCCGCAACGTATACGAAAAAGCTTTAAGCGACGGCGGCGGTAACGGAAAGATCAAATTCTTTTCATTTGATAAGGATAAGTCGGACTGTGAAGAATCCATCCTTAAAGCGGACATTATAGTGGACGCTGTATTCGGCTTCGGCTTTAAAGGCGAAAGCGACCATAAGCTTTCACGAATTTCGGAACTTTCGAAAATAAGCAGCGCCGTAAAAGTTTCCGTCGATATTCCCAGCGGATGCGAATGCGACAGCGCAAAAGCCTCTTACGGCGCATTTCTTGCCGACCATACCGTTACTTTTACCGCCCTTAAACCTGCTTTGGTTCAGGAGCCTGCTGCTTCTTACTGCGGTAAAATAAAAGTGGCTTCGGTGGGAATCGATAAAATTCTTGTGGATTCCTGTCCCCCTGCGTTTACTTTACTGGAAGAAAACTATGTAAGCTCACTTATTCCCAAAAGAAAACGCGACAGCAACAAGGGAGATTTCGGCAGACTTTTAATGATATGCGGCACCTATTCCATGGCAGGCGCCTGTATAATGGCGGCAAAAGCGGCGCTTCGAAGCGGTGTAGGTCTGCTTGATATTGCCTTAAGCCACGATATTTACCCCATAGTGGCGGCGGCTGTTCCCGAGGCTGTTTTCACGGTTATGAATTTTGAAACCGAGGAAAATTCCAAAATAAGCGGCGAAAAGCTGTTTAATTCCCTTAACAAAGCAAGCGCCGTGCTTATAGGCTGCGGACTTGGAATAGACGCGGAAAAATATCTCGAAACTGTTCTCAGATTCTCCACTGTTCCCGTTATTCTTGATGCCGACGCATTAAATTACACGGCAAAAAATACTGATATTCTGGCTCTTGCAAACTGCCCTTTGATTTTAACCCCTCACCCCGGTGAAATGGGCAGGCTTACAGGCAAAACCGCGCAGGCTGTGCAGGAAAACAGATATCAGACCGCGAAAAAATTCGCCTTTGACTATAAAGTTATACTTATATTAAAGGGCGCGGGTACTATTATCGCTTTACCCGACGGCGAAATGCTTTTAAACACAACGGGTAATCCCGGCATGGCAAAAGGCGGCAGCGGTGACGTTTTGGCAGGCATCTGCGCATCTTTAACCGCTCAGGGCTTAAAGCCCGAGGATGCTTCAGCCGTTTCGGTATACGTACACGGCAAAGCCGGCGACGAATGTGCAAAAGAACTTTCACAAATCGCCATGCTCCCCACCGATATAATTGAAAAATTACCGGCAATTTACAAATTGCTCGGAAATTAATAAAAACAGATAAATACATAAAGAGGTTTTATTATGAAAATTGTAAAAAAATTTCTGGCACTTATTCTTTTAGTAACACTTACGGTTACACCCTTCTCAGGCTGCGGTAAGGATCCCAACTATATGCCCTGCCCTATTTTTGAAGGCGTTGTATATTACGCAGAGTCCACAAAGAGTGTAGGCTACGTTGAGTACCCCTACTACACGGTTTACGTTCCCGAGGAAAGCAAGGGTATGTACATTATGGTAGGTGAAGACGGTCAGATCAAAGGTCTTCGCAGCAACGGTGTTCCCGTATCCGAATCTCAGCAGAAGTACCTTGAAATTATGGACGGCTACAAGATCATCAAGCTCTTCGATATGCTCAAGGCTGCACACTTCTACCACTACGATAAAGATACTGAAAAGGGCATTCATAAGTATTACATCGATTTAGTATTCGATAACGCAGACGGCTCTGAAGAAAGACTTTACGTCAACACCGATGAATACGGTTATATCGTAGAAATCAAAGCCAAAGACGGTAAATTCAATGCTAAATTTGAAAAGACCGACATTAAGTAATTTATAAAACAAAAAATAATAAGGCGGTGCTGCTATGAAAAAGGTACAAAACAGACTTATATGTTTACTGTTATCTGTATTTTTGCTTGTCGGCACCGTTATTTTTGTATTCAGCAGTAATCCCAAAGTAAAAGGCGCAGAGCTGGGCTCCTATTCGGGTTCAAATCTGCTTACCCTTGAAAGTGTCGGCGGCGATAACGTGGCAGTTTTCAGTTACTCTTTAATGAGATTTTCTTCAAACGGTATAATTTACAGTAAAAGTTTAAGTGCCGAAGCCATGTACGCTGTTTTACACGGCGGGAGCGTGTATATTGCTTCCAACAGCGGCGGGCTTACTGTTTTTGAATACAGCGCATCCTCAGGCGCACTTATAGCCACCCACACTACGGGTGTATCGGCATTTTCGGTAAGATATATAACGGTAGACGTCGCAGGAGGAATCTATATAGTAAAAAGCGGAAACCCCACCGTGCTTGAAAAGTACTCAGGCGGAAGTCTTGTTTATTCCTACGATTTCGGCAGCGAAATAAATTTAATAGACAGCGTCAACGATACTTTATACGTTCATGCAGGCAGTAATTTATATTACGGAAGCTTTTCAAATACCCCAGAAAGCTTCACGTCTTATGCTTTAACTTTCACTCCCGCAGTATTTTTAACCAACCACTCTTTTATTACCGTAAGCGGTAAATATGTTATCTTCTCCGGCGGCGAGATACATATGAAGTCGGGAAAGGTCATACCCGATAAGAGCTGTACTTTTATGAACAGTAAACAGCCCTATTATGCAACCAGCAGTAAGATTTGCGGACTTTTCTCCGTTGATACGGTGGGCTTGGGAAGCACCTGGCTTGACGGATACTATGAATACAGCGTATCGGGAAACGTGCTGGGCGTAAACGCCAACGGCATAGTTTACACCGAAGGCGGCAGGCTTATTTTCAAAGAGCATCAGCCCTATGTACCGCCGCAGTCTCCTACGGAAAGCGAAAGTGAAAATGAAAGCTCCGCACCCTCATCCTCAGAAAATTCGGAGTCATCCTCATTAAGCGGCTCATCAAGCACGTCTTCATCAAGCGCCTCATCCTCATCTTCATCAAATACTTCATCTAAACCCGAAACATCATCTGATGAGAACTCCTCTTCCGTAAGTGAAATAACGCCTTCCCCGAATCCGTTGGAAGAACTAAACGTATCGGGCAACCTTATCTATTTTAACGAAAAGGATAAAGTAAGCGCGCTTAAGAAAACCTACGGTCTCACAGTTTATAATAAAAACGGCAGTGAAGCTTCAGGTGATATCCGCACGGGTATGTATACAAATATAAACTCGGTTACCTACACACTTTGCGTCACGGGCGATACAAACGGCAGCGGAACAGTAAACAGCAGTGATATGAGCGCAGTTTTAAAACACATAAGCGGCAGAAGTGCTTTAAGCGGTGTTTATTTCACCGCCGCAGATATAGATGCAAACGGCAAGCTCAACACTTATGATTTGTATCTTCTTTCAAAATTAATATCGGGTTAAAATAAAAAATTTAATAAAAAAGTGTTGACATTTCAGTTTTTCGTGATATAATGTTTCTTGTTCTCAAGAGAACCAATTAAATATGCGCGAGTGCTGGAATAGGCAGACAGGCACGTTTGAGGTGCGTGTGTCCACGACGTATGGGTTCAAGTCCCATTTCGCGCACCATAAAAACAGTCAAAACATTTGTTTTGGCTGTTTTTATTTTGCTACGGTTATCGACGCAGAACCTTACACGCAAAACGAAGTTTTGCTTGTGCTTTTCGCTGCCGCGAGTTAAATTTAAATATAAGTTAATGCGAAAAGCTGTTCAACTGAACCATTTCGCGCACCATGAAAAGACTAAAGCTTCGGCTTTGGTCTTTTTTGTTTTTATTCACCGTATTTCGGGGGACTTGAACCCGAGAGGGTTTTTGCGTTAAGAAAACAATTCGGTAAATTAAAACTTCAAAAAGTTTACAGATAAGTTGACAGATGTAAGGTTCGGTGGTATAATCTATGGCGTTTGAAATTTGGGCTTGACTGATAAAAGGAAGATATATATGAAAAATAAAATCGAACAGTTAAAAAAAGAAAAGAACGCTGTAATAATGGCTCACTATTACGCCCCTTGTGAAGTGCAGGAAGTTGCAGATTATATAGGAGATTCATTTTACCTTGCAAAAATCGCAAAACAAAGCGATGCCGAGATAATCGTTTTTTGCGGTGTTCAGTTTATGGGAGAGAGCGCGAAAACACTGAATCCCCATAAAAAGGTACTTATGCCAGACCCGACAGCCGACTGCGCTATGGCTCACATGGTAAAGAACGGTATAATTGATGAGATGAAATCAAAATACGATGACCTTGCGGTTGTCTGCTATATAAATTCAACGGCAGAACTGAAAGCTGTAAGCGACGTCTGCGTTACCTCTTCGAATGCGGTAAAAATAGTAAAAGCCCTTCCGAATAAAAATATATTCTTTATTCCCGACCGCAATTTAGGCAGATTCGTTGCCCAGCAGGTTCCCGAAAAGAACATAATCCTTAATGACGGCTGCTGTCCCATCCACGCAAAAATTACTGCAAAACAGATTACGGCAGAAAAAGAAAAGCACCCGAATGCAAAGGTGCTCTCACACCCCGAATGTGAAGCCGAGGTACTTAAGCTTTCCGACTATATCGGCAGTACCGCAGATATTATCGCCTTTGCAAAAACCGATGAATCTTCCGAATACATAATCTGCACCGAGGACGGTGTGAACTATAAACTGATTACCGATAATCCCCACAAGCGTTTTTATTATCCCCTGCCACACCCTTGCTGTCAGGATATGAAGCTCAATACACTTGAATCCGTTTTATCGGTACTTGAAAAAGAAGATAAAGAAATAACTATATCTGAGGATATCCGCCTGAAAGCTTTAATTCCTCTTGAAAGAATGCTGGAGCTTGGTTTATAATGATTACCGATGTATTAATTGTAGGCTGTGGTGTTGCAGGACTTTACTGCGCCCTTAATTTGCCTAAAGATAAAAAAATAACCGTTGTTACTAAAGACGAAGCACCCAAGAGCGACTCTTTTCTCGCTCAGGGCGGTATCTGCGTTCTGCGTGATGAAAATGATTACGAATCCTTCTACGAGGATACGATGAAGGCTGGTCATTATGAAAATAACCCCGATTCCGTGGATATTATGATCCGCTCATCCAAGGAGGTTATCGGCGATTTAGTGTCCTTCGGCGTTCAGTTTAAAAAGGACGGGGGAAATTTCATCTATACCCGCGAGGGCGCTCACTCAAAACCCCGCATCCTTTTTCACGAGGACGAAACGGGAAAGGAAATTACCTCGCATTTGCTTGAAACCGCAAAAAGCAGACCTAACGTAACGCTTATTGAAAATTTCACTATGGTGGATCTTATCTGCCAAAATAACGAATGCACAGGTATTATCGGCCGAGATATTGACGGTAACTATATGGGCATAAGCGCCGATTATACAATCCTTGCCACGGGCGGTATCGGCGGACTTTTCAAGCATTCCACCAATTACCGACACTTAACAGGTGATGCTCTGGCTCTGGCGCTGAAGCATAATGTAAAATTACAGCACATAGATTACATACAAATTCACCCCACAACGCTTTACACAAAAAAGCGCGGCAGGAAGTTCCTTATTTCCGAGTCTGTACGCGGTGAGGGTGCAATTCTTCTCAATTCCAAAGGCGAAAGGTTCGTTAATGAGCTGTTACCCCGTGACGTTGTGGCAAATGCCATATTTGACGAAATGAAAAAAGAAGGCAGCGAGCACGTCTGGCTGTCGCTGGCGCCTATTCCCACCAAGGAGATAAAAAATCATTTCCCAAATATTTATAAGCATTGTCTCGAAGAAGGTTACGATATAACGAAAGAACCTATACCCGTAGTACCTTCACAGCATTATTTTATGGGCGGTATTGACGTGGACCGTTACAGCAAAACCTCTATGGAGAGGCTGTACGCCGTAGGCGAAACTGCCTGCAACGGTGTGCACGGCAGAAACCGTTTGGCAAGCAACTCTCTGCTTGAAAGCCTTGTGTTTGCCAAGCGCGCCGCAAAGCATATTACTGACCACTACGGTAAACAGACCTATGTAAGTGAGCCCGCCTTTGACGAAAAGCAGTACGAAGGATACGAAGAAAAATACAAAGAGCTTGTTTTACAAGCGATTGAAAAGGAGAAACACAGCCATGAATAATATAACTATGAAATTAAACGCAGATAACCTTATAATGATAGCCCTTCAGGAGGATATCACCAGCGAGGATATTACCACCAATTCCGTAATGCCTCATTATCAGTTGGGTGAAGTTGAATTAATCTGCAAAGAAAACGGCGTTATCGCAGGACTTGAAATATTCAAGAGAGTTTTTGAACTTCTTGACGGAAACACTGCCGTCACCTTCACCTGCAAGGACGGCGAGGAAGTGAAAAAGGGCCAGAAGCTCGGCACCGTTCGCGGTGACATTCGTGTTCTGCTTTCAGGCGAAAGAACTGCACTTAATTACTTGCAGAGAATGAGCGGCATCGCAACCTATACACGCGCTGTAGCAAATCTGCTTAAAGGCAGCAATACAAAGCTTCTCGATACACGCAAAACCACCCCGGGTATGCGTATTTTCGAAAAATATGCCGTTAAGGTAGGCGGAGGATACAACCACCGCTATAACCTCAGCGACGGAATATTGCTTAAAGATAACCACATCGGTGCCGCAGGCGGTGTAAAAGAAGCAGTTAAAATGGCTCAGGAGTACGCCCCCTTCGTTCGTAAAATTGAAGTTGAAGTTGAAAATCTCGATATGCTGAAAGAAGCTCTGGAAGCCGGAGCGGATATTATAATGCTCGATAATATGAATGTTGAGGATATGAAAGAAGCCGTAAAACTCTGCGCAGGTAAGGCAAAAACCGAGTGCAGCGGTAATGTTACAAAAGAAAATATTGCAAAACTTGTAGACATCGGTGTGGACTATATTTCAAGCGGCGCGCTTACCCACTCTTCTCCCATATTGGATCTTTCCCTTAAAAATTTACACGCTGTTTAAAGGAGCGAATATATGAAGGCACTTGAAAGAAGAAAAGCAATTGCCAATGGGTTATTATCTGCAAACGAAGCCATCTCAGGAAGTGAACTTTCAAGGCAATTCGGCGTGTCCAGGCAGATCATTGTGCAGGATATCACTATCTTAAAGGGCATGGGTTACGATATTCTTTCTACCCATAACGGATATATTATGCAAAAATCACCTCTTAAAGAGCGTGTGTTTAAATTGCACCATACAACAGAACAAACCGAGGATGAACTTAATACTATCGTTGACCTCGGCGGCACCGTTGTGGACGTTTATGTCTGGCACAAGGTATACGGCAAAATGGTGGCACCATTAAATATATTTTCCCGTCTGCAGGTTAAGCAATTTATCGAAGGCGTAAGAAGCGGTAAATCTACCGAGCTTATGAACATCACAGGCGGTTATCATTATCATACCATCCGCGCCGATTCCGAAAAAATTCTGGATTCAATCGAAACCGCTCTTGAAAGCAAAGGACTTATCGCGCCCATAATTTAGCGCTTTGAATAAGCTCTGTAAGCCGAGTTTAAAAGTTTCAAATCATAATTTAAATTTTATATGGCATAGAATCTGTAATGTCTTTATGTAAAAAGTCAAAACTTTTGTTTTGGCTTTTTTATTTTTAAATATTGCATGGGACTTCTTGCTGATATATTATGTAAACCAAACGGCATTCCGAAAGAAAATTTATTAAAATAATCAAATTACCTATTGACACAATTAAAACTTTATGATATTATATTGAAGTTCTCAAGAGGACCAATTAAATATGCGCGAGTGCTGGAATAGGCAGACAGGCACGTTTGAGGTGCGTGTGTCCACGACGTATGGGTTCAAGTCCCATTTCGCGCACCATGAAAAAGACTAAAGCTTTAGCTTTGGTCTTTTTTATTTTGTTATGATAATAGACGCAGGACCTTACAAGCAAAACGAAGTTTTGCTTGTGCTTTTCGCTGCCGCGAGTTAAATTTAAATATAAGTTAATGCGAAAAACTGTTCAACTGTCCCATTTCGCGCACCATAAAAACAGTCAAAACTTTTGTTTTGGCTGTTTTTATTTTCTTTTTTAACGGCTCTATTGAATAGTTTTTATTTCTGTGATAAAATTATCAAAGATTTCTACAAGGAGAATTAAGTGTATGACTACAAAAAAGAGCCCTTCCGTTTTTTGTAAAACAGTGGCGGCAATACTCGTTTTTTGCCTTCTTATTACTACATTCAGCGGATGCGGCAATGAAAACAAAGGAACAGAAATAAATAAAACCGAAAGCGGTCTTTTAGGCAGCAGTGACCTTGAAAGCATTAAAGGTAAAGAGAGCCTTCTCCCTGCGCCTGACAAAGCGGCTGCTAAAAAGGATTACACCCTTATGATATATATGGTTGGTTCCGATCTTGAAAGCCAGAACTCCCTTGCTTCTCATGATATTATTGAGATGCTCGAAAGCGGCATTGACCCGCAGAAATGCAACGTCGTTATTTATACGGGCGGCGCCAACAGCTGGGCTTTAAATATTCAGAGTAATGTTAATACCGTACTCAACATTAACGCATCGGGAACTGATTTTGATATTGTCGCTACCACACAGTCGGCGGCAAACATGGGCGACCCCAATACTTTTCTGGATTTTTTAAATTACGCCTACTCAAGCTTCCCCGCTGAGCGCTACAGCCTTATCTGCTGGGACCACGGCGGCGGTTCGCTTTTCGGCTTCGGCAGTGACGAGCTCTACTCTGGCGACGGCTTAAGCCTGCAGGAGATGGAATACGCCCTTTATAATTCTCCTTTTGCTTCAAAGAAGCTTGAATTTTTAGGCTTCGATGCCTGCCTTATGGCTACCATGGAAGCCGCGGAGATGGCGGAAGAATACGCTCATTATCTTATCGCATCCGAAGAGCTGGAGCCCGGCACAGGCTGGAATTATTTGGCTTTAAATAAATTTAACAGCACTTACGACACGAAAACTTTAGCTAACGAAATTATAAACCGATATGCAGAAAGCTTCAGCGGCTACAGCGGTGTGCAGTACTCCCTCTCCTGTATGGATCTTTCATTATACGATGCTACCGTAAGCAAGATGGACGGACTTTTTAATAAGCTTACTAACGGCACCCAAAGCGGCGACTACTCAAATATTGCAAAAGCGCGAAACAAAACCTACCGTTTTGCGGCAAGCGGCGGTTACGATTTAGTGGACCTTACAAGCTTCTGCGGTCAGTTGGGTTCAAACTATACGTCCGAAGCCACAGCTCTTGTTAATCAGCTTAAAAGCTTTATAGTTTCAAATAATTCAAACATAAAGGAAGCAAGCGGTGTTTCTCTTTACTTCCCTTATGATAACAAGGACCTTTACGTAAGCGCAGAAGACGCATGGGGTGAAAACTTCTTTACCGATCTTTGTGATTCTGACGGCTACTGCAATTTTATAAACGCCTTTACAGACATACTTATAAACGGCGAGCCTCAGGCAGACTACAGCGATCACCAGGTTGAAACCGAGCCGAGCGTAGCCCCCACGCCTACTCCTACACCAACACCGACACCTACTCCCACTCCTTCTGCTGCACCTACAGCTACGCCAACCCCCACTCCTACACCTACTCCTACACCCACGGTTGTTCCCTCTGCTGAGACTCAGCCTGAGCCCGGCTCACTTACTTTACAGCTTACAAGCGAGCAGTTAAATAACCTCTCAAACGCTTACTGCACGGTTTTCGAGCAGAGTATAGACTCCGCAACGGGCAAAGCGGTTTACACTCCCGTACTTAAAAATATCAGCTTGACCCCCGATGCAAACGGACTTATCAGTATCCCTCAGAATATAGAGCTTGTAACTTTAAAAACAGACCTTGCGGAAGAAGGCGTTATATGGCCCGTTGAAGGTGTTAAAAATGCGGGCAACGAAAATTTCATTACCTTGGATACCTACCTTATGGCAGGCACCGACACCACCGACGGTATGGAAAAGATCCAGATACTTATCGCGGATAACGGAAACGAAGAACTTGACATAGTCTCCATACTCTCTATGGAAAACAGCTCCTATTCAAGCTACGGCAAGCAGGACGTAAACGTAGAGCACTATAATAATATTTCCTTTAATTACCGTTCATATTACCCCACTTACAACGCATCCCACGTGCTTCTTCCCAACCAGTGGTGGGACGATAACGCCGTGGATAGCTACAGCATAATAAGCTACAAGGAAGATATTATCTTTGAAAAAGCTCCCATTTCCGAGTTTGACAGCGATTTCTACTATCAGATAGTTCTTGAAGATACCACGGGCAACCTCTACGGCACCGAGCTTAGCCGTTTCCCCTTAAATAAGGCTTATCAGGAGGTTTTATACGGGGATATGCTCTTCCACGTATATTCCGACCGTGCCGTGCTTTATTCCTACGAAGGAAGTGAAGCGAAAGTTACCGTCCCTGCTGACATAAACGGTGTACCCGTTAAAGAAATCGGCGATTTTGCATTCTACTACAATACAGATTTAACAGAAATCGTATTCAACGCAAATCTTGAAAAAATCGGTGTTTCTGCATTCAGCGGCTGCAGAAACCTTGCGGTTGTTATAGATATCGGAAAAACCTTAAGGTATATTGATGCAAACGCATTTGAAAGATGCAAGAGCCTTTCCAACTTCCCCTTCCCGCAAGGCTTATCCGTCATCGGAAATCACGCCTTTTCCGATTCAGGTGTTGTAACGGTAAATTTACCCGATTCTCTTTACCATATAGGCAACGGTGCCTTCAGTGAATGCGAGAGCCTTTACGGCTTCCTCATTAACGGTGACCCCAACGGCGAATCATTATGCTTTAAAGTAATCGGCGGCGTGCTTTACAGCGGCACGGGCTCAAAACTTATAGCTTATCCTACCGCAAGTTCTTTAAGCTACGATATTCCCGAAGGTGTAAGAATAATCGGTTCTTATGCTTTTGCAGGCGCAGAGCAGCTTAAAAAGGTAAACTTCCCCTCCTCTTTAAAGAAGATAGAGAGCTACGCCTTCTATAACTGCGAAAATATCGAAGAGCTTAATTTACCCGAGTTCCTTGAATTTATAGGTCACGGCGCCTTTGCTTCCTTCTCTGTTTCCGTAAACGAAGTGTCTCCCGTAAGAAGCATAAAAATCGGTCCTCACGTAGAATTTATAGGCTACGATGCTTTCGACAGCTTCCCCGTTGAAGAATACGTCGTAGACTCCTCAAATAATAATTACAGCTCCAAAAACGGCTGTCTTTTAAATAAGAGCGGCACGGCTTTCATAAAAGCCCCCTATATGATGAAGGGTACCTTAACTATTCCCGAAGGTGTCAACGAAATCAAATGGCACGCTCTTTCCCAGTGTGACCTAATAACTGAGCTTATTCTTGCCGACAGCGTGGTAAGCATTGACGAAAACATCGGTCTCCCCGATTCCCTCGTAAAAATCAGCGTAGGCGCCTCCCTTATGAACTGGGGCAATATTTCCGACTGCCATTACTATGAAAATATCGATATTTCATCCAAAAACCCTTACTTCATAATGAAAGACGACTGCATCTACTCAGGCACCATGAGTAACCTTCTCTATGCAAAGAGTAAGGAAACCATAACAGTACCCGAAGGTGTTAACGTTATCTCAGCAGGTGCATTTGCTCCCGTAAACGGCAGAAACGAAGAAATTAAAAACATCAATCTTCCAAGCACCGTAGATATAATTGACGATAACGTATTTACAAATCTTCTCGCCCTTGAAAATATTAACGTCACCGCAGGCGGCTACTATCAAAGCGAAAACGGCTTGCTTTACTCCAATAATTTCGCTCTCTTGCACCACTGCCCACAGGGTAGAAGAGGTACCGTTGAAGTAAATAAGAATGTTGTAACAATTTATGAAAACGCATTCTACTATAACACTAAGGCAGAAAAAGTAATAGTACCTGAAGGTGTTAAATCAATAAGACGCGGCAATTTCGTATCCCACGGCGGCGACGGAGTGCTGGAATTAAATCTTCCCGCATCCCTTACGGAGATCTACCCCAAAATGCTCCGCTACAGCGATATGTTCAAGGTGAACGCTCCTGCAGGCAGTGCCGCGCAGAAGCACGCCGAATATATGAGCGGAAAATAATCGTATAATATTTACTTTTAATGCGCTGCCCGTGAACCCCGCGGGCAGTGTTTTTATTAAAACAAAATAATTCATAATCCAAATAAATATAGTTCATTGACTTAATTTTTTAGCCGATTTATAATTTTAAAAAATGAAAGGAACTGAATTTAGGTTTATGCGTGTATTACTTATTTTATCCGACGGCATGAGGCCCGATTCACTTACAAATATTAAAAAAGCGCAGGATTTTATCAAAGAATCCTCATCCTGCTTAAACGCAAGAACGGTTATGCCCTCCGTAACTCTCCCTTGCCATATGTCACTTTTCCACAGCGTTGACCCCGACAGACACGGTATACTTTCAAACACTTACGTACCTCAGGTGCGCCCCGTCAGAGGTATTGCCGAGGTATTGAAAGCCGCCAAAAAAACCAATGCAATGTTCTATAACTGGGAGGAGCTACGCGACCTTACAAGACCCGACTCCATCGCTCACGGCTATTACTACTCAGGCCACGTTTTCGGCTACGAAAAGGCCAATACCGCTCTTACCAAAGCGGCAATCAGCTATTTAAATGAAAACTACACCGATTTTGCATTCCTCTATTACGGCTGGAGCGACGCCGCAGGTCATAACCACGGCTGGATGAGCGAAGAATACCTTTATTCCGTGGAAAAAACCTGGGACGAAATAGAAAAAGTAGTAAGTTCCCTTCCCGATGATTACGTTGTTATAATTACTTCCGACCATGGCGGCCACGGCCGTGCTCACGGCTCCGATATGGAAGAAGATATGCTTATACCCATTATGATAAAAGGTAAAGATTTTGAAAAAGGCAGCAATTTTGAAAATGCAAATATCATAGATATTGCACCCACTATTGCAAAAATATTAGGAGTGGAGCCCGATGAAGATTGGGACGGCAAGAGCCTTATCTGAAAATACTGACAAATAACAGAAAAAAGGAGTGATAATTTCACTCCTTTTATATTTCCTATCTATACTATTGCTTTTTTGTAATGTTTTCGGTATAATTAAATTAATAATGTCTGTTTTCAAGTTTACATAAATTTAAGGAGCCAAAAAATGCCCGAATACATCGAATTAAGCAGATTAAAAGAAAATTTATACCGTGAAGGATGCCCCGTAGTGGTTGAGGGTGGCGTACTTCTTACCAATGAGAGCCGTACCAGTATATTTGCCGTATTAAGCATAAAAAACATAAGCGATAAAGTTATAGAATCCTTACTTGTGGATCTTCACGTTTTCGACAGAGCCAATAAAGAGATCGAAGTTATACGCGACTACCAGTACGACCCCAAGGCAGAAAGAAACCAAAGCTTCGGTATCGATACCGAAATAAAAATAATCGGTACTCAGGGCGCAAGCTTCTCCCTTGCTGTAAGAAGAGCTATATTTGACGACGATTCCGTATGGGAAGGCAGCGCTTCACTTCTTTTTGAAGCCTTACCTCCTATCAAGCCTATTGAAAGTGAGCTTACCGACGAGGAGCTTTTAAAACAGTATAAGAGGGATTTTGGCGAAAAAATTGCAAAAACTCCCGATTGCGAAGCAAAATTCATCCCCACGGAACACAAGGACCTCTGGATTTGCGCCTGCGGCGGTATAAACCATAAGGACGAGGAAGTATGCTTTACCTGTAAAGCACCCTTTATTGCGCAGAGCGAATATCTTTACAATAAATCTTTAATACTTGCAAATCTTAATGAATTTATAAGAATCGAAAAAGAAAAGGCGGAAAACGCAAGGTTGGAAGCCGAAAGAAAGGCCGCCGCCGAAGCCGCCGCCAAAGCCGAAGCCGAAAGACTTGCCGAGCTTGAAAGACTTCGCCTTATAAAAGAAGCAAAAAGAAAGAGAGCTATAAGAAATACTATTATTGCCATTACCATTCCCACGGTTATCGCAATTATCATTTACCTCTTTATCCATTTCAACTACATCTTGCCCAAGAGCAAATACGATACCGCGCAGGATCTTTTATCAAGCGGAGAATACGATGCTTCCATAGCTCTTTTCAACGAAGTTAAAACCTTCTCCGACTCAGAGGATATGATACTTCTTGCAAAATACCGCAAAGCTTTAAAGCTTATGGATGAAGATAAATACACAGCCGCTTTAGCGGTTTTCGGTGAGCTGACAGGCTACAGAGATACAGAAATCAAAAAGCAGCAGTGTAATTATTCAATTGCCGACGCTTATTACAGTCAGGGCGATTTCCAGAAATCTGCCGATATTTTCCTCTCTCTGGGCGATTACTATAATTCTGCCGAACGCGCAAGTCAGGCTTACTTAGGTATTGCATCAGGTCTTGCCAAAAACGGCGATTATGACGGCGCTGTGGCTTACGAAAGCAAGATGACCGCCGCCCATATTGAAAACCTTTACGATATTTTCTACGAAAAAGGCGCGCTTCTTTATGCCGAAGGCAAAACGGCTGAAGCCGAAAAATGCTTCTCCTACATAAAGAGCGAGAAATCCAAGGAAAAGATCAACGATATTTACTACAACGCCGCACTTGACCTTATTGAGAGAGAAAAATTCGACGAAGCCGTAAACATTTTAAACACAATCCCCGAGCATAAGGACGTACCCGAGCAGCTTACAAGAATAAAATATTTAAGAGCCCAGAAGCTCTTTGATGAAGGTAAATATGACGAGGCATCAGACCTCTTCACAGAAATTTTCGATTATGAAGATTCTGCGGATATGATTACCGAATGTTCTTACCAGAAAGCCCTCCTTACTTACAAAGAAGGCGATTACGGTCTTGCTACCGAATATTTCTCCAAGCTTTTAGACTATAAGGACTGCCTCGATTACTACTATAAATCCGCCTACAATTACGGCGCACAGCTCTATGACCAGGGTAAAACCTTGGATTCCTTCAACGTACTTTACGCAATTAAGGATTATTTACCCGCCTATATGGACCTTTGCTCCAAGAGTAACTATTACCGCGACCTCTACGACAGAGGCGTTGTAGATAACCCCTTATACGGATAAAAAACACAGCAGACTCTTTTTGGAGTCTGCTGATTTTTATTTATATGGAAATTATTCAATATTATAAAGCTTTCTGAAATTTTCATAAAGCATTTTCTTGTTTTCTTCCACAGAAAAACCAAGGTCAAAGAATCTGTCAAGCTCAGTTTTATGGGACCACATGGGGAAGTCGGTACCAAAAAGCACTTTATCCACACCGAAATGCTTAATGTTTCTTACAGCCGCCTCTTTAGGCATTAAGGGAAGGGACGAACAGGTATCTACGTATACGTTTGCGCCCTTTAAAATTTCGTAAGCTGTGTCCCATACCGTATAACCGCCTAAATGCGCCGCTACGCAAATAAAATCGGGAACAACTTTAAGCACATTCATAAGCTTCTGAGGGTGAGAGTAGTCCGTGCGGTAATCTCCCATATGGAAAAGTACCACAAGCTTTCTTTTTGCCGCCTCTTTATAAACGGGAATCATCCTCTCGTCGTCAATATCGAACTTCTGAAAATCGGGATGAAGCTTAATTCCCTTTAAACCAAGGCTTTCAATAAAATCAAATTCAGCCTCTATATCTTTTACGTCCTGATGCCATGCGCCCAGACCTATAAATTCGGGATGTTTTTCACACTCATTTGCAATAAATGTGGAAATAGACCTTACCTGCTCAAGCTTTGTGGCAACGGATGAAATAAGATACTTATCCATACCGTTTTCGCTTCCCATTTTCAAAAGGTCCTCGCTTCTTCCGATATTTTCCATCTCAAAATTATAGAAAGCGCCTACGTTTGCCGTAGCTTTTTCGGCAATTTTCTCGGGGTAAATATGCGCGTGGGCATCGGCGGCTTTATACTCTACGCCGTCTCTTATAAATGACATTTTTATTCCTTCTTCCCTGTTTATCTTATACTGAAAACACAACCGCAAAAATTCTGGCGGTATAAGTTATATTCATTTGAAAGCTCTATACTTCTTTTGTAACCGTTTTTCTTCTTGAAATCCCCAGGCAGAGGCTTTACGCCGTAAACTTCTGAAAGCTCAAAGGTGATCTCGTTTATTTTCGCCGCGTTTTTCAGGGGGCTTATGGTTAGGGTGGTGGCAAAGTAATCAAGCTTTAGTTCCTTTGCTTTTTTTGCGGTTTTTTCAAGGCGCAGGCGGTAGCATTTAAAACATCTTTCCCCGCCTTCCTTTAATTCCTCCATACCCTTTACTTCGCCGTAAAATTCATTATCGTCGTAATCTTCAATAATAAGCTGAGGTTTATGTTTAAAAGACATCTGAGTAATAAGCCTTCTAAGCTCTGCGGCTCTTTTTTCATATTCTTCTTTTGAGGCTATATTGGGGTTATAAAAATAAACGGTAATATCAAAATATTCTGCCAGATATTCAAGGCAGTAGCTTGCGCAGGGGGCACAGCAGGCGTGAAGACAAAGCGAGGGCCTTTCGCCTTCGGGTATACTTTTAATTAACTTTTCAAGTTCCAGCTGATAATTTAAGTTTACCATAAAATATAATACCCCTCCCCTCGTTTATTGACCATATAATTTTAGTCCCAAGCGCCCTTTATGTCAATAAAATATCTTGAAAAAATCCCCCATAAATAACTTAAAAATTATTTTATTTGACATATCTCAATTTTCGGTATAAACTATTGTAAAGGAGTCAATATAAAATGCGGTTAATTTATATTGACCGAAAATTCAGAAAGGGTTCAAAAGTAAATGAATTTAGCGTATGTATTTTCTAATCCTCTTATAAACGTCGGCGTTATTTCCTGGGCGCTGGCTCAAATACTTAAAACCATAGGCGATGCTATAAAGCATAAACAGTTTAACAAGGAGAGACTTGCAGGCGCAGGCGGTATGCCCAGCTCCCACAGCGCTTTGATGTGCAGCGTAACTCTTTCTTCCTTCTATATTTACGGCTTTGATTCCCACGTTTTTGCTCTTGCCTTTATCGTAAGCCTTGTAGTTATGTACGACGCCACGGGTGTGCGTTGGGCTGCAGGTCTTCACGCAAAAGCCATAAACACAATTGTAAATTATCTTGATGAATCCGACGATTTAAATAAGGACGACTTACGGGATATGATTCCTAAGCTGAATGAATCCTTGGGTCACAGAATCGTCGAAGTTATATGCGGCGCTCTTTTGGGTTTAGGTGTTTCCACGGTTTACGAGATTTGCCGCGGCTCCATAGGTTTTTACGATTTTCTGTTCGTATAAGTTAATTTTAGGGTCTCTTACTATGGTAAGGGACTCATTTTTTATGTATACCGTTAAAAATTTCCTCCATATATATTTCGCCGCTTTCGCTGAATATTTCGGCTTTTTTAAAGTTATCGCTTAATTTTTCTGACTTTTCCCCATCCTTGCCCACTATATCCGCAGGTGAAAGTATATTTATAAAAGCTGTATTTTTAAAATTAAATTCTTCCGTCTCCGTAAATTTTAAAGCTTCATTACTTTTAAAATAAATTACCGATATATTTTCTTTTCTCTCATTCTCTGTAAGAGAAGTAAGTTTGTTTTTAATAACAATATCCCCTATATAGGTTCTTTTTTCACCCAGCAGTTTATTTAATACCTCTTCGTTTATATTCCCAAGCTCTGTAAAATCGGTAAAGCTTCCGTCCGAAAAAATAAAAGAAACTTTATTTTCTTTATTTAATTCACCGCTTTTTTTAAGGAAATATTTAATCAAATCTGTTATGCGCTCGTTTTTTGTGGGCGAATCCTCTTTTTTATAAACATTTCTAAAAAAAGTAACTCTGTTTTTACTTCTTTCCCCCACTTTTAGACTGAGGTTTTCGCTGTACTTTTCTTCACTTATAAAAAATCCGCCGTCAGCTTCCACTACTTCTCTGTATTCATTTTCAAAATAGGTGTAAAGCTTATCTCCTATTTCTTTTTCGCTGTAATATACACCCTGATAGAAGCAAAAATTATCGGTGGGAGACTCACACAAAAATCGCCCATTTTCATCCGTGCTTATCACTATAATATACTTTTGAGGTTCTTCGCTGTAGGGACTTATTTTACTTTCCTTACAGGAATCTCCCGCGGCGTTAAGGTTGCAGTAATAATAGAACGTAACCGAAATCAAAAGAAGCGTGAACGCTAAAACAGAGGGCTTTTTATTCCTTTTATACCTTTTTCTTTTCATAAAAACTTCTCCTTATTTAAACTACAATAAATATACATTAAATTTCTTTAATATTTTGTCATTAAGTGTTTATGTTTTATTGCAGAAAACAGCGGAATATGTTACAATAGATTAGTTTGAATGAAATTTTAAAGAACACACCCAAAATTAAAGAAAGGGCATTTATATATGGCAGATTTAAGAACCGAGATAAATAAAAGAAGAACCTTCGCAATTATCTCTCACCCCGACGCAGGTAAAACCACACTCACGGAAAAATTCCTTCTCTACGGCGGCGCTATCACTTTGGCAGGCGCCGTTAAGGGTAAAAAAAGCGCAAGGCACGCAGTTTCCGACTGGATGGAAATTGAAAAGCAGAGAGGTATTTCCGTTACCTCCTCCGTTATGCAGTTCAATTACGACGGCTACTGCATAAACATCCTCGATACCCCCGGACATCAGGACTTCTCCGAGGATACCTACCGTACACTTATGGCAGCCGACAGCGCAGTAATGGTTATCGATGCCGCTAAAGGCGTTGAGCCTCAGACAAGAAAACTCTTTAAAGTTTGCGTAATGCGCGATATTCCGATTTTCACATTTATTAATAAGATGGACCGTGATGCTTTAAGCCCCTACGACCTTCTTGACGAGATCGAAAAGGAACTGGGCATCGGCACCTACCCCATGAACTGGCCTATCGGCTCAGGTAAAGAATTCAAGGGCGTTTACGACAGAGAAGCAGGCGAGATTATCACTTTCGAAGCTACGGGCGGCAGCCGTGAAGTAGCGGCAAACCAGATAGATTTAAACGACGAAAGCTTGGCTGACACTTTAGGTGAAAACCTCTATAGCACCCTAAGAGACGACGTTGAGCTTTTAGACGGCGCAGGCTACGATTTAGACCTTGATTTAGTTCGCCACGGTAAGCTCTCACCCGTATTCTTCGGTTCCGCTTTAACTAACTTCGGCGTAGAGCCCTTCCTTAAGCACTTCTTAAAGATGACTTCCTCACCCCTTCCCAGAAAAACAGCCGAAACAGAGGTAGACCCCTTCTCAAACGATTTCTCCGCCTTTGTATTTAAAATTCAGGCTAATATGAATAAAGCCCACCGCGACAGAATCGCGTTTGTCCGCCTTTGCAGCGGTAAATTCGAAAAGGGTATGGAAGTTACCCATGTTCAGCAGGGTAAAAAAATCAAGCTTGCTCAGCCCCAGCAGATGATGGCGCAGAGCCGCGAAATTATCGACGAAGCCTATGCAGGCGACATTATCGGTGTATTTGACCCCGGTATTTTCTCTATTGGTGATACCCTCTGCACAGGCAAAAAGGTACAGTTTGAAGGTATTCCCACCTTCGCTCCCGAATACTTCTGCCGCGTTCAGCAGAAGGACACAATGAAGCGTAAGCAGTTCGTTAAAGGTGTTACGCAAATTGCTCAGGAGGGTGCTATTCAGATCTTCCAGGAAGTTGCCTCAGGTATGGAAGAAGTTATCGTAGGCGTTGTAGGTACGCTTCAGTTCGACGTTTTCAAATACCGTATGGAAGGCGAATATAACGTGGAGATAAGAATGGAAAACCTGCCTTACTCCTATATCCGCTGGATAGACAACGAGGAAATTGACCTTAAGAAATTAAACCTCACTTCCGATACAAAAAAGGTTCAGGATATGAAGGGCCGTTACCTTCTTCTTTTCTCCAACCAGTGGAGTATTGACTGGGCTCTTGACCACAATAAGGGTCTTATGCTCTCTGACTTCAGTAAATAATCCCGAATAGTGAAAGGCGAATGAGTATAAAACGTCTTTCTAAGAGTAACTGAAAATTAAATCCTATCAGGAGGCAATTATGAATCTCAATAAAGAAACTATTTTAAGAGAACTCAGCAAAATTAACGATTACAGCATCGCAAAAGAAAGCTACAGCCCCTTTTATTCCAACATCGGCTTTGTTATGAAGGACGAAACCGAGGGTTTAGGTCAGCTTCACATTCACTATAACAGAAAAAACAGAATCGTATGGAATAATACGGTTAAATTCCCCCTTACTTTAAATAAAAATGAAAGTCTCGTTAACCTTCTTGTTTTCGGTGAGGGTGAAAAGAAAGCAGAGCTTGCATTCTTTGATACCGACGCTTTCGTTTTCGAATGCAAAGGCTTATCAGGCATAGAGCTTTTACGTGACCTTACTGAGGACGTAGCTGACTATTGGAGCGACTTTTTCTCCAAAAACAGTCTTCTTATTCGCGGTCTTTCTAAAAACGGCGACGGCCGTGACCCCGATAACTTTGTTCCTTTTGCAGTTAACGTTAATATGCTTAAAGGTACTTTAACAAAGAAAAAAGGAAATATCACAGCCACAGCCAACGAAAATGGCGAAATAGCTTTCTCCTTTATCTTCAAGGTATTGGAAGTCAGCGAAGATGATATTAAGTTAACTGCCAAAAAAGCTCCCAAAACTGTTTTGGAAGCCGCAAAAATCTGCGAGGATGATATTATCTCCTGCGCAGAAAGCCTTAATATCCCCGACGTAAGCGAAGAAGAATGCGCAATTCTTTCCCGTGCTATTCACGGCTTAATTTTCAATTTAACAAAGGCACCCGGCTGCCTCAAGAACAACATCTCATCTTACCCCAACCGCGCAACCTACCCCACACACTTCCTTTGGGACAGCTGCTTCCAGAATTTAGCCTACGAGCATTTCGCTCCCGGGCTTGCTAAGGAGAGCTTGATGCAGCTTATCAATAACCAGCGTGTGGACGGCAAGATAATCCACTTCCTTTGCTCTACATGGATGCGCCCCCACCACAGCCAGCCGCCTTTAGTAGGCTGGGCAGGTTTACGCCTTTACAAGCAGACAGGCGATAAGAAATTCTTAAAAACACTTTTTGCTTCTATGGAGAAAAATAACGTATGGTGGCTTACTCAGCGTATGACTCACTACGGCGTAATTTCCTGCAACGACGGTCTCGAAACAGGTCAGGACGATTCCCCCCGTTTTGATAACGGCCCCACACTCGCCTGCGATATGAACAGCTACCTTCTCCGCCAGCTTTATATCACAAGCGAAATCGCTTCCATATTAGGTCTTTCTTCCAAGGCTAAGAAATGGCAGAAAAAGGCTGATGACTTTGGCAAGCAGATGATGAAGGTGCTTTATAATAAAGAAGATAACCTTTTCTATGACGTTCACATCGAAAGCGGCAAGCAGATTAAAATGCTCACACCCTGCTCTGTAATGCCTATTTGGGCAGGCATCAAGATGGACGAAGAGAAAAAGAACGCTATGATTAAGGATTACTTAATTAACCCCACTTATCTCTTCGGCAATATCCCCTTCCCCAGCGTTGCTTATACTGAGGAAACTTACTTAGCAGGCAAATGGTGGCGCGGCAGCACTTGGCTCTCTGAATCCTGGATTATGCTTGACCTTCTTTTAGAAAATGGCTACGAAAAAGAATGGGAGGAAGCTATCAAGAGATTCTACAATATGCTCTTAAACGACCCCCATATGCACGAGCTCTTCAACTCCCAGACGGGCGAAGGTCTCGGCAGCGAGGAACAGGGCTGGACCTGCGCAATCTTCCTTAAAATTTGCCTTATTATGCGCGAGAGAAATCTTTTCTGATAATAATTATCACAAAATAAATTAACGGTGTAGCGTTTGCTATGCCGTTTTTTTATTTTACCTATTGACTTATATTCTATTGTATAGTATTATAATTATAGGAATACAAATATAGGGTATTAAATAATCAGGAGGTAAAATTATGAATAAAAAAACTTTCGTTATTTCACTCGTTATTCTGCTTTGCGTCGGTATATTTTTAGCCTTAATTTTACCGACTATAAGTAAAGTCGAGCCTGCCGAGTCTATCAGTATAAGTGAAAGCACACCGCAGGAATCGGAAAGCGAGAGCGAATCTTCAGTATCAGAAAGCAAGGATTCTGCTTCATCTTCATCCGAAGCAGAAATCACTGAGTCACAAATCAATGCTCAAAAAGATATTATTTATGAAAATGCGCTGAGATCCAGCCACACCGCGGTGGTATGTAATTACGTTGGCAAAGTAACCTCAGACGGTCTTGAATACCACAAATTCACTTACATTGAAACTGTTTACGGCAACGCAGACGCTGAAGATATTTACGTTGACACTTATGATGAGCTTTTCTTAAAACTTATCGAGGGCGAAAAATATCTGTTAACGTTAAAAAAAGAAGATGCGGTTTACCATACCGTTAACGTTTATGAAATCGTTCAGGGTTTTCAGTTCAGTAAAATAGAATACCCCGTTTCTAATTTTGACTTCAAAATGCGTGAAAGCACTGACGATAACCCCGGGACTTACGGTGCCCTTGTAACGATAAGCGGTTTAAAAACCGATGAGGACCTTATTAATTACGTTAAAGAACTTGCTTCTGAGCTCGGATACGATGAATATGACACTTACTACAAGCCAAATATTTTCTATGGTGAAAACCTTGAAACCGTTCTTTTAAACTGTGATTTCGTTATTAAAGTAAAAATAGATTCAACAGATAATTACGACGTTAACGGGCAGGATGCAACAAGGTCATACACCCGAAACGGCGTAACGATTTTAAACGTATTAAGAGGCGAAGGTGACGTGGATATCGGAGCATACCTCAACACTAAAAAAGGCGCGGTTGAAGTGGGCAAGGAATATATCATCGCCGTGGCTCCCGCCATTAGCGCTACGAATTCCTTCGGTTTTATGCAGTGCGCAGAAAATGGCATCATTCCCGTGTATGAAACTGAAAAACTTAATGAAGTTTTCGAAATTCTCGGTATCAGCCAAGAAAATCTGCAGCCTCATATCAGCCCGAGAATAACAAACGCAGTTGAGAAGATTGAAGTCAGCTACGAGGGTTTAAATAAAGAAAAATCTTTAGAGCGCTTACACGATGAATTTATAAAGGATAGTTTCGCCGCCGTTTCCGTTGTAGCTCTTGAAAACGAAGAAGGCAGCGGCCACCCCTTTGAATTTATGTATGTTGAAGATATATACAGTGAAACGGGTTTTGGCTTTGAAGAAACCATTTATATTGAATATGATGATTCCATTAAAGACGCCCCCGTTGACCGCACTCAGTATTTACTTGTTATTCATAAAACCGATAAAACTTACCTTGATAAAGAAGTTTATAAGTGTACTCTCGCGGTACCGTACGAAGATTTTTACAATATAGGTGAATTTACTTTCACTCATACTTTAAAAGACTCCGGCGAGGAAGTCACCTTAAAAATCAAAGACGAGCTATGGTCCACGAAATTTATATTTGTTTTTCAATATCTTGCTTTAAAATACGGAATTAAAGGATAAATAAAGGGCGGTTTTAAAGGCTACTTCTCATAAGGATGTTTTGAATACCTTATGAAATCAGCCGATTGACGAGTGCTAAGAAGATGACAGTATAGCAATATGCTATGCTGTCTTTTCTTTTA
>SVPY01000002.1 GCA_015065615.1 Oscillospiraceae bacterium | reverse complement strand
TAACAACACCCCCTGATGTAGTTATTATCCTACATCAGGGGGCCTTTTGTCTATTGTCCGTTTTTACAGGAGCAGTCTAATCAAAGCTCCTGCTTTTTAATTTATTCATCATCAATTTCTTCCATTACAAAATTGTCAGAATATGTTTCTGTGGAAGATAGTGACTGACGGAATTCTTCTGCTATCATTGTTTTATTAAATTCAGCAGTAGGCTGTATTTCTTGGATTAATTTTTCTAGCTCATCAACAGTAGTGTTGAAGAATTCTTTACGTCTATTTACTTTGTTGACTCTCTTGTCATCAAGAATTTGATGTAATTTGGTTTCTAATGCTACTGCGTCATCTGAGAAAATGAAGCTATGAACGTCAAATTTAAACGGTACACTTGCATCTCCAAGTTCATCAACACGATCTTGAGGGTTCATACGTCTTGTCATACCGATTTTAAATACATTGTCACCAAAAGAACCAAGGTTACTGATAACATATATATTACCAGCTTTACCATTTGCAAGTTCGGAAATTTTATCTTTCTGTACTATCACATCACTTAATTGAGACTGCAATTCTAATATTCTGCTGTTTATTTTTACGCTATCCTCAGAACTTGAATTTGCAATTTGCTCTGTGAGTTTTGCGATTTCATTTTTATATTTCTGTTCTTCGGCTTCAATACGTTTCTTTTCAAGTTCCAGCGCTTTTCTTTCTTCTGCTTCTTGACGCATTTGTTCGCGAATAGCAAGTTGCTCTTGTTTGGCTTGCTCTTTTTTTACATAATAATTATATTCAATTTTGACGGAGTTAAGGAATAAATACTCAATTTCACCAATGAACTTAGTTAGTGTACTTGCAATGCCTAAATTGCCCTCGCAACCAATTTGTAAATATTTTGCAGTAATTTCTTTTACCTGTAATTCGGCATTTTCTAATTTATCATACTTAAGATTATATAAGATATTTTGTAACTCAGAGCGTAATGCAAAAACAATTAATTTAAAGATTGCTTTATTAGCTTTTGTTAAATATCTTTTTTCGTACTGCTCCAATAATGTGTTAATTAATTTATCGTTTTCCCTATAGACTTTTCTCAAGTCTTTCATATCCATATAATGGAGTTTGAGCATCACAGAGGGAGATAGTTCTTCGATTGCTTTTTCATCTAGTTCAGGCAATTTATAAAAATTATTTTGTGGTGTTAAGTTTTTAAATCTGTCTAAACAATGGACGATACTGTTATACAATTCTTTAGATTTGTCAATTTTTTTTACTGCAGTTTTGAGTTTTTTATCATTAGCGATTATCTGGAGATTTATTTCTTCAAGATGTTCGTTTAAAGTTACTAATTCAGCATTTTTCTTGGTTATATCTACTTTTATTTTTTCAATTACTTGTTTAACTTCATTGTATTCGTTATAACCCAGATTGTTCAGTTTACTATTTAACTCAGTATTTTCAGCTTTATACTTTTCTATCTGCTTTTTTAAGTTTATACAATCTTCTTCTGTATAAACCATTCTATTAAGTTTATCTTGGAGTTCTGCGTTTTTCTTCTTAAGACGACTACACTCTTCTTTGTATTCATCGACTTTGAATAAATCTGATATATTCATAATATTCCTCCGTTTGTTCTTTTGATTTTAGTATACTTTATAAATAAAATCTTGTCAATAAATGTAAAAATTTGCTCAGAATTTTGCTTTAATATTGCATCAGGATTTTAAAAATTTCGGAAAATTTTACAGTTTTCATACAAAAAGTAAGTATGTATAAATTAAGAAAAGAAAAATATAAAATTATAAAATCAGCGGAATTTAAGTCTATAGGCTTATTTTTTGCTGTTTTTTCTTTTTGTTGATTCTGAGCGTTACGTCACGGTGACGTAACGAGTGATATTACTGTGACAAAAAGTGACGCAGGAGAAGAAGAAGAATATGAATATGAAAATGAAAATGAATACGTAGATGAAGATAATAAAGATTAATAAGAAAATGAAAGTTAAGATAATTTGATGATGAATATTCGGTTGAAATTATTACTTTAATGTGATAAAATTTAGTTAACAAGTTAAATTGAGGACGGAATTTATTATGCTTAAAACTAAACTTAACGAAAGAAATATTCCCGCTGTATGGGATAAGGCTGAGCCTTGGAAAAAAAGGCGCGAAGATATTATAAATCTGCTTCTTAAAGAGGAGTACGGCTTTATGCCCAAAACTCACACGGATATAAGCTTTGAAACCGTAATGGAGGATAGTAGCTTCTGTGCAGGTAAGGCTCTTTTAAGAAAAACAAACATCAATCTCTTTTTCGGTGAAGATAAATATACGTTCCCTGTTTATTGTGCTTTGCCTAATATAGAGGGCAAGTGCCCCTTTATAGTTCATATAAATTTCAGAAGCGATTTTCCCGACAGATATATGCCCGCTGAGGAAATTGTGGACCGCGGCTGGGGCGTTTTGATGTTCAATTACGAGGACGTTACTTTTGACGATTACCACAAGGATGGGGATAAGGACCTTTACACCCTCCTCTATAAAGATAAGGAAATTAAGGAAGATTCCGCAGGTAAAATTATGATATGGGCTTATGCCGCTTCAAGAGTGCTTGACTACGCCCTCACTTTACCTATGGTTGACCCCGAAAATATCGCGGTGGCAGGTCACTCCCGCCTTGGCAAAACCGCTTTACTTGCAGGCGCGCTGGATGAACGCTTTAAATTCGTATACTCCAACGATTCAGGCTGCAGCGGCGCGGCAATAGCCAGAATGAATAAGGGCGAAACCGTTAAGCTCATTACAAGGGACGAGACCTTTAAATATTGGTTCTGCGAAAATTATTTAAAATACCGCGATAATGAAGAAAATATGCCCTTCGACCAGCACTTCCTTCTTGCCGCTTCCGCTCCGAGATACGTATACGTGGCAAGCGCAAAAAAGGATTTATGGGCAGACCCCGAAAACGAATTTTTAAGTTGCTTGGCTGCAGGGGAAGTTTGGGAAAAACTTGGCTTAAAAGGCTTTGTAACTGACGATAAGCTCCCCGAAACCGCCGATAATTTACACGAAGGTTTCATAGGCTACCATATAAGAGAGGGCAGCCACTATTTAAGCCGTGAGGACTGGCAAAGATTTTTAGATTTTGCAGACTCAAAAATAAAGTGATTAAACCGAACTGTAAGATTCGGTAAATATAAAAATAAAAGAAAGGAAAAAACTATGGAAAAGAATTACACCTTCAAAGCACCACCCAAAGAGACCACTCCTCTTAACTACATCCTTTTAAAGCCCGACGATATTAAGGAAGGCGAAAAATTACCTCTTATCATCTTCCTGCACGGCGCAGGCGAAAGAGGCGATAATTTGGAGCTTTTAAAGGTACACGGCATTCCGAAATATTACGGCAAGCCCGATTTCCCCGTAAGATGCATCTGCTTGGCTCCCCAGTGCCCTCAGGAAAGTTTCTGGACTATTTTAACACACGAGCTTAAGGAATTAGTTGAATACACTATTAAAACAGAGCCCGTTGACGAAAATAAAGTAAGCTGCACAGGTATAAGTATGGGCGGCTTCGGTACCTGGGATTTAGGTGCACTTGCTCCCGATTTATTCTCCTGCCTTGCTCCCATTTGCGGCGGCGGTCAGAGAAGAATGGCTTTCCGTTTAAAGGATTTACCTATATGGGCTTTCCACGGCGATATCGATACTATAGTTGACCCCTCACTTTCCCTTGAAATGGTGCAGGCAGTTAATAAGGCAGGCGGCAAGGCTAAATTAACGGTATTTGAAGATACAGGCCACGGCAGCTGGAACCCCGCCTACGAGAAAACCGATTTAATCAAGTGGCTCGTTTCTCACGACAGAAGAGATAACAAAGCTTAAAAGAAATTTATTTGGGAGGTTCGTTTTTCGGGCCTCCTGAATCTATGAAAGAGTTAAAAAATGAACAGAATTTTGTGTTCCACAGGGGCTTTGATAGGCAGACCCAACGGCAGGAATTATAAATTATTAAGTGAATTAAAAAACAAAATTAAAGTTGACGGCTTTGAATTTATGATGTATGATAGCTGGTACGGCGAAAAAGATGAGCTGATAAGTTTCCTTAAAACCCTTGATTTAAATATCCCCGTTATGCACTTCGAAAAAAGCATAGGCGAAATTATAAGTAAAGGCGATAAAACCGAAACCGAAAAAGCGTTTTTAAATTTTGAAATAAACGCTTCTATGGCGCAGAGTCTCGGCATAAAAAAGGCTGTGTTGCACCTTTGGGGCGGAATAGCCTCCGACAGAAATTTCGAAAATAATATAAAAGCTTACCCGAAGCTCAATAAAATTGCGGGAAATTACGGCATAACTCTGCTTATCGAAAACGTTATCTGTAATAATTTAGACCCACTTACAAGGCTTAAGGAGTTAAGCTCAATATACCCCGATATCAAATTCGTTTTCGATACCAAAATGGCGCAGTTTCACAGGCAGATGCCCCTTATATATAAGGAAGAAAACAACTTCCTTTTTAAAGAAAACAGGGTAGGGCACATCCATTTAAACGACTACAGGGGCGAATATATGGATTTTACCAACTTAAAGGTACTGCCCGTAGGCGAGGGCGACGTGGACTTTAAAAGCTTTTTTGAATATCTTAAAAAGATTGATTATAGCGGCGATTTCACAATGGAATCCACCGCTTTTAATAAAGAGGGTATAGTTGATACCAATATGCTGAACGAGGAGATAAGCCTTATTAAGAAAAAATACTTATTGGAAAATTGATATTATAAAAATGGAGCTGATTTTATTCTCAGCTCCGTTTTTTTATTTAATTTTTACTGCGGTGCCATAGGCTATAATCTCAGCAGCACCTGACATAACAGCAGATGAACCGAATTTTATGTTCAAAACTGCATCTGCACCCATATTTTCGGCTTCGTCTACCATTCTTTTTGTGGCAATTTGTCTTGCTTCTGTAAGCATTTCGGTATAACCTTTAATTTCACCGCCTACCAAGGTTTTCATACCTGCCATAAAGTCCTTGCCAAAATTTTTTGTTTGTACTACGGTGCCTTTTACAATTCCTAAGACTTCAATCTCTTTGCCGGGAATGTAATCAATATTTAGAAGCAGCATCTTCTTCTCCTCCTTCGATTTCCTTTAATCTTGATTTTAGTAATATTAAAATAGGAATTACCATCCCAATTTCAAACAGCGCACAAATAATCAAAAAAATTCCCCAAAATCCATCTATAGCAAAGTGGAATTTCAAAAAAATTATGACCGGTGCAGGAAGTGCTATTAAAAGTGAGGATACTACCGCACTTTTAATTGCTTCACTTTTCCTTCTTTTTTGAGCCCCTCTATCAATATTTATTTGCTTCATCCTCTTCGCCTCCGTTTATTTCTTTAATTCTTTCTCTTAAGGCTAAGGCAACGCCTATTATTATACCTAAAGCTACCGCTATGTAAACTGTAAGGTATATAAGAAGTGCCGTAACCTCAACGGTAGCCGATATAATAGAAAAAACAATAAATGCTATTATCAAAAACATAAATGCCATTATCACAACAGCGCTCAGTATTGAGCCTTTTTTCTTTTTAGTAGCGTTTTGCATCTTCTAATTCTCCCTTATCAATTTCCTTAAGTCTTTGAATCAATGCGACAATTATACATACTGCAGCAACAGCAATAAGGCAAATAGTGAATATCAAAAACCATATCGGCGGTGCCTTCTTGGGACTGATTATTAAAATCCAAAAAAGCAATGCCATAAGCCCAAGCATAAAAAGAACCGCCAGCGATGCAATAACTATAGGAGCAGTATAGCTTTTTTTAACGTCCTTTTTATTGCTGTTAGTGAAAATTATACCTCCCTTTTCCATATCTTCCATTTTTTTTAATAATGTGTCGGTATCAAGCTGGCTGAGGAGAATATCATTGTTTTGAAGTTCAGAGCAAAGGTTAATACGCTGATTTATATTACGTCTGTCGCGTTCGAGGCTTATTAAGTGGCGGCGCATTCCGTCAGATACGGTGCTTGTTCCGGACAGCATAGTTCTGATTTCTTCAATAGGTATACCGAGCTTTCTTAAAAACTTAATATTTTTTAATATGGATATTTCATTTTCACCATAATCACGGTAACCGTTGTCGCTGTTTCGCTTTGGAGAAAGAAGCATTTCTTCCTCGTAAAATCGTATGTTCTTTTTGCTTATACCTACTATGGCTTCCACTTCGTTGATTTTCATAATTTCACCTCTCTTTGTTTAGAGTATATACCTTCCACCAAGTGGAAAGTCAATACTTTATAGGAATTTTTTAAAATTTTATTATATTTACATAGTGGTTATTTCATAATATAATTAAATAAAGGAGGGAGAAGTATGCCCTTATTTATAGAAAGAAACGATATTACCGAAATGAACGTGGACGCTGTAGTTAATTCAGCCAACGAAAAGCTGCTGCCAAGCTCAAGCGGTGTAAACAGTATTATTCATAAAAAAGCAGGCAGTAAATTAGCCGCGGAACTTAGTAAATTAAGCCCCATAAAAAGGGGAGAGGTTGTAATCACCAAAGGCTATAACTTAAAAGCTTCTTATATTATTCATACTCTGGGTCCTGTGTGGGAAGGCGGCAGTAAAAACGAAAGTGAAATTTTATATAATTGCTATAAAAATTCCCTTGAGCTTGCTAAGAAAAACAGAATAAAAAGTATTGCCTTTCCTCTTATTTCCTCGGGTGTTTTCGGTTTTCCCAAGGATAAGGCTTTAAAAATTGCCGAAAGCGCTATAAAAAATTTCCTTTTTGATATCGAAGACGATATGCTTGTCTATTTAGCCGTTTTCGATAAAAGCTCCTTTAAAATCAGCGAAGAGCTTTATAAGGAAGTAAAAGAATATATCAGCGATAATTACGCCGATAGATATAGGGAAACAAGAAGAATTTACGCCCAAAGATTAAGCGAAGTCTCTTACCGCGAGATGGCATCATTGCCAATGCAGGCGCCTGCCGAGAAAGCTTCATCAAAAAAGCAGAGCCTTGAAGATAAGCTTAAAAAGCTGGACGAAAGCTTTCAGGAGATGCTGTTTCGGAAAATAGATGAAAGCGGTATGAAGGATTCTCTCGTTTACAAGAAAGCCAACGTGGATAGAAAGCATTTTTCCAAAATCAAAAAGGATAAATATTATCACCCCAAAAAGGAAACTGTTCTTTGCTTCGCCATCGCGCTGGAATTATCCCTGAAAGAGACCGAGAATATGCTGAAAAAGGCAGGTTACGCCTTATCGGAAAGCAGTATGTTCGACGTAATCGTAAGGTATTTTATAGAAAACAGCAAGTACGATATAATTGAAATAAATAACACCCTCTTTTCTTTCGACCAGAATCTTTTGACGGGAAATTAATTCAATTCAGTTTAATTTAATTTATTTTATTTTATTTTAGAATTAATTTATTTGTCGCTTTGGTGGCGACCATATCTTCTTTTTTATTCGGTATAATGTAATCACAATAAAAAAAGGAGATAAAAGATATGAAAAACAATTTAACTGAACTGGTATTTATTTTAGACAGAAGCGGCTCAATGAGCGGTCTCGAAAGAGACACCGTCGGCGGATTTAACTCCATGATAAAGAAGCAGAGAGAGGAAGAGGGTCAGTGCCTTGTTTCCACGGTGCTTTTCGACCACGAAAGAGAAGTCCTTCACGACAGAGTGAAGCTTGAGGACGTAAAGCTGATGACGGCGCAGGATTACATCGTGCGCGGCAGTACCGCTTTGATAGACGCCATCGGCTGTGCTATTCACCACATCGGAAACGTCCATAAATACGCCCGAAAGGAAGACCTGCCTCAGCGCACTGTGTTTATAATTACCACCGACGGTATGGAAAACTCCAGCCACAAATACACAAGCGACGAAGTTAAAAAGAAAATAGAGCGCCAGAAAGAAAAGTACGGCTGGGAATTTTTGTTCATCGGCGCAAATATCGATGCTGTTGAGACCGCTAAAAGATTCGGAATCAATAAGGATAGAGCCGTAAACTACCACGCCGACAGTAAGGGCACGGAGATTCTTTATAACACTGTCTCCGCTGCCGTTACAAATATCCGCGCCGCCGCCCCCCTCAGCGAAAACTGGAGCGAAAACATCGATAATGACTTCAGGAAAAGAAAGAGCCGCAGATAATAATTAAATATCAATCAGGCTTTTAAAGGCTTCTGCAAATATGCAGAGGCTTTTTTCTGTTATGTTGTTTTTATCATTTACATTTCAGGTTATTTGTATTATAATAAAGAATGAATAATTGGGTATTTATATACTTTTGAGGGTTACTTGATGAAAATTCTGATAATTACGAATCATTCATATATGCTTTACAGGTTCAGAAAAGAGCTTATCGAAAATCTTATGGAGAGTCATGAGGTTGTTCTTTCCATGCCTTTTCAGGGTCACGAAGAAGATTTTATGGCTATGGGGCTTAAATGCTTGAACACCAAAATGGACCGCCGCGGCATAAATATTAAAGAAGATCTGAAGCTTTGCAAAGGCTACGATAAACTGATACGCGAAGAAAATCCTGATATCGTTATAACCTATTCGATTAAGCCAAACGTATACGCAGGCGCTGTTTGCGCTAAGCGTAATATTCCGTATTTTGTAAACGTTCAGGGCTTGGGTACGGCTTTCCAGCGCAAGGGTCTTGCCGCCCTTGTTACCCTGATGTACAAATTCTCCCTGAGAAAAGCAAAGAAAGTATTTTTTGAAAATACGGGAAATGCGCGGGAATTTATTAACAGGAAAATTATAAAAGAAGATAAAACAGTTGTTTTATCCGGCGCGGGAATCAATTTAAAAGAATATGCTTTTACCCCTTACCCCGAAAACGACAAAATTCATTTCCTTTATCTTGGCAGAATTATGAAAGAAAAGGGTATTGATGAATTGTTTGCCGCCTTCAAGCGCCTGTATAGTGAACTTGGCGATAAAGTTCAGCTTGATTTGGTGGGATTTTATGACGACGATTACGAAGCTAAGGTAAACGAGCTTGTAAACGAAGGCTTGGCTGTGTTTTACGGCTTCCAAAGTGAGCCGCGCCCTTACTATGCGTCAGCCGATTGCGTTGTAATGCCCAGCTATCACGAGGGCTTAAGCAACGTGCTTTTAGAGGCAGCCGCTATGGGCAGACCCATTATCACTACCGATATTCACGGCTGTAAGGAGACGGTCTCGGACGGCGAAAGCGGACTTCTCTGTAAAGTGCAGGACGAAGAAAGTTTATACCAAAAAATGAAGGAATTTACCCTGCTTACTATGGAACAGCGAAAAGAAATGGGTATAAAAGCAAGGGAAAAAATAGAAAAAGAGTTCGATAAACAAAAGGTAGTGGAAAAAACAGTTGCCGCCGTTTTCGAAAATTGCGGTAAATAAAATCTCAAAGCTTACTAAAGGAGCTTTTCATGTTCAAATTACTTGCGGTTTTTGCCGCCGCGCTTATATTGGCGTATATTTCACAGAAGAATACTAAAGCTGTAACAAGCTCCGGTTACGTATATAAAGCCTACAGGGACTGGGCTTACGTTCTGCTTGTTGTAGTGCTCGTCCTCTTTGCAGGCCTCAGAACAAGCTATAATGATACCTTAAACTATATAAGAGGTTATGAAGACGCCCCCGTGCTTACGGAATTTTTCAGTAATGCCGAAAATTTAAATCCCTTTAAAAATCCTCTCTTTTATTTATTTCAAAGTATAATTAAAACGTTTACGAGTAATTCCCAGTGGTTGATTTTGCTTACTTCCATTATCACTCAGGTTTGCTTTTTACGTTTCATAAAAAGATATTCCGATAATTTCCTTTTCAGTATTTTTATATATTTCACCCTTGGTACTTTCGTTTTTACTCTTGCGGCTATCAAGCAGGTTACCGCAATGGCAATACTTACTTTAGCTTTCCCTTATCTTGAAAAAAAGAAGTGGCTGAGGTTTTTCCTTATAGTGCTAATCGCCATGCTGGTGCATACTTACGCCATAATTTTTGCCTTTATCCCTCTTTTCAGAGTAAGACCCTGGGGCTTATTTACCTATATATTTATAGCTGTTACGGCTATCGTACTTTTTAATTTCGAAACAGCCATCACCGCTTTTATGGAGCAGGCAAACGACCTTGGCAAGACCATTGCCGACTATGAAGTATTTGACGATAACACCATAAACGTATTCCGCCTTGCGGTTTATGCCGTGCCTCCCCTTATAAGCTTAATATGCCAGAAATGGGTTATGAAAGGCAACCGCGAAATAGATAATACCCTTATCCACATGAGCATTATAAGCTTTGCCTTTATGGTAATGGGCACTCAGGCAGGCGCAAATATGTTCGGCAGAATGGGCAACTACTTTGAACTTGGCACCATCTGTATTTTGCCTTCAATGCTTAAAAAGACCTTTGATACGAAATCATATAAGCTGGTACTTGCCATCGCCTGTGTTTGCTTCTTCGGATTCTTCTATTATGCGAATGCAGTAAATATTAGTTTTGATAATGAATATTATGCTATTAGTTTATTTTCACTTTTATTCTGATAATCGAGGTAACTATGGATTTGTGTGATTCAAAACCTGTAAGAGTGTTGCATGTTGTTACATATATGGGTCGTGGCGGTCTTGAAACTATGATTATGAACTATTATCGCCATATCGATAGATCCAAGGTGCAATTTGATTTCCTTGTACATAGAGATTTTAAAGCTGATTATGATGATGAAATTGAAGCGCTTGGTGGTAGAATTTATCATTTGCAGCGTCTTGTGCCTTGGAAAAAAAGCTATCTTAATGAATTGGAATCTTTTTTTAAGAATCATCCTGAATATAAAATAGTTCATGTTCATCAGGACTGCTTAAGTTCTGTTATTTTAAAAATAGCAAAAAAGTGCGGTGTAAAAGTACGAATTGCTCATAGCCACAGCAGCAGTCAGGATAAAAATTTAAAATACTTAATTAAGCTTTATTACAAAAGATTTATTCCCAAATATGCAACACAGCTTTTTGCTTGCGGAAAAGAAGCGGGCGACTGGATGTTTGGCGGTGCAAAATATCAGATAATCAATAATGCAATAGACACAAAGCTTTATAAGTATAATTCGGAAAAACGCAACTCAATTCGTAATGACTTAAAGATACCGGAAGATACTTTCGTAGTTGGTCATGTAGGACGTTTTAATGCCGTTAAAAACCATACCTTTTTATTGGATATTATTGCTGAATTAAAAAAACAACATAAGAATTCTATGCTGTTATTAATCGGTGACGGGGAGTTGCGGGCTAAAATTGAGGATAAAGCAAAAGAACTCAATGTTACAGATGACGTGATATTTACAGGAGTCAGAAGTGACGTGCCTGATTTAATGCAGGCTATGGATTGTTTTGTTTTTCCATCTTTGTATGAAGGCTTGCCTGTTACACTTATTGAAGCACAGTCATCCGGTCTGCCTTGTATTGTTTCGAGTGAAGTACCAAGTGAATGTGATAAAACTGACTTAGTAGAACATATTTCGCTAAGTGATAGTCTTGATATATGGGCAAAGCATATTTTAAATAAAAAAGGCAATGAAAGAAAGAACTATAGCGAAGCAATAGCAAAATCAGGCTATGATATAAACGTTAATGCTAAAGGGCTTGAAAGTTTCTATATAGATAATTGGAAAGGTTAAATTATGGCATTTATTACTGTTTTCACTCCCGCTTATAACCGTGCTCATACTTTACCGAGAACTTATGAATCTTTATGTCAACAGGATTGTAAAGAATTTATATGGCTTATTGTAGATGATGGTTCTTCCGATAATACTGCTGAGCTTGTCAAAGAATGGCAATCAAAAGATAACGGTTTTGAAATTCGCTACATATATAAAGAAAATGGCGGTATGCATACTGCTCATAACGTAGCTTATGAAAATATTGATACAGAGCTTAACGTATGCATTGATTCCGATGATCGCTTGGCAGAAAATGCAGTAAAGAAAATATTAGAAAAATGGAATGAAGTAAAAGATTTAGGTTATGCAGGATTAATAGGACTGGATGCTGACTTAGATGGCAATTTGATAGGTAAAGGATTCGATGCTGGTTCAAAAGAGACAACCCTTACAGGATATTATGCATTAGGCGGATTTGGTGATAAAAAACTTGTGTATAGAACCGATATTATAAAAAAATATCCTCCGTATCCTGTTTTTGAAGGCGAAAAATATGTTGCTCTTGCATACAAATACCGATTAATCGATCAGGATTATAAGCTTGCTGTTTTAAATGAAGTTCTATGTAACGTTGAATACCAAGCAGACGGCCATAGCACAGGAATGTGGAAAGAGTATGTACGAAGCCCCAAAGGTTTTGCGTTTTGGCGCAAAGTGTGCATGCAGTATCCTGAATCGAAGAAACGTTTGATTGTTGATTGTATCCATTACTGTTCCAGCAGTATCATTGTAAAAAATAAAAACTATATTAAAGAATCACCGAGAAAAATTCTTACTATTATATGCACAATTCCCGGCTTGATTCTTTCTAGAATAACAAAAAAGAAAGCCAAGTGATTATATGATCCCTAAAAAAATTCATTATTGCTGGTTTGGCAGAAATCCCAAACCTAAGCTTGCAGAGAAATGTATTGCCAGTTGGAAAAAATACTGCCCCGATTACGAGATAATCGAGTGGAATGAAGATAATTTTGATATAAATATGAACGTATACACCCGCTATTGCTATGAAAATAAGAAGTGGGCGTACTTAAGCGACTTTGCAAGACTGTACGTTGTGGCTGAGAATGGCGGTGTTTATTTTGATACCGACGTTGAACTGTTAAAAAATCCTGATGAGCTTTTAAAGTTAGAAGCTTTTTATGGCTTTGAAACAGAAAAATGCATAAATACAGGTCTTGGTTTCGGCGCTGAGAAAAATCACCCTACCGTTATGGCTATGGTAGAGGAATATGAAAAGCTTATGAAAGAGCCGTCCGAAACTTTTACATCCGTTACGTGTCCCGTTCATAATACCGAGGCACTTATTAAATTCGGATTTATAGGTAACGGTAAACGCCTGACAGTATGCGGCGCTGAGATTTTTCCCATCGAATATTTTAACCCTTACGATGATCCTACGGGAAAACTCAATAAAACAAGAAACACAGTGTCAATTCACTGGTATTCAAAAAGCTGGATGTCTAAATCTACGATTATAAGAAGTAAATTAACAAAGCCATTCCACAGAATATTCGGAAACAACTGTTTCGATTGGTTAAAAAGGATTATCAAATGAAAAAACAACTCATTATAGTTTCTCACGCTTTGGAGTTAGGCGGAGCTGAAAGAAGCCTTATCGGTTTGCTCTCCGCTTTGAATCCCGAGGAATGGGATGTGGATTTGTTCCTTTTAAGGCACGAGGGAGTGCTAATGGATGCCATCCCCGATTACGTCAATCTCCTGCCTCAAATACCTGCTTATACCGTATTAGAGCGACCGATGAAGGATACTCTCAAAGAGGGGCATTTTATTTTAACGGCTGCAAGGCTTTTAGGTAAAATATGTGCAGAGTGTTACTCTAAAAAAAATAAGCATACCGACAGTGCCGTATCTATTGAATACAGCAATAAATTTATTAATCCTTTCGTGCCCAAAATCAATCCTTCAAAGGAATATGATTTGGCTATCAGCTTTTTAACTCCGCATTACTTTGTAAGAGATAAAGTTAATGCCAAGAAAAAAATAGCGTGGATTCATACTGATTATACAAGTATACAGATTAACAGAGAATCCGAACTTAAAATGTGGAGCGCGTACGATGCCATTGCCTCCATTTCAGATGCCGCGTCCGCGGGTTTTATAAAAGTTTTCCCCGAATTAAAAGAAAAGGTATTCCTTTTTGAAAATATTTTACCTGCGGAATTAATAAAAAAGCAAACCGAGGAGTTCTCCGCAGAAAATGAAATGCCCAAAGAATGTATTCGCTTGCTTTCAATAGGCAGGTTCTGTTTTGCCAAGAATTTTGATAATGTACCAGATATGTGTGCTCGTCTGCTTCAGTACGGATTAGACGTAAAATGGTACCTTATCGGTTTTGGCGGCGATGAAGGACTTATCCGTAGTAAAATCAAAGAATCAGGTATGGAAGATAGAGTGATTATTCTCGGAAAGAAAGAAAACCCTTACCCATATATAAAAGCCTGCGATTTATACGTACAGCCCAGCCGCTACGAAGGAAAGTGCGTTACGGTAAGAGAAGCCCAGATGCTTCATAAGCCCGTAGTTATTACCAAATACGCAACATCCTCAAGCCAGCTCGAAGACGGTGTAGACGGTGTTATCGTGCCGATGGATAACGAAGGCTGTGCAAAAGGAATAGAAGCTTTATTAATTAATCAAAAGAAAATTAATGAGCTTATAAATAATTGTAAATTAAGGGATTATTCAAACTCCGAAGAAGTTAAAAAATTAGAATGATTCATTTGAATTTGGTGATAGTATGATCAGTGTTATTGTACCTGTTTATAAAACTGAAAAATATATTGATCGTTGTGTAAACAGCATTCTAAATCAGACTTATAAGGATTTAGAGCTGATTTTAGTGGATGACGGTTCTCCTGACAGATGTCCCGAGATTTGTGATGAGTTTGCAGAGAAAGATTCAAGGGTGGTCGTTTTGCATAAAGAAAACGGCGGTGTTTCAACTGCAAGGAATCTTGGTTTAGATAAGGCTAAAGGTGATTATATTTCATTTGTAGACAGTGATGACTATATAGAGCCTGATATGTACGAAAAAATGATGGACAAAGCAATTAAATATAATTGCGACGTTATCATGTGCGACTGCGTTAAGAATTTTGATGCCCGTAGTGAAATTTATACCCACGATATCCGCGGAGGTTTTTACGGCATTAAGGAACTTAAAGAGGAGTACTACAGGCATTTGCTTATTATGGAAAACGTGGAGTACCCTGCTACCATATCTAATTGCACGTTGCTTTTCAAAAGTAAACTCAACAGTGAAGATATGCGTTATCAACAGGGTGTGCGTTTTTCCGAGGATTTATTATTCGGTGCGAAGCTTTTAAGAAAAGCAGAGTCTTTTTACTATATGAAGGGTCAGGCTCTTTACCACTACGTTATGAATATGGAGTCAGCAAGCCATTCTTACGTGCCCGATAAATGGAATGATTATTTGCTTTTACACAAAAGAATTGAAAATGAATTCAAATGCGATAAGGAATTTGATTTTTCAAAACAGATAGATTTATGCCTTTTGTTTTTTATCTACAATACGGTAGGCCAGACCTACGGCGCCAACATTAGTAAAAAAGAAAAACTACAAAAAATCAATGAAATCCTTAAATCCGAAAGAACTATAGAAACATTTAAAAATATAAAAATAAACGAGCTTCAAGTATCCATGAAGCTTAAAATTATAACTTTTATGTATAAATACCGAATCGGTATATCGTTATTAATCGATTATTTTGGGAGTAAATGATATGGCTACGAATGAAGTAGAAGTGAACATAGCGGTACAGCCTTTAATATCTGTAATCGTACCTGTTTACAGGGTAGAAAAATATATTCACCGCTGTGTGGATAGCATCATAAAACAGACTTATGCTAATTTGGAAATCATACTTATTGATGACGGAAGTCCTGATAAAAGCGGCGAGATATGTGACGAATATGCCAAAAAAGATGCAAGAGTAAAAGTAATACACCAAAAAAATGCAGGTGTCAGCGCAGCAAGAAACGCAGGTCTTGATATATGTACAGGTGATTATATAGCTTTCGTGGATAGTGATGATTATGTTGAGAGTTCTTTGTTTTCTAAATGTGCTTTATTTATAGAAAAATATAATCCAGATTTATTGGATTGGGGATTTATGTTTGTTGATGAGAATGAACAAACTGTACGAATGGAACATCATATATTGCCTAAGTGTGTATTAATAGAGTATGAAAAAATTGCAAGTGATATCATCCCACAGCTTATTCATGTGCATTATAGAGATAGTTCATATTTAGGTGCATGGATATGGAATAAACTTTTTAAGAAAACGATTGTTGTAGATAATAATCTTAAGTTTGATAATGATATCAGGATGTGGGAAGATGGAATATTTACTATTGAGTACTTGAAATATTGTAAAAATATGATTTCTTTAAGTGACGCATTTTATTACTATAGAAATTCCCCTAATTCACTTTCAACAAAATATGATCCAAATTTATATAAGTATGCAATAACGATATATAACAAATACCGTTCAATGTATAGTCCTGAATATGATTTTAACAATAAAGTTTCAAAAGGGTATCGTTTTCAGTTGGCACACGGACTTATTATGAGAACTTTAGATTTAGTAGAAAAAGCAATAATCAATAATAAGGAAGCAGAAAGTAATATTTGTGAAATGTTGAGCGACAAGGAATTTGTTAACTTCTTTACATCGGAATATCATAAAAATCCTTTTATTTTATTTGCGCAAATTGCATCTGTACTAAAAATTCCTAAAATTTCACTTATGTCATATAAGTTATATCGTAAAATAAAATCGAAAATATAAGAGTTTGTTATGAAAATCAGTATTATTATCCCCGTATACAACAAAAGTAAATATTTAAGAACTGTTCTTCAGGAAATAAAAGAGCAGAGCTTTGCTGATTTTGAATGTCTGCTTATTGATGATGGCTCTAAAGACGGTTCAGGTGAAATTTGCGATGAATTCTCTTTAATTGATACAAGGTTCAAAGTTTTTCACATACCGAATGGTGGGGTTTCCCATGCAAGAAATTTAGGCCTTGATAATGCAAAAGGTGAATATATAACTTTTATTGATGCCGATGATGAGATAAACAATGATTATTTATTAAATCTTTATGACTGCGCAACCAATAATAAAGCAGATCTTGTGATTAGTTCTCTAAAAAAAGTAAGGGATGATGGCAGAGAAGAAGTGTTGGTAATTCCATATAACGGTTTATATGATAGGTCAATGTTATTACCTGATTTTGCTAAAATTCAAAAAGATACCGGTATTTATGGATTTTGTGTTGCAAAGTTGATAAAAAAAGATGTTATAGGTAAAGTGAGGTTTGATGAAAATATAAAACTTGCAGAAGATTTAAATTTCTATTTGGAAATATATCACAAGGTTGATAAAATTTATTTTGATGACAAGTATTTGTATTATTATTTGCAAGCTGCTGAAAATTCTTCAATGCTTGATGCGGATTCAAAAATAGACTATTTTACACAGCTAAAAATACAATTGAAGATTGTTAAGTTTCTGCAAAGTTCCGGTGCGTTTAATTTAGAAAACGAAGAAATAATGGTAAAGAGACTTTATGATTATGTGTTTTTTACTATATTTCATTGTAAATTAAAAAATGTTTGTGATTTTACAAGGAAAATTAAAGACTTAAATTTACCTGAGAAGATAAAAGAAAAAACAGAAGAAGAGAATTTTATAAGAAAAGTAATATTATTTTTCTATAAAAAAAATTTACCGGTTGCAAATATTGCTGTTTTAGCCGTGTATCGTTTTTTGCGCAGTATGTTGCATATATTTTTTTAGAGGTAATACGAGATGATAAAAAAATTTCTTAAGTGGTTTTATTTTACAAAGATAAAAAAATGGGATAGTGCACAAATCCGTTTATACCATTTACGAAAAATCGGTATGGAGATAGGGGAAAAGACTTATATTTTCTCAGATGAAATAGAAACTGCAGAACCATATTTAGTTAAAATCGGTAATAATGTTATGATTGCACCGGGTGTTAAGTTTACAACGCACGATGCATCTGCAAGTTTTTATATTCCGGGCGCCAGTGATTTGTTTGGAAAAATAGAAATAGGAAATAATTGTTTTATAGGTATGGGTGCTATCGTTTTACCTGGGGTAAAGTTAGCAGATAATTGTATTGTTGCAGCCGGAAGTGTTGTGACGAAAAGTTTTTGTGAAGAAAATTCTGTTATAGCAGGAAATCCAGCCAAAAAAATTTCCACAACAGAAGAACTAAATAAGAAGAACGAAAAGTATGTTTTAAATACTTGGGGAATGTCATTTCAAGAGAAAAAGAATTATTTATTAGCAAATGAAAACAAATTCAAAGGGAATTAGTATGAATAGTATATCAATAATTATCCCTATATATAATGCAGAAAAATATTTGGAAAGAACTTTTTTATGTCTTAAGAATCAGATGTTCACTGATTTTGAAGTGCTTTTAATTGATGACGGAAGTAAAGACAATTCTTCATTGATTTGTAAAAAAGTTGCAAGCGAAGACAACCGTTTCAGGTATTATTATCAAGAAAATCAAGGTGTTTCTGCGGCGCGAAATAACGGAGTCGCTTTAAGTAAAGGTGAATACATTACCTTCATTGATGCAGATGATATAATACCGGAAAATTATCTTGAAGTTTTATCAGAAGCTTTGGAAAATAACTGTAGCGCTATTTCTTTTTGCGACGTTGCAATTATTAAAGACGGTAATGAAACAAAAAGATTTACCTTACAAAAAGAAAATTTAAACAGAAAAGAAACTCTTGATTTAATATTAACAAGAGAATTTATAAATTCCGGCCCTTGTGCAAAATTATTCCGTAGAGAATTAATTAAAGAATCAAAGTTCCTGCCGCTTAAAGCGTATGAAGATATTTTGTTTGTGGTTGAAGCCATAAATAAAGGCGATAAGTTTACCTCTACAAATAAAACAGAATACCGCTATTTGCAAAACAGCGGCAGTGCTATGAGTAGTTTTAAGAAAGTGCCTTCCGAGGATATTATTACTGCTACTGATAAGCTGATTTTGTTTATAAAGGAAAATAAAGAGCTTTCACCCGATTGCTTTTATATCACGGCTTCTCATCTTATGCAGTACGTGCTGGGAACAGCAGAAAAATCAGATGATAAGTCAAAAGCATTTGTAAATAAAGCAAGAAAACTGTATTCTAAATATAAACGCGACATAATCAGCAATAAAAGCTTTCCGTGGAAAGAAAAAATTACTTATCTTGCCTTTGTGTGCGGATTTATATATATAAATAGAAAATTTGTAAAGGTGAATAAATGAGCAAAGTTTTTTTATACGCTCACGGCGGTAGCGGAAATCACGGCTGTGAAGCTATAGTGAGGTCTACTGTCAATATACTTGAAAATGAAGATTTGTGCCTTATTTCATCAAGACCTGATGAAGATAATCTGTATGGTTTAAATGAAATATGCAAAATAATAAAAGACAGGGTCAATTTCATAAATAAATTAAGTTTTGGCTTTATAAAGGCTTATGCTTCGCTTAAATTTAAAAAAGATTATATTCCAATGGATAAGCTTTGGTATGTAAAAGCTTTTTCAAACGTAAAAAAAGGTGATATCGCGCTCTCTATAGGCGGAGATAATTATTGCTATGCCGACGTGAAAAAATATGCCATGCTTCACGAGATGCTAAAAAAGCGCGGCGCAAAAACCGTTTTGTGGGGCTGTAGTGTAGAGCCCAAAATAACGGAAGAATCTGAAATTGCAGCTGACCTTGCAAGGTATGATTTAATTGCCGCAAGAGAAACTATAAGCTATGAAGCGTTAAAAAAAGTTAACAGCAATACTATATTGGTTTCAGACCCCGCTTTTGTACTTCAGCCAAAGGAATGTAAATTGCCCGATGGTTTTGTTTCCGGCAATACTGTAGGATTAAATCTGAGTCCTATGGCTATGGATTTAGAAACACAAAAAGGAATAGCTTTTGAAAATTATAAGAAGCTTATCAATTATTTAATAGATAAAACAGATATGCAGGTGGCTTTGATTCCTCACGTAGTATGGGAAGACGGCGACGACCGTATTCCTTTAAGAAAACTATACGAAGAATTTAAAGATACAAAAAGAGTGATTATGGTAGAAGACCATACCTGCCGCGAACTCAAATACATAATTTCAAAATGCAGGTTTTTTATCGGCGCCAGAACTCACGCTACGATTGCCGCGTATTCAAGCTGTGTTCCTACCCTTGTTCTGGGCTATTCGGTTAAATCAAGGGGAATAGCAAGGGATTTATTTGGCAGTGAAGAAAATTACGTCCTGCCGGTGCAGAATTTAAAGTGCTCCGATGAATTAGCAAAAGGGTTTGATTGGCTTATGAAAAATGAGCTTAAAATAAAAGAGCATCTAAAGAATATAATGCCGGAATATAAAGAAAAAGCAGTTATTGCAAAGGATTTACTCAGTAAAATATAAAATAGGTGAAATAATGAACAACCAATACCACACACATATTACTTCAAAACGTAAATGGTTTGAACTGAATTTAAAAGAAGTATGGCAGTATAGAGACTTGATATGGCTTTTCACAAAACGTAGTTTTGTAGTTACTTATAAACAGACTATTTTAGGTCCTGCATGGATATTTTTAAGCCCGCTGATTTCTAGTTTGATGTATGCCTTTGTTTTCGGCGGAATTGCAGGAATCGGTACCGAGGGTATCCCCCAGATACTTTTCTATCTTCTGGGTAATGCAGTATGGATGTATTTTTCAACCTGTGTAAACAAAAATGCAACCACCTTTACGTCAAATGCAGGTGTTTTCGGTAAAGTATATTTTCCAAGACTTACAACGCCTATTTCAAACGTGCTTTCATCTGTAATACAGTTTGGCGTTCAGATGGCTATGGTATTCATTTTTCTTGCTTATTATTTAATTGTAGGTCAGGTGCATCCTAATTGGTGGGCTTGGGTGTTTATTCCCATTGTTCTTGTGCATCTGGGTTTACTTGGTATGGGTTTCGGCGTTATAGTATCAAGTTTAACAACAAAGTACAGAGATTTATCAATATTAATAACTTTCGGTGTTCAGCTTTGGATGTACGCTACTCCCATTGTGTACCCTATTAGCGAAATTGGCATTGGTTGGATGCGCACGGTTGTACTTATAAATCCCGTAACTGCACCCGTTGAGCTTTTGCGTTACGCCGTTCTCGGTCAGGGTACGGTAGATATATTCTACTATATTCTTAGTTGGGGCGTTACTTTTATCGTTGCGGTGGTTGGTGTGCTTATATTCAACCGCGTAGAAAAAACTTTTATGGACACAGTTTAAAATAAATTTTAAACGACGTTTTGTGGCTTTGATATTTGAAAAATATCAATTTCAAGTGAAACCGCCACAAATACGCAAGTCAGGAGATTTTAATAAAATGGATAATAAAGAAATTGCTATAAAGCTTTCCGGTGTTAAAAAAATGTATAAATTAGGCCAGATAGGCGGCGGCACTTTAACGGCGGATTTACAGAGCTGGTGGGCAAGAGTCCGCGGTAAAGAAGACCCCAATACAAAAATCGGTACCGATACTCGACTTATCGGTAAAACCTTTATGGCTTTAAACGGAATAGATTTAACCGTATATAAGGGCGAAGCTTTGGGTATTATCGGCGGTAACGGCGCGGGTAAAAGCACAATGCTCAAGCTTTTAAGCCGTGTTACTGCACCCACAGAGGGCGAAATTGATATCTACGGCAGAATTGCATCTATGCTCGAAGTCGGTACGGGCTTTAACGGCGAAATGACAGGCAGAGAGAACGTATATATGAACGGCGCCATTCTCGGTATGACAAAAGCCGAGATAGACGCAAAAATGGAGGACATAATAGAATTTTCGGAGGTGCGCGAATTTATCGATACCCCCGTAAAGCGTTATTCCTCAGGTATGTACGTTAAGCTTGCTTTCTCCGTTGCCGCACACCTGGATTCCGAGATTATGATTATGGACGAAGTTCTTGCCGTCGGCGATATGGCGTTCCAGAAAAAATGCCTTGATAAAATGCGCGACGCCGCCAAAAAAGAAGGCAGAACAGTTCTCTACGTTTCCCATAATATGAACACCATCCGTCAGCTTTGCGATAGATGCATCGTTTTAGATAAGGGCAAAGTCGTGTTCGAAGGCGATGTGGAAGAAGCTATTGGGGTGTATATGGAATCAGAGGCTAATGAAGAAATAGAAATTGATTTAATAGATATCCAAAGACCAAAATGGTTAATTAAGCGTTTAATGAATCTTAGGTCGGTTAAATACTTGAACAAGGATAACAACTGCTTTGATACAAACGAACCTATTGTTTTACAAATGGAGTGGAATAATTTGGTTGATGTAACGGATGTGTGCTTACGAATAGAAGTTGTCAATCTTGAAGGGAATCCTGTTGGAACATACATTATATATGATTTTTACAACGGAAAAAAAGACGAAGAATCTTGTGCTGTAATTAAATTAGATATATCTGCGTTAATAGAAGATAAATATAAATTAAGGTTTGTATTATTCCATCGTGATGAAGCCGGAAATAATTTGAATATTGAATATGCAGAAGGTCTTTGTTTTATGAAATTAGCGTCAAACGGGGGGCTTGTATGGGATTCCAGGCATTGGGGACAAATACATATGCCTACTCCTGAAGTTGTTTTTAAAAATATTTGAATTGGAGTTTATTATGTCCTTAATTAGTGTGATTGTACCAGTATACAATGTGGAAAAGTATATAAATCGTTGTGTTGACAGTATATTAGCACAAACTTTTATGGATTTTGAATTAATATTAATAGATGACGGTAGTCACGATAATAGTCCTTATATTTGTGATGAGTATGCTGAAAAAGATAGCAGAATAAGAGTAATACACCAAGAAAATAGTGGAGTATCATCAGCAAGAAATGCGGGTTTGAATTTAGCTATTAATAATAGCGATAGTGAATGGATTACATTTATAGATAGTGATGATTGGGTAGATAGTAGGTATCTTGAGAAGTTGATTAAAGCAACCAGTGACCATGATGTGATGATAAGTTGTTGTAATTATTGTAATGTGGTTGATGATACAATATGTTGTGATAATAACAAGGCTATTGATGTATGTACTCCAGAAGATTTGTATATAAATAAAAATTTAATGGCAACTGTTCCATGGGGAAAGTTATATTTAAAAAAATGTTTTAATGGTATAAAATATCCTGAGGGAAAAATCCATGAGGATGAGTATATAACACATACCATATTATTTACTGTAAAAAAAGTGGTATTTTTAAATGAACAGTTGTATTACTATTTTGTTAATAAAGACGGGATTACAAAATCAAAATGGACTCCAGTTAGATTGCAAAGTTTAGATGCAATGATACAGCAAGTTAAGTATATGAAGGAGCATAAATATCAAAAAGCATATAGACATGCTTTGGTAAAATATGTTTTATGCCATACAAATATCATATATCGAATAAAAGAAGAAAAAAACATAAAGTATTATAAATATATACCGAGATTGAGAATAAAAGCAAAGTATATGTTAATTCGGTATCACAAATTATTGCCTATTGAGAAGTATCCCGGTGCTTATGATAAAGCGTTTCCGGTATTTATGTATTTTTATTGGATAATTAAAGCGCAGATTAATAAACTTATGAAATGATTGTTACCCCAATAATAACAAAGGTGAAAGGTGTTAATTATGAAAGAAAGAATAAAGAAGCTGCTTCGACCTATATATGTTCCGATTATAGAAAGATTAATACCTAAAATAAATAAATTATTTCATCCTATACATATAATGAGTTTCAACGAAACTATTGAATACATAAAAAAACATCACTGTTCAATTAGTAGATATGGTGATGGTGAATTTAAAATGATGTTACAATCTAGTAAAATTGGTTTTCAAAATTATTCAAAAGAACTAAAAGAATCGTTATTAAATGTATTATGTGGTAAGAACGATAATATATTAATCTGCATACCTGTTTGTATAAAAACAACCAATGGGTTGACAGTTAAATCTGCGTATTTTTGGAATAACTATTCACTAAATAATTATAATGATTTGTTTAAGTTAATATGTAAATGTGGTAAAAAAAGGTATAGTTTTGGTGATAGCATGATTACTAGACCTTATATGGATTGGCACGATAAGGAATCCGCGTTAGATCGATTCAATAACTTAAAATCATTATGGGGGAATAAGGATATTATGATTGTTGAAGGCGATAAAACCCGTTTGGGTGTTGGTAATGATTTGTTTAAAAATACTAAATCGATTAAAAGAATTTTGGCACCAGCTGAAAACGCATATGATAAATATGAACAGATAATAAAGAGTATAAGTGAACACCATAAAGATGAATTGGTGTTACTTGCATTAGGACCTACTGCAACTGTACTCGCGGCAGATTTGACTGATATGGGAATACAAGCATTAGATGTTGGACATGTTGATATCGAATATATGTGGTGTTTAATGAATGCTGAAGAAAAAGTTCCCATACCAAATAAGTACACAAATGAGGCAAGAAGTGAGTTGCATAATATAAGTATATGCGAAGATAAAGATTACTTAAGTCAAATTATTGATAGGATTATATAATTAATATTTATGGTGGAGTTTGTATGTCGGTAAAAGTCAGTATTATTATGCCTTGCTATAATGCAGAAAAGTATCTTGATATGAGTATTGGTTCTGTATATGAGCAAGATTATCCGAATATTGAGCTTATTGTTGTTAATGATGGATCTGTAGATGATAGTGAATCTAAAATATTTAAGTGGAAAAAGAAGTTTGAAGAAAAAGGTTTTTCATTAATTTATATTCATCAAGAAAACCGAGGTGTAGGAGCTGCAACTAATACTGCTGTTAAAGCTGTACGTGGCGATTATATTACTCTTTTGGATTCTGATGATCGTTTGTTGCAAGGCTCTGTATCAAAACGAGCAAACTTCTTGAATGAAAATCCTGATTGTGCCGGCGTTAGAAGTAATGGCTGGTATATGAAAGGTGAAAACCGTGAATTGATTATAATAAATGAAGCAGAAAAGAAAATTACAGATTTATTTACTGCATTAAGTTTAGGCAAAACGAATAATTGGCCCGGAACTTATATGATAAGGTCGGATGTGTTTTTTTCGATATACCCTGATAAAAATATTTTTCCTTCAAGATTTGGTCAGAATTTTCAAATGCTTTTACCTGTTACATATAATCAAAAATTCGGTTATATTGACGAACCACTAATGGAATATTACATATATGAAAATTCCCATTCTCACGCAAAAGATCCTATTGAACAGTACTATCTTTCAGAAAGAAACTCTGCCGGTTGGAGAGAGATTTATTTCAACGTATTAGATAGATTGGTTAAAGACCCGAAAGAGTATAAAAAATACGAAAATATGTATAATTCTGTTTATTACAGAGGAGCTTTGTACCGCGCCGCAGCTAACTTGAAAAAAGACAGGATGGTTGAGTGTTTCGGTCTTCTGAAAAAAACAGGCAGAATGAATTTAGACGATAGAGTGGTTTATTATTCTGTGTTAAAATCTCCGAAAGTATTATTTTGGAAAGTATTGTGCAAAGGAAAAGCTATATTAACTAAAAAGTAAGGCGGTAAAATGGAGATTTGTAAATTTGAACTCTGCACCGGGTGTACGGCTTGTGCGGCTGTGTGTCCTGTGAATTGCATAAGTTTCAAGGCGGATGAAAAGGGGTTTTTGCGTCCTGTAATTTATACCGGTAGGTGCATTTCCTGCGGTCTTTGCCAAAAGACCTGCCCCGTAATGAATAAGAATGAAAGCGAAAGCGCTCAGCCGAAATTCTATGCGGCGTACGCAAAAGATGATGCCGTAAGAATAAAAAGCACCTCGGGAGGTGTTTTCAGCGAGATTGCGGGAACCATCCTTGAAGAAAATGGCGCGGTTTTCGGTGCCGCGTATGATGAAAATTTTGCGGTAAGGCATATTTGCGCCGAAAATGAAACGGAGCTTAATAAGCTTCGGGGCGCCAAATATTCCCAGAGCGATTTGGGCGATACCTTCAAAAACGTAAAGGAACGCCTTGAAAAAGGGCAGAAGGTGCTTTTTTCGGGCACTCCATGTCAGGTTGGCGGGCTTGTTTCTTTTTTGAAAAAAGATTATGAAAATTTGCTTACGGTGGATGTGGTTTGCCACAGCGTGCCTTCGCCTATGGCTTGGGTGGAATATATAAAGTACCGCGCAAGGCTTGATAACGAGGGCGTACTGCCTGAAAATATAAATCTCCGCTCAAAAAATACAGGCTGGAGCAGGTACGCTTATTCAAATCTTTTTGATTACGGAAACGGCAAAAAATCGGAGCTTAAATCTCACGAAAGTCTGTTTATGAAGCTTTTTGTCGGCGGATATATCACGAGAAAATCCTGCGAAAATTGTCAGTTCAAAGGGTATAATCATAAAAGCGATATTACTTTGGGCGATTTCTGGGGCGTATGGGACGTTCTCCCCGAAATGGACGATAACAAGGGGACGTCTTTGGTGTTCCTGAATTCCGATTCGGGCAGAAAGGTATTCGAAAAAATAAGCGGTAGAATCTGTTTTAAAGAGGTAAGCGAAGCGGACGCATTAGCCCAGAACAGCGCCGTAATCAACTCTATAAAGCCAAACCCAAGGCGTGAAGAAGCTTTTGAGCTTATCAGAAACGGAAATATTGCCCTTTGCGAAAATTGGTTCAAAGAGAAAAAGCCTTCCCTTATTAAAAGAGTGATTTCCCGCGCCAAAAGAATTGTTAAAAGGATTATCAAAAGTAAATAAAATTATTAGCGGCTTTCACTTTGCGGTGGGAGCCGTTTTATTTATACTGCTAATGGGCTGTTATTATTGCGCCCTTTATTTTTATTCTTCGCCGTCTTTTTGCTTTATTGACTCACTGTATTTTTGGTGATATACTAAAATCGTTAAAGTTAGATTTTGGGGGGAACTTATGAGAAAATTTATTTTATTACTGCTTTCAGGTTTGTTATTTCTTTTTACCCTTACGGGATGTAATGCAGGGGACAGCGAAGAAAATAAAATTGACTACGTATCCATAATTCGGGCAGAGGTTTTTGATTCGGATTCAGAACTTACTAAGAAGATGTCGGAAAAAGTTAAGCTTAAATTAGATAGCGTGACGGAAAATTCCATTCTTATTACCGTTACTGCCCCCGACGTTTCTTCGGATGCAATAGAATGGTTTAACTTAATAAGCGATGAAGAATACAGCGACGAAGCTTTGAATAATAAACTTATTGAGCTTATGTCCGGCAAAGCGGAGAGCGTTCAGTATGAGCTTAGGGTTAACGGCGAAACCGTGAAATACACGGATGAGTTTTTAGACGCCGTTTCCTGCGGTGTAAGGGATTTTTACGGCACCTTAACTGCTATGTTTATTCAGGAAATGGAGGCGAGTGTAAATGACTAAGCGTTTGATTTCCGCAATTTTGGTGTTGGCTCTTACTTTAAGCGCGGTTATTCTGCCTGTTAATGCTGATGAAAAAGTGCTTACAGCCACAAAAATAAACCTGATGTATGACGGCAGCGTGGACGAAGTTTCCGTTTACCGCTACGGTGATGATATTTATTTTTCGGGTGAGGACCTTTTTGCCTACACCTATTACGATTATGAAAACGACGGCAAGAAGGCTGTGTTTACCCGCGGCGCCAAGGAAGTTATAATAAACTTAAGCGACGATGAATTTACCGTAAAGGCGGCAGGACTTGATACCGACTGGAAATGGAACAATCCTCCCGTGAAAATAGACGGCGAGTGGTATTTTTCGGGCGCTGATTTACTCCCCTGGCTGAACGTAAAATGCGGTAACGACGGCGGCTGCCTCGCTATTATACCCGACGAATGGTCTTACTGGGATGTTTGCGAACAGTTGGACGTTTTTTCTTACAATATTTCCTATTCAAGTGTATGCATGGAGCTTTCCTGGGACAGTAAGGTAGTAAAAGCTTTAAAATGCACCGACGATAACTTAGGTGAAATGATACTTGAGGGCGTTAATATTGAAGATGAATACGGCGGTAACGCATCCGATTATTACGATATTTTAGAAGGTTTCTTATTGGAAAAATCCTCAACGGCAAAGGTTGCTGATCAGATACATAAGTACGTAAATTACGGTTTGGACGTTTTAGGTATTTTAATCGACGGCTACGACGAGATCTTCACCGCTTTTGAGCTTTATAGCGACGGTGCCTTGTATGCATCCAATTACGTTGCCTTTACCCACGATAACAATAACAAGATGGAAGTAATCGATATGATTTTCACCACCACTGGCGGCGAGGGTAAAGAGGGCACACAGCAACTTAATGACGGCGCAAACCTTATTAAGGTGGCTTATTCCTCCTGGTGGAACAATATAATTACAAATTACATACTTAATCTGGACGAAAAACTGATAGACAAAATAAAGGACGGTATTACGGCAGGCAACCCCCTTATAAACGCTCTATTAATGGCTGTGGACGTTGCCACCGAGGAAAGTCGGTCCCTTAATAAGCGCATTAAGCTTATGCCCTGCTATTTGAACATATATTCTTTGGGCGTGGATCTTCTGGACGGAAATCAAAGTTCCCATATTGTATTGTTGGAAAGTTCTCTGGATACTCTTAATATAAGCCTTTATGCCGCGGCGGAAAACGCCCGTACCCTTTCGGAATATTGCGAGGATAAAGAGCTTTACGGACTTGCAGAAAAATACGCATCTCAGGCAAATGATGCCGAAGGCTGGCGCGAGATTATAAACTCCATCTCCCTTAATATAGTAAACGACTCCATTCATTATTATAATGAGGATGGGGAGCCCGACCAGGACGTATATAAGGACGCCTACACCAAGGAGCTTTTAAAACTTTTCGGCGAAATTGATTATTGCGGCCCTGTAGGTTCACTTACTTCCACCGTTGAATACGCTATGCTTCACACCTTCATTATGAAGCAGGGCATTTCGGATGCTACGTGGAAAATTCAGAAATACGAGGATGGCTACGACCTTTACGTGCTCTATAGCCTTAATTCGGATTTTACGGAAGAAGATTATAATTTGTGCTTTACTGCAGATGCTTCAACGAAGAACGCCCGCGCTAATGCAACGAATCAATCGGCAGAATATGAAAACCCCAATCTCAGCGATTTCACGGTTTCGGGTGAGCCTGAGAAAATATACAGTAAACTCGACAGCCACTTTGAGTCACGCCACGGTTTCGTAACCTCGGAGATAGTTGACCTTAACGGCGACGGTAAAGAGGATAAGATTTACTGCGTGGCAAACGCAATGAACCAGTGGAAGCAGCGCTACGATTTGGGTTCTTCCTGCAGCTTTAATCCTTTCGGTAACGTAGGCTACGTAACTCTCGTGGTAGCCGAGCAGGCTGATAGCGGCGTAAGAATAAGGGTCACTCATTTTGCAGCCACCAACGAAAAAAGCTACACTATATCGGGCGGTGTTATTACCAACGGCTCACGGGAATTCAGATATCAGCCTGAGGGTGAAGTATTTATGCCCGTTGTACCCGACGAGGAGATTGCTAAAATTCCCCTTGCAAACTTATTGCTTCTCACTCCCGAGGAGGTAAAAAATTCCACCTTAAAATATGAGGAGTGGAGCAGCGACGAAGAGGATATTTATGCCGATGCATACTACGGCGATGCTCCTTTAGAGCTTCATTTTGAATTGATTGATAACGTGTTCCGCTTAACGGACCTTAAAATCGTATTTACCGAAAGCGAAATAGCAATCATAAAGAATATTACTTCCAAAACGGACGTTCAGGAGGCTATGGATTTCTTCCAGCCTACTTATTCATGGAATCTTACCCACAGTAAATCGGAGGGCGATTCGGCTCACTACTATAGAAGCAGCTTCTACTATAGCGCTGAAGATTCCACGGTCTGGAACGTGATTATTGACGACCGAAATATCTGGGACGATGAAGAGAGCCGATGGAGCGAAAGAGTGCTGGGCGGCATTCAGCTTATTTATTCAAAATCATTAAGCGAAAACGTCCCCGACTGGCTCAAAAACTCCTGATGAATCTGAATTTTAAATTGTATTTTGAACGTTACATCGTAGGGACAGGATTTACTCCTGTCCTTTTTGTAGGGGACGTTCACGAACGTCCCTTCAGGCATACGGTAATCTTGCGGTCGATTCATGAATCAACCCTACAACCAAATCTTAAATATTTCCCCATGTAGGGGAGCCCTTCAGGGTCTCCCTTGAGATTTGATGAGGTTTAAAGATTAAATTGTAGGAGTGCCTTGGATCTGCAAGCAAATCGCCTCCGACGCCGTGACGTTCACCTTTAACGCGTTTGCAGATAAATAATTGCAAATGAAATAAATTTATGATAAAATAATTTAAAAGAGGTGGTTTTATGGTTAAAGTTTTGTTTGTCTGCCACGGCAATATCTGCCGCAGCCCTATGGCGGAGTTTATATTCAAGGATATGATTGAAAAAACAGGGGAAAGGGAGAATTTTTATATCGAATCCAAGGCAACGAGCCGCGAGGAGATAGGTAACGGCGTTTACCCTCCCGTCAGAAGGCTTTTAAACAATATGGGAATTGACTGCAGTGGAAAAAGAGCGGTTCAGACCGTAAAAAGCGACTATGATAAGTTCGATTTTATCATTGGAATGGATGAGTACAACATAAGGAATATGCAAAGAATTTACGGCGCTGACCCCGATAAGAAAATTTTTAAGCTTCTGGAATTTATCGGCAGTACCAGCGAAGTAAGCGACCCTTGGTACACGGGGGAGTTTACAAAAACCAAAGAGGACGTAACTAAGGGCCTTGAGGGATTTTTAAAATATTTAAAGGAGAAAGGATACGTGAAATGACGGAGATTAAAATTAATTTAGAAGAAAAGCACAGTATTTCCCCTTACCTTTATATGCAGTTTATGGAGCCGTTAGGCACGGCGGATTCCTCTGTTGACTGCGCGTGGGATTTTATCAAAAATGATTGGAAACCTGCTTTAATCGAGAAAGTTAAGGAGCTTCAGCCTAAAATGGTGCGTTTCGGCGGCTGTTTTGCTTCTTATTACCGCTGGAAAGAGGCGGTAGGCCCCTTTAAAAGCCGCACAGCTATGATAAATTACTGCTGGGACGGCATATATAATAATCAGGTGGGCACGAAGGAGCTGGTGGATTTCTGCAGGCGCACTGATTCCGAACCTTTAATAGTTGTAAATATGGAGTCGGACGGCAGAATGCACTGGGCATACCCCGAAAACGGCGAAGATAGATTCGGCACAGCCGAGGAAGCGGCAGAATGGATAGATTACTGCAATAACCCCGAGAATAAGCTCAGAATTTCTCACGGTGATATTGAGCCCTTTAAAGTAAAATATTGGCAGATAGGCAACGAAACTTCCTATGATAAACGGGGTTATAATTCGGATAAAGGCGTGGAAGTTACAAAGAAATTTGCAGAAAAGATGCTTGAAGCCGATAATACCGTTAAGCTTATAGCTTGGGGCGACGAGGGCAGCGGTGACGATACATGGTGCAGGAAAATGAGCAAGATAGATAATATAGATTACCTTGCTTTCCATCACCATTTTGATTCAGGACTTAAAAATTCTCCCTTAAGAGGAACAGATTACCGAATTGACCCGGAAAACACGTGGCTTCATTTAATGAACGCCTATAAATCCCTTGAAAATCATATCGGTAAAATGAGGGCGGATAGGGGAAACAAGCGCCTTGTTATGACGGAAGGCCACTACGCCCTGCCCGGCAGAAACCGCTGTGAGGTGCTTTCTACCTGGGGTGCAGGCGTTTCCTATGCAAGATGCTTAAACGTGATTATGCGCAACAGCGATATTATCGATATTGCCACAATGGCGGACTTTTTCGGTAATGTATGGCAGGTCAACGCAATTTTAATGACCCAGAGATGTGAAAAAGCTTACTTCCAGCCCGTTGCCACGGTTATGAGTCTTTTCAGCCACCATCAGGGCGAAAAATATCTGGATATTGACTATAGCGGAAATATCGACTGTACCGCTTCAAAGACGGAGAATAAGGTCTACTTACATATCGCCAACACAAGCTTTACAGAGAGCGAGGAAATCAAACTTGATTTTGGCGGCAGAGAGATCGAAGATATTAAGCTTTACGGCGTAAGCGAAAATATTTTAACCGAAATCACTCCCGTGAATATGGAAGTTTTTGATATTAAAGAATTCCCAACAGAGAAAAACGGCTTCATTCTTCCCAAAGCGGCAGTTGCCGCGGCTGAAATTATGCTAAAGCCTTAATGTTGACAAGCGGAAATTAAATTAGTATAATAAAATTAAATAAAGTGCTCGAAAGGATAAAACTGTTATGATGCTTAATATTAAGAAGGTGCCTGCACCTACAAATGCCGTTCCCAAGGCAATGAGAGAGTATATGGATAAGATTCTCGCTAAAACAAATAACGAGGATATGAAAAAGCTTTTCAACAATACTTTTGTTAATACTTGGACTACCACAATTAAAATAAGCGAAAACGACGCTTTCGTTATTACAGGCGATATTCCCGCTATGTGGCTTCGTGACTCCAGCGCACAGGTTAAAAATTACCTTCCCATTATGAACGACAGCGAAGAGATCAAGTCCGTTATCAGTAAGGTAGTTGCACGTCAGATGCACTCCGTATTAATGGACCCTTACGCAAACGCTTTCAACTTTGAGGGCAACGGCCACGGTCATACCGATGATATTACCGATATGGATCCCTGGGTATGGGAGAGAAAGTACGAAATCGACTCCCTTTGCTATGCTGTTCGTTTAGCTTACCAGTATTACACAATCACAAAAGATGCTTCTATGTTTACTGAGGAATTCAAGAAGGCTATGGAGCTTATTTTGAATACTTGGAAGGTTGAGCAGAATCATGAGAATTCTCCTTACCGCTTCACACGTTACAATTGCCCCTACTGCGATACACTCCATAATGACGGTAAGGGTAACCCCGTTGCTTACACAGGTATGACATGGTCAGGTTTCCGCCCCAGCGACGATGCCTGCACCTACGGCTACCTTGTACCCTCCAATATGTTTGCGGTTGTAGTATTAAAAGAAATGGCTGAAATGGTAAAAGCCGGTTTCGGTGACGAAGAGCTTGCAAACAAGGCTTTGGCATTAAGCGCCGAAATCGACGAAGGTATCAAGAAGTACGGTATTATCGATACAGAGGAATTCGGTAAGGTTTACGCTTACGAAGTAGACGGCCGCGGCAACGTGCTCTTTATGGATGACGCCAACGTGCCTTCCCTTATTTCCGCTCCTTATCTCGGTTACTGCTCTGTTGACGATGAGATTTATCAGAACACAAGAAAGATGCTTCTTTCCAAGGCTAACCCCTTCTATTTCGAAGGTGCACAGGCTAAGGGTATCGGTAGCCCCCATACTCCCGAAAACTACATCTGGCATATCGCACTTGCTATGCAGGGCCTTACAACCAATGATTTAGCAGAAAAGAAGATGCTTCTTGACTTTATTATGACAACACACGCCGACCAGTGGTATATGCACGAGGGCTTCAACGTAGATAACCACTACGAGTTCACAAGAGTATGGTTTGCATGGGCAAACACAATTGTAAGCGAATTCTTTATCGATTGCATTAATAACGGTGTTATTTAATTGAACAAAGTAAATAAAAAAATGTGCAGAATTTTGGTTCTGCACATTTTTCATTTCGGATAATATTAAGCTTTTTTGTAGTTTACTGCGAAAATACCTGCCGATACAAGCAGGAGCGCCAGAAGGTATTCCCACCTGAGTAAATTTTCGCCGAGGAATAAGGAGCTGAAAATCGCTCCCGAAACCGGAATTACGAAGCTGTAGGAGCTTACTTTACTTGCGTTATATTCTTTGTAAAGGTGGCTCTGTACCGTGTAGCCGAAGGCGGAAATAAAGCATAAGTAAAGAAGCACCAAAATTCCCTCGGGTTTTAAAGTTAAACTAAAGCCTCCCGAAAGTCCTATTAAGGTTAAAAATATACCGCCGAAAAATAAATTATAGGAAGCTACAGTGCTGCTTGCTATCGTTTTTGTGGCGTATTTATTCATAAATGAACCTATAACCGCGGTAAATGCGGCCACGAACATCAAGCCTTCGCCCATAAAGCTGAAGCTGCCCTCAAAGCTTTCGCCTGCAAGCACAGCAATAAGCACACCGCCGAAGCCAACTGTTACACCGATTATTTTATAAACGTTAATTCTGTCCGCTTTATAAATAAAGTGGGCTAAAATAACTGTAATAAATACGGAAGAAGAACTTATAACGGAGCCTGAAGCACCTGAAATATTTGAAAGACCTACGTAAAAAAGTAAATATTGAAGGCTTGTATATATAAAGCCTATAAGTAAAATAAGGGGAAATCTGTTTTTAGGGAAGGTAGGCACAGCTTTATTTTTTAATGTGCTGAACAATATAAGCAGCAATCCTGCCACGGTAAACCTGATGCCTGCAAAAAGCATTTTATCAAAAACACTGCTCCCTACAGAAAAAAGTTCATATCCGATTTTAATCATAGGGAAGGCGGTGCCAAATAAAATATTGCACAAAACAGCAGCCAATATTGCGTTTAAAGGAAGTTTGCTTTTTTCCATAATTTAACACCTTTATTAATGATATTATTTTTGGAATTACCCGTTATATTTAAGCCATTTTCCGGATTTATACCTGACAAGGAAGCAGGTAATTCTGCATCCCCAGTCTACTACCATAGCTATCCATACGCCAATAGCGCCAAATCCTAAAAGAACACCAATAATATAGCTTAAGGTAATTCTGAAAATAAACATTGATGCTATTGAAACTATCATAGTGAATCTTACGTCGTTGGCGGCTCTTAAAGCATTGGGGAAAGTAAAGCTTAAAGGCCACATTAACATACCGCAGCCGTTGTGTATTAATATTAATATCCAAGTTAAATTGTAAGTATCGCTTGATAAATTATAGAAGGGTAAAATAAAGGGATCAAGCGCAAAGAGCACTAAATTCCAGCTTACGTGCAGCAGATAAGTAATTTTAAGTATCTTTTTTATATAGTATTTTGTTTCCTTTAAATCGCCTGCACCTACGCACTGGCCTGCCACGGTAATCATAGCAAGGTTCATAGCGCCGCCAATAATACATCCCATAGCATCAAGGTTATTTGCAACTGCGTTGGCAGCTATCTGCACAGTACCAAAGCCCGAAATAAAGCTTACAACCATTACTCGTCCCAAAGAAAACAGGCTGTTTTCAATCCCGCTGGGTACACCAATATGCAGAATCTTTTTAATTACAGAAAAATCAGGCTTAAATTTAGCTTTAAAATCAACGTATACGTCATTGTGTTTATTAGTAAGCAGAATTAAAAGCATTACCATTGCGGCAAATCTTGCAAAAACAGTGGAACCTGCCGCACCTGCTACACCTAAAGGAATTACGTAAATAAAAATGGCATTACCTATTACGTTTATAACGTTGCTCAAAAGTGAAGCGTACATAGTAATTCCCGACTGACCTATAGACCTGAAAACGGCGGCACAGCCGTTATAAACCGCCAAGAAGGGGAAGGAGAGAGCGGTAACGTAAAAATAAGTCCGGCAGGCGCTATATACGTCCGCTTCGATACTGCCGAAAAAGAGGGAGATAATCTGACCGTTTAAAAGAAGGCATACGGCAGTAATGAACAGAGAAACTATAAGCGCAACGAACAAAAGCTGACTTGCAGAGGAGTTAGCTTCTTTTTTCTTTCTTGCGCCTATAAACTGGGAAACAACTACCGCGCCGCCTGTAGCAAGTGCGGCAAAAATATTTATAAGCAGACCGTTTATCATATCCACAAGAGATACGCCCGACATATCGGCTTCACCTAAAGAGGCTATCATCATAGTATCCACCATACCCACGGTGACAGCAAGGGTCTGCTCGATAATAAGGGGGATAATTAGTCTTCTCAAATCTTTATTTGAAAAGAGCGTTCCTTTCACTTTTTCCTTCATTTTAACATCCCGTTTTCGTTAGTTTCTTTTACAATTATATCACCTGTACAAATAAAATCAAATATTATTGACAAATTTCCTTTAAAATATTATTATGATTTTGAAAGGACGTGAATGTATGAGTAAATTTTCCAAGAAAAATCTAATAGGCGTTATTCTTGCCGTATTGGCTGTAATTCTTATTGCGGTGTTTATAGGGTCCACAAGAAACACACCGACGGAAAGCGGCAGTTATGAAATTATGAATTTCCCTCAGAAGGAAACTGAGCTCAGCGCCGTTCCAGATGATTTGAAAAGCAACGCTTACCTGAATTTAAGGGGCGTGGGCGCCTGCGATAAATTTTTGGGAGACGTACACGTTACGGTGATTTTCGTTGAGGACGATAAGTCTGTGTGGAATGAAGAAGATAAAGAGGAATTTAAAAAAGAGTGCGAAAATACTTTTAAAAGAATAAAAAGCGATGCCGAAGCTTACGGTAAAAATTTAAATATAGAAAGCGACTACAAAGAAACGAAAGTTATGTTCCCTTATACTTACGGTGATTACAGCACATGGGCGGACAGCGTGCTTTCTTCCCTCGATATGTCCGCTTATGCTGATGCTAATTTAAGCCTTGAAAGAGAGTTTTCTTCGGATGAAGCGGTTATTATGTTTGCTCTTAATTTTTCAGGCAGAAGCTTTACCGCAAATTCGGAAAATTCGGAATATATAATAATGTTTGCGGATTCACCTGCAATTTACCACGAAATATGCCACGTTTTCGGTGCCTGTGATTTTTATTTTCCTAAGGAAGTGGAAAAAATTGCCGAAGAACATTTAAACGGCAGTATTATGTATGATTGCTATGGCGGTAAGATGGATGATTTTACCGCGTATATAATAGGCTGGAAAGATGAGCTTTCTGAAAATGCGAAAAATTTCCTGAGCAGTACAATGCACATAACAAAGGAACAAATTGAAGAGGCAAAGCAGTATTCATAAAACAAAGGAGTTAAAATATGTTCTTTTTCGACGAGATTTTAGAAAACCGTGAAGTAAAAAATATACTTTTAAAGGACGAAGCTCTTTTGGCGGAGGGTAAAAAAATAGCCGATGAAATTATTGCTACGGGTGACGGCAGCAAATTGCCCGACGGTCTTCTTTGCGTAGCTATATTTGCATATTTAGCGGACTACACTTTAGAGAAAAACACAAAAATGGGTATTCCCCGTGAAATCACCGTAGCCTCCTTAAAGGACGTTAACCCTTGGGTAGAAAATCACTATAAACGATACGGTGAATACGGTTTTTCTGAAGCTTTCTGGGTTATAGGATTTTATCTTTCACAAAGATTCAGGCTGGGAAGATTGCAGTTTAATTTTGCAAAACCACTTCCTTTTATGCCGCAGTGTGATATAGTGCTTGAAACGCACATACCTCAGGGTGAGCCGCTTAGTTACGGTGAGTGTGTAAAATCCTTCGAAATGGCAAAAGAATTTTTCCCTAAATTCTTCCCCGAAAAAAATCCTCGATATTTTATGTGTGATTCGTGGCTTTTGTGCCCCGAGCTTGTAAATATAGCGGAGGAAAACAGCAACATTGTTAAATTTATGAGAATGTGGACTCAGTTCCCATTCCCTGCCGATAACAGCAATCAGGCAATTGAAAGGGTATTCGGCTTTGGCTTCAAGCGTGAAAACCTTATAAACGCTCCCGAAAAAACAAAGCTTCAGAGAAATTTAAAAAATTATTTATTAAAGGGCGGCAATATTAATATGTCCGCAGGTTATATTGAATTTTAGGTAAAAGAAAAAGGATGTGATATTCACATCCTTTAAATTTTTATTCGCTTTCGTTTCCTTTTCCCATCTCGTCGGCATCCATAAGTTTACTCTTTAAAGGAGTCATCTTATAGTAGATAAAGGTAAGCAAACTGCAAAGCAGCCAGCCTGCGGGGTAGGAGAGGGCGACTATAAGGAAATCGTCGGGGAACCACTTGGTCATAAAGAATAAGTAAAGCTGCCTGAAGCCTACGAAGCTTGAAAGCATTATTATCATAGGCGTACGGCTGTTGCCTGAGCCTCTGAGGGCTGCGGAATAAACCTGATTGACGGCGCAGAGAATGTAGAAGGGTGTTATATACCTTAAAAGCATTGCGCCTATATCCACAACTTCCTTTTTATTGTTAAAGAAAGCAACCAGCGCTTCGGGGAATATTAAAATAGGTACCATAAGCACCGCGGTTGTCACAACCGCTGCAAGCAGAGCGATGTTGCTGCCTTTTCTTGCTCTTTTGATCTGGTTTTTGCCGAGGTTCTGGCCGACGAAGGTGGTGGCGGAAAGACCGAAGCTCTGCATAGGCAGGAAAAGAAGGGCGTCGAGTTTATTGTAAGCGGTCCAACCGGACATATAGTCTGCCTGGAAATTATTTATGTAAGACTGAACGAATACGTTTGAAAAGCTTGTTACAAGCATCTGCAGACCTGAAGGAACGCCAACTTTAAAAATCTTAATAAGTATGGAGGTGTTCATTTTCAGCTCTTTCGGAATTAAACGGATGCTGGTTTTCGTGCGTAAAAGCGTAACTATAACGAGTACGGCTGAAACACCCTGAGCAATTATGGTAGCTAAAGCAACGCCTGCGGCGGCTTTGCCCATTTCGCCGAAGGGTTTGACCAGTATAATGTCAAGAAGGGTATTTAAAACCGTTGTAACTATAAGGAAGTAAAGAGGTCTCTTGGAATCGCCCACAGCTCTTAAAATACCAGAGCCGATATTATATATAACAAGACCCGTAACGCCTGAAAAATAAATCATCAAATAAGCTTCAGCTTCAGGCCACACCTCTTTGGGAGTGTTCATCATATTGAGAATGGTGGGAATAAGCAGTATGCCCACGGCGGTCATTATTACAGAACAGATAATAGTTAACAGCGCGGCGGTGTGTACGGTCTCTTTAACTTTATCGTATTTACCTGCGCCGTAGTACTGGCTTACAACTATACCTGCGCCGCTGGAAAGGCCGATGAAAAATCCGATAACCATATTTACGGCGGGACCTAAGGAGCCAACGGCAGCAAATGCCTCGTTTGAAGCAAAGTTGCCTACTACCCATGTATCCACCATATTGTACATCTGCTGGAATAAGTTTCCTATAAGTAAGGGTATGGCAAAGGTTATAAGGTGAGAAAGTATGTTGCCCTCGGTCATATCCACGGTTTCTTTTTTCTTAAAAAGACTTTTAAGCATTTTAAAAGCACCTCCGTTTATTGCATTATACACCCCGTTAGTTGAAAAAGCAATAATTGAACCGCATAAAATTGTTTTATTTGATTTAATAAAAGAATATGGTTTGACATTAAAAGGAAAATGAGTTATACTGAATTTTCAATACTTGAAAAAGGATGTTTATATGTTTTCTGATAAAAAACTGTCGAACCGCAATATATTTTTAATTACGGGGCTTGTTTCAATGCTTTTTGCAGGTGTAATTTACGCCTGGTCAATTTTAAAGGCGCCTTTTAAAAATGAACTCAGTTTCGCCGATTCCGATTTGGCGCTCTGCTTCACTTTTACTATGTGTACCTTCTGCATAGGCGCATTTATAGGCAGTAAGCTGCTTAAAAAAATAGGTATAAAGTTTACGGTAATGGGAGCGGGCTTGCTTTCGGGTATGGGCTTTTTCTTAACGGGTCTTATAAATCCTTTAAGCATAGAGCTGCTTTACGTTTTTTACGCTTTATTTGCAGGTCTCGGTATAGGTATTGCCTACAACGTTATAATCTCCGCGGTGAATTCATGGTTCCCCGATAAGAAGGGCTTTTCATCGGGTGTTTTACTTATGGGCTTCGGCGCAAGCACTTTGATTTTAGGCAATGTTATAGATATAATGTTTGCAAGCAGCAATATCGGATATAAAAATACCTTTATGATTTTCGGTGTTTTGATTGCTTTGGTTCTGATTATAGCCGCTTTAATTATTAAACTCCCTTCAAAGGAAGTTAAATTTCCCGAAGTAAATAAGAATGTAGCCAAGGTAAAAGAAGATTTTGAAATGAAGGACTATACCGCGAAAGAAATGCTTAAGCGCTTTACCTTCTGGCGCGCTTTTATTCTGCTTGTTTTCCTTACCGCCGTAGGTAACAGCGTTATAAGCTTTGCAAAGGATCTCGTTATCTCAATAGGCGCTATAGATTCCTTAGCCACAACTTTAGTAGGCGTGCTTGCAGTGTGCAACGGTATCGGCCGAGTTATTACGGGTATAGTTTTTGATAGAGCAGGCAGAAAAACGACCATGATCTTCTCTAATTTACTTACCATTTGCGCGTCGGCAGTTACTCTTTTAGCCGTAATTATCTCTTCCTTGCCTCTTGGCATTATAGGTCTTTGTTTAGTAGGTCTTTCTTACGGCTCCTGTCCCACGGTTTGCTCCGCTTTCGTAAGCGCTTTTTACGGGCAGAAATATTTCCCCACAAACTTCAGTATTATTAATTTCAATCTGATTTTCGCTTCATTTATTGCATCTTTAAGCAGTACGCTCTTTACTTTAAGCGGCGGCTACGTAGTGCCCTTTATAATGCTTCTGTCACTTTCGGTAATTTCTCTCGGGTTAAATTTAAGTATTAAAAAACCGTAAAAAATTCCTGCTCATCAAAAAATGAGCAGGTTTCTTTTTTATTCGGTTTCAGTTTCAGTTTCAATTTCGGTTTCAATTTCGGTTTTAATTTCGGCTAAGTCGGCATTTTCCTCGCTTTCTTCCAAAAGACGTTTTTGCTCGGCTTCAACCATTTTGGTAATCCAGGAGTTTTCTCCCTCTTTTTCCATTTCAAGCTGACCGCTGCCCATTACGGAATCATCAGCGAATTTATCGAATTCTTTCTGTTTTACTGAAAGTATCTGAAGCATTCTTTCATCAATTGTTTCATCGGCAAGGAGTCTATGAACTAAAACGTCCCTAGTCTGACCCATTCTGTATGCACGGGAGACAGCCTGGTTTTCAATGGCGGGGGTGAGCTGAGGCTCACAGAAAACTATAACGCTTGCCGCCTGAATATTTAATCCCGTACCGCCTGCCTGAACCTGGCTTACTAAAATTGCGCCGGGATCGGCCTTATTGAATTCATCTACAATCTCCTGCCTTCTTTCGGGAGGAATATCGCCTGAAATAATATCGGAGCATCTTTCGCCTAAAAGCTCTTTAACTTTATTGAGGGTATTTCTGAAGAAGGAGAACACGATAATTTTCCTGCCTTCGTCTTCGGCTTTCTCACAAATTTCCACAAGTCTCTTGGCTTTGGTGGAGTTTTTAACGTCGGCAATTTGCCATGAGACCTGACGGATAGCCATAAAGTTGCCGCTGAGTACAGCGCTTCTGTAGGCTCTTTGTTCTTCTTTATTAAGCTCGCACCACTGCTCTTTTTCGATAAGGTCGGGAAGTTCTTTTAAAACGTCCTCTCTTGTTCTTCTTAAATAAACGGGGGAGAGCTCTTCACGGAACTGGTCGGCGGTGGAAAAACTCTTTACTCTTTCTATCTTTCTTGCAATCTCCGGTTGCAGACAGCTTACAAGGAAGCACATCTCGTCTACCTTGTTGATAAGAGGAGTACCGGACATATAAAGTACGCCTTCGGTTTTCCTTAAAAGCTTAACCATCGCCTCCGTTCTCTGCGTTTCGGGATTTTTAACGTAATGAGCTTCATCAACTACCAGCATATCAAAGGAAAAATCCTCGGGTAAGGTGAAGCGGCTTATGGATTCGTAAGTGGTAACCGCTACGTCGCCCTCCTTTATCCAGCTTTCAAGGGCTATTTCGTCTGCGCCGTGGATTTTTATGGGCTTTAAGTAGGAGTGCTTCTCAATTTCGCGGCACCAGTTTATAAGTACGCTGGCAGGGCACACCACCATAAAGTGAGTTTTGCCCTCGGCTTTAAGGGCTGCCATAGCGGCTAATGCCTGAATGGTTTTACCTAAGCCCATTTCGTCACCGAGAAGAGTTCTTTTCTGATGAACTGCGTATTTAACGCCGAAGGTCTGGTAAGAACGGAGTGTTGCCTTCATATATTTTAAATCGAGGGGATAGGCTTCAATTTTTTCAAGAAGTTCGGCAGAAAGCCCTGTTTTTTCTTTTCCTGAAGTGTTTAAATATTTGCAGTATTTTTCAAGAGTTGCATAGCACTCGGCAGAATTATCCTTAAAATATGCGCGGTAAACGGAAGCGCCTTGCTCGGGAATAGAATAATAAGGGCGAAAAATACTGTCGTCACCAAATACAGTGCTTAAGCGGTATCTTAAAGATTCAATGGCATTTATTGCAAAGTCTTTATCTCTTTTAGGTGTGAAAAACCACGCTAAGCCGCCACTTGCCTTGTTAGCAGCAAAAACTTCGTTCCCAATATCTTCGTGATGGGAATCATAAAGTGTTTTATAAAGTCCGCGAAGCTTATTTCTTTCAAGAAGTACGTAAATTGCGCGAATAAGCATATCGTCGGCAATTTTTGGGTTATCGGCATCAATTCTCATAGAAAGCTTTTTGCCTGTGTTATCGGCAATTTGTTTTGTGAGTTTTTTAATTTTCTTTGCGCCCTGAGGTCCTATACCGCTTATGCTTTCTATTTGGTATTCAGGCATTTTATAAAGCTGATACATATTCATAATGCCCACGTCCCTCAAATAAGAAACGCGAATACCCTGCTTACTTTGTGTGAGAATATCAACGTCAATTTCTTCAAGTGAAGCTCGAAGACGGTCATTATAGAAAATTTCAGCCGAATTTTTCAGCTCGTTAATTTCGTTTATTTCAAATTCAACGTAATTTCTAAGCATACTGTCAATAGCAAGAGTACGCTTGATAAGATATTTAACTTCTTTAAAATCAGGTTTAATAGCCATAATAAATTCCTTTAAATAAGATAAATATATTGTAGCACCATTTACTTGCACTGTAAACCGTAAATAGAAAAACTCCTCAAAACCCAAAAGGATTTAAGGAGTAAAAGTAAAATATCAGGCTTTTTCGTAAATTATTTTCTCTATTTCGCCTTTACCTGTGGAGGGGGCTTCAGGATAAAGTGAATTAAAATTTACTTCTTTAATTAATTCGGTTACGTTTTCGGGTTCAACATCGTTTATGCGAATATTTTTAATATGAATTGTATTCACTTTGCAGTTTAAGTATGGGTCAAAATATTCGTTTTCCTTAACTCTTGCGGACTTTGGTCCTACGTTAATAAGGGAATTTAGTTTTCTTTTATCTTTTGTTTCTACAGAAATATCTTCGAAATATAAATTGCCTATATTTGCGCATATTTCAAAAGGCGCAACCCAAAAGGGATAATTTTCAAAGGGGAAAAAGGCTTCAATGTGTTCAAAATAAATATTATCAAGGCTACCGATTTCACCTTTTTCAGGTTTTTCTTTTCCTACCTTATAAGGGGTGCGTTTGCAAATAAAGTTTATATTCGTTAATACCCTTAACACCGCTTATAATTGCATCGGTTAAAGAACAATCAACTTTACTTCCGTCAGCATATTCATAGATGCCTGGCAGAATTCTTAAAGCTCTGCATCCGCCTTCGCAATTTAAATTTTCACAAAGTACTGTTTTGGTAGGCCCGAAATTAGTGGAGGAAACCTGCCAGTCGTACATATTTAAAGCTACTAAATCATCTTCAGTATACCGCTTAAATTACGTGCAATAAGATTTTCCACACCACCGTTTACGTGTAAGCCATCCGCGAAACATTCATTAAATTCTATATTTTTGCAGTGAACGTTTGTGGCATCGCCAATTTCAATTGCAAAAGTAGCAGTGTGAGCAAAGGAGAGGTCTTTAAGAGTGAGATTATTTACGTTATTAAAATACATACAACAGGTAACACCCGACTCAAATTCATCTTCTCTATATAGTCCCGAATGCCTAAGTAAAAGGCGCTCCGTGTTAGATTCCTCCCAACTACCGCCGGTAATCGTAATGTTTCCATCTCGATTATTTTTAGGAAGAGGGGAGAAGGTGCCGTTTGAAGTGTTTTCATTACGAAGTATAAGAACGTGAACGTCTGTTTGAAGGTATAGTAACGGAGTTATCTATCATATAGTTATCTATCATATAAGGAAAATCGGATGCAGGAATTATCACTATTTCGTGATCGTTAAGTGCTTCTTGCAAAGCCTTAGTCCATATATTTCCTTCTTTTACAAGGTGTCTATAATCTGTAAGTAAGCAGGAATCAGTAAGTTTATTTGTAAGAGCTTTGTTTCTTTCAGCCGTAGCTTCAAGTTTAGCGCGTATTTCTTTTTTAGTAGTGCTCATAAGTAGCCTCTTTTTTATTTGATGGTATTACTTTATCAAAAATTCATAGCGAAAACAACTCCGATTTTGTGGATTTACATCGATGGACGAAAATAAAAAATCTACTTGCTAAAATTTCAATATTATAGTATAATAAATATGATATGCGGGTGTGGCGGAATTGGCAGACGCGCCAGATTTAGGTTCTGGTGGCACCCCCGTGCAGGTTCAAGTCCTGTCACCCGCACCATTAAAATAGGCAAGGCATTTTCCTTGGCTATTTTAATTTTACCGAGTTAAATAAGTTTAAATTGAGTGGTTTTCGCTTCTGAAAGTATGCTCTTAAAATTGGGCGAGGCGCAGGTCTTGCCTTTTTTATTTAATAATATAATAAGGAGTTTGTATATGGGTCGTATAACATACATTTTAAAAAGATTAATGCACATGGATTATAAAGCCATGTTCGAAAAAATTAATTCTGTTCACAAGAAAACCAAAATGTCCAAAATCAAGATTTTTATGGATATGCAAAAGTGCGCAAGACTTTACGGCGCAGGTTATATGGATTACGATTTATTCGAGATGTATAACCTCACACCTGAGCAGCGAGATACTTATTTAACACGCGGCAGAAATAACGAGATTGTTGTTAAATATTGCGACAGAAGTGTGCTTCATTACTTTATGAATAAAGATGAGTTTAATACTCATTTCAATAAGTACCTTAAAAGAGATTGGATTAAAGCAATTGGTTCCGATAAAGAGGACGTAATTAACTTTATGAAAAAGCACCCCGTGTTTATGGCAAAACCTATTGAGGGTGGCTGCGGCAAGGGTATTGAGAAAATAAAGACTTCCGATTATAAATCTCTTGATGAAGTGTACGAAAGAGTTATAAACCCTGAAGATAATTTTGAGCTTGAGGAAGTTATCGTTCAGCACGAAGATGTAAATAAAATTCATCCTCACTCCATTAATACCGTAAGAATTGTTACAGTTGTTACAGACGAAAACGGTAATTCTGTGCTTGAAACACCTAAAGAGGAGAGAAAAAATTTAAAGCTTGTTCCCCACGTTATTGCCGCTTACTTCAGAATAGGTAACGGCAAGTTTGTAGATAACTTTAATAGCGGCGGTATGACTGCTCCTGTAGACGTTGAAACAGGTGTTGTTTCTCAGGTTGCTATTGATAAGGAAAAGAACGCTTATACAAATCATCCTCTCACAAACGAGGTTATTAAGGGCTTTAAATTCCCCTACTGGCAGGAAGCTTTGGCTCTTTGTGAAGAAGCTTGTCAGGTTGTTCCCGAAATGGGTTATGCAGGATGGGACGTAGCATTTACTCCCGATGGCCCCGTGTTCGTTGAAGGTAACGAGTTCCCCGGTCACGATATTTATCAGTTACCTTTACATACACCCGATAAAATAGGTATGATGCCTAAGTTCGATTTTTCTAAAAAATAATATTTAATTTAATAATTTGCTCGCCTGATTTTTTTCGGGCGAGTTTTTTTATTTTAAGTAAAAGAAATATAAATGCATAGTAATTAAGCTTAGCAGTATATATATTTAATAAGACTAAGAGAATATCAATATTATTAAAAAAATATGTCGAAAATGTTAAGAATTTAGCGGATTTTGTGTTGACTTTTGCACTTTAGAGTAATATAATATTTCTATATTTAGTGTAGTGAAAAGTTTCATGTACACTTGGTATATAAATTAAATGCGGTTAAATTTGAGGGTTTTAAATTCAGGGATATTTCCTTTAAAATTAAAAGGGTGGTATTATGGCAGCTCATGTTATTGATATTCGTTGCCCCGGTTGCAACGCTCCTGTTACAACAGGTATGAAGGTTTGTGAATATTGCGGTTCCCCTGTTGCAATCTCTACTTTCAACAGTGTTATTGATCTCCCCGGTCCCAAGCTTCAGCAGCTTACCAGAGGTTATCAGAATAATTTAAGGGAAAATCCCGATGACCCCACACTTAACTTCTCCATCGGTATGGTTTACCTCAAATTAAAGAAGTATGAAGAGGCTGCAAAAGCTTTTGAAAAGGCTATTGAGGATAATTTTGATAATTCCGAAGCATATTTCTATGCGGCTATTTCAATGCTCGGCGGCAAGAAGCCCTTCCTTCTTTTAAGACCTGCAATCAATAAAATTGTGGAAAATCTCAATGCGGCAAATATGATAGAGCCTCGTGGTATTTACTATTATATGCTTGCATATATTAAGCAGGATTATTTCGCAAGAAAGTATTTGAACGTTACACCCAATTTCCAGCAGGAATTAGCTGAAGCTAAAGCTTTAGGTGTATCGGATATAGATATCGATATGGTATTTACAGCCTGCGGTTTACCGAAGCCTATGCTGTAATAAATCATAAAAATACAGAATAAATTAAATTTTGGCCAAAATAATAGCGATATTATTTAAAATATTAAAATAAAAATTCCTGAGGAGGAAAATTAAAAATGGCTGGTGAATTATTTGGTGCAGCAATGAACAAAGCTGCTAAAAAAGCTGCTATTACACTTATGAAGAAGGGTAAAAGCAAGGAACAGAAGAAGATTATCGATTTCTTCTATAAAGAGGATGAGTGCTGCGGTCTCATTAAGGGTTCTCCCATTAAGTTTGACGAGTATATCAATATGGTACAGGCAAGATGCGACAGCTTCAACCACAAGCAGAGAGCTATGGATATGATCGGTCTCGACCAGAGCCAGATCGAAGAGATCCCTCCCATCGTGTTCTCTTCCTTCAAGTATGTAGGTGAAGGTGTTGACGTTAAGGTTGACGACGGCGACGTAGTTTCTACACACTACAGCGTAACATGGATTTTCTTCAGCGCTACACAGATGTATACATACACACTTACATTCTCCATGATCAGTGACGACGTTATTGAAGAGACAAACGATTTCTTCTACACAGACATCACAAACTTCAGCACAGAGCACAAGCTCGTTGAGAAGATCGACTTCGGTAAGGGCTGCGGCTGCAATCCCTTCGGCAGCGACGCTACAAAGAACAACTACACAGTTGACGCTCTTGAGATCATCGTTCCCGGTGCTTCCTACTCCTTCTCCCTCAGAAACAACGGCGGCGTAGAGAGAAGCATTCAGGCTGCTAAGGCAATGATCAGAGAGAAGAAGTACTCCATCTGATTAAATAAACTAAGATTCGGTCTTATGTAAGCCGAGGCGAGGCAGTTTCTTAATTGTCTCGCCTTTTTACATAACTTAAGGTACCGTTAAGATAAACGGAGAAATAATGGAAATTGAAAAAAAGATAAATGAGGAAGAACCTAAAAAGAAGTTTTCCGAATTAAGTGAAGAAGAAAAAAAGCTTTGGGAAGTGGACGAGAGTCTGCTTAATAAAAGCGAAGAAAAAGATGACGATTCGGACAGAGTGAGGGTTATGGGCGCTCCCGTGGTTTATTCCACAGGCTTTGTAAGGCCCTATAATCCTTTAAGAAGACCGAAAGTGAGTTACAAAAATTTTATATTGGCGCTTGTTTTGTTCATTGCAGGTTTAAGCGCCGCTGTAGTTTTAAGCAACCTATATTTAAGACCCTATACGGCATATTTAAGCATAGCTTTTTCTCTCGTTTATATTTTGATTATCGGTAAAAAAGCCGTAATATGGCTTGTACATCTGTATCAGTCAAAAGCCAGCGACGATACAAGGCTGAGGTGCCGATTTGAACCAAGCTGCAGCGAATATATGATAAGGTCCGTAAATAAATACGGTTTTTTAAAAGGTACCTTTAAAGGTATAAGAAGAGTTATAAGGTGCCATGCACCCAACGGCGGAATTGACTATCCGTAAAAAGTTTATTAAACTTACTGCTTTTGCAGTATCAGGCAGGTGAAAATTTGTTATGCAGGAAAATAAAATCAGTTACGTAAATTTATCGGGAGGCAAAGAGGTAGTATCTCTTTCCGCTTTGAAAATTACGTCAATACCGCATTTTAAAATAGTAAATCCTGATGATACAACTCCCGAAAGAACTCTCGAAAGCTTCAAAAGCGACATAAACATAATGCTTGGCGAGCTTTATCAGCTTTACCGAACGGGAGTTTTAAGCGGAAGTGCCTATAAGGATATTTCGGTGGAGCTGCTTTTTGCAACCGAAGCCGTAAAAAATCAGCCTTATAAGGCAAAAATCAATCTTTACATAATTACAAGAGCTATCGATTTCACAAAAGAAAGTGCCAACGCTTTAGTAAATGCGGCGGCAAATATCTGCAAAGCTACACTCAGGCAGGAAAAATACGAGTTCCAAAGTGTGGATTATAAGGAAATAGCGGCAGCCGTAAGTTCTGTTAACGATGCTGATATAAGAGCTCTTATAAAAGATGAAAAGGCAGAAAATCTTGAAAATCAGCTTATGCCTTACTGCTATTCCTTCGATAGATTCCCCGTAGGAAGCAGCGACATAAGCAAAATTATAAATGCGCTTATAGAATACCCCAACGCGGCTTTATCTATACAGCTTATGCCAACTTACTTTACAAGCGAGGAAATGGCAGCCATTGACCGAAACGTACAGGTACTTGAAACCTTAAGCCGCGGCGTTAACGATATGAGCGTGGGCAACTTAAGCTTTGCCCTTGCAGGTAAACACTCAGAGCTTTATAAGTATTATTCCGATAACAAGAACGCTCCTTTATTCAGCTACAACGTGCTTGTTTACGGTGATAATATGGCTGCGGCGGGAATATCCACAAGGGTATTCGGTCAGATTGCCACAGGCGTAGGGCAGAATGCAAATCTGAAGCTGGTACCGCTTTCAAAAACAGAGGTAAATAAGAATACTAATTTCTTCCCCCTGCCGTGGGCAGTAAACGAGCTGATGCTCAATAAGGGCAGAAATCAGAATATATGGTACAGCGGTCAGTTTTCAGCCGCTCTTTACAGATTACCCCGTATAATTACCGCCGCCGAAGCAAGTGAAGTGTTCCGTCTGCCTTTAGGCAGCAGTAACGTATATGCAGGCTTTAAGGTAAACGAAGCTACAAAGCAGAGCCGCTCATATAACGATAACCTGATAAATGCAGGAGATATAACTGTAGGTAAGCTTAAATCCTCCTCGAAAGGGGACACGATAGGCTTCTCCGTTAAGGACCTTGCAAAGCATATGCTTATAGTGGGTACTCCCGGCTCAGGTAAAACAACCTTCTCGGTAAGTCTTCTTGACAGACTCTGGAAGGACCACAAGATCCCCTTCCTTGTAATTGAGCCTGCAAAGAATGAATACAGAGCAATGGTGCAGAGTATTCCCGACCTACAGGTATTTACACCGGGTAAGAATTTTATCTCACCCTTTGTGTTCAATCCCTTCGTTCCGCCTAAGAACGTAAGGCTTGAGACCTACAAATCCACTTTAAAAACTGCTTTTGCCGCAGGCGTATCCATGAGCACTCCTCTTGATAAGATATTTGAGGAGACCATAAACAATTGCTACTCCGACCACAGATGGCTTGATACCTACACTGTGGACGATAAAGGTAAGATATTTAATATTTCCGACTTCATCAAGTGCTTCCAGCAGACCTTTGAGGAAATCGGCTATACAGGCGACGCAAAGAATATCGGCCGCGCAGGCGTGGTAAGACTTAACAGCTTGGTTAATCTTTTCGATAACTATTTCAGCATTCCCATTGAGGATATTTTAAAGAAGCCTACGGTAATAGAGCTTGCCGCCATAGAAAACGGCGACCAGAAAGCGCTTTTGATTGCTCTTATCCTTCTTTCAATTCTTGCTTACGTAAACAGCAACTACGTAGGTGAGGGAGGGCTTAAGAACGTTATTCTTCTTGAAGAAGCCCACGTGCTTCTTGACAGAAATTCATCCTCACAAAATGAAGCAAATCCCGCAGCCATAGCTCAGGAGCTTGTAAAGAGAATGCTGGCAGAGATACGTTCTCTGGGTGTCGGTCTAATTATTGCGGATCAGTCCCCAAGAAAAGTTACTACCGACGTAGTGGCTTTAACGGATATGAAAATGACCTTCCGCATAGTTGAAGCTCAGGATAAAACAATTATTGCCGATTCAACGAATATGTCGGAAAATCAGAAGCAAAGGCTTTCACGCTTAAAGCCGGGTGAAGCTTTCCTGTTCTTCAATAAACTTGAGGAACCCGAAGAAGTGGTTACACCCGATTACCGCCTTGAAAATAACATAAGCATCAGTCTTTCCGATGAAGGCATCAAGAGCCTTTCGAAATACTGGAACAGCAGGGCGGAAAAACTGAGACCTTATCCTCAGTGCGAATTGGTTCCCTGCTGCAGTAAAACCTGCGATTATTTCAGGCGTAACTTAGCAAAAGAAATTGCCCGAAGAATTTTTATAAAGAACTTTAAAGCCGAGGATAAAACCGCGGAGCCTGTAAAGAAGGTTCTTGAAAAAATCAGTATGCTTATTAAAAACGAGCTTAACGACGAACCCTTTACCCCCGAGCTTAGATCCTGCGTTAAGGTTCAGCTTTTTAGACGTATAAAATACGGCACAAAAATTCAGTTAACCGATTCTCAGATAGAGAATTCATTAAAAAAATAAAATCTAAATTAAATTATATTATTTAAGGAGAAAAAATTATGCTTATTGAAAATAGTTATTTAACTCACTCAAACGGAAAAATTCTTACACTTGCAGGTTTCGGCACTATGGCTCTTAACGCTTTGGCAGAATTCGGCATCTGCTTATTCGGTTGGCAGAATTTAGGCTTTTTCCAGTTTGTTTTAATGTGCACATTCTGGCTCAGCGTTGCAGGTATCGTAGCTGCTGCAGCAGGCGCTTTCTTAATGTATAACGAAGGCAGAAAGATAAACGATATCATTCTTTGCGGCACACTTTTAGCACAGTTCGTTCTTTTATGGATTCCTTCCCCTCATTTTATAGTTACACTTATTTTAAACGTAGTTTTCTATTCTTACCTTGCAGCTTTTGCTCTTGATGCTTTCCAGAATGATAACAAAAACTTTGCAATTATCTTTGCAGGTCTTCTTGCTTATATGGCTATTATCGGACCTTGCCTTAATATGTTCTCTGCTTTCCTTGTTTATGAAGTAGACGACAACTTCTTCTTTAGTATTATTAACTGGGGCTTTAATAACCTTTACAGAGTGATTGCTATCGCAGCTCCCGCCCTTTGCTTACTTGAAACAAATAAAAAGAAGCTCGAAGGCGAAAAAACCGCAGCAGATGAAGAATAATTAAAATTTACAAAAAACTCACGCCTTTTCCCGTAAAACGGGGGAAGGCGCAGAGTGCTATATTGAGATATTTAGTTTGAGGTGTTATTATGAGTGAAACAGGTAAAAAAATTAATCTGATAGGCTACATTGCGGCGGCTTTAGGTGCGGCGGCGTGCGCTTTTGCTGCTTTGATGATATTTTTTGACGGTGATTTATTTTACGCTATAAATAATATCGGAAATCTTATTATGGCAGGAGCAATGCTTATTGCTGCCATAGGCGCAGCTTTAAGATTTTTTAGCGACAGAGATTTTACAGATTTAATTGTTGTAGGCACAGCAGTAGTTACCTTAATTATAAACGTGTTTGCTCTTGCAAACGAAGAAGGTTACCTTTGGTACCGTGATTTCTTTACAATGATGGTAATGAATGCTCTTTCAGTTTGCGTAATGTTGGGTGTTGCGATAAAAGCGTTTAAAAACGGTAATCATCTTTTTGGTATTGCAGGAGTATTGGTTTTCCTTTATTTTGCAGTTATTGCTCCCACATTATTTTATGCAGATCTTCCCGATGAATTATGGACAGTTCTTTTAATATTCAATGCAGGTGTGAAATTTGTTTCTTACGGCTTAAGTGCTATATCAATTAATCAGGAAGGCTGATTAATTTAAGGAGTTTGTTATGAAAAACAAAGGAAATAAAATTGTTTTTGTTGGTCTTTTATTAGCTGTGTTAGCTATTGTAGCCAGATTGGTTTTCTATATGTGCGGGGTTGCAAGAATATTAGAAATGCCTTTTATGGCAATTAACGATATTGTAGGTTATATGAATCTTGCTTTTATCGTTGGTCTTCTCCTTTGCGCAGCAGGATACGTTTTAAAGTTCCTTGGCGAAAAGGATGTTTTCGATGTAATAACAGTAGCAACTATTGGTGTTTCAATAGTAATGTCACTCAATTTTATTCAGATTCCCGTATACAGCATGGCAGAGAACATTATTCAGCGTGCTTTAGTGTATTTATTCCTTTTAGGTATCGGTATTAACGTACTCAAAAAAGGCGATACAATGCAGGGCGGTATAATCTTACTTACATTTGCTTACCTTGCAATAATTTTTCCTTTATGTGCGGAGGAACTTTTCGGTGGTCATGCAAACGCTACCATTATGAAGATTCTTACAGATACCGAAGTTTTCATTACGTATTTATTTAACGAAGTTATTATGCTTGCAACATTAATTTTCAGTACTTTCACAGCTTCTAGTGATTGATAAAAGGAGCTTTAATTATGTCAAACGTTGGTAGTAAAATTTCTTGTGGCGGACTTTTAATATGCGCTCTAACTGCAGGTATAAGAATTCTTACTTATTTCGGTGCAATAGTTTTCGGTGACGAGGTAATTGCTGATACCTATATTTATCTTAATTACGGTTTTCTTATAGGTCTTGCCATTGCTTTTATCGGATATCTTTTAAAGTTTATAGGCGAAAGAGACTTTTTCGATTTAATTACGGCAGTTACAATTCTTATAACCTTAGTGGTGTCCTCAGGCTTGTTCCCCTACGTAGTTTTTGGGGCACAACTTTCAATAGGAAAACTTATTTACAGCGTTTTAGAGGAATTGTTCCTTTTGGGCTTAGGCTTAAACTTTATGAAAAAAGGAAAATCGGCCCCCGGAATTATTATGATTCTCATTTTTGTTTACTTCGCTTTCTTATATCCCGTAGCTATAGCTATTATTTTCGGCGGTGGAGTAGGCGGAATTCTTAATTACCTTATCAATATCTTTAACGGTGTTATTATTACTCTTAATTTAGGTCTTGCAGCCGTTACAGCAGTAAACAGCGATTGACAGTAAAGTAAGGAGACGTTTTATGAATTACGAAACAGGTAAAAAACTTGCCGTATTCGGTTTTATCGGAAGGCTTCTTGTTTTTTTTATAGGCACAGGTCTTAACATAGTGCTTCCTATGACATATGGCGTAAAGTCTCTGGAAGAATACAATAATATTCAAAGAATAGTAGGTACTTTTAACGGTGTAGGCTATACTTTGGTGTTTGGTTTAGCGGTGCTTGGCTTCTTCTTTATGTTTATGGAGGAGAGGGAAAGTGTTTTACTTATTACTGCAGCATCTTTAGGTGTAGCGGCACTTCCTAATTTCCTCGGTCTTTTCGGTGTTGATATTTCTGCTCAGGGCTTAATTAATAACCTTGGTTTAGATGGTGTATTAGTATTTGTTTTATTCTTTGGTCTTTCCCTTGTGTATAGTTTCTATTTTGTTATGTTCAGTGTACATTGCTTTAAAAACGGTAACCCCATATTCGGAATTATATCGGCAGTATTCTTCCTTTGGCATACAGTGGGAAACATTGTGCTCATAATTATACAGAGCCACATTTATACTTACGGCACGATGGCGGTTTCACAGTATGCTACAATTTTAAATCTTATTGTTGCAGCTGTATTTATAGTAGAGAGTGTATTCTTAATTATTCACACAGCAAAAAGTTATTAATAAAAATTAAAAAGCATTAAGGAGGAATTAAAATGGAAGAAGATTTCAGCTCTTATGAAACAAATGATTCTGATTTAAGTTATTCATCAGATAGCTCATCGGATTATTCTGATACAGATACTTCCGATTATTCTGCTGATACGGGAAGTGATACCGACTACTCTCAGGATAGCGGCTATGAATTTAGCGAAGATACAGGATCTGAGTATAATGTGGAAACTTCATCGGATTCTTCCTTTGATGCCGGTGATTTTAATGAGGATAGTGAAAACGATATGAGTATGGATTACAACGAAACTGACTATAACTCAAGCGACTATAATACTGATGATTATAGTGAAAATTATACCGATTTTGAAGAGGATGCTCCCAAAACCTTAGTTCGTGATGAGCGAGAGCTTCTTGAAACAGGCTACAATAACGTGGAACAGCAGCTGGACGTGCTTGCAGATGATTACCGCGATAAAGGTTATTCCGAAAGTGAAATTGAAAGTATGCTGGCTTCCGACCGTTACCGCCTTCAGCAGGAATTTTTAAACGACGCTTTTCCCGGTCAGCAGGTTACTCCCCACGTGTTCAACGGCTTCCGTCAGGGCGGCGCAAGGGAAATGATGAACGATATTGAAAATTACGAGGGCGTAAGAGAAATTTTAGCTCCCGGCACAGAGAGCTCCGTCGGTTCAGGTGAATTTGACGATTTCGAAGAGGACGTTACCGAAAGCTACGAGGATTCTTACGAAGAGAGTGTTGACGGTGACTTTGAAACTTTAGATTTTGAAGAAGACGTGGAAGATTCCGATTCCTCCGAAGAAATGCTTGACAGTACCTTCGAAAATGAAGAGGACTTTGAAGAGGAAACCTTTGAAGAAGATGCATTTGAAGAGGATGAAATCCCATTTGAGGAAGAAGTTCCCGCCGAAGAGCCTGAAGTTTCAGAGGGTATGCCTATGGGTGAAGTTCACGACGACGGTTCAATCGATACGGATATGGAGCGCGATGGCGTTACTGAGCTTAACGATTCCACTTACAGCCAGTCTGAAACCAACGAGCCCGTTGATATAAGTGACATCGATTACGATTCCATTTACGAAGGTATTGAGGCGGATGCTTTAGCCGAAGGCTTCAAGGACGTTAACCTTGATACCGACAGTGAACGTCTTAATTCTTCCCTTTCCAATTTCGAAGCATCCAACTGGGAAAATTTAAGTCTCGATGAACAAAAAGAATCAATGCAGGGTCTTGCAGATTATGTTTCTGAAATATCGGGTATTGAAAATCCTCCGAAAATAGAGTATTATAATAATGAAACAGAGGGCGACTACGGAGGCTATGACCCCGAAAGCAACACCCTTATGGTCAATGAATATATGCTTTATAATTCCGACGAGGCTGCCGATACCATTGCTCACGAGTTATGGCATTGCCATCAGCATGAGAGAGCTATGAATCCTCAGTCGGCTCTTGATTACCAGTATCAGCACAACTTCGATAACTACATCAGCCCCGATTTGGACCAGCAGGCTTATGAAGACCAGCTTGTTGAGGCAGAGGCAAGAGCTTTTGCAAATCAGTTCAAGGATAGATTACAGGCTTTGAAAGGCAGATAATATATGAAAGATAAAATTTTAAAATATTATATAGAGGAAAAGAAAGTTACACCTGTTGTTGCTAATGTCCTTATGAAAAAGATTTTAAAATATGAGGATATTGCAAAAGAGTTTTCCGTGTATCTTGATACAAGAAGCTTCGATTGTGAAAACGCTTTGGTTATTGAAGGCTACACGGCTAAAAAATTAAGCGAGATCTCACCTTTGGATGCAGCAGGCGTATATGCTTTTATGGTCACACTCCGTGACGATAAAGAAAAAGCTCTTGATACAATTAAAAAGGGCTTCCCCAGAAAATAAGGCTGTTATTTTTGTGAAAAATTAAAGATAAATTAAATATATTGAAAGGCGGAAAAATATTATGGCACTCTTTGGCAAAAATCCCAATGAAGTAAATTACCAGGGCGGTAAAAAGCACTGGACCGATGTCATCAAAAATACAGGCTCACCCGATCTTCTTATCTGGCGTCAGCCCGAGGAGGACTTCAACACAAATTCCACACTTATAGTTATGCCCGGCGAGCAGGCTCTGTTTATAAAGGGCGGTAATATCGAGGGTACCTTCGATAAGGGTACATACAAGCTCTCCACAGAGAACTATCCCTTTATCAGCAGACTCAGAAACGCATTCTCAGGCGGTATCAGTACCTTTAACTGCGTTGTCTATTTCGTTAAGCAGTCTCACTCTATGGAGCTTAAGTGGGGTACAACTTCCCCCATTGCCGTAAGAGATAAGATGCTCGGCATAAAGACAGATTTACGCGCACGCGGCGCATATAAGATCTCTATTGCCAATCCTTCCATTTTCCTCAGTAAGCTCGTTGGCTCCAACGTAGCAGGTATTACTCAGGATTCTTTAAAGCTCTATTTCGGCGAGCAGTTCCAGAGCAAAATAAGATCAGCTCTTGCAAAGCACTTAAATGAACTTGATACGGAAATTTTAGGTATTGAAGCAAGAATCGATGAATTCTCCGCAGAGCTTCAGCCCAGAATGCAGGAAATAGTAAGCGAATACGGTCTCAATTGCGAGCAGTTTATCATTTCCGCTCTCGATATCGATGACAGTGAACTGAGAAAGAAGTATGATGAAATAGGTATGAGCGCATACCAGAAGAAGATGGAAATGGGCACTGAAATTCAGATGCAGAAAGCCGCCTTCGACGTACTCGGTGAAGATTGGGCCCGTCAGAAATCCGCCGAGATTCTTTCAAAGGTTGCCGAAAATCCCGGTGCAGGCGGTGTTGCTTCCGCAGGCGCAGGTCTCGGTATGGGCTTCGCAGCAGGTAACGTATTCGGTACAATGGCACAGAATATGTTTACTCCCTTAAATAACCAGCCTCAGCAGAATCAGGTTATGCCTCAGCAGGCTGCTCCTTCAGGCCGTTTCAATCAGCAGGCACCCGCTGAAACTCAGGCTCCTGCAGCTCCCGCACCTGCTCCCGCTGCTGCTAATGCAGACGATCCTATGGCAAAGCTTCAGAAATTAAAGCAGTTCTTCGATATGGGTCTTATTACAGAGCAGGAATACAACGCAAAGAAAATTGAAATTTTAAGTAATTTCTGATTTAACGGAACGTAAAAGAAAGGGATTTTAAAATGAAAAAGTCAATTCTTTATATAGCATTAGACCTTATTTTTCTTATAGTTTTTAATGTTATTTTCTTCCTTCTCAAGCCTGAGGAGAACCCTGCATCCGTTTGGATCTCCTACGCATTTATCCACCTTGCTTACATTATGGTAGTTGCAACACCCATACTTACAAGAAAAGGCAAAAGCAGCTCTGTTTTCGGTTTAGCATTAGCTTCTGTAAGTGCAGTTTACTTCTTCATTGTATTTATAGTAGGCATTATCTTTATTCTTGCTCGCCCCGAAGATTTCAAAGCTTGCCTTATTATTCAGATTCTTCTTGCAGCAGCTTACGGTATAGTTCTTCTTATCAACCTTATCGCTAACGAAGTTACGGCAGAAAAAGAAGAAAAACGCCAGAAAGAAATTCTTTTCGTTAAGACCTGCAGTGCTAAATTACAGTCTGCTTTGGAGCTTGCAAAGGATAAGGAAGTTAAAAAAGCTATTGAAAAAGCATACGATGAAGTTTACAACAGCCCCGTAAAAACAAGCGAAGCTGTAAGAAATATTGAAATTCAGATCTACGACCTTACAAATAAGCTTTACGATTCCGTTGATGCTAAGGATAACGCTCTTGCACTTTGCAATGAAATCGTAAAGAATACAAAAGAGAGAAACATCCAGCTTAAAGCAGCAAGATAAATCAATTAAAATTTTCCGCATGCCTTCGGGTGTGCGGAATTTTTATTTAAAAATATACAAAAATTATGTATATATTCATTTTATTTTACTGAAAGACTTTAAATTTTCTTTTTTATGTGATATACTGATTTGAAGAATATTTATTCACTAAATGAAAGGTCAAGTTTATGCCGAACTTTTACGATATAGCAGATTCCGTAAAAATTATAGATCTTACAGACAGTAAATTCAAAACCTTCAGAGTTGCCGTAAAAATGGTTTTACCATTAAATCCCAAAACGGCTTCAGAGTATGCGATGCTCACCTCCATAGTAAGTCGCGTAATAAAGGAGTATCCCGAATACACGGCATTCAGCCGAAAGCTTGCTTCACTTTACGGCGCAAGTATTTATGCCGACGTTGCAAAAATGGGCGACAATCAGATTTTAAGCGTTGCTTTAGGCGGTATTTCAGGCAGATACGCTTTCGGCGGTGAGAAAATGGAGCAGGAATTGCTCGCGATTTTAATAAGCGCCGTGTTCAGCCCCTTAAAGGATGAGAGAGGTTTATTCCCGAAAGAAAGCTTCATTCAGGAGAAACGTCAGCTTCTTGAAGCCATTGACGCCGATTTTAACGATAAGCGTATATTTGCTCTGGACAGAGCCATGAAAGAACTTTTCAGAAACGAAAAATCAGGCATCAGTAAGTACGGTACAAGTCAGAGTGTTAAAAATACGGATGAAAATACTTTGCCCGCTCTCTGGGACGAAGCGCTTAAAAAAGCAAAATTTTTCATATTCGTTTCAGGTGACTGCGATTTCAAATACGTGGAAAACACTATGAAAAGTCAATTCCGTTTTGAAAGAGAACCGTATAATCTTACAAATGAAACATTACCCGCAGGTGAGACTCTTCACGAAGTATGCGACGAAATGAAACTTTCACAGTCGAAGCTCGTAGTAGGCTTCAAAACGGAGTGTAAAAATAATAACGCCCTTAAGCTTATGTCCGTTATTTACGGCGGCTCCGCAATTTCCAAGCTTTTTATGAACGTGCGAGAGAAAATGAGCCTTTGCTATTATTGCAGCTGCCGTCCCTTGCTTCTTAAAAAGGCTCTCTTTGTGGAAAGCGGTGTTGAAACCGAAAAGCTTCCTGCCGCCAAAGAAGCTATTTTAAACGAGCTTGAGGAAATAAGAAAAGGAAATATAACAGAAGAAGAATTTTTCACTGCAAAGCTTGCTTTATATAACAGCTTAAACGGCATTGAGGATTCGCTCTATTCGCTGGAGATATTCTACCAGAATCAGATATTTGAAGAAAACGTTATAACTCCGAAAGAGCAGTACGAAGCATTTGAAAAGGTAACTCTGGATGAAGTTATAGAAGCTGCAAAGCTTACTAAACTCGATACGGTTTATGAATTAAAAGGTGTAATAAAATAAGAAAGGAGAAAAATAAATGCAGAATGAATATATCCGGGAAAAAATAGAGAGTGCCCGTACAGGTGACTGCTATTATAAAGTTACTCATCCTACAGGGCTTGATATTTTCGTGTATCCCAAGAAAAATTTTTCCACCACTTATGCAATATTCGGAACGAAATACGGCTCGATAGATAACTGCTTTAAAAGAAGCGACGAAGAAACCGCCCAAAAAGTACCCGAAGGAATTGCCCACTTTTTAGAGCATAAGCTTTTTGAAAGTGAAGACGGCGGCGATACCTTTGAAAGATTCGCTCAGACAGGCGCTTCAGCCAATGCTTTCACGGGCTTTGAGCACACCTGCTACCTTTTCTCCGCAACACAGAATATATATGAATCCTTGGAAATTCTTCTGGATTTCGTGCAGTCTCCTTACTTTACAGAGGAAACGGTCAAAAAAGAGCAGGGAATTATAGGTCAGGAAATAAAAATGTATGACGACGACCCATCATGGTGCTCAATGTTCAATATGCTTAAGGCTATGTATCGCAATCACCCCATCAAGCTTGATATTGCAGGTACGGTTGAAAGCATCGCTCAGATAACCCCCGAATACCTGTACCGCTGTTACCATACTTTCTACAATCTCTCCAATATGGCTTTGGTTGTGGCAGGTAACGCAGAGTGCGACAAGGTTATTAAAATATGCGATAAGCTTTTAAAGAAAAGCGAGCCCTTTAAAGTGGAGAGGATTTTTGAGGAAGAGCCCGAAACGGTATGCGAGAATTACATCGAGCAGAAAATGAGTGTTGCGCTTCCCTTATTCCAGCTCGGTTTTAAAGAAAAGGTGAGAGGTCAGCATATTGATGAAAAAACCATAGCGGAAACGGAAATTATCCTTGATACCATGGCAAGCGACGCTTCACCTCTTTTCAAGCGCCTTTACGATATGCAGCTTATTAACGAAAGCTCCTTCAGTTACGATTTCTTCGAAGGCGAAGGTCACGCAGCTGTTATGTTCGGCGGTGAATCCAAGGACCCGAAGAGAGTAAGCGAAGAAATTATTAAGGAAATTAAAAAGCTTAAAGAAACGGGTATCGATAAAGAGGCGTTTGAAATTTCCAAACGCTCCATTTACGGCTCCAATATAGCAGGTCTTAACTCAAGCTCCGCAATTGCAAACGCTCTTATCAGCATGAAGTTTAACGGACGCGAGTTATATAAATACATTGATTCATTGGCAGAAATAACTCTTGAGGACGTAAACAGACGTTTAAGAGAGATTATGCAGGAAGATAAAGCAGTTCTTTCGGTAATTTTACCCGAGGACGAAGAATAAGAAAGAAGGTTTATTTATGCATCACGTTACTTTTCCCGATTTAGGTTTGGTTTTCGATATTAACCCAACCGCTTTTTCCATAGGTGATTTCAGCGTACAGTGGTACGGTGTAATTATCGGTTTCGGTTTCCTTTTAGCAATTATTTATGCTGGTTTCAGTTGCAAAAAAATGAACATCAAAGAAGATGCTCTTTTCGATTGTGTTATAGTCGGTCTTATTTTAGGCGTAATAGGCGCAAGACTTTACTACGTAATTTTCTATCCCGGTGATTATTATATCAAGAATCCCTCCGCAATTTTTGCAATTAAAGACGGCGGCCTCGGTATTTACGGCGGTATTATCGGCGGTCTTTTGGGCGGCTGTATTATGGCAAAAATCAGAAAGATGAAGATTGCCTCTTTGCTTGATATTGCTTCTCTCGGATTTTTAATAGGTCAGGGTATAGGCAGATGGGGCAACTTTATGAATCAGGAAGCATTCGGCTCTGTTACCGACCTTCCCTGGAGAATGGAAAGCGCCAACACAATTAAAGTAGCAGGTGGCGCTGTTCATCCCTGCTTCTTATATGAATCCTTACTTTGCCTTCTCGGTTTCGTTTTCCTTCATTTCTTCACAAGAAAAATGCGCCGCTACGACGGTCAGACCTTCCTTTTATACGTAGCATGGTACGGCTTTATCAGATTCTTTATTGAAGGTCTGCGTACCGACAGCCTCTACATCCCCGGTATAAACTTAAAGGTTTCTCAGGTTGTGGCAGCGGCTTCCGTAATTGCAGCAGTAATTATTATGATTATCTTCAGGAGAAAAACTACGCTTACAGGTTGCGGCAACAAGGCTGTAATGGAACTCAACGGCATAAAAGTAAACGCCAAGGGCGAAGTGATTGAAAATACTGCAGAAGAAATTACCGAAAACGCAACTTCTGAAAATGCAGAGGAAAATACCGAAGATGCTTCTGATGAAAATGTTGAAGCAAAATCCGAAGAAACAGAAAACAGCGAAGAAAATAAAGAAGAAAATATCGAAAGCAAAGGTGAATGATATGATACTTTTGGACGGTAAAAAGGTTTCCGCAAACGTTAAAGCGGAGGTAGCCAAGGAAGTAAAAGAATTAAACGAAAAAGGCGCTTCCGTTTGCCTTGCTGTTGTAATAGTAGGCGAGGACCCGGCTTCAAAAATATACGTGAGAAATAAAAAACGCGCCTGTGAGGAATGCGGAATTAAGTCTTTGGAGTACGCTCTCCCCGAAAATACAAGTCAGGAAGAACTTCTTTCCTTAATAAATAAGCTGAATTCCGATAAGGAGGTAAACGGCATTCTTGTTCAGATGCCCCTCCCCAAGCATTTAAGCGAGAAGGCGGTTATCGATGCCATAAGCCCCTTAAAGGACGTAGATGCCTTTACGGACGCTAACGTAGGTAAAATTATGATAGGCTCCTACAATTTCCTTCCCTGTACTCCTGCAGGTGTTATGGAGCTTTTAAAGAGTGAAAATATTGATATCGAGGGTAAAAACTGTGTTGTAATAGGCAGAAGTAATATTGTTGGTAAGCCTATGTCTATGCTTTTACTCCACAAAAATGCAACCGTTACCATCTGCCACAGCAGAACAAGGGATATCGCTTCAATCTGCAGAAATGCCGATTTAATAGTAGCCGCTGTTGGCAGAAAGCATTTCCTTACTGCCGATATGGTAAAAGAGGGAGCGATTATTATTGACGTAGGTATCAACCGCGACGAAAACGGCAAAGTATGCGGAGATGTGGATTTCGAAAACGTAAAGGAAAAAGCATCCTATATCACTCCCGTACCCGGCGGCGTAGGCCCGATGACTATCTCCGTGCTTATGAAAAATACTTTAAAGGCAGCCGCTTTACAGCGCGATACCGAAATTTAAAACTAAGGTGAAAAAATGTCAGATTTATTAAACAGCATAAAGCTTCCCGCTGAAATTGCGAATTTAAACGAAAAAGAGAAAATAGAGCTTTGCTGTGAACTCAGAAAAAGAATAATAGAAACAGTATCCGAAAACGGCGGTCACCTTGCTTCAAATTTAGGTGTTATTGAGCTTACCGTGGCAATTTTAAGCGCCTTTGACCCTAAAAAGGATTCCATTATTTTCGATGTAGGTCATCAGGCTTATGCTTATAAGATTCTGACGGGCAGAAATAAGAAATTCAGTACGTTAAGAACTTATAAGGGTATATCAGGTTTCCCCTCAAGGGACGAAAGTATATGCGACCCATTTACAACAGGCCACAGCAGTACCTCAATTTCATCTGCTCTGGGTATCAGTGTTGCCAATGAGCTTAAAAGAGACAATGCCTATACCGTTGCGGTAATCGGTGACGGCTCTCTTACGGGCGGACTTGCCTTCGAGGGTCTTAATAATGCAGGCAGACTTAAAAAGAACTTTATAGTTATTTTAAACGATAACGAAATGGCTATATCCAAAAACGTAGGCTCCCTTGCAACCTACCTTGGTTATTTCAGAACCAGACCCGGCTATATCAAAGCAAAAAAGAGCATTGAGACAAATATGGAGAAAATTCCTCTTGTAGGTAAATTTACCGCCAACCTTATCCGCAAGGTTAAGGACGGAATCAAAGAGGATATATACAGTAAAAATATTTTTACCGATTTAGGCTTTGAGTATTACGGACCCTTCGACGGTCACGACGTAGAAAAGCTTACTGAAACGTTAAAGAACGCAAAAAAAATAGAAAAGCCCATACTTATCCACGTAAGAACAGTTAAGGGAAAGGGCTTTGAATACGCCGAAAAAAATCCCAATATATTCCACGGTATCGGCAGGTTCGATATCAATTCAGGCGAATTTAAAAAATCGGGGGATAATTTCTCCTCGGTATTCGGCAAAAAGCTTATTGACCTTGCCGATAAAAATACCGAGATATGCGCTGTTACGGCTGCAATGTGCGAAGGTACGGGGCTTGTGGAATTCTCCCAAAAGCACGCCAAAAGATTTTTCGACGTAGGTATCGCCGAAGAACACGCCGTTACTTTCTCGGCAGGTTTAGCATCAAAAGGCATGATACCGTTCTTTGCCGTGTATTCAACCTTCCTGCAGAGAGCTTACGATAACCTTATTCACGACGTGGCGCTGCAGAATTTAAAGGTAGTTATAGGTGTGGACAGAGCAGGCTTAGTAGGTGAGGACGGTAAGACCCATCACGGTATGTTCGATGCCGCGTACCTTAAGTCCGTGCCCGGCGCGGCGGTTTATTCTCCAAGCTATTTTGACGAGCTTGAAATTGCCATGGAGAGAGCAGCTTTTGAAGATAAAGGTCTTGTTGCCATCCGTTATCCCCGCGGCGGCGAGATGTATAAGCCTTCGTATTTTAAAGCAAGCAGAGAAGATTACGACACAGTGGGTGAAGGCAATATTGCTATTGTCACTTACGGCAGAATATTTTCCGGTTGCGCCAAAGCTATGGAAGCTTTAAAAAGTGAAGGAATAAACGTAAAAATCATTAAACTCAATAAAATTACTCCAATACCTTCAAAGGCAGTAGATGAAGCCTTAAAAGCAGAAAAGTTCTTATTTATTGAGGAAGGCACAAAGAACGGCTCGGTTGCCGAAAGCTTTGCTATGGAGCTTATCTCAAAGGGATATGGCGGAAAAATGCACATTACTGCCGCCGAAAAGGGTTTTGTACCTCACGGAAGTATGCAGGAGCTTTTAAAAGAGCTTAAAATGGATGAAGAAAGTATTATCGAGACAGTAAAAAATTTATAAGGGAAACATTGATGGGTGAAAAAATAAGAGCGGATTTACTTCTTTGTAAGCTTAATTTAGCCGAAAGCCGCGAAAAAGCAAAAAATATGATTCAAAGCGGAGTCGTTTTTCTCGGAAGCGAAAAAATAAGCAAGCCGAGTTTGTTATTAAATGAAAGCGACCTGCCTGAAATCAGAGGCGAAACTTTAAAATACGTAAGCCGCGGCGGCTTGAAGCTTGAAAAGGCGATAAATCTATTTAAAATTGATCTTCAGAATAAGGTCTGTATGGATATCGGCGCATCTACCGGCGGATTTACCGACTGTATGCTTCAAAACGGAGCAAAAAAGGTATACGCAGTAGACGTAGGCACCAATCAGCTCCACGAAAAACTTAAAAGCGATGCAAGGGTTGTAAACCTCGAAAAAACCAACGCAAGAAATATCACAAAAGAAGCCGTACCCGAAGGTATAGACTTTATTTCCTGCGACGTCTCCTTTATTTCTCTTAAAATTATCTTGCCCGTTATTAAGGAACTTTTGTCAGGTTATTCCGAAGCTATGTGCCTTATAAAGCCTCAGTTTGAAGCAGGCAAGCAGAATATAGGTAAAAACGGAGTGGTTAAGGATAAATCCGTGCATTGCAGCGTTTTAAAGGATATATGCGATTTTGCTTTAAGTCTTGGCTTAAGCATTTCGGGTTTAAGCTATTCCCCCATAAAAGGACCCGAAGGCAATATCGAGTATTTAATTTACTTAAAAAAGAATGATATTTTAACTGTTTCTGATATAAACATTAAAGATATAGTGGAAAAATCCCACAAAGAATTATAAAAGGGGCGGTGCTAAACTAAATGAAAATTGCTCTTTTACCAAATCTTATGAAAGACGGCGCCGAAAAGGTTTGCCGCGAAATAATAGATATTTTAAACAAAGAAAAAATCTCCGTCAACGTACATAAATCTTTGGAAGGTATTTTTACAGGTGTGAATTTCGAAGAGGACCACGATGCTCTTGCAAAAAATTCCGACGTAATTATTACGGTAGGCGGCGACGGTACAATTATCCACGCCGCTAAGCACGCCATTAAGTATAGTGTACCGATTTTAGGAGTCAATTTAGGCAGGGTGGGTTACCTTGCAGGTATCGAACCCTACGAGCTCAGCGGCCTTATGAAGCTATTAAAGGGCTTGTGTACCGAGGAACTTAGAATGCTTTTATCGGTAAAAGTTAACGGCAATGAATATTTTGCCTTAAACGAGGGCGTAATTTCAGGGGAGCTTTCAAAAATTCTCGACTACGAAATATCGGTAAACGAAACTCAGGGCTACCTCTACCGTGCGGACGGTCTGATAGTAGCCACTCCCACAGGAAGTACCGCTTACAGCCTTTCTGCCGGCGGTCCCGTAGTAGACCCCGATATGAAGTGCATTACCTTTACTCCTATTTGTCCCCATTCTCTTTTTAACAGAAGCGTGGTTTGCGGAGGTAAAAGTAAGGTAAGCGTAAAAATTCTCCCTTCCTCTTCCGAAAGCGGCAAAATACTGCTGACTTTAGACGGAGACACAAGAATTGATTTAAAAGCAAATGATAAGCTTACTTTCTCCGTTTCCGAAAGGTCCGTTAAGCTTTTAAGGTGCGGCAGCGGCAACTTTTTCGATATTCTCAATAAAAAAATGATTTCAGGAAAATAAAAGGAGAGCCTTTGTGAGGGCAAGGGCGCTGTTTAAATAAAATATGAAAACCAGAAGACACGCAAAAATTCTTGAGCTTATAAGAGAGCAGGATATAGATACACAGGAAGAACTTCTTAAAAATTTACGAGATTGCGGTTTCGACGTTACTCAGGCTACCGTTTCAAGAGACATAAAGGAGTTAAGACTTGTAAAAAATCTTACATCCAAAGGTAAGTACCGCTACAGTACAGGTCAGGATAATGCAAGGGATATTTCACTTAAATTCTATTCGCTTTTTGCCGACTCCGTAATAAGCGTAGAGGCTGCACAGAATTTAGTTGTCATAAAGTGCATTACGGGTATGGCTCAGGCTGTATGCGCTTCAATGGATACAATTAATTTTCAGGGCATAGTAGGTACTTTGGCAGGTGAGGATACTATCCTCGTTGTATGCAAAACAAGCGAAATCGCCGAAGAACGTCAGGAAGAGTTCAAAAAATTAATGAATAGCTAAGAGGAAACTAAAAATGCTTTCTTCACTTTATATCGAGAATATAGCTGTTATCGAAAGAGCATCTATAGATTTTGATAAGGGCTACACCGTATTAACAGGTGAAACGGGCGCAGGTAAATCAATTATTATCGACGCCATCAACGCAATATTGGGCGAAAGAACCAGCCGCGACCTTATAAGAACAGGGGCGGATAAGGCAAAGGTTACCGCGCTTTTTAGTTTCATAAACGGCAAAACCAAGGAAAAACTTACAGAACTCGGCATTCCTTATGAGAACGACGAGCTTCTTATAATGCGCGATATCGGTCAGAGCCGCAGTACAGCCAAAATTAACGGAGTTCCCGTCAACGCAGGTATGCTCAAAGAGATCGGAGTAAATTTAATAAGCATTCACGGTCAGCATGACAGCTACGAGCTTATGGATGAGGAAATTCACCGCAGCTACATAGATTCTTACGGCAGGCTCAACCCATTATTGAAAAGCTATCAGGCAGAGTATAATAAGTTAAGAGCCATTAAGCGCGAGCTTGATAAGCTTTTGATGGACGAAAATCAGAAAAGCCGCCGCCTTGACCTTTTAAAATATCAGGTTGAAGAAATCGAAGCCGCGCAGGTAAAACCCGGCGAAAGGGAAGAGCTTATCAAACGCCGCGATACTATAAGAAACGGCGAAGCCATTATGAACGCGCTGAATATTGCAAAGGGCGCGCTTATGGGTGACGGCGACAGCGAAGGCGCCGAAAATCTCGTATTAATAGCTGCTGATTCTTTGGAAAGCGCCGCCAAAAGTCTCCCTAAACTTCAGAAATTAAGCGAGAAATTAAGTGACCTGCGCTACGAAATTGAGGATGCAGCCGAAGAAGTGAGAGACCTTGCCGATAGCTTCGATTTTGACCCAAGTGAGCTTGAAAATATCGAAACAAGGCTCGACACTTTATACCGCTTAAGCCTCAAATACGGCGAAACCGAGGAAGATATTCTTAAGTTTTATAAAGAATGTATAGAGGAGCTTCGTTCCATAGAGCTTTCCGATGAGAAAATCGACGAGCTTTCAGCTGAGTTTGAGTCGGTAAAGAAAAAAGCCGTGGATTTAGCAAGGGAGCTTTCCCACAGGCGTAAGGATGCAGGGGCGGAATTTGCTTTAAGAGTAAAAGAAGAGCTTAGATTTTTAAATATGCCAAACGTAGAGTTTGCAGTCAGTCAGGAAAGAGTGAGCCTCAATATAAACGGATGCGATAAAATAGAATTCTTGGTAAGCGCAAACCGCGGCGAAGAATTAAAGTCAATGTCCAAAATCGCTTCGGGCGGTGAGCTTTCACGAATTATGCTTAGTATAAAAACCGTTCTTTCCGGCGGCGACGATATCGATACCCTCATTTTCGACGAAATCGATACCGGTATCAGCGGCGAGGCTGCCAATAAGGTAGGTTTAAAATTAAAAGAAGCCGCAGGCGACAGGCAGGTTTTATGTATTACCCACCTTGCGCAGATTGCCGCCATGGCGAAAAATCAGCTCCTTATCAAAAAGGAAACCGAAGGTGAAAAGACCTTTACCAAGGTTCATAAATTAAGCCGTGAGGAAAGAAAAACAGAGCTTGCCCGTATGATAGGCGGCGACGGCATTACTGAGCTTAAACTTCAGATGGCTGATGAAATGCTTTCGGTAAGTGAAAATTAAATTCTTGACAAAAGCTGAAAATTGTATATAATATATTAGAAAGACTGTGACGGAAATAAAGTAGCGTTCATTTTATGCTTCAGAGAGCCTTCGGTTGGTGTGAGAAGGTGGGGGATGAACGTGAAGTTACCTTCCTGAGTTGCTTCCTGAAAAAATAATTTTAGTAGGGAGTGCCGTTTAGCAAACGTTATTTTGCGAAGGTATATAATAAAACAAAAATTAGGTTTTATTTGTACTAAGGCTCATACATTTAGTTTAGTATGGGTAAACTGAGGTGGTACCGCGATAATTCGCCCTCTGCATTTTGCAGGGGGCATTTTTAATTAGGTAATCAGTAATACTATATAAGCAAAGAGAGGAAAAATAAAATGAAAATTTACGACGAACTTAAGGCCCGCGGCCTTATCGCACAGGTTACAAATGAAGAAGAGGTAAGTAAGCTTGTTAATAACGGCGAAGCTACCTTCTATATCGGCTTCGACTGCACAGCCGATAGCTTAACTGCAGGTCACTTTATGGCTTTAACACTTATGAAGCGCCTTCAGATGGCAGGCAACAAGCCCATTGCTCTTATCGGCGGCGGTACAACTATGATAGGTGACCCCTCCGGCAGAACAGATATGAGAAAGATGCTCACAAAAGAGGATATTGACCATAACGCTGAATGCTTCAAGCGTCAGATGGAGCGCTTCATCGAGTTCGGTGAGGGTAAAGCTCAGATGGTAAATAACGCTGATTGGCTCTTAAAGCTCAATTACGTTGAACTTCTCCGTGAAGTTGGTGCTTGCTTCTCCGTTAACAATATGCTTCGTGCTGAATGCTACAAGCAGAGAATGGAAAAGGGCTTAAGCTTCTTGGAGTTTAACTACATGATTATGCAGTCCTACGACTTCTACGCTCTTTACAAAGAGTACGGCTGTAACTTACAGTTCGGCGGCGACGACCAGTGGTCAAATATGCTTGGCGGTACTGAACTTATCAGAAAGAAGCTCGGTAAAGATGCTAACGCTATGACTATTACACTTCTTACCGACTCTCAGGGCAAGAAGATGGGTAAAACTGCAGGTAACGCAGTATGGCTCGACGCTAACAAGACATCTCCCTTCGATTTCTATCAGTACTGGAGAAACGTAGACGATGCCGACGTTCTTAAGTGCATCAAGATGCTCACCTTCTTACCTATGGAAGAAATCGAGAAGATGGAAAATTGGGAAGGCAGCCAGCTTAACACAGCTAAAGAAATTCTCGCTTTCGAACTTACAAAGCTCGTTCACGGCGAGGAAGAGGCTAATAAAGCTCAGGAAGGCGCAAGAGCTCTTTTCGGTAAGGGCGCAAATACTGATAATATGCCCACTACTGAAATTTCTGCAGACCAGCTTACAGACGGCAAGATTGGTATCTTAGACCTTATGATGGCTTGCTCACTTATTCCTTCCAAGGGCGAGGGCAGACGTCTTGTTCAGCAGGGCGGCGTGGCTGTAAATGATAAGAAGGTTACAGACGTTGCATTTGCTATCACTGCCGAAGATTTCGCAAACGGCGACGTTATCATTAAAAAGGGTAAGAAAGTATTCCACAAGGCAGTATTAAAGTAATTAAATATTAAAGCCAAAAGGTACGGAGCTTTAAGTTCCGTACCTTTTACGTTAAAATGTTAATTTAAATTCATCCTGGTAGCCGTAATCACGGTGTAAGTTTTTATCGCCAATTATATAATCAGCATCAACAGTAATATAGCGGCTTTCTATAGAATTATCATTTAAAATCAAATCTCTGAAGCCCCATAAGGAATCCTCGGCAGGCTTTTCGCTTGAGTAGGAGTAGTTACCTGTCATAAGCATCATTTTACCGAAGTGTTCAGTCATATCCCATACTTTAGAAACGTGGATGTGACCGCACATCATGGCAATAATTCTTTCCTCATTTTTGCAGAAGTTCTTGAATTCTTCGCTTTCAAGCCTTGGGTCATAGAAATGTGAGCACAAAAATACCTTCTTATCAGGGTATTGCGCCATTAATTCCTTAATTTTCTCTAAGTTTGCAGGCTTATAGGTGCCGTCGCTGTGCTCTTTGGGGTCAAGCACACCGCTGTAGGTATCCTGCATAATAAATAAGTAATCACCGCAAAGAGCAAAAGTCTCGCGCTTTCCTCCTGTAAATTTCTCCCAGTCCTCCTCGCCGTACTGCTCGTGATTGCCGGGAATCATATAAACGGGTATACCCATTTCTTTAATTTCGCATAAATATTCTTTAACAAATTTCTCCGTATTGCTTACACCCTCTCTTAAGTATGAGCCGCCTATATCGTATACCCAGTGGTCCAGAGAGTAATCGCCGAGAAGCAAAAGCATTTCGAAGGGGTCTTTTTCGTATTCCTTTTTTACATCCTCAATAAATTTCTTAACACGCATCTTGTTTTCTTTTCCGTACCAATCAATGTGGCAAAGATGTGTATCCGATGCAACTAAAACTCGCTTTCTGTCCATAATAATTTCCTTTCCGCAATTTTATAAAATAATTATAATCTAAAAATAAATGAAAAACAACTGCACTTTTATACAATTTACAGAACTATTCTGCTATGTTACAATTAAATAAAAAGGGGGATATTTTATGAAGAGAATTATAACCACCGTTTTGCTGTTGGTTTTTACTTTAAGCTCGGTAATTTTATGCGACTTAATTTTACTCCCATCAGACCCCTTGCTTGATGAAAGTAGGTATACCCAAAAGCCAAGTTTAAGCGAGAATGAAATTACAGAGCTTCGCAAAATATATCCCAAAAAAGTTTATGAAGATGATCCTGCAATAAATATTGTTAATAGCGATAACAGAGACAGAAAACGAATTACAGCGGCTGAAACCTATATTTACTGCGAAGTAACGAAAGAACCCGTAATGGATATGAAAAATTTCAGCGACTATTCAAACTATTATATGGCTGTAAGGGTGATTAAAGATACTGAAAATTTATTTGTACCGAATAAAGAAATAGTAGTGGTAACGAGTCTTGAATCAAAAACCGTACTTGATATTAAAGAGGGCAACAAATACCTTTTACCGCTCACGATTTACCCTGAATTATATGAGGATGAGGGGAAGTTTGACATAAGTTTTGTAGGTTACTTTGTTACAGATGATGGTTACTGTTTCTCTGCCTTTTCGGAATACGATTGCCGCTATACGGGTTTAAATTTGCCGCAGGTTATGAAAAATCTTAAAAAGACCGATGAGGAATTTGATTTTTATTTAAGCGCACAGGAAACCCGGTTTAAAAAGCACGAAATGAAAAATTATGAGGATTTTAAAAACATCATAAGATATAAATACACAAAGATGAATGAAAACAGATTGAATGAAGTTATAAAATACAGGGAAGAATTAAAAAATAAATGAGGTCATTATGAAAATTTTAGCAATTAACGGAAGTCCCAAGGGGGATTACAGCGTTACTTTACAGACGTATGAATATTTGGAAAAGCTTTATGCTGACCACGAATTTAAGGTAATTAACGCAGGTCAAAGCATTAAGGCGATTGAAAGGGATTTTAGTAAAGCCCGTCCTTTATTGGAGGAAGCCGAACTGATAATTTTTGTATATCCTGTTTACACATTTATTGCGCCTTATCAGCTTCACCGTTTTATTGAGCTTATTAAGGAAAACGGTGTTGATTTAAAAGGTAAATTCTGTACACAAATTACCACCTCCAAGCATTTTTACGATGTTACCGCCCATAAATACGTAGAAGAAAACGCGTTGGATATGGGTATGAAGTATATCGGCGGGCTTTCTGCGGATATGGAGGATTTATTAAACGAGAAGGGCAGGAAAGAGGCAAGAGAATTTTTCCGCTACGTTAATTTCTCTATAGAGAATAACCTTTATGAAAGGGAAAGCAGCGTTGATTGCGACTTTACTCCCAAAGCAGTAACCGAATTTGAAAATAACCTTCCGAAAGAAGGCGACGTTGTTATTATTACTAACTGCGAGGAAACAGACCTGCAGCTTAAAAGTATGATAGCAAGGTTCCGAAATAAGCTTAACAGAAAGTCAAGGATAGTTAATATCAGGGAATATCAGTTTAAAGGCGGCTGCCTTGGCTGCTTTAACTGTGCGGTTTCAGGCAAATGTATTTATAAAGATGGTTTCGATGAATTTTTAAGAAATGAAATTCAAAAAGGCGAAGCTATGGTTTATGCCTACAGCATTAAAGACCACAGTATGGGCGCTTCCTTTAAACTTTACGATGACCGCCAGTTCTGTAACGGCCACAGAACAGTTACCATGGGTATGCCCGTAGGCTATTTAGTAAGCGGTAAATTAAGTACCGAGCAGAATCTTAAAATGATTATGGAAGCAAGAGCAAATGTGGGCACTAACTTCCTTGCAGGTATTGCAAGCGACGAATTTGACCCCGATACAGAAATTGATAATTTAGCTTTAAATTTAAATTACGCCATAGAAAATAAATACGTGCCTCCGCAGAATTTCTACGGTATTGGCGGTATGAAAATATTCCGCGATTTAATATGGCTTATGCAGGGTATGATGAAGGCAGACCACAAGTTCTACAAAAAGTATAAGCAGTATGACTTCCCACAGAAAAAACGCGGCAGAATGATGGCTATGTACTTAGTAGGAGCAATGCTTTCAAGCGATAAGATAAAGAGCAAGATGGGTAATAAGATGAACGAAGGAATGCTTATGCCCTATAAAAAAGAACTGGAAAAACTTAACAGAAAATAAAAAAGCGGATTGGTTCGTAAATTAGAGCCAATCCGCTTAACACTATATTATTATATCACATTCACAAGAGCTTTGTGAATTCGCATTTTGAATAAATTTAATGCTGTTTTTTGTGAATGTTGAAATATTTACATATACATAAATATATATTATAATATGGTTAGAAGTTAAGAAAGGGTGTGATACCTAATGGTAATAACAGAAGAAAGTGAAACAATAGTATTTGTTTACCGTGGGGTATCAACGCGCATAATCAAATAACTTCTCATTTGATTGATACCTCTTATTTAAAACGGAGGTAATAATGAAAACAAATTACCGGAAAAACTAATAGCGCTTTTACTCGTTTTCGCTATGGTTTTTCTGACTGTTCCCCTTGCAAAGGCTGATATAATTATCAGTTTGCAGATAGACGAAGAAAAAAACGATGCAGGTTTAGAAGTAGCAAATGCAGGTCAGACAAGAGGTACCTATAATATTAGTTATTGGTATTCTGATAGTAATTCTGTTGGTTATTGGTCTTCTATACCTACTGTACACTATTGCCGAATGAGCGGTACTTCTTATTTCACCACTGCAATAACTAATGGCGTTATAAAATGGCGTAATGCACTTGGTATATCAATTTCATCATCTCCAGCAGATGATGAAAATTTATATCTTAATGATAATTTACTGCAATTTTATCAAGGTAGTGTTGAAGAACTAGAAGAACTTGGTATATTTGATCCAAATAAAATAGCCGACAATAATGTCATAGGTTATACTACCTATTCCCCAAGGAAATTTGATACTCCTCCGGTATTAGCGCATACACTAAATAAAAACGGTACAATTTATAATTGTTATAGATTTCGACGAGTCAGAGGCTTTATAAGAGATTTTGGTACAAATACAACAAAATATAATTACGTTTGTACCCATGAAATCGGTCATGCCTTAGGTTGGCAAGGGCATTCACATATAAATTCAGATGTAATGTATGCTCCGTATAATGCAATGACAACGTTAACCGATAGAGAAATAACCCATTTGTGCCAGATTTATGATCTATTTTATTGAAAGGAGCTTATATGATGAAAAAATACACAATATCAACTATTATGATATTAGCATTTTTCACGATTTATTGCTTGTTGATTTACGACAGTCCTAAAAATAGTTCAAAAACACCGGAAATAAATGAGGATCTAAATTATTTTTCTGTTTCAGTATCGAATAATATTATAAACAGAACTAAACTTAATATTGAAACTCGCAAAGAAGAATTCTATATTTATTTAGCCCATGATGGAGATGGAATGTTATTCGAGGAACATTCTTATGAAAAAGAACCTCAAGATACAACCATGAGTGAGTTTATTGCCCTCAGCACACATTGTATAATCGGCGAATTCAATAATTTTACAATGATAAATGAATACTTGTGGGAGTATGAATTTATTCCAATTGAAAAAATTTATGGAGAAGAAAATGATGATGTTATTAAAGTAAGGGTTCAGCATTATGGTTATGGTATTGGTGATGGCGGCCTTAAACCCGATAGCTTTATTGACGGGCATAAATATATTTTGATTTTAGAAAGGCAGGAAAACCTTTTAGTTGCATACCCATATTACTTCTTTAGAGGAATGTTTGTAATGGACATAGATAATTTGGGAAATTCTACTTGGTATGGTGGTAATGTATATATGTCAAAAGGGGCGACTAAAGAAGATGTTATAACACATATACAAGTAGCCAGTAAAAATGTAGGATATTCTGAATCTAAAAAAATTAATTTTTTCAGATTTGAAGATGAAAAAACTGTTGTAATAAACTCAGATGCTATTTTCAAAATTACGCCACAATTTATTATATCACAAGGTGAGTATGATGAACGAACAGTATATTGCTGTACAGTTTCTGAAATAATTAAAGGTAATTTAACAACAAATGATGAGAATAATATTTATGTTGTCACATTGAGAAACAAACTAAAAGTTAACAGCGAATATATTTTACCACTGAGTTACGTAGATGCTGACACATTCTACCATCAGGCTTCGCCTATCTGTATCTTTGATGCTGAGGATAGCGAAATGGAAACTAAGATAAAAGAATGGCTCAGTGAAAAGAACACTGCAAACTGACAAACAAAATAAAAGCGGAGAGGCTAATTAAGTCTCTCCGTTTTCGTTTGTATTATACTAATTTTAAGCCATTGTTTCAAGCATTTTGTGAGTTACTTCGTACAAAGTTTTCTCGCCCTTAGTGAATTTATTGAATTCATCCACCATAAATTCACTCATTCTGTAAACCTCCATACCTGCGCTGCCTGCAATATGAGGAGTTAAAATACAGTTGGGTAAGCTATAGAAGGGGTGACCTTCCACAGGAGGCTCGGGCCAGGTAACGTCTAAAATAGCTGTAATATCGTTTCTCTCGCTAAGAACCTTTGCTAAATCCTCTTCCACTACCTGAGCGCCGCGGCCTGTATTTAAGAATGTGGAGTAAGGTCTCATAGAACTGAAGTGCTCGTATTTAAGCATACCCTGAGTTTCAGCGTTGTTTGCAAGGTGGTTAGAAACTATAAAGCTTCTTTCAAAAAGCTCTTTTAATGAAACCTTTTCAACGCCTAATTCCTTAGCCTTCTCATCGGGAAGGAAGGGGTCAAACACGATTACGTCAAACTTATAAGCGGCTTTAAGCATATTGATAACTAATTTACCAATCATACCTGCACCGATAATACCTATAGTCTCGCCGTAGTTGCAGGGATATTTGCGGTAAAGCTCGCCTGCTTCCTCTCTTTTGCCTTCTTTTGCAAGCACGCTTGTTCTGAAAAAGCCTTTACCGGAAAGAATTATCTGAGCAACTGTATATTCTGCAACGGGTACTGCATTTGCAGCCCAGGCGGAAAATACCTTAACACCGCAGTTTAAGAAGGGGCGGGCAAACTTCTGAACGGAACCTGCGGCATAGAAAACGCATTTTAAGGAGGGGAAGATTTCCTTAATTTCCTCTTCGCTCATTTCGGGCATACCCCAAGTGGAGAAAATGAAGTCAACATCCTTGAATTCTTCTGTATGACTAACTGCGTAGTCTCTTGTTACTACTCTTCTTTCGAAGCCTGCGTTTTCCTCAAGATATTTGATTGTAGCTTCGTTATAAACAAACTCAAGCTGGTCTTTTTCAATATTATTAAAGAATATGGATCTCATAATTTTATCCTTTCTTTTAGCCTACTATAGCGTTCAAAGCTTCTGTCTCGGTGGGAAGAGTTTCAATCTTATCATCGGGCATAAATTCCAGAAGTAAATATCTCTCGCCTTCAAAGTTTGTTAAATAATCTTTCCAGGTTTTAACAGCATCTTTAAGGGGGAATCTATCGTGGCCTGCCCAGTTGAATACGTGAAGGTGATAGGTATAAGCGCTTAAAGTTTTTGCGTAATACATATTTTCTTCAAATGTTTTGAACTGATTGGGCTGCCAGTACATTCTGAAAGCAGGGGAGTTTACTTCTTCCATAAGCTCAAGTGCAGTATTAACGTTATCTGTATATGTATCGTTATGGCATTCCATACAGAAAATAACCTTTTCTTCCTCGCCTATTTTAGCGAGTGCTTTACAATCTGCAAAAAGCTTTTCCTTTTCGTCCGCTGTAATAATATCGGTACCCTTGTTGCCGCACCAGAGGCGGATAATGTTTGTGCCTAAAATTTTAGCGGCTTTAATGTATTTGTAAATATCCTCAACGGGTGTAACGGAAATTCTGAAATATGAGCCGTAGGAGCAGCAGTTAATGCCGTTTTCTTCCATAAGCTTCTTTATTTCGTAAAGTCTTTCAATATTATCGACCGGGGCGTGAACGTCGCTGCCCCATTCAATATTTTTGAGACCGCATTTTTTAAGGTGAGCAATAAGGTCTTCACAACTTAAACTGCGAAAGGAAATAGAAACCAGACCTGTATGTAACATAATTTATCTCCTTTTTTATTAATAGATGTTTTTATCTTCTCTGTAGCGGCGCCATACGTTTTCGAAGAAATCTTCCTCATCTACAAAGGGGCGAACGTCACGCCATAATGTAGTTGCGCTGAGTTTATCTTCACAAAGTTTAACTTCCTGAATCTTCTTGAAGGATTCGCCGTTTTCTACTGTGAAACGGAATAATTCATCAAGACCGTTTCTAAGTTCACCGTTTTTATCGCCGTATAAAGCAGAACCTCTTGTAGCGCCAATAGTTTCAGAGAAGTCGATAAGAGCGGTTAAAGTAGCAAGCTGTGTGTAAAGAATATCGTAAAGCTTATAAGCAAGGAAGAGGTTTCTTAATTCGCCCACTTTTACCTTCTTTTCGAAGTTCTTTAATTCATCTTTAATTTCACTTAAGTAAGCGGACATCATTTCGGGATTTCTGATAGCGGCGCCGCAGTCACTCATCTTACGCTGGGCAAGCTTGATTAAATCCCTTACGTTTTCCATACCGCCCTTTACGTTATCAAGGAAATTATCCTGCCTGATTAAAGCCGCCTTTAAAATTTCGGAAAACTCAATTTCGTTTGTAAGCTCTCTTTTATCCTGAGAGATATACATAGAGGCGCGAAGGGAGCCAACCTGACCGGAGTTAAGAGCACTGCCGCCGGGCCTTGTAACACCGTGAGTGCCTGCACACTCACCTGCAGCAAAAAGGCCGCGGATGGAAGTTTGCCACCATAAGTCAACAGCAATACCGCCGTTGTTGTGCTGTGCGCAGAGGGCGATTTCAAGATATTCCGTTTCGATATCAAGACCCTTACTGCGGTAAAGCTCAATAGCGGGCATATTCATCTTTTTAAGTCTCTCAATTGGTGTGCCGAATAAGGCTTCTGCCTTGTAAAGATACTCGTAAGCATCCTTTGAAAGTTTTTCGTACTTGATATTATCAAGAGAGAAGGGGTTTTTAGTGTAATCGAGGTATACGCGTCTGTTCTTTAAAACACACTCACGGTAAACTAAGAGGTCAATAACGGAGGAACCTTCAAGCACTTTTTTGCTGTCAAAAGGCCACTGGTAACCCTTTAAGAAAACAAGGGACAAAGCTTCGTAAATATCACTGAAATAATCGGCAAGGAATTCGTACTCGTTGCCGTCCGCGTCTACTGATACGAAGCGGGGGAGAACCTGCATATAGGTACCTGAAACGTTCCAGCGGGGATTTATAGAAGCAAGACCGTACTGCCATTCGGTCATATTCTGAAGAGATGCACCTGCAAGAAGCGCAAGAGAACTTGTGCCTGTATGACACTCGGGGTAAACGCTGTCGGCATAAATACCGGCAGGACCGCCTGTGCAGAGAACTACAGCCGTGCTTCTGAAAGCAACGTAGCTGTTATCATTTAAATTAAGGCATAAAAGACCTATAGCTTCGTTTTCGCTGTTCTTTAAAACTTCAATAGCTAAAAGATTATCGTAAACGGGGATGTTCTGCGCCTTAGCGCGTTTTTCCAAAGCTTCCGTCATAAATTTGGAAGTAAGGGGACCTGCGGAAGTAGCTCTTGCGTAGGGGTCGTGGTCTGTTTTATAACCAACGTACTCACCGTAGCGGTTTACGGGGAACTGTACGCCTGCCTCGGCTAAATTTAAAAAGCATCTTGCAGAGAGGGCAGCCTCACATAAAGCTGTGTCGCCGTCCATTGAGCCGCAGGAGAAAAGGTTTTCAGCCATTTTTCTTACGCTGTCGGCGCTGTCGCCGCCAAGACCTAACTTGTAGTAGGTCTGCTTGTCACTGCCAGTGTTACGGGATGTGCCTGTATTTACGCCTTCGGTAACAATACAGACGGATTTATTACCTTCCTGATTGATTCTAAGGGCTGCGTTGTAGCCTGCAGCGCCGGTGCCGACTACAACTGCATCGTATGTTAAATATTTAATATTCATATAAAATTCCTTTCAAAAGAAGGGATTAATTAAAGTCTCTGAATATGGAAGCCGCCGTCAACGTCAATAGACTGGCCTGTAACGTAGGGAAGAAGACCGCCGCAAAGCGCCCAAACTGCAGCGGCAATATCCTCGGGCTTACCCCAGCGCTTAATGGGGAGAAGACCGCCTTCAATGAGTCTGTCGTACTTTTCCTGAACCTTAGCGGTCATACCTGTTGCGATAATACCGGGACGGATCTCGTTAACCATAATGCCGTATTCAGCAAGTCTGTCTGCAAAAAGTGTAGTGATCATAGAAACACCGGCCTTACTGATGCAGTATTCACCGCGGCTTACGGAGCTTGTATAAGCGGACATGGAGGAGATGTTTACTATGCTGCCTTTAGCGCCGCACTCTATCATTTTGTTAGCGGCAAGCTGAGTTAAGAAAAGTGTGCCCTTGGTGTTTATGCCCATTACGAAGTCGTAGCTTTCTTCTGTCATTTCAAGAATATCGTTTCTTACCTTGGGAGCAACGCCTGCAACGTTTACGAGAATATCGATTCTGCCGTATTTAGAGATAGCGAGGTTAACGAAAGCCTCTCTATCCTCTTTTTTGCTTAAATCGCCTTTAATGTAAGTGAATTCGCCTTCTAAAGCCTCAGGCATTTCGTCGCGAACGTCCATACCTACTACTGTAACATTTTCTTCAAGAAGTTTCTTTGCTGTTGCAAAACCGATACCGCCTGCAACGCCTGTAACAAGTGCTATTTTACTCATAATAATTATTCCTTTCCGATTCTGAAAATTCTTTTATTCAAATTTTATAATTTATTTGCTGAAAATCTCTCTGTAGATATTTGTGTAAAGCTTATCTCTTATAGCGCAGCCGGGAGTACCGCCCTTTGTACGCATGATCTGCGTGCATTTTGAGCAAGCGATACAGATTTTTTCCTTCTTCATCTCGCCGAGCTCGATAATATCCTTTGCAAAGTCGGGGTAAGCCAAAATAGTTCTGCCGAAGCCTGCAAAATCGAATCCACCGTTTTCAACGTAAGCCGCGGAAACACCGGGAGCGGCAACGCCCAGGTAAGAAAGAGCGGAGGAGATAACTGCCATATCGGGAACAGACTTTTTAAGCTCTTTGATGCCGTTAAGCATTCTGCCCACGCCTGTAAGGGGGTGCTCATCTATATCGTAACCGCCTGAAGCGAAAGGACGGTTAACGTGGGGGTTTACGTAGGGGTTGCCCATTGTAATATTTACAATTTTCATACCGAGGTTATAGAGCTCTTTTAAAAGCCATGCGCCCTCCGTGGGGTCAAAATCAATACTGCCGCTTTCATCCTGCTTAACGCCAAAGCCATAAGGGTAGGGGAAGCCGTCGTACATATTTACTCTTGTGGAAACAAGAAAATCCTTGGAACAAATATCCATAGCTCCCTTAACGGATTCGCGAAGAAGTCTTGTTCTGTTTTCCAAGCTGCCGCCGTATTTGCCCTCGCGGTTGTAAGCGGAAAGAAGCTCGGAGTTTAAATATCTGTGGCAGCACTTGATGTCAACACCGTCGAAACCTGCTTTTTCTGCAAGACGCGCGCCTTCAATAAGCTTTTCGCCGACTCTGTCAAGGTATTCGTCCGTAACGATTCTTGATTTATCGATGGGATTATCTTTTTCAAATAAGGGGTTATTGTACGCAATAAGGGGAGCAGGTGTGCCTTCGGGCTTGCTGTAGCGGCCTGAGTGAGTAGCCTGCATAAATACAACGGGCTCGAAGCCGTTTGCTTTTAAGGCAGTTTCCTTAATTCTTTCAACGTGAGCTTTAAAGGCGTCAAGATTATTTTCGTCAATGTAAAGCTGGCGGGGGTTAGCTCTGCCTTCGTTCATTACTGCAGTGGCCTCATACCAGATAATGGAGCTGCCGCCTGAAGCGAGGCGGTCGTAGCGGCGGATAGTGAGTTCGTCGGGTGTGCCGTCAAGCTTACCGTCACAGCCTTCCATAGCCTGGCAGGCAAGGCGGTTCTTAAATACTTTGTTTCCGATAATAAGTTCCTTCTTTAAAACATCGGTATTCTCCTGAAAGAGAATCTTTGCGCTGAGCTCTTCGTTCTGAGCTTTGAAATCAGCAATATTCTGGAAAACTTTTCTCTGCATAAATTATACTTGCTCCTTTTATGTAAAATTAATTTATAAAACCCTATTATGATTTTATTTTATAATATTTCTTTGAAAAAATCTATACATATATTGCTGAAATTTATGTAAATCTTGCTTTTTCGTTAAATTTGTGCAATAATAGGCGTGAAAGAAGAAATACGGGAGAATAACACAATGGCATCAGCAGTATTAAAAGCCAAGTTTTACGATTACATATCAAAAAAATCAAGGCACTACCACCACTGCCATCAGATACTTTTCGTTACCGAGGGCAAAGCGCAAATTGAAATAAACGAAAATATCTACACGGCAGAAAAGGGAAATTTAATTATTTTCAGTAAGTTTGAAGAACATTCCGTATCCTTGACATCCGGGGATTACCATCGCTACGTGCTGGAAATTGACCCCGATATTTTAATAAACGCAGGTTCGCGATACGGTATAGTTTCCATTCTTTTTAACCGCCCTGCAGGTTTTTTCAATATTCTGGACGTAAGCGACGCTATGGATGAATATAAAGACGTATTCGAAAGAATCGTAAAAGAAAAAGAAAAGGAAAATTTACTTTCTTCCGATATGCTGGATCTCTTAATGCAGGAGCTTTTAATTATGGTGTGCCGCCGTTTTCCCGAAAGTTTTAATGAAATAAGCGAAAATAATTTTCATCTTGTAAGTAAAATTCAAAACAGATTTGAACGAGAGTATAAAAAAGAGTTTACTTTAGAGTCTTTAAGCCGTGAATATAATTTAAGCGTCTCCTATCTGTCACATCTTTTTAAGTCGGTTACGGGCAACTCCGTGATGGGTTACCTTCTTTTTTGCCGTATAGCCGCGGCTAAAAAGTTCCTTGCGGAGAGTGAAAAGAGCATAGGTGATATTGTGGAAAGCTGCGGCTTCAGTGATGCGAGCAATTTCAGCCGCACTTTTAAAAAGCTTACGGGAACTTCCCCCAGCGAATTCAGAAAAAAATATAATCAGCAATAAAAAAATCCCCGCCTGACAAAGAAAAAGCGGGGATCTTTTATTAAGGAGATCTAAAAATAGGTGAATTCAGTTTAATTTTATTTCTTAGCGTGGCACATTGAGCTGCCGGGGCAACCTGAGCAGGAGCCGCCGCAATTACAGCTGCAGCTATGTTTGCCTTGCTTTTTATTTATAATGCCCTTAACTATAATTGCTATAAATATAAGGGCGATGATTGATGCTACTATGATTGTAGGTAAGTCCATAACTCAAACTTCCTTTCTGTGGGATAAATATTATTATTTTGTAAGCTTCTTTTCGTAGGGATTCTTTCTTACAAGTAAGAATAAAAGCATAGCAAGAATGATAACTGCAAAGATTGTACCGATAATGCTGCCTGCGCCGATGAACCAAGCGCCAAGCTGGTAAACGATAAGGGAAACAGCGTAAGCAAATACACACATATAACCGATGGCGAATGCTGTCCACTTCCAGTTGTTCATCTCTCTCTTAATTGCACCCATAGCTGCGAAGCAGGGAGCGCAGAGAAGGTTGAAGATAAGGAAGCTGAAGCCTGCAAGAGCACTGCTGAAGAATTCCTGACCGATAATAATTGCGCTGGAAGCTGCTTCTAAGTCTGCTTCAGCAGAGAGCATACCTGAAAGTGTACCGAATGTACCTACAACCTCTTCCTTAGCAACAAGGCCGAGGATTGTTGCAACAGCTGCCTGCCAGGAACCAAAGCCTAAGGGAACGAAAATCCATGCAATTGCGTTACCTAAAACTTCAAGGATAGAAGCGCCGCCGTTTGTTTCATCAATGTAGTGGAAGCCGCCCTCGAAGGAAAGACTGTTAAGAGCCCAGATTATAATGCTTGCGGCAAGAATAACTGTACCTGCACGCTTAATGAAGGACCAGCCGCGTTCCCAGGTTGTTCTTAAAATATTGCTTGCAACGGGAGCGTGGTAAGCAGGCAGCTCCATAACAAAGGGAGCGGGGTCGCCTGCGAAGAGCTTAGTCTTCTTTAAAATAATACCTGAAATAACAACGGCTGCAATACCAATAAAGTAAGCGCCTGTAGCAACTAAAGCGCTGCCGCCGAAAAGTGCGGAAGCAATAAGACCCACAATGGGCATTTTAGCACCGCAGGGAATAAAGCCTGTTGTGATAATTGTGATTTTTCTGTCTCTGTCCTGGTCAATTGTACGGGAAGCCATAATACCGGGAACGCCGCAGCCTGAAGCAACTAAAAGAGGAATGAAGCTTTTGCCTGAAAGGCCGAATTTCCTGAAGAGCTTATCCATAATAAATGCAACTCTGGACATATAGCCGCAATCCTCAAGGAGAGAAAGAAGGAGGAATAAAACGATCATCTGGGGAACAAAACCGAGAACAGCACCAACACCGCCTACAATACCGTCCTGAATTAAGGAGTAAAGCCAGGGAGCAATAATGGGTGTGCCTTCAGCATTTAAAAGGAAACTGTCAAAAAGCTCGGGTACTGATACCCAGTTAGCCATAAATGCGGGCATATCTCCGGCTGCAGCCAACTCTGCAAAGGAACCAAAAAGACCGTCGTTCATAAAATTAACGGTAAAGTCACCAACTGTTCCGATGGAGAGTGTGTAAACAAGCCACATAATAAATGCGAAAATGGGGAGAGCTAAAATTCTGTTTGTTACAACTCTGTCTATCTTGTCGGAAATGGAGAGGGCGTGAGCATCCTTCTTAACGTAGCACTTCTTAATAAGCTTCTCAATGTATAAGTAGCGCTCGTTGATGATGATAGCCTCAGCATCGTCGTCAAGCTCTTTTTCAACAACCTTAATATCCTTTTCGATATGTTCGATTACTTCAGGCTTGATATTAAGCTGTTCCCTTACCTTTTCATCGCGTTCGAAAATTTTAACTGCATACCAGCGCTGCTTTTCATCTTCCATATTATGTACGGTAGCTTCTTCAATATGAGCAAGAGCGTGTTCTACAAGACCTGAGAATAACTGAATTTTAGCGGGCTTTTTACTTACGGCTGCTGCAATTGCCGCCTCGGCTGCTTCTATAATACCTTCGTTTTTAAGAGCAGAGATTTCAATAACTTTACATCCCAGTTCTTTTGAAAGTAAGTTTATGTCAATTGTATCTCCGTTCTTTCTTACTATATCCATCATATTGATAGCAATAACAACGGGAATACCAAGCTCAATAAGCTGTGAAGTTAAATAAAGATTTCTCTCTATATTGGTGCCGTCAATAATATTTAGAATGGCGTCGGGTCTTTCACCTTCGAGGTAATCTCTTGCCACAACTTCTTCAAGTGTGTAAGGGGAGAGGGAATAGATGCCGGGGAGGTCGGTTACGGTTACGTTATCGTATTTTTTAACTTTGCCTTCTTTTTTCTCAACTGTAACACCGGGCCAGTTACCTACGTACTGATTTGCACCGGTCAAAGCGTTAAAAAGTGTTGTTTTACCGCTGTTGGGATTTCCTGCAAGTGCGATTCTTATATTCATAATAAATTATCCTTTCAATTCATTACAATTAGCTTCTGCTAACTTTTGTGTAAAATAAAATCTTTTTATTTAAGTAATTCTGCTTCAATCATTTCAGCATCAGCTTTGCGAAGTGAAAGTTCATAGCCTCTTACTTTTACTTCTATAGGGTCACCGAGGGGAGCGACTTTGCGGATAAAAATTTCCACGTTTTTTGTGATTCCCATATCCATAATTCTGCGTCTAACAGGGCCTTCTCCGTTAATTTTAGTTACCTTTACGGTAGCACCGATTTTGGCATCTTTCAGTGTGAACATACAGTTTCCTTTCATTGGTTAGCTTAAGCTAACTTATTTTCATAATTAAAATCAGTTCAAGCAGTTAGCTTGAACTAACTGTAGATATGATACTACATATATAAAGAAAAAGTCAAGAAAAATTTTCCAAAATATTAAAAAATTTTAAGCGGAGATAAATTTTTACTTATCTCCGCTTAATTGTATACTATTTACTTTTCGCAATTTCTTCCAATAAATCTATAAAGGCGTCGTCAAAATCATAAGAAGTATGGCGGGTGTTTGGGAATACCACAAGCTTCAGTTTCTCTTTTGGGAAACCGAAATGGAGCATAGCTGTCTCCATTACTATAAGCTGCTCGCGGCGGTTTACCATATCGTTATCGGAGCAGGCTATAGTTATATAAGGCTCCTTCTCAGGCTCTGTGTATTCCTCTGTTAAGTAGTAAAGGGGAGCCGCTTTATCAATATAAACCCTTCTGGGGTCCATTTTCAAATCGTGCTTTAAGTAGCTGTAGTGGGAGGTAGGCTGACCTGCATCGAACATCCATCCCTTTATATCCTCTTTATTAACACCTTCGTTTTTAAGGAATTCACTGTCGAAATAAAGCATCTGAGCAATATATCCACCTGCAGATGAACCACCGAAGCTTACGTTTCCTAAATTATACTTCTCTTTATTATCGAAAACCCACTTTATGGCTTTTGCTGAGTCCACTAAATAATCAGGCCATTTTGCCTCGGGGTAAAGGCGGTAATTAATACTTACAAAAGCGATACCTCTTTTTAAAAGCTTTTCCGCCATAGGCAGTAAGCCATCCTTGCTTCCGCCTTCAAGTCCGCCGCCGTGGGCAAAAATATGTACGGGAGGTTTGTTTACGCCTTCGGGCAAATACAGATCAAGTGTACAGTATTCGGGCAGATTTTCGTCATAAACTATGTTTTTGATGACCATATTTAATTCTTCCTTTTATGTAAATTTCGGAAACTGAGTTCCGATTATAAATAACTTCTTACGTCTATAGCCAATTTCTCTTCAAGATTAATGAGCCTTTTTGTGATATCCTTTACCTTTTCTTCGGCGGCTTTGTATTCGTTTAAATATTTATTTAAGGATTTAACACCCATATTACAGCCGTCGGTCATTAAATCCGCAATGGTTTCGTCGCTTTTATCCATCATCATTTTAATATTGGTTTTTAAAAAGGACATACCGGAAGCTATGGGATTTGGATTTTTACCTTCGTCGTGATATTCGTTTAAAAGGCTTTCCATCTCAGCGCCTAATTTTTCGTGTTCGCTTTTGCACTTTATTAAATATGCCTTAAGTCTTTCGCTTTTTACGTCGGGCAGTACCTCGTCAATGGAGTTTACGCCCATCTTGATGCCTGCGTCACATTCTTTTAAAAGCTTGATGGTATCTTCGTGAATCATAATAATAACCTCACTTTTTATTTGATAAGGCTATTATTCCACGAAAATAAATATTAATTCAGCTTATGCCCATTTTTCTATACGTTTTAAAACTTTTTCGGCTGTATCCAGGCTATCGATACCTCTTAAATTTGAGAACCATACACCCTCTGGCTTCAAAGTTTCGAAAATCATTGGAAGTTCGTTTATGTGGCATTGCATTTCAATACCCTTGCCTGCAGCCTGAATTTTCCTATATACGTCCACCCATTTGTGGTAGCCCTCGTTACCTGCACCGCAAATCCACTGTACTGCGTCAAGCTCAGGTATAGAGAGAAGGGAATCAAGGTGCCTTAAAGCACCGGGGCCGTCAAGGTGATAGATGGTGTGCTTCCAGTATTTACATTCTCCCCTTATACCATCAAGGAAGGTTTCATCAAACATATCCTTACTTATCATACAGGAGAAGTCATTACTTGGTACGTAGAAGCTTTCGTCACTTATGGCAGGTGTCCAGGTAGTTATGGGCATATTGGGGTTAAAATTTTTAATTTTATTATAAAAATAATCGTAAAGCTTATTTACGCCCTCGTAGCTTTTATTAAGTGCATCCTTTACAAGCTCAGGGCAATCTATCATATCAAAAGCAAGGTTTTGTGGGTCACGAAGAGCCGCAAGGTGGTCGCCGCCGCCGTGTATATCCGATAAACCTACTATGAATTTACCCTTACTAAGCTCTAAAAGAAGGTCTGTATATTTATCAAGAGCCTTAAATATAGGGTGATTAAAATCGGGAACGTTAAATTTATCGTAGTCTGCCATATCATCAAGGCAAGGTTCACTCCAGGTAGTAGTTTCTCCGAATTTATAGTCACATCCGCAAAGGGCGCTGTAGAACTCAGGGCCTAAATTTGGCCAGGCTATGGGTAAGCTATCAGCAAAGAAGTTAAGGTTTTCCAGGTGCATGGCATCAGTCATAGCCCTGAACTCTATGTCCATCCATCTTTCTTCATGACTTTTATATTCCTTTTTAGGCAGAGCCTTTCTGTTTTCACCGGGTAGAATTATATTAACGGGAGGTCTGTCAATTATCTCCCTTTCCCAGAAGGCATTGAACCTTTCGTGGGTTTTCTCGTAATCAGGTTTTAATGAAAACATAATGTCGCTCCTTAATTATTAGATATGTGATAATTATATATTTTAGAAAAAGTAAAATCAATAAGGGCTAAAATCTTCTTAATATAATGCAATAAATTTATAAAAAAATTCAAATGTGATTTACTAAAATTAAAAAAACTGATATACTTATAGAATAAAATTAAAATATCACGGAGATTATTATGAATATAGAAGAATTAAATAAAGGTATAGATATTAAAGAGAGACTTAAAAATATCAAGTGCTTCCTGCTTGATATGGACGGCACTTTTTATTTAGGTGATAAGCTTATTGAAGGCAGTCTCGATTTCTTAAAAGCATTGGAAGAAACAGGCAGAACCGCCAGATTTTTAACCAATAATTCAAGTAAATCCGCTTCAGTATATAGCGAAAAGCTTAAGAAAATGGGTGTAGACGAAAAGTACAGGGACGTTATATCCTCAGCTCATGCTGCAGCCAATTATTGTTTAAATGAGTTCCCAAATAAAAAATGTTATCTTTTAGGCAACGATATGCTTAAAAAAGAGCTCCTTTCTATGGGATTGACCATAGTAGATGAAGGCGACAGTGAAAGCGCAGACTACGTACTTGTTGCCTTTGATACCACACTTGATTATAAAAAGATGTGTATCGTATGTGATTATATTAGATACGGCAAGCCTTATATTGCTACTCATCCTGATTTTAACTGCCCTACAGAGACAGGTTTCATTCCCGATATGGGCGCTATTATGGCGTTTATCAAAGCAAGTACAAATAGGGATGCCGATATTATTTTAGGTAAGCCTTATAAGGGAATAGTAGAAGAAGCCTTAAGAAGAACAGGCTACAGTTTAGACGAAATGGCAATGGTAGGCGACCGCCTTTATACCGACGTGGCAACAGGTGTTAACCACGGTATGACAGGTATATTGGTTCTTTCAGGCGAAGCAACCCTTCAGGATATGGAAGAAAGCGAAGTTAAGCCTCACTTAATTTTCGGTAAGCTTTCCGATATGATTAAGTATTTATAAGCATTAAGGAATGCGGTATTACGCTGCATTCCTTTTATTTTTCTAAAATAGTTCAATGTGAAAATTAAAATAGTTCATTTATTTACGGGTGCTTATGGGGTAAAATGTCCGCAGAAAAACCGATTGCATTAAAAATAATTGCATCGGAAAAAATCGGAATTTACTTTTAGTAAAGGAGAGAAAATTATGGCATACATACACGATAGAAGCGAGGAGCTTACCGGTTACCAGCACGGCGGCGGATACGTACCGGAAATCGATTTCGGCCACGACTTTGTTATGGTTTACGGAATTGGTCCTAAAATGCCCGAATACATTAAGCAGTTTAAGGATAAGGGCTATGTAGTGCACCTTATGACGGGTATTGCCTGGGGTCAATATCAGGATTATCTTGACGGTAAGGTAGACGGCAGAGAGCATTGGGATGAAAGTCAGTACGACAGATACGGAAAACCCGTGCTTCACAATCCTACAATTCCCTATATGGTACCCACAATTTCCTTCGGTGAATACCTTACCGAAAGAATGAAGATTGCGGTTGATGCAGGCGTTGAGGCTATTCACGTTGAGGAGCCTGAATTTTTCGAGTGGTCAGGTTATTCTCCTGCCTTTAAGCGTGAGTGGGAAATTTATTACCACGAGCCTTGGGTAGCACCTCACACAAGTACCGACGCTCACTATAAGGCATCAAAGCTTAAATCCTATTTATATGCAAGAATTATCACAAGAGTAAGCGGAGCTTTAAAGGAATACGCCAAGGTTAAATATAACCGTGATTTAAGATTCTACGTTCCCACACACTCCCTTGTTAACTACACTCAGTGGAAGGTAATTAGCCCCGAGGCAGGTTTAATTGATATTCCTACCGTTGACGGATGTATCGCCCAGATTTGGACGGGTACTTCCCGTGAACCCAACGTATTTGACGGCATATATAAAGAGCGTACCTTCGAAACTGCATTTTTAGAGTACGGTATTATGCAGGAATTAGTTAAGGGTACAGGCAGAAGAATGTGGTTCCTCCATGACCCAATTGAGGATAGTCCCAAGTACACCTGGGAAAACTATGAATATAACTACCTTAAAACCGTTATAGCTTCACTTTTACACCCCGGTATACATCATTATGAAATTTGCCCCTGGCCTACAAGATTCCTTAATTGTAAGAGACCTATGGCTCAGCCTTACTGGACTCCTGAACAGAAGGACGAAACAATGGTAGAAACCGAGGACTCCAAGTTTATTACACAGCGTTACACCACTCTGCTTTCAAGTGTATTCCAGCTTTTAAGTGATATGGATCAGGAGGAATACGCATTTGAGGGCGTTAACTCAGGCGTAGGCGTATTGATGGCGGATTCAGGTCTCTATCAGAGAACTATGCCCGACGGTATAGTTGATAAGGGTGCTATTGATGAAAGACTTGCCAAAATCAAGCACAGAAGTAACTTCACCTACGAGCCTCAGCGTGACGACGAATTGATGGATATAATCGCCGAAAACGACGAATCTCTCTTCGACTTTGAGCAGAGCGTGGCTTTCCCAAGCTTCTACGGTATGGTATTGCCTTTACTTAAATACGGTTTGCCCGTTCGCCCCGTTCAGCTTGATAATATTAAGCGTTTTACAGGCTATTTAAACGACTATAAGACTTTAATTTTAAGCTACGAGTATATGAAACCCGAGGCACCCGACATCAATATGGCTTTAGCTTCCTGGGTAATGCAGGGCGGCAATTTAATTTATATCGGTGACGGCTCCGACCCCTACCACAATATTGATATGTGGTGGAAAAAAGCAGGCTTTAATAACCCTGCAGAACATCTCTTTGAGCTTTTAGGCTTAGGAAAGACACCTGCAGACGGTACTTATAAAGTCTCTGAAGGCTTAATTACCGTGATTAACGTTGCGCCTGCAAGGCTTTCCCTCTCTGAAAAGGTATCCGAAAATTACAGAGAGACAGTGAAAGCAGTATTAAAAGAAAAGGGCGAAAATTGGGAGTACAGAAACGACCTTACACTTCACCGCGGACCTTATATCATCAGCTCTGTTATGGACGAAAGCTTCACTGATGAGCCTAAGGTATTTAATGGCTTATTTGCCGATATGCTCAGTAACGAGTATAAGGTTATAAAGGAAAAGTCAGTTAAGCCTGACGAAAACACAATCCTCTTTGATTTTAGTAAGATAGAGGACGTGGACTTCAGAATTATCGGTACAGCTACAAGAATATTTAATTTCGATATTACTGAGGGCGGCTTCACTTCCGAAATGAAGGCAGCCGACAGAATCAAGTCCTTCACAAGAGTACGTTTACCCAAGGCTGTTACAGAGCTTTCTGCAACTGACGAGGACGGCACGGAAGTAGCGCTTACCTGGAATTGGGACGAAGAAACAAGAACTCTTCTTTACTCCTATAACAGCAAGGCAAAGCTTGTAACACTTACAGGTAAATTCTAAACACAAACACAAAAGGGAGCTATCATCAAGATAAGCTCCCTTATTGTTTATTATCTAGTATTTATTGCGTTACAGACTCCATCCACGAGCAACTCGCCGCCCTCTGTCAAAAATTCTCATCCTGACGTTTTCGAATTTACGTGGCATTTTCAAAGAAAATGACGGAGGGGTTGATATTAAAATTGCAATAATCTTTTCCTAATCATTCATGCTATACATTCTCGCTCCGTTACTGTCCTAACTGGAAGAATGCCACGGCACTGGCGGCGGCTACGTTTAAGGAGTCTACTCCGTGGGACATAGGTATCATTACGGTGTAATCAGCGTTATCTATGGTGGAATTTTTAAGGCCATCACCTTCTGTACCTAAAATAACAGCGAGCTTTTCTTCCTTAATAATTCTTTCATCACGAATTGAGTAAGAATCTTCTTTTAAAGCCATGGCAACTGTTTTAAAGCCTAAAGCTTTAAGCTCCTTTATATCGTCAATAAAGGTGAAAGGCACCTGAAATATAGTACCCATACTTACTCTTATGGCGCGTCTGTAAAGAGGATTGCTGCAGCCTTTAGTAAAAAGCACCGCGTCCATATTTAAAGCGGCGGCGCTTCGCACAATAGCGCCTACGTTTGTGGGGTTCATTACTTCCTCCAAAACTGCCACACGCCTTGCGTTTTTGCATATATCGGAAACTGAGGGCAGATTTTTCCTTCTCATAGCGCAAAGCATTCCGCGAGTCAGCATAAAGCCTGTAAGCTTAGTTAATACTTCAAATTCAGCTACGTAAACAGGTACACCTTCACATCTTTCAAGAATATATTTACCTTCGCCCTCCACGTGCTTTTTCTCCATAAGGAATGAAACAGGCTCGTACCCTGCGTCCAAAGCCCTTTCTATAACCTTTGGGCTTTCGGCAATAAACATTCCTTCCTCCGGGTTTTCGCGGTTTATAAGCTGATTCTCAGTAAGGCGGGCGTATATATCAAGCTCTTTTGCTTCAAAATCTTTTATCTCAATTATATTAAGCATAAAAATAATCCTTTTAATTTATTAAGGATATTATAAAACGGAGAATGGCGGAAGTCAATACGTGCCACACGGTTTGACCTCGCCTCCCCTGTAAGGGGAGGTGGCATTTCGTTAGAAATGACGGAGGGGTTAGATTCCTTACGAATTTGTCACAGAGGTGTACGATAGTAGAATGAAAAATCATACGTAATACTGTGCCTGAGCGTTCCAAAGCTCGTAGTATTTATTTCTATTACCGAGAAGCTCCTCGTGACCGCCCTTTTCAATTATATTACCGTTATCGAATACCATAATTTCATCGCAGAATTTGCAGGAAGAAAGGCGGTGGGAAATATAAATCGCAGTTTTATCACCAACGATTTCATTGAATTTACTGTAAATTTCAGCCTCAGCAATGGGGTCCAAAGCCGCTGTGGGTTCATCAAGAATAATAAAGGGCGCATCCTTATATAAAGCTCTTGCTATGGCGATTTTCTGCGCTTCGCCGCCTGAAACCTCCACACCCTCTTTGTCCCAGTTTTTGTAAAGGAAGGTATTAATTCCCTTGGGGAATTCTTTCAGCCTCTCACCGAAACCTGCCTTGTTAAGTGAATCATAAACTAAATTTTCGTCGTAGTCACAGCTTGCGGCTACGTTTTCGGCAAGTGGACGGGCTAAAAGCTTATAGTCCTGGAAAACTACGGAGAAAATTTTCATATATTCATCGTAGTTATACTTTTTGATGTTTATGCCGTTTAAAAGTATTTCGCCCTCCTCGGGGTCATAGAGGCGGCACAAAAGCTTAATAAAGGTGGTTTTGCCTGAGCCGTTCATACCTACTACAGCCAAACGCTTGCCTACTTCAAATTTAACGGAAACGTTCTTTAATGCGTAAATATCACTGCCGGGGTACTTGAAGCTTACGTTTTTAAATTCCACGTTATACTTGCGGTCGTTACGCTTTTCTGTGGTTAAGCTGCCTTGATACATTTTATTTTCCCTCTCAAGGTACTCGAAAACAGTTCTCATAAAAGGAGTATTATTTTTCATTGAGCCTATAAACTGAACAAGCATGGAGATATTACCAGAAAGGGAGGTAACAGCGCCAACGTACTGAGTGACACTGCCAATGCCGAAGGCACCTGCCCAGGCTTTTAAGCATACAAAAAGATAGATAAAGAATAATGAAAGCTTTGAAACAGCGCCTGAAAGAGCGTTGTATATGCCTTGCGGACCTCTTGCAAATATAGCACCGAAAGAAAATTTATTGTAGCTGCCATTCTCTTTAATGTAGCTATAGGCAAGGTTATTTTGTTCGTAGATTCTTATATCTAAAGCTCTGTCGCTGTTATCTACTGCGAAGAAACCGAAGTATCCGAAAAAGCGGTTGCCCATTTTCATGTATTCCGAAAGCTTTACCCAATAAGAATCTGCTTTATTGCTAAAAGCCGGAGCCAAGAAGGTGGTAAGTAAAATGATACCGATTATAAGGAGGATAAATAATGGATTATTAAGCAGGGTAAAGGCGCCTGCGGAATCGGGTACTGATGTTGTGAATAGACTTATAGTCAATACTACGGCGCTCAAAATACCGAAAACCGACTTTATAAGTTGCTCAAAAGAGTAGCGAATTCTGCCTAAACCCCAGGCGTTCCACTGGTTATTCTGCATTATCTGTGATTTCAGATCCTGCATTTTCTGACTGTCTAAGTCCTCATAATCCATTGAGAACATTTTGTCGGAGAATATTTTAAGAAATGAATAGTAATATGTGTTTTTCTTTGAATTGCTCCACCTTGAAAGTATGCCTTGAAGTATAGCTAATACTAAAGTGGTGATAAGCGTAATTATAATAAGCGACGTAAGCTTTTCTTGATTTCTGTTGCCTGAAAGTTCGTTGATTATAAGGGCAGAAAGGTAAATACCCACGTAAGGTACTACGGAGCTGACAGCAGCGTGAAGAAAATCGGAAAGGAACATACCCGGGCAATATTTATTTATAATCTTAAAGCCTTTGTAATTAAGTATAAAAACTTCTTTCAAGCTTACTTTATTTTCTTTCTTAGCCATTTTCAAGCATACCTCCTTTCTCTTCTTTATAATAGCGGGACTGAACTTCAAAAAGCTCAGCGTATTTGCCATTTTTAGCCAAAAGACTCTCGTGAGTGCCCTCCTCCGTTATGCCGCCGTCCGAAATAAATATAATTCTGTCGCAGAATCTTGTGGATGCCAAACGGTGGGAAATAAATACGCTTAATTTATTTTGGGTCATAGAGTTATATTTTAAATAGATATCGTTTTCCGCTATGGGGTCCAAAGCTGCGGTGGGCTCATCTAAAATAAGTATGGGCGCATCCTTATATAAGGCTCTTGCCAGCATAAGCCTTTGCAGCTCGCCGCCCGAAAGCTCCACGCCGTCCTCGAATACTTCCTTGCCTATATGGGTGTCAATGCCGTTTGGCAGGCTGTTTATTTTTTCGCTTAAACCTGCCTTATTCAAACACTCAAGTACCTTTTCTTTATTTATGCCTTTTCTTGTTTGAGCTACGTTCTCAGCTAAGGTAACTGAAAGCGTTGAAAACTTCTGGAACACCGCGCAAATAAGCTTATAATAATCGCGGCGGTTAAATTCTTTAATATCAATGCCGTTTAAAAGCACCTGACCTTCAGTGGGGTCATAGAAACCGCAAAGAAGCTTAACTATGGTTGTTTTACCTGCGCCGTTTAAACCAACTATTGCAAGTTTTTCACCGGGATGTACAGTTAAATTTACGTTTTTAAGGGTGTAATCTTTAGCTTCGGGGTACTTAAAGCTTACGTTTTCAAGTGTAAGCTCAAAAGAATCAAAGTCGCTTTTATTAACGCTTTTACCTTCTTCAAATTTAAAGGGTTCTTCCGTTTCTATAAATTCTCTTATTCTTGAAATATCAAGGCTCTGCTTATAAATAGCAGTGAATTTATCAAGGATACTTATAATGAAATTTGTAAAGCCGTTTATGGCACCGTAGTATAAAAGGAATTCGGATGCAGGTAAATTACCCTTTATTACCATTGTGATTAAGTAGAAGTAAGCAACACCATTTCGAAGAAAAGAAAGCAGAGCGTCAATTATATTTGTAAAAAGATATATGAATTCGCCCTTTCTTACGAAGGCGTCCATCAGTTTTCTGGATTTCCCGTAAACTTCCTCAATCCAGGGTCGCATGGAAAATACTCTTATATCCTTACCCAGAGGAATATCCTGACCGCGCTGTGAAATATACATAAGTTCGTTTGAAAGCTTTTCTTCTTCAAAGCGCTGGTCGTAACCCCAGCGGTTGATTCTTTTGTTTACAAAGTAGCCAAGGACAGAAGTTATTAAGGTGATGATTATAAGTAAAGGCTCAACGTTTGTTAATAAAAGAAGGTAAATTATAAAACAGCTGACGTTTATAAATATATCCGTAAGCACGTTCCATATAGCTTCGGTTGCATCTGTGTTGGAGCCTACAGCTTGAGAAGCCTTTTCGGCTTTCGCTTTAAATTCGGTGCTTTCAAAGTTTGGCAAACTTGTATCTGCCATTTTACCGTTTATGGCGTAAACCACTTCAAGCCTTGTGTTTACTCTGGGCCAAAGGGTGATGGTATTCACGTACCTTTCAAGGGCGCTCAATAAAATAAGCGGCAGGGTAAAAAACAATATGGTTAAAATAAGCTCAGTTATCTCCGATTTATTTTCAACTCTTTTAAGTATTTCGGGCGCTATAAATAAATTACAAAGGTTAGTAATTACCGCGCTTGTGACAAGTAAAAATATATGCCACAAAATTCTGAGGGCATCTGCCTTTTTTGCCATTTTTACCATATAAAGGCAGTTACTTATAATGCCGTACTTAGGCTTTTGTTTTTTAGCTTTTTCTTTCATTTTGGTGTCCTTTCTTTGGGAATTGTTTTTGGGGCAAGGGAAGTTCCACTTATACTGCCTTCCCCTTGAGGGGAAGGGGGACCGCTTGCGGTGGATGAGGTGTTTCGTCAACATAACTTTTCCACCTCATCCGTCACTCACTACGTTCGTGCCACCTTCCCCTCAAGGGGAAGGCTGTCTCAGGTGAGGCGAGGTGACACGGATGAGGTATCTTCCCTGACGCCATTATACTACCACAAAAAAATCCCCGATTACGATTTCGGGGACGAATTGCTTGAATTTGGGGATGAATTGTAATTTTGAGGTAATAAAATTTCTGTGGTGAAGGCGCCGTCCTCGCTGTTGCGGCTGATGTAGCCTGAGTGGCGCTCTATTATGTCGTCGATTCTGAGTAAGCCGAAGCCGTGACCATCGCCCTTGTTTGATTTAAAAATACTACCTATCTTATTAAGTTTTTTGCCCGAAGTGAAATTAGTAAAGGAAATATAAAGCTTATTTCCCTTCATATCCATATAAACTCTGATTTCTCTCTCTCTTTCGGGAAGACCTAGGGAAGCTTCAATGGCGTTATCGAAAAGATTACCTATAATTACGCATAAGTCAATTTCGGAAATGGTTAAAGCTATGGGTATATTGGCATCGGCAATAACTTTAACGCCCTTTGATTTAGCCAAGCTTATCTTACTGTTTAAAATAGCGTCTGCCATGGCGTTGCCCGTTTTAATAACCGTATCAACGGTGGCAAGGTCGGTTTCAAGCTCGTTAAGGTAATTTTTCAAAGCTTCAAGGTCGCCCTTTGATGCAAGAGCTTTCATAACCTGAATATGGTTTTTATAATCGTGGCGCCAGCCCCTTATCTGCTTATACATATTATCAACTTCGGCGTAGTGGGTGTTTATCAGTTCTTCCTGATACAGGGCAATTCTTTTATCTATTTTTCTGCTTAAAAATGACATTTGTTTTCACCCTCTCATAATTATGGCGCGGTTAATATTATCGTACTGACCTCTGGGCAGGGGAAGTGAGGTACCGTTTGAAAGGAAAACTTCAGTTTTTGTTACCTTTTCGATTTCTTTTAAATTTATAATAAAGCTTCTGCCCATTCGGTAAAATCGCTCGTCGAGCTCGTTTTCAAACTCACTTAAAGTCTTTTTTACTGTAAAATCACGCTTAGCGTGTATGGTTACGTAATTTTTAATAACTTCAATATATTTAATTTCATAAAGGGGGATTAAGTACATCTCACCGTTTTCCGTTACGCTCAGGCGCTTTTCGTTTTTCTTAAGCCTTTCTTTGGCCTTGGTTAAAACTTCAAACAGCTTATTTGGGTTAACGGGTTTTAATAAATAATGCAGGGCGTTAACTTCATAGCCCTCGGAAATATAATCGCTGTAGCCTGTGATAAATATAATTTCGGCGTAACCGTTATGCTTTCGTATTTCTTTTGCTAAATTTACGCCGTCAATACCCTGCATCTCAATATCAAGAAGCAAAATATCAAAATCCTTTTGCTCGCTGAATTTAAAAAGAAAGCTTTCACCGCTTGTGAATTTTTCCACGGTAATATCCGTAAAAGTCTCAGCCGCCCAAGTCTTAAGTATATCCTCTGTGTAGCTTATATCCTCTTTTATATCGTCGGTTATTGCAATTTTTAAAGCCGTAAAAACCCCTCCTTTGTTCTGAGTCTATTTTATAATAGCAGATGTTATTAAAAATTTCAATAAAGAAAACGGCACAGATTTTTCTATGCCGCTTTAATATAAATTAATCTCTGAAAAGTGTGATTTGCTCTAAATTATCTTCGTCGTATACGTAAATAAGCTTGCCGCCGTCCATAACAGCTCTCTTGTAGCCGTAGGCTTTATCGAAGTTTCCGTAAAGGTAAGCGTTTTTGATGTAAGCTTCGCCTTTAGTGGCTTCGCCTCTTTCAATACCGAGGCGGTAGTTAGCGCTTTCGGGTACCAAAAACTCTAAGTCTATTTTCTGCCAATCGGTATTGTTAAAGTCTTTATATGTTATAAGCTCGTCAGTTTCGCTGTTTCTTATGAAAATTCTGCAGTTATCACCGCTTGATTTTACAACTGCTCTCAGTACGGTAGGTTTATTTTCAATATAAAGACCCTGATAGAGTTTAGCATCGCCTTTTTCAAGGTGCTTGATGTAGCCGTAGTTTTCTTCGCCACGTACTCTGCCGGCGCTATCTTCATCCTCGTTTTTGAGGTAATTCCAGTAGATTATACCGTCCTTAAAATCACCGTTTCTTATATGGCGCATAGAGCGAAAGCCCTTAAGGTCACTTATCTCTGTATCGAAGAAATTCTGCTCGATAGCATCAATTTTGTTATTATAAAAAGTGAAATTTGTTACGGGATGGGTATCTATTTTAACTGTGTAGGGATTATAGAGCCATGTGCCCAGTGAAACTATGTGGTTATCGTGTACGTTTACGTTTCTTACCTCGATTTTCTCAAAATCATCGCAGTCGATACCCCATAAAATCATGGCGAAAGCCTTGCAATAGTGGGAACGAAGGTTATTGTGGTCGATTTCAATGTTCATTGAAGGCTGAGGGTCATCGCTGTTCCACCATTCGCTCTTTCTGGGGTCAGCGTAGGAGGACCAGATATACACGCTGTCGTCACCCGAATATATATCGCAGCCTGTTACACGGATATTCTGGCAGTTCTGCAGGCAGATGCCGTCGCCGTTGCCGTGGCTCCACTTAAACACCTTAAGATTTTTATATAAACCAAAATTACAGTGAGCCGCCATAATAGCATAGGAGTGGTAATTTGTGATGGTAATATCGCTTACTTCATAATTTTTAGTTCTGTAAAAACCAATGGGGCAGACGTGTAAAATTTTCTCAGGTTCATCATCTTTATTCATAAAGATAGTACCCTTACCTGTTATTTTAATGTTTTCGGTACCTTTGGGAGCGTAAATAAAGGGGAAATTATAATACCAGCCGTGGCTCCACTTGATATGCTCGTATATTCTGTTGCCGTGTAAAGGCTTATAGGGCTCGTATTTACCTACCTTTTCAAGAGGCTTTACGTAATCGTCGGGATTTAAGCTTTGCAAAAGAGTAGAGCCTTCGCCGAAGAGAAGAGTGATATTACTCCTTATTATAATGCCGCCTGTATTAAAGGTTTTGTTTTCTGTAAGTTCAACAGTGCCGCCGCCAAGGCTATATACGTAGTCAATAGCGTTCTGAATGGCTTCTCTGTCGTTTGTAATTCCGTCGCCTTTAGCATTGAAGGGGGCATCGGTAACTTTTACGTGTAACATATTAATTTTCCTTTCTGCCGTTTTCTAAAGAATACTGTTTCGGAGTTATTTGTAACTGCCTTTTAAATACCTTGGTAAAATACGAGGCGTCCGTAAAGCCTATCATGGAGGCAATTTCCTTAACGGAGCTGAAGCCTCTGTCCATAAGCTCGCAGGCGTGCTGTATTCTGATTTGATTTATGTATTCACATAAACCAACAGAGAAATGCCTTTTAAAGAAGGATGAAAGATATTTGCTGTTATACTTAAATTTTTCACTTAAAGAATTAAGAGATAGTTTTGGTTCAAAATAGTGATCGTCAATATATTTTTTAATTTCTAGTAAGGTAGAGCTCATCTTTTCGCTTTCGTCGCTTTTGCAAAGGAAGGAAAAAGTAAAGGTTACTACGCTTTCACTTATTAAGTCTATATTACTTTCGTCGGCATTTTCAAGAGCATTCTGCCAGTAAGGGATTAGAAAATCGTAACCGTAAAATACGGGTTTTTCTCTTTGTATTTCGGCGCGTTTGCTAAGCTCTGCCATACGAAGCCCAAGAGTAGTCACGTACATATATTTTAAATTACCGTCGTTTATAATTTTAAAAGGCAGGGAAGGAAAGGTCATAAATACCGTGCCCTTTTGAAGCTTCATAATATGGCTTTGAGTGTGAAATTCGCCTGTGCCATCCACCACTATATAAAGAATTGTGGCGGCAATTATTTTAAATTTACTGAAGCTTTCCATGTTTTTTTCGAATACGAAATTTTTAGTATCTATACTCTGGCTTGTAATTCTTACAGGAACAAATTTACATACGTTACTTTCAGCCATAATATCACCTCTTTTTGGTGTATTATAAAACTTATTAAGAGTAAGGTCAATTAAAATATGGAAAAATTACTTAAATATATGGAAAATTTTCTATAGATACAAATAAAAATGCCTGCCTCAAAAGAGACAGGCAAAATTTATTCGCTTCCTTAAATTACTCTGCGAAACCGGACTCAACGAGGTCAACGAGGCTGTCAACAGCTGCCTTGTCGTCAGTACCGTCAGCAATGATGCGGATCTTTGTGCCGCCTACAATACCAAGGGAAAGAACACCGAGAAGGCTCTTTGCATTTACTCTTCTCTCATCCTTCTCAACCCAGATGGAAGACTTAAATTCGTTAGCCTTCTGGATGAAGAAAGTAGCGGGACGTGCATGAAGACCTACCTGATTCTGAACGAGAACATCCTTATCGTACATATAGATTCACTCTCCTAAATTTGTCGTAAGTAATTATAAATAGAAACTATTTGTTAAGTTACAGTTTTAATTATATCACATTATTTCTGTCCGTCAATAAAATTTCAAAAATTTTATTACTTTGACGGCGAAATTTTTTTATAAGGCTCATTTTTGTGCAATTTGTACATTTAAAGAAGCTCTATTTGTAAACATTACACAGAAAAACCTTCCTTTTCAAGGTAGGCAATATCCTTTTTTGTAAGCTTTGCTTTCTTAAGCATATCCGGTCTGAAGGAGGCTGTGCGCTTTAAGGCTTCCTCTCTTTTCCAAATTTCCACCTTTTTGTGGTCGCCGCTTACAAGCACTTCGGGAACCTTCATGCCCATAAATTCTGCAGGTCTTGTATACTGGGGGTGCTCTAAAAGTCCTGAAAAATGGCTTTCATCAGAGAAGCAGGCTTCCTCTGCCAAAACACCCTTTACCATACGGCTTACGCTGTCGGCAAGAATCATGGCAGGCATCTCGCCCCCTGTTAGTACAAAGTCGCCTACGCTTATTTCTTCGTCCACGTATTTTTCTATAATTCTTTCATCAATGCCTTCATAGTGGCCGCAGATAATAAGTATATTTTCTTTGCAGGATAGCTCTTTTACTTTTTCCTGATTCAATATACTTCCCTTGGGGGACATATAAATAATATGCGGCTTTTTACCAAGGTGTTCACTGAGGGTCTCTATGGCAAGGGCAATAGGCTCCGGCTTTAAAAGCATACCCTGACCGCCGCCGAAGGGGCAATCATCCACTCTTTTGTGCTTATCTCTGGCGTAGTCGCGCAGCTGGTGAAAACACATCTGCATATAGCCTTTTTTTCTTGCTCTGCCTATAATGCTTTCGTTCATAAGAGCTTTGCACATTTCGGGGAAAAGAGTAAGTATATCAATTCTCATTTATTTATCCTCTACAAACTCTTCGTCAAAAATACCCTTAATAGGTGTGACCTCAATGCGCTTGTTTTCTATATCGGTACTCTTTATCATACTTTCAACAGCGGGGAAGAGGTAATCCTTATCATCTTTAACTATTCTGTATACGTTGTTGGCGCCTGTTTCAAATACTTCCTTTACCTTGCCGTAGTATGTGCCGGTTTCGCCGTCATATACCTCGCACTCCAAAATATCCGCAATAAAGTAAGTTTTTTGGGGAAGCCGTACGCTGTCGCGGTCAAAGTATAAAAGCGTGCCGCGCATTGTGTCGCCTAAAGTGGGGTCCGTGATGCCTTTAACCGTAATTAAAAGCATATTCTTGCTTGTGTGCACACGGGAGGAAATAAGACCCAAAGGAACAACGTTCCCGAATTTATCCTTCTTGTAAAGTTCTTTGCATTTCTTTAAAAACTGAGGGGAGTCGGTGTAAACTTCCACGCGCATTTCACCTTTAACGCCGTGGGTGCCTACTATTTTACCTGCTTCTATATATTTTTCCAGCATAATCTTATCCTTTTGATTTTAAATTAAATTTAATTTATTTTAACACAAACAAAGGCTTTTGTCACTTAAAATTATATCTTTTTAAAATTACTCATATTTTTTAAAATAAAATATTCACAAATGACAAAATTAGTGATATAATGTATCGGTTAAAATAGATGTAAAAATAACTGCACTTAGGAATTGTAAATGAAAGGATTCTGATATTATGAGTATTGTAAGCAGCGAAAAATTAAGAAACGTTGCAATTATCGCTCACGTTGACCACGGTAAGACCACATTGGTTGATCAGCTTCTTCACCAGAGCGGTATTTTCAGATCAAACGAAGCAGTTGCCGAAAGAGTTATGGACTCAGGTGACCTTGAAAGAGAAAGAGGTATTACAATCCTCAGTAAAAATACAGCCGTTATGTATGGCGACATTAAAATCAATATCGTTGATACTCCCGGACACGCGGATTTCGGCGGTGAGGTTGAGCGTATTTTAATGATGGTAGACGGCGTTTTGCTTCTTGTAGACGCCTTTGAAGGCTGTATGCCCCAGACAAGATTCGTTCTTAAGAAAGCTTTGGGACTTGGCAAAAAGCCCATTGTTGTTGTTAATAAAATTGACCGCCCCGGCGCAAGACCTGCAGAAGTTATTGACGAGGTTTTAGACCTTTTCATTGAGCTTGGCGCCGATGAAGAACAGCTTGAATTTCCCGTTGTTTACGCTTCAGGCCGTGACGGCTACGCAACCTACGACCCCATGGAGGGCGGCAGCGATATGAAGCCCTTATTCGAGACCATCGTTAAGGAAATTCCTGCACCTAAGGGTGATCCCGACGGCGACACTCAGGTTCTTTTCTCCAATATTGACTACGATGATTACATCGGCAGAATCGGTGTAGGCCGTGTAGAGAGAGGTACTCTGAAAACAAACCAGATGGTCACTCTCTGCGGCGGTGCCGATGAAAATAAGAGAAATGCAAGAATTGTAAAGCTCTATCAGTTCGAAGGCTTAAAGAGAGTTGAGCACGAGAGCGCAACCGTTGGCGATCTTATATGCGTTTCAGGTATTCAGGATTTAACAATCGGCGAAACAGCCTGCACCCTCGATAAGCCCGATCCCCTGCCTTTCGTAAAAATAGACGAGCCTACGGTTTCCATGAATTTTATGGTTAATAATTCACCCTTTGCAGGTAAAGAGGGTAAATACGTAACTTCCAGAAATATCCGCGACCGTCTTTTCAAAGAAGTTGAAACAAACGTTGCCATGCGCGTTGAGGAAACCGATTCTTCCGATACCTTCAAGGTTTCAGGCCGCGGCGAATTACACCTCTCCATTCTTATTGAGCAGATGAGAAGGCAGAACTACGAATTCCAGGTTTCCCGTCCCACCGTTATTTATAAGCATGGCCCCGACGGTAAGCTTTTAGAGCCTATGGAGCTTTTGATGATTGAAGTTCCCGATAGCTACGTAGGCGCGGTTATGGAGAAATTAGGTACAAGAAAAGCTGAAATTCTCAATATGGGTTCCCGTGAATCAGGTGTAACTCACCTTGAATTCAAGATTCCTTCCCGCGGTCTTATGGGCTACAGAAGTGAGTTCTTAACCGATACAAACGGTAACGGTATTATGAACCATATTTTCGACGGATACGAACCCTTCAAGGGCGAGATAGTAAGCCGCAGTCAGGGCTCCATTATCGCTCACGAAGCAGGTGAAAGCAGCGCTTACGGTCTTTTCTACGCTCAGGACAGAGGCCGTATGTTCATAGGCGCAGGCGTACCCGTTTACGAGGGTATGATAGTAGGATCCAATCCCAAGAACGAGGATATCGTTGTTAACGTATGTAAGAAAAAGCACGCTACAAACACCCGTGCATCAGGCTCCGACGAAGCTTTAAAGCTTGTTCCCCATACAGTTATGAGCCTTGAGCAGTCACTTGAGTTTATTGCTGACGACGAACTCGTTGAAGTAACACCCAAGAGCATCAGAATGAGAAAGATGATTCTTTCCAAAGAACTTCGTATGAAGAAGTTTATGAGGGAGAAAAATTCCTAAGCATAACAATTTATAGGGAAAACCAAGTAAGAGATATTTGGTTTTCCTCTTAAAATTACAGTAAATATAATCAAATAAAAGGAGGAAAAATGGAATACGTAATTCTCGATTTAGAGTGGAACGCCGCCTACAGTAAGCGTTTAAAAGGTTATTTAAACGAAATTATTGAGTTCGGCGCAGTAAAATTCAATGAAAAATTTGAAATAGTGGATTCTTTCTCCTCCTTTGTTAAACTTCAGGTAGGCAAGAAGATAAGCTCTCTGGTCTCTGAGCTTACAAGTATTCACGACGAAAATTTAACCGGCGCAAGGCTTTTTATGCAGGTGGCAAGTTCCTTTAAAAAGTGGAGTGAAAACTGCGTGATCATGACCTGGGGCACGGGGGATATTCACGCCCTTATTGAAAACTTCAGGTATTTCAGCGGCAGCGAAAAGGTTCCTTTCTTAAGTAAATATATGGACATTCAGGAGTACTGCCAGGGTGTGCTTATTGACGATATGAGCGAGCAGATGGGTCTTAATAAAGCGGCTGAAATATGCGGGGTGGACGTAAGTAAGTACCAGCATCACAGAGCTTTTGAGGATAGCCTTATTGCCCTTGAAATATGCCGTAAAACCCTGAACTTTTCTGAAATTTCGCCGTTTATTCAGGATGCAAGTAAGGATGAATTCTACCGCAAGATGACCTTTAAAACAAGCATAGTATGCGATATGGATCACCCTCTTGTAAAAGAAAAGCCCATATTCTTTATGTGCGAAAAATGCGGCGAAAGAGCTACGAGACTTACAAAATGGCAGCTTAAAAACAAAAAATTCTTTGCCGATTTTATGTGTAAGAATTGCGGCCATAAATTTGCAGGCAGAGTGCAGATAAAAGAAAAATACGAAGGTATTATTGTAAATAAAAAGAGTATCAGTATATCTTTAATCGAAAAGCCGAGAAAAATTACCGATTCTCTTTTAGGCAAAATGCATCTTGAAGTAAAAGATAATGTGGGTCTTTTAAAATTCCCCGTACTTGAAAAGGAAGAAAATTTAGTCCACGCTTTCTCTACCCGTGTTGGCGGTGTTTCCGAAAATGAATTTGCCGATATGAATTTGGGCTTCGGCAGGGGCGACAGCGACGAAAACGTACACAAAAACTACGAAATTATCGCAAATGCTCTGGGCGTAGAAAAATCCTTGATGGTGGCTTCAAGTCAGGATCACAACGTAAACGTAAAAAGAGTTACTTTAAAGGATATAGGCCACGGCATAGATAAAGAAAAAAAATGGCAGAGTATTGACGGCTTAATGACCGACGAAAAAGGCGTAACACTGGTTATTTATACAGCGGACTGCGTGCCTTTATATTTCTACGATAAGAAAAACAGCGCTATTGCCCTCTCTCACGCAGGCTGGCGCGGCACGGCAAACGATATGGCAGGTGTTACCGTAAGAAGAATGCAGGAAGAATTCGGCACGAATCCCGAGGAGTTGGTGGTCTGCATAGGCCCCTCCATCTGCAAAAAATGCTTTGAAGTGGATATTGACTGCGCCGAAGAATTCAAAAAATTAAAATTCAAATACTGTAAAGATACACGAAGCTTTATAGAGGATAGAAACAACGGCAAATACCATATAGATTTATGGCGCGTCAATCAGCTTTTCCTTCTTGAAGCAGGCGTAAAAAAAGATAATATACATATAGGCAAGGTGTGCTCTATGTGCGAAAGCGACCTTATTTTCTCCCACAGAGCCACAAAGGGTAAGCGCGGCAGTAACGCTGCATTTATGTGCCTTAAGTAACAAACTAATGCGTTAATTCATTTTTTGAGTTAACGCATTTTTATAAAGAAAAGGATTTAATTTATTATGCTTTGTAATCTTTGCCCCAGAAAATGTAACGTTGAAAGAAGCGAAAGCAAGGGCTTTTGCAGCGGCGGCAGTAAAATAAAAGTTTCAAGATATTCCATTCATATGTGGGAGGAGCCCTGCATTTCGGGAACTAAGGGCAGCGGCACTGTGTTTTTTGCAGGCTGTAATTTAAAGTGCCGTTACTGCCAGAATATAGCTATAAGTATGAATGATTTAAAAGGCAGGGAACTGAGCGTAACAGAGCTTCACGACGTTTTTTTAAGCTTATAGATAAAGGTGCCCACAATATTAACCTCGTTACCCCGAGCCATTACGTAGATAAAATTGCCGAGGCTCTTTCTATAGAAAAACTTCCCGTGCCCGTGGTTTATAACTCAAGCGGCTACGAAAACGCTGAAAGCTTAAAGCTTCTTGACGGTCTTATAGATATATATCTTCCCGATTTTAAATATGCCGAAAGCGGTCTGGCGGCGAAACTCAGCTTTGCTCCCGATTACCCCGAAATAGCCTTATCTGCTTTAAAAGAAATGCGCAGACAACAGCCTGTTGATATTTTCACAGAAGATGGTATAATGGAAAAAGGAATGATAATAAGGCATCTTATTCTTCCTCTTCATACCAAAAATTCCATGAAATGCCTGGATATAATAAAAGAAAATTTTGAAGGAACTTTAGTAAGCTTAATGAGTCAGTATACTCCCGTAGCTCATTTTGATGATATGCCCGAATTAAACCGACCTATCACCAAAAGGGAGAAGGAAAAGGTGGAAAGCTATATGCTTTCTTTAGGTATAGACGGCTTCACACAAAGCGGTAAAGCGGCAAAGGAATCCTTCATTCCCGATTTCGATATTTTTGACGCAACTTAATTTTAATATAAAGGAGAAAAAATATGGAAAAGTTTATTAACACAAGTAAAGATTTATTCAGCTTTATAGAAAAAAGCACCGATGCTTTTCACGCCGTAAAAACTGCAGGTGAAATGCTTGAAGAAAAGGGTTTTACCTATATTTCCGAAAAATCCGTATGGAATTTAGAAAGCGGCAAGTATTACACAAAAAGAAATAATTCTTCTCTTCTTGCTTTCGAAATCCCCGAAGGTGAAGTAAGCGGCTTTAATATTGTTTCAGCTCATACCGACAGCCCCAATTTCAAGGTTAAAGAGCTTTCCGATATGAAGGTGGAGAATAACTACACAAAGCTTAACACAGAGCCTTACGGCGGTATGATTATGGCAAGCTGGCTGGACAGAGCTTTGGGTATTTCGGGCAGAATTTTACTTAAAACAGAAAACGGCGTAAAGGAAATTTTGGTGGACACCGAAAAAGAGTACTGCATTATTCCCAATTTGGCTATCCATATGCAGCGCGATATTAACGACGGACATAAGTATAACCCTCAGGTAGATATGCTTCCTTTAATCGGTGATGAAAAGGCGGATTTAGGCGAATATTTTGCAAATAAATACGGCTTTAATAAGGAAGATATCTTAAGCCACGATTTATTCCTCTATCCTATGGAAAAGGGCAGAATTATTGGTAATAACGGCGAATTCATCGCTTGCTCCAGACTTGACGATCTACAGTGCGCCTACAGCGCCGTAAAGGCTATTTGTGAAAGCGAAAAGACAAGCAAAATTAAAATTGCCGCTATTTTCGATAACGAAGAAGTTGGCAGCGGTACAAAGCAGGGCGCTGACGGCAGCTTCCTTTTTGACCTTATCGAGCGAATTTGCGAATGTAAAAACTACAGCGCAAATAAAAAGCACAGCTTAATTGCAGGCAGCTTTATGGTTTCAGCCGATAACGCCCACGCAGTACACCCAAATTTTACAGGTGTAATGGACCAGACAAACCGCAACTATTTAAATAAGGGCATCGTAATTAAGTTTAACGCCAACCAGAAATATACAACCGACGGCGTATCATCCGCTTTATTTAAATCAATTCTCAATAAAAACGAAGTGCCTTTCCAGATTTTCCATAACCGCAGCGATATGCGCGGCGGTTCCACTTTAGGTAATATAAGTAATTCTCACGTTTCGCTCAACACAATTGATATAGGTGTGCCTCAGCTTGCCATGCACTCAGCTTACGAGACAGCAGGTATAAAGGATACTTACTATATGGTAACGGCTATGAAAGGCTTCTTTGAGTCCGATATAAATTTCGCTGAAGGTGAATATACAGTTTAAAGGAGATTTGATATGGACATAATTTCATATAACGAAAAAGAGTTTTTAATGGACGGTAAGCCCTACGAAATTATTTCAGGCGCTATGCACTATTTCAGAATTGTGCCCGAATACTGGCTTGACCGCTTGACAAAGCTTAAAGCCTGCGGCTTCAACACTCTTGAAACCTATATTCCCTGGAATTTACACGAAAGGGAAGAGGGTAAATTCGATTTTACAGGTATTTTAGATTTAGATAAATACATAACTCTTGCCGAAAGCCTCGGTTTAAACGTAATTATCCGCCCGGGTCCCTATATCTGCGCTGAGCACGATTTCGGCGGACTTCCTTCATGGCTTTTAAAGTACGAGCATCTGCGTCTGAGAAGCCGCGACCCTCTTTTTATCAGTAAGCTGCGCCCCTATTTAGAGAAGGTTTTCGAAATTGTAAAGCCTCACTTATGCACAAACGGCGGCAAAGTAATAATGCTGCAGGTGGAAAACGAATACGGCAGCTACGGCGACGATAAGGAATACTTAAAGGCGGTAAAAGATATTTACACACAAAGCGATATCGATTGCCTGCTCTTTACTTCCGACGGCACCGACCCTTTGATGCTTTCAGGCGGTACTATAGACGGTGTTTTATCAGTAGCAAATTTCGGCAGTAAGCCTGACGATAATTTCGATAAGTTAAAGGCATTCAGACCCAAGGAGCCCACTATGTGCGGTGAATTCTGGTGCGGTTGGTTTGACCATTGGTACGAAGAACACCACGTAAGAACAAGTGAAGAGACCGTAAGGGATCTTGAAAGTATGCTTAAAAGAAAAGCCTCCTTTAATTTCTATATGTTCCACGGCGGCACCAATTTCGGTTTCCATAACGGCGCCAACCACACGGGCACAGAGTACCAGCCCACAATAACAAGCTACGATTATTCTTCCCCCTTAAGTGAAGCGGGCGATATGACCGATACCTACTTTGCCGTTAAAAATATTCTTGAAAAGTACAGAGGCAAAGCACCGGAAATTGCAGTAAAAAACTCTGAAAAAGCAAATTACGGCGTTTTATATCCCAAAGAGAAAGCCTTCCTTTTCGATAACCTTGAAAATATAAGCGAGCCTGTTTACTCTGCAAGCCCTCTTACTATGGAGGAAATGGGTCAGGATTTCGGCTATATCTATTATAAGTCCGAGATTAAGGGCGGTATTGATAATCAGGAGCTTATTTTAAGCGGTGTTCACGACAGAGCTCAGGTGTTTATTAACGGCGAAAAGAAAGCTTTAAAAGAGAGAACAAGAATTGACGAAAAGGTAATTCTCACTGAGAAAAACGGTGAAAGCGCTAAGGTGGAAATTCTTCTTGAAAATATGGGCAGAGTAAACTACGGCCAGAAGCTTTTTGATAAAAAGGGTATTTTAAACGGCGTGAGATGCGGCTACCGCTTCCATTTCGGCTGGGAAAACAGAAGCCTTAAAATGGAAAATACCGATAAACTTAAGTTTGAAGCCTGCGAAAATAACTTCGAAACCAATTTACCGGTATTTTTAAAGTTTAATTTAAATATCGAAAACGAACCGGTGGATACCTTTATCGAAACAAAAAATATGAATAAGGGCTTTATAACGGTTAACGGCTTCAATATAGGCAGATATTTCCACTCCGCAGGCCCTCAGAGAACGCTCTATATTCCTGCTCCGTTACTTAAAAAGGGCGAGAACGAGATAATAGTTTTCGAAACGGATATTTGTAATAATCCCTGCGTTGAGCTTACGGATACACCTAAGCTTTAATTACATTACTTTTTTCAGTTCTTTTTTCAGATTTGCAATAATGCGTTTTTCAAGGCGCGAAATATAAGATTGTGATATACCCAGAAGGTCGGCAACTTCCTTCTGGGTGTGTTCTTTTTTACCTGAAAGACCGAACCTCAGTTCAGTAATTAATTTTTCCCGCGAATGAAGTTTGCTTACGGCTTTAAGTAAAATTGCCTTTTCATCCTCCTGCTCAATGCCTTTTCCCGTTTCGTCGGGTTCACTGCCCAGTAAATCGGAAAGGAGCAGTTCGTTTCCCTCGCCGTCGCTGTTTAAGGGGTCGTCTATGGATATTTCATTTTTAAGTTGAGTGCATTTTCTTAAATACATAAGAATCTCGTTTTCAATACAGCGGGAAGCGTAGGTAGCAAGCTTTATGCCTCTCTCCAGAGAAAATGTATTTACTGCCTTTATAAGACCTATAGTGCCTATGGAGATAAGATCTTCGCAGTTATATAAGGGAGATTCAAACTTCTTTGCTATGTAAACCACAAGCCTTAAATTATGAGTGATAAGCGGGTTTCTTGCCCCTTCTTTGTTTTCCCGTATGTCCTGAAACACCCTTTGTTCCTCTTCTTCGCTCAAAGGCGCAGGCAGTGTTTCAGGGCCGTTTATGTAGTGAATGCTTTCGGGTCGGATAAGTTTTAAAATAAGATTATAAAGTTTAATGATACTTACCGTTTTCATAAAATTCTCCTTTATAGAATACTTGCAGGTATAAGCCCGCGGTAATGGTCGGCTTTTAAGTTACCTTCGTAAAGGGCAACGTAAATACTTTTAGCACTTTTTACACCGTCTACGTATATTTCATCGGGCTTGAATGCCCACAGCATTCCCTCGCCTTTTACCGTACGGTAGGGGATGAGCCTTTTGTTTTTCTCGCTGAAGGTGAATTTTAAAGCATTTTTTTCGCATAAAATTACGGGGTCCTCGCTGAAGGGTTCTCTTACTTCAAGTCCTGTATCAAGCTTCATAATCAGCTCGGTTTCAAAGCTTTCGTATTTAATTCTCACTTTATAGAAAAGCTTGCTGCCTTCCTTTTTTCTTTTAAATTTATCACAAAGGGTAAAAATAACATAAAATAAGGCGGTAAAAAATAAAAGCTCCCTTAAATTGATGTTGTAATAAACTTTGCCTGAAATCACAGCCGCTTTTATGTTAAACGTATTTATAAGGAAAAGATTGACGCCTGAAAATATAAAGGAGAATATCATAAAGCATAGGCTGTTTATTATCAGCCTTTTAATTTTAAAGCCGAAAGCAATACCGTTTATTATGAAAGCCGAAAAAATCAGGATAATTGAAACGGCGTTTTCGTTGATACCAAGTAAGACGGCAAATGAAGAGATTCCTCCTGTGAAAGCTGCGAAAAAAATTCTTATGCCTTTGGATTTAAGGTGAAAAAACCTTTTAACACTCATAAGAAGAATAAGGTCAGTAAATAAATTTACGGTGAAAAATACGTCGGCATATATTTTAATTGTTTTCACCTCCCTTGGTATATTAACAGATTGAGGCTTATTAATTTGTCGTGTTTTATACCTTGCTTTTAATTTAAAAAAGGAGAAAAATTAAAGGCTTAAACTTAGAAATTTTATATGCATAAAATAATCGGCAGAACATAGAATTTATTATATCAATAACTATGTTTTACGGCGGCATATTATGAAGAAAGATTTATCCTTGTGGCAGTTTGCTTCGTTTGTTTTTATTGTGTTTTTAGGTACGCTTCTGCATTTTTTATATGATTTCAGCGGTCAGAATACTGTTGCGGCGCTGGTTTCGGGTGTGAATGAATCTACCTGGGAACACATGAAGCTTCTTTATTTCCCTCATTTGGCTTTTTCTTTTATACAGCATAAATTTTTTAAGGAGTACGGAAATTTCCGGTGCATTAAGCTAAGGGGAATTTTATTTGGACTTATTCTTATTCCCGTTATTTTTTATACCTATAACGGCGTATTCGGTAAAAGCCCTGATTTTGTAAATATTGCAATATTCTTTGTTTCTGCCGCTTTAATGTGTTTTTCGGAATGGAAACTGTTTAAAAAAGATAAAACGGATTGTAATTGTAATAGTAACTGTAAATATCCGTCAATCTGTCTTTTAATTATGATTTTAATCGGAGTTCTTTTTATTGTTTTCACTTTTTACGTACCCAAGATACCTCTTTTTAAAGACCCCGTAACGGGAGCATACGGAATAGAATAAAAAAATCCCTTCCTTGCTTGTTTGTAAATCCGAGCAAGGAGGGGATTAATTTTTTATTTGATTTTAAGTACGCTGAAGCCGTAAGGGGGAAGGGTGAATATTTCGCTGTAATTTTCGCCCATTATAGTTTCGGGAGTGCCTGTGAAATCCACGGGCAGTTTTACATCCTTACCGCTGCGGTTAATGGCGAAGAATAATTCTTCTTTAATTTTTCCCGTTTCATCCAAGCTGTATCGCTCATAAGAAATTATATCGCCGTGGGAGTAAACGTTTTTGAAAAGACCTTCTTTAAAAAGCTCAGAGCTGTTTCTTAAATCCTTTAGCTCCTTGTACCATTCAAGTAAAGTCTGGTTTTCGTTGCCCCATGGGTAGAAAGCGCGGTTAAAGGGGTCGCGGCCGCCCTCAAGGCCAACTTCGTCGCCGTAATAAATGCAGGGTACACCGGGAAGGGTGAACTGCATTAAAGTTGCAAGCTTCATTTTTTTATGGGCGATAACTCTCTCTTCACTGTTGAGAGTGAATTTAGACTGCTCATCACGGGTGAAATAATCTCTGTATTTGCCGCTTAAATGAGTAACAGCGCGTTCTGTATCGTGAGTACCTATATGGTTCATCAAAAGTCTCGTGCATTCGGGGGGATAATTTTCCACAATACTCTCGATTGTCTCCATACAAAGCGAAGCGTGGTCGCCGTCTAAAAATCCCAATATAGCATCGCGGAAGGGATAATTCATTACGGTATCCATCTGATCGCCTAAAAGGTAACGTCTTAAAGTGCCGTAAGCCATTTTGTTGGAGGCATCCTCCCATACTTCGCCAAGTACTATTGCCTCGGGATCCGTCTTTTTAACTCTCTCATAAAGTGTATCAAGGAATTCGTCGGGGAGCTCGTCGGCTACGTCAAGTCTCCAGCCGGACGCGCCTTTTTTAATCCAGCTTTCAACTATGCCTCCTTCTCCGTTTATATAGTTATTGTAGTGGGGGTTAGTTTCGTTTGTGTTGGGCAGAGTATCGAAATTCCACCAGCATTCATAATCCTCGGGCCACTTTCTGAAATTGTACCAGCTATAATAGGGGGACTTTTTGTCGTTATAAGCTCCGCCCATACCATATCTGCCTTCGCGGTTAAAGTATATGCTGTCGCTGCCCGTGTGGCTGAATACGCCGTCTAAAATAAGCTTGATGCCGAGCTTTTTACACTCATCCGTAAGCTCGGTAAAATCATTCTCATCGCCTAAAAGAGGGTCGATTATGCTGTAATTTGCGGTATTGTAGCGATGGTTGGAGTGAGCTTCGAAAATAGGGTTCAAATAAATGCAGGTAACACCTAAATCCTTTAAATAGGGGAGTTTTTCTGTAATTCCCTTTAAATTACCGCCGAAATAATCGGAGTTTGTTATTTTGCCTGCGCTGTTGGGCAGCCAGTCGGGGATATCGTGGAAGTTACTGTGAAGCTTTCTGTCGGGATAAAGGTAGGTGTTTCCCTTATCGCTTCTGTAGAATCTGTCGGGGAAAATCTGGTACATTATGCCGCCTGAAAGCCAGTCGGGAGTTTTAAAATCCTTACTGTAAACGGTCTGCTGCCATTTTTTTCCGTTTGATACTTTTCCTATTTCGTTTTTGCACACGCCTCTGTAAAGCGACATTCTGCCGCGGCTTGTTTTTATTTCAAAATAATAAAAATAAATTCCGGTGGTTTGGGGAGTGAAATGGCATTCCCACCACTCTTCGTCTTTTTTATCGTCCTTACCGCACCAGAACATACCGCGTAAAAATCTTTCGCGGGTATCTTCCTTTTCTATAATAAGCACGGCTTCATTGCAGGAAAGGTACCTGGGAACAGTTATTTTAAAGTGGATTCTTGTGCCCTCTTTTACAGCACCCACAGGGGATTTATTGAAGGAATTTCTGGAATCAAACATAGTTATTTAGCCCTTTAATGAACTGAATTATTAAATTACATTATACTATAAAATAAGAAAAAAGAAAAGAGTAAAAATTCATTTTACTGAAAGAAAAAAGAGCAACTTAAAAAAGTTGCTCCAAAAATAAACTGTTTTATTATTTTTTCTTATATACTCTTCTCTTTGTGATAAGAGAGGGCTCCTTCTCGGGAACGGGAGTTCCGAGCCAGATGGTATTTTCGTAGTCTGCAATAGAACGGTCAGCGGCAAATATGCCTGCGCCTGCTGTATTGAGAAGGGATTTCTGTGCCCATGTCTTTTCGTCAAGATAGAGCTTTGCGGCAGCCTGCTGTGCCTGAGAGTAGGAATCAAAGTCAGCAAGAGCCATATACTGGTCGTGATTCATTAAAGCGTTATAGAGGTTCTTGAAGTATTTGCCGTTGATACCGCCGTGAATTTCATCCAGAACTTTTCTTACTGTCTCGTTACTGTTATAGATGTCTCTGGGGTTATAGCCGAATTTCTTTCTGTCCATAACTTCGGGAGTTGTCATACCGAAGAGGAACATATTCTCTTTGCCTACGGATTCACATATCTCTACGTTAGCGCCGTCAAGAGTACCCATTGTAAGAGCGCCGTTGATCATAAACTTCATGTTACTTGTACCTGAAGCCTCAGTACCTGCAAGTGAGATCTGCTCACTTATTTCAGCGGCGGGAGTTAAAAGCTCAGCCCAGCTTACGCAGTAGTTTTCTACGAATACTACCTTGAGCTTCTTGTTAACTCTTTCGTCCTTGTTGATCATATCGGCAAGGCTTACGATAAACTGCATAATTTCCTTAGCAAAGTAGTAACCGGGAGCAGCCTTGGCACCGAAGAAGTAAGTGTGAGGTACGAAGTCTGCGTTGGGGTTATCGCGAAGCCAGAGATAAGTGGAGAGAATATGCAGAGCGTTCATGTGCTGACGCTTATATTCGTGAAGTCTCTTTACCTGTACGTCGAAAATAGAGTTGGGGTCAACTGTCTGGCCCTGTGTTTTCTTAATATAGTCAGCAAGGCGCTGCTTGTTGGAAAGCTTGATTTCCTTGATTCTTTCAAGAGCGGCAGCATCGTCCTTGAAGTTTTCAAGCTTCTTAAGCTCGGAAGCGTTATAGATATAGCCTGTGCCGATAGTTTCGTTTAAGAATTCGGCAAGCTTGGGGTTAGACTGGTTGAGCCAACGTCTGTGAGCGATACCGTTTGTAACGTTCTTGAATTTATTAGGTGTTTCAACGTAGAAATCGTTGAAGAGGCTATCCTTAAGAATATCACTGTGTAAAGCGGAAACGCCGTTAACGCTGTGGGATGCGATGCAAGCAAGGTTTGCCATCTTAACGTAATCGTTATTGATGGGTGCCATACGCCAGATCTTATACTCGGGAATACCCTTAGCTCTCATCTCGATCCAGAAGCGGCGGTCAATTTCCTCAATAATCTGGTAAATTCTGGGCATTCTTGCCTTCATAAGGCCGCTGTTCCAGCACTCTAATGCCTCAGCCATAACTGTGTGGTTTGTATAAGCAATAGTTCTTGTTACTATATCCCATGCTTTTTCCCATGTGTAACCGCACTCGTCCAGCATAACTCTCATCATTTCGGGAATAGCGAGAACGGGATGAGTGTCGTTTAAGTGGATAGCTGCAAGTCTGGGGAGATCGTCAAGGCTTGAATGTGTTAAGAGATGGCGCTTGATAATATCCTGAACTGAAGCGGAGCAAAGGAAGTACTGCTGCTCGAGTCTGAGGGTTTTACCTTCCATGTGGTTATCCTCGGGATAAAGAACCTTTGTGATAGCCTCAGCCATACTGTTCTGCTCCATAGCTTTGATGTAGTCGCCGCCGTTAAAAAGCTTCATATCGAAGTTGCCGCTTACTGCCTTCCAGATACGGAGTAAGCTTATGCCCTTACCGTCCATACCTGCGATATAAAGGTCGTAGGGGATAGCGGTAACACTTGTATAGTCAATGTGGTTAACTGTGTGGTAAGGTCCGTTCCAGTTTTCTTCTATTCTGCCGCCGAAATGAACTTCCACAGCATTTTCTTCAACCTTCTGCATCCATACCTTGCCGCCGGGAAGCCAGAAGTCGGGCAGTTCAGTCTGCCAGCCGTCAACTAACTTCTGCTTGAAAATACCGTATTCATAGCGAAGTGAGTAACCCATAGCGGGGTAACCCTGAGTTGCGAAGCCGTCAAGGAAGCAGGCAGCAAGTCTGCCTAAGCCGCCGTTACCGAGACCTGCATCGGGCTCTAATTCGTAAAGGGAATCAAGGTTAACGCCCATATCGGAAAGAGCGCTTCTGAAAGTATCCTCAAGGGAGAGGTTGAAAAGAGTATTCTTAAGGTTTCTGCCTAAAAGGAACTCCATGCAGAGGTAGTAAACCTGTTTTGTTTCTGTTGCGTTTGCTTGTTCAACGAATTCGTTGCGGCCCTGAATCATAAGGTCCTTTAATATTAATGCTACAGCCTTGTAGAATTCATCGTTTGTAGCATTTTTGAAAGTTGTGCCCAGATTCTTTTTTAACTTACTTTTAATAGCAGAGGTAGCCTGAGCTTTGTTCATTTTATAGTTCATTTTGAAAACTCCTTAGGTATCATAGATTCACAAACTGTTTGTTACTGTGTGTTAGTATGGTAATTTTTAACCATATATATTAAATATATCTTAAGATTGCGAACCATTAATGTGAATTATACACTAAAATTTAACAAATTTCAATGGTAATAACTGCACAAAAAAATAATAAATTTTTGTGGAAATTGACAAAAATGAGCGGTTATTACAGTTTAAAAAACAAAAATAGTTCTATAAAAGAAAAATAAATTAAAGTTCTTTTGTGATTATGTACAAAATAAAATAAAAAGTATCGGTAAAATTTTTCATTACCTCTTTAAAAAATCTTCGTTATTGGGTATAATTATAATGATAAAGTATTATTTTAAGAAAATTTGATTAAATCAGCCGAAAGGTACCCTAATATGCCCGAAAACAGAGTAACACTTTACATAAACGGAATTAATATAACTTTAATAAGTGACGAGGAAGAAAGCTATTTAAAAGAGCTATCCAAAGAAACCTCAGCTAAGATCCGAGAGATAGGACTTGCCAATATAGAAAAATCTGCAATTATTACCGCTCTTTCCTTCCTTGACGAAAAGAAAAAGCTTCAGAAAGAGAATCTGATTCTTAAAAAGGAAAATGAGAGACTCAGTAATGAGAATGTATTTTATAAAAGCGAATATAAGCCCGAAAAGGAAATTCCCACCGTAAAAAATCCGATAAAAGAGCTTTATGAAGTAGAGGATGAAAAATTAACGGTTTATTTTGCAAAGAAGCATAGCGAGGAAACAAAAGATTATGAATAATAAAATTGAAATACTTGCTCCTGCAGGCGGTATGGAAAGTCTGAAAGCTGCGGTTTATTCAGGCTGTAATGCTGTGTATATGGGCGGCAGAGCTTTCAGCGCAAGAGCAGGTGCTCAGAATTTTGATAACGATGAAATGAAAGAGGCTGTTATTTTCTGCCATCAGCGTTCCGTAAAAGTTTACGTTACGGTGAATACCCTTATTAAAGAGAGCGAAATGGAAGAAGCTGAAAACTATATAAAGTTCCTCGCCTCAATAGGGGTGGACGGTATTCTCGTTCAGGATATGGGTCTTTTTAATCTTATCAAAAATATCGCTCCCGATATGCCTATACACACCTCCACTCAGCTCAGTATCCATACAAGAGAGGGCGTAAAATTCCTTGAAGATATGGGAGCCGAGAGAGTGGTTCTTGCAAGAGAGATGACCCTTGATGAGATGAAAGAGGTAAGAAGAGGCACAAGCGTAGAGCTGGAAGCTTTTGTGCACGGCGCTCACTGTATGTCGGTTTCGGGTCAATGCTATATGAGCGCTATGCTGGGTCAGCGAAGCGGTAACCGCGGCAGATGCGCCCAGCCATGCAGACTTCCTTTTGATAACGGCAGAAATAATGATTATTCATTAAGTTTAAAAGATATGTCTCTTTTAAACTATATTAGCGAAATGGAAAAAGCGGGAATTGCCTCAGCTAAAATAGAAGGAAGGCTCAAACGCCCCGAATACGTTGCCGCGGCAGTTGACGCCGTAAGAGATGCCTCATTAAACGGAAAAGTGAAGTACGAAAAAATCGAGCTTCTTAAAAACGTATTTTCCCGTCAGGGATTTACGGACGGATATATTACGGGCAAAAGAAACAGTACGATGTACGGCATAAGAACCAAGGATGACGTTGTTTCGGGTAATAAGGAAGTTTACGCTAAGCTTCATTCCCTGTATAAAAACGAAGGTTCCTTCGTGCCCGTTTACGGCAGTTTCAGTATGAAAGCAGATGTAAAGGCAAAGCTTACTTTATGGGACGATGAAGGAAACCTTGCGGAAGCTGTAAGCGAGAGCCCTGCGCAGGTGGCTGTAAACAAGCCGATGGATGAAGAGAGGGTATACGGTCTTATAAGTAAAATGGGTTCAACTCCCTATCATCTTGAAAATATGGACGTTGATATCGACGGCAAATCTATGCTGCCTGCATCAATAATAAACTCTTTAAGGCGTGAGGCTACGGAAAAATTAGATTCTTTAAGAGGAGAAATAAAGCCTTTTGCATTTAAAGATTATATAAGGGAGTATCCCGAAGGAAAGCAAATAAAAATTAAAGAATTTACCGCGAAATTCCAAAGTTACTCTCAGGTTCCCGATAACGCAGTTAAATTAAGCTGTGTGTATTTACCTTTAAGCGAAAGCTTAGAAAATTTCATTAAACTCAAAGAGAGAGGAATAAACGTAGCCGCTTCGATACCGAGGTGTTATTTCGGCGGTGAAAAAGAAGTTGAAGAGAAAGTTATGCTTTTTTCGGAAAAGGGAATAGATACTTTCGAAGCAGGTAATTTAGGCGCTGCAGCTTTGGCTTTAAAACACGGCGCAAAGGTGCACGGTTCCTTCTCTTTAAACATTACTAACAGCGAGGCTTTAAAATTCTACGAGGATATGGGTTTGGAAAGAGCCGAGCTCAGTATGGAACTCCATTTAAAGGAAATCGAGGAAATAAAGGGAAATTTAAAGCGCGGAATTATGGTTTACGGCAGGCAGAGCCTTATGCTCATGCGTAACTGTCCCATAGGTTTAGGACAGTGCATAAACTGTAAAAAAACTGAATATATTACCGACAGATTAGGGGTAAAATTCCCCGTAATTTGTGAAAAAGGCGCAAAATACAGGTGTTCCGAGCTTACTAACAGCGTACCGCTTTATATGGGAAATAAGATAAACGAGATAAAAAATTGCGACTACGGTGTTTTAAGGTTCACTGTTGAAAATATTGTTGAAAGTGAAGCTGTTATAGAGGCTGTGTTAAAGGCAGAAAATATAGGAGATAACAAGACTTTTGGCCTATATTACCGTGGTGTTTTCTGATCGTGGAAAACTCTGTTGAAAAGGTGGAAAACTTTACTTTTAGGATATTATGGTTTTTGTTTAATTAATCAAGCAACACGAAAAAACTCAGTAAAATGCGGAATAATTTGGAATTTGAAAAAATTATTCCATTTAAGCGATATACCAAAAGTATATCGGGATTTTTGAGAATTAAAGAGAAAAGAGTGATAAAAATGCAGATGAAAGTTAAAAAACTGAGAGAAAACGCAATTCTTCCCGAACGCGCCACCAAAGGCAGTGCGGGTATGGATATTTATGCCGCCATAGAGGAGAAAATTATAATTGACCCCGGTAAGAGAGTTCTTATTCCTTCTGGCTTTGCCGCCGAAATTCCCGAAGGCACCGCAGGTTTTATTTTTACAAGAAGCGGTCTGGGTATAAAGCGCGGTATTCACGTGACCAACGGCGTAGGGGTAATCGATTCGGATTACCGCGGCGAAATTTGCGTAGGTCTTCATAATTTAAGCGATGAACCCTACGAAGTAAGCCCGGGAGAAAGAATCGCTCAGCTTATAATTATGCCCTATTTTGCAGTAGACGTAGAAGAAGCAGATGAGCTTACCAAAACCGAAAGGGATAAGGGCGGATTCGGCAGTACGGGCAAAAAATAAACCGAAAATTAAATAGCGGTAAAAAGGCGCTTCAACTTCACTGAGAATTTGGAGCGCCTTTAAATTTTGGTTTGATTTTAATTTTAAATTTTCTTTTTATGTTATGCGAATATCACATCGAATTCACTTGTAAAAACGGCGTTTTTATGATAAAATAAATTGATTAAGTATTACTAAAAGTCCGTAAAACGAAAGGAGTTTACCGAAAAAGGTAAATCTTTATTATGGCTAAGAGAATGAAAGAAGAAAAAGCAAAAAAGAATATCGGTTTTTCCGCCTTTAATTTACAAAGCGGCGATATGGTAATTGATTTAGGTTCGAAAAATACTTGTTTATACGTTAAAGATAAGGGTGTTGTTATGCACGAGCAGAGCTGTGTGGCTATCGATACCCTCTCAGGCGCAGTTGTTGCCGCAGGCAGCGAAGCTTATGAAATGGCAGGCAAAACAAGCGAAAATATCAGCGTGGAATTCCCCATAAAAAACGGCGGCGTGGCGGATGTGGAAGTAGCTTCGGCTATGCTTAAGTTCTTTATCAAAAAATACGTGGGCACAGGTTTCGTTGCAAAACCCAGAGTTATTTTAACCGTACCTTCCGCAATAAACGAAGTTGAAAGAATAGCGGTAGAAGCTGCTGCAAAAAATGCAGGCGCCGATATTGTTGAGCTTATCGAATATCCTCTTGCGGCTGCTTTGGGAACAGAGAAGGCTGTAAGCTCCTCTAAGGGTGCTATGTTTATCAGCATGGGCGCAGGTATTACGGAATGTGCCGTTATCTGCGCAGGCGACGTTGTTACTTCCACAAGTGTAAGACGCGGCGGCGAAAATATCGATAAAGAAATAGTCAGGCTGTTAAGAAGAAAATACGGTATAAATATAGGTCTGCAAACAGCAGAGAAAATAAAAAAGGAGATCGGCTCCGTTTACCCCGAGGAGGCTCTTTTGGGCGCTTTCGTTGAGGCAAGGGGCAGAAGCGTAGCGGAAGGCATTCCCAAAGCAATAAGCCTTCACGCCGACGAAGTGAGACCTCTGTGTGCTCAGTGCGTGCAGGACGTTGTAAATATTATTAAAGATACCGTGGAAAAAACAAGCGCCGAGCTGGTTTCCGATATTATGGATACGGGCGTAATCGTAGCAGGCGGCGCCTCGCTTATAAAGGGTCTTGATAAGTATATTGAAAGCGAAACGGGCCTTAACGTTTATTATGCCAAGGATACCTTCTTCTGCGCTGTTGAAGGTGCAGGCAAGGCTATGGATATCGTGTTTGACAAAAGAGATTTAAGAAAAAACGGTAAATAAATCTTATAGTAAATGATAAAAAGAAAGGTTAAGCCTTGCTTATTGTATTATAAAATTTGCAGGCTGCGGTAAAATATATGAAAGGATTTTTCAGAAGCAATACTTTTAAGGTACTTCTAACTGTGGTTACGGTGCTTTTCGGTGTTACAATGCTTTCCGTTACTACCGGTTCATCTTCCTTTTCAGGGTTTATTACTGATATGTTTGCTCCTATGCACATTTCTTATTCAACCATCGAAAATAGCGATACCAAGCTTTACGACGGCTACACGCAGAAAGAGTTAAAAGAAATCTGCACAGAGCTAACGGAAGAAAACGACAGACTTCGTAATCAACTTACCGATTACTACAATATGAAGGAAGAGAACGAGCTTTTAAGGGATCTTCTTGAAATCAAAAAGGAATATAAAAACTTAGAGCTTACAGGCGCCTCGGTAATCGGCCGCGATCCCGTCAGCGCTAAGGAAAAATTCACCATAAACGTAGGTAAAACAGACGGCATACAGAAGGGTGACCCGGTAATTGCCGCGTCGGGTGCTGTTGGCGTTGTCGGTGAAGTGTACGATTATTCTGCGGAGATAATTACTTTATACGGCGGCAACGTTAAGGTAGGCGTTAAAATTAACGAAGCCACCGAAAGCGGCGTTGTTACAGGTGGCAGAGATATTTCCAAGGTAAATTATCTGGTGCTCGATTACCTTAAAGCCGATTCAGGCGTAAGGGCAGGTATGATAGCAACTACTTCCGGTTCGGGCGTTAATTTCCCTCCCGATATCCCCGTGGGTACCATAATGGATGTACGCGCCAGCGAGAGGGACAGCTCCAGAACAGCTTTAATAAAGTCTTTTGTTGACGTAGAAAAAGTTGAGAGAGTATTTATAGTTACAAACTACAGAGCGGCTTATGCCGAAAACACGGTTGAGGGCGGTGAAGCCGCCGAATGAAAAGCTCAGTAAAATTTGATATAAGCAAGTTTTTGAAGTTCTTTAAATATTTGCTTTATATGGCAGAATTCGTGCTTCTTTACGTTTTACAGAACGTACCCTCGGGTTTTCCTCTTATTTTTTCGGTAAAACCTATGCTTGTTATATCTCTTCTTGTAGTAGTCTCACTTTTGGAGAGTGAGATGAGTACGGTATTTTTCTCGCTGGGCGCAGGACTTCTTTTGGATGCAGGTATGGCTCCCGTGGGACTTAGCAGTTTGTTCTTAACTGTATGCTGTACTTTGTTAAGCGCTATGAGTAAGAAAAAGTTCCACGCAAGAGTGCTTTCCAATCTTATTGCAACTTTTATTATCGCTTTGCTTTACGGTGCTTTTATCTGGGCGGCTGTTTATCTTGCAAGCGGAAACGAAAGAGCGCTTGTTATATTTATCGACAGATTTATTCCCTCAATACTTTATACGGTGCTTATATCACCTATTATGTATATTTTAAATATCTGTATTTTCAGCGCATTCAAAAGTAAACCGATCGGTATATAATTTTTATTAAACTTTTTTTATGTGTTAGTTTTCTTAAGTGGGTACTACGCAGGAAAAATAACACCAAGGGAATCTTTGCGAGGGCAAAGAAAAGGATAGATAATGAAATTTTTAAGAAAATACGGCAGAATCGGAACTTGTATTCTGGTTATTGCTTTAGTTCTTGTTATGTTCGAAATGCGCCTTTTCCAATGGCAGGTTGTGGAATATAACGATTTTAAAGAGGATGCCGAGGATTCGGGCAGTCTTTTTGTAAAGCTCGAAGCCGGCAGAGGCGAGATACTTGATAAGGACGGCAACGTGCTGGCGGGTAACAGAACCGTGTATAACGTTGTTATGAACGCCCTTTACATTGAATCCGACCGTAATCCTGCTATACTTTCCGCCTTGAATCTTTTCAGGGAAAACGGCGTAAAATGGATAGACAAACTTCCTATAAAAATTGACGAAAACGGCGAATATGTATTTATTGAAAACAGAGGAAATGAAATAAGCTTCCTTAAGTCATCATCTTTTTTAAACGTGGATGAGGATACTTCTGCAGAGGAATGTATGCGTATTCTTACGGAGCGTTACCGCTGTTCATCCTATTCCAAAGAGGATGCAAGGGATATTATATCAGTAAGATACAATATGACCAAAACCCAGTTCTCTTTAAGTTCACCCTACGTTATGGCTGAAGACGTAAGCATAGAGGTCGTTGAGCTTATAAGCGAACTTTTTGACAAGATGCCCGGTGTTGAGATAAGAGTATCGGGTGAAAGATATTACGAAGACGGTGACCTTGCGCCTCATATCGTAGGTTCCATGGGTCTTATAAGTGCCGATCAGTATAAAAAGCAGGAGGAAAACGGCAATACCTACTCTTCCGAAAACGTACAGGGCTACGCTTATAACGATTATATCGGTCAAAGCGGCGTTGAGATGTATTTTGAAGATATCCTGCGCGGCGAAAACGGTAAGGAAGAAATTTACCTCGATTCCAACGGTACGGTTATTTCCACTGAAATTACGGAAGAAATGGAAACAGGACATACTGTTTTCCTTACTTTAGACAGTGAGCTTCAAAAGGTAGCAAACGAAAGTCTGGAAAGAAACGTAAAGCTTGCTTCGGTAGAGCACGAGGACTGTGTGGCAGGTGCGGTTGTAGTTTTAGACGTTGAGACCTTCGGCGTATTAGCGGCGGCATCTTACCCAAGCTACGATATAGACCTGTATCAGAGCGACGAAAAGTATTATCTCGATTTGATAAACGACGAAACAAGACCTCTTTTCAACCGCGCTTTCGACGGTATGTTTACCCCGGGTTCCGTTTTTAAGCCTCTTGTTGCTATTGCGGCTTTGAACGAAGGCGTAATAAATTCAGGTTCCATTGTTGAATGTACGGGCGTTTACGATTTTTACGAGGAAGAAAGTCCTCCCACCTGCTTGGGTATACACGAAAAATTAAACGTTTTCGATGCCTTGAAAAAATCGTGTAATATATTTTTCTACGACGTAGGCAGAAGAGTAACCATTGATACTATCGGTGTATATGCCGACCTTTTCGGTTTAGGTAAAAAGACAGGTATCGAAGTAAGTGAAACTTCAGGTATTATGTCGGGTAAAGAGGAGTATCTTCTCAATCACAGTACAAGATGGGTGGACGGTCTTACGCTTCAGGCATCCATCGGTCAGTGTGACTCAATGTTTTCACCCCTGCAGCTGGCAACTTACTGCGCTACCATTGCTAACGACGGTGTGAGACTAAAAACTCACATAATGAGCAAAATAACCGACTACAGCGGCGAAAAGATTATTGAAAGCTATACTCCTACTGTAGAGGAGACAATAGCGGTCGATGAATCTGTTCTCGATATCGTTCAGTATTCCATGTCCACCGTAGCGGATTACGGAGGTACTGCCTATAAGGTTTTCGGCGATTACAAAATTAAAATCGCCGCTAAAACAGGTACAGCCGAGGTTCCCGGTCATACCGATAACACGGTGTTTATCGCCTATGCTCCTTACGATGACCCGCAGATTGCCGTTGCAGTTGTAATCGAATACGGTAAAGATGGTGTTTATTCCCAGAGTGTTGCAAAGGATATTTTCGATATGTATTTCTTCGGCGAAACCGAGGATTACGGTGACGAGGAGCCGGAATTAATAATTCCCGAAATAGACTTGAGCAGCGAAGACGGCACAAGACAGGAATCCAACATCAATCAGAATACAGATACTGATTCAGACAATACAGACGATTCAGATATAGAGGGTACCTCCTCACAGAGCGGTAACGATGATCCGGACGGCGCTTGAATGTAAAAAATTTTCATTATTGAAAAAATGGTTTTGACTAAAGTGCTTTAATGTGTTACTATATATTATATATTGGGCTAAATTGTGATTCGTTTTTCACCTGCCTTTAATAAGGAGAGTCTCTGCGAGGGCATTGACACAGTAAATAAAAAATGGGAAAGGTAGTAGCGGTTGTATCCGGCAAAGGCGGAGTAGGTAAATCCACCATCAGCGCAGGTTTGGGCCGTGCTATCTCCGAATGCGGTAAGCGCGTTTTACTTGTGGATTGTGATGCGGGCTTAAGGTGTCTTGATAAATTAACGGGAATTGCCGAAAAGCTTGTATATGATATTTCCGATGCAATTTACGGCAGATGCGCCGTTAACGAGGCTATTTACGAAGCTGAGGGATACGATGGACTTTACGTACTTCCCGCTGCGGCGGATGCCTTTATGGGTGAAAATTCAGTTACGAAAGAACAGCTTACACCCTTTATCAATTCTTTAAAAAATTTCTACGACTATATTATTCTGGATTCCCCCGCAGGTATAGGCACAGGCTTTTTAAGCGCGGTGGAGCCTGCAGAGTCTTTTTTGGTTGTATGCAATTCCGACCCCGTTTCAGCGGCTTCTGCCAATAAGGTAAAAAGTATTCTTGAGAAAATGGGCAAGAAGGATATAAGGCTTGTTATCAACAGGTTTAATCAGGAATATTTCAAAAAGCTTAAAGCCATGAATGATCTCGACAGCGTGATAGACGCAGCCGCCATAAGGCTTATAGGTCTTGTTCCTGAGGACCCAGCGCTTATAAGTGAATTTTTAAAGGGCGGAAAGGTACAAAGCAAATCGCAAACTATGATGGCTTTCAGACGTATAGCTTCAAGAATTCAGGGTATAACGGTGCCTTTTACACTCAGTTAAATAAATTTATAATTAAATTTTAAAATATATAAAGTTTCAGAAGGGATGGTTCAAATGAATATTGCTCTTATAGCACACGACGCAAAAAAAGAGCTTATGGTTCAGTTTTGTATTGCTTATTGCGGTATTTTGAGCAGACATGATCTTTGTTCAACTGCAACAACGGGAAAAATGGTATCAGAAGCCACAGGACTTGAGATACAGCGTTTCTTAAGCGGTTCTCAGGGCGGCGGACAGCAGATTGCAGCAAGAATCGGATACGATGAAATCGATATGCTTCTTCTTTTCCGTGACCCCTTGAATCCCAATCCCGAAAATAACGATGATCTCAGTCTTTTGCGTCTTTGCGATATGCATCATATTCCAGTAGCTACGAATTTAGCTACTGCCGAGATGCTTATTCATTCTTTGGAGCGCGGAGACCTTGACTGGCGCGAAAATTTAAGGTAAAATACATAGTAAAATTTAATCAAGCTGTGATGAGAAACAGTAATATTTGTAGCCTTTACAGAGAGAAAACATATGCTGAGAGTTTTTAAGGTGAAAGATACGAAGGACATCTCGGAGCTTACGCTTATGCGCGTATGCCTGCGTTAAAGGCATTAAAGGGGAAGTCTTGCTTATAAGCAGAATTTCCTGAAAAAGGGTGGCACCACGGGTAATAATTACCTCGTCCCTTTCCAATGCGGAAGGAACGGGGTTCTTTTATTCTCTTTTATAAATATATAAAATCAATTTCAATGCGAAAGGAAAAATATAATGGCACTTATAACTCAGGGCCCTAAAGGTACTCAGGACCTTATGCCCAAAGATACTGCCAAATGGCAGATAGCAGAAGAAGTAATGAGGGGCGAAGCCGCTCTTCACGGCTTTCATGAAGTAAGAACACCTGTTTTCGAGCACACGGAACTCTTTTTAAGAGGCGTGGGCGACACTACAGACGTTGTTGAAAAACAGATGTATACATTCGAAGATAAGGGGCAGAGAAGTATTACGCTTCGTCCCGAAGGTACGGCAGGCGTAGTAAGAGCTATGCTCCAAAGCGGTATTTACAACGAAGGTTACCCCGTTAAGCTTTGCTACTTTACATCCTGCTACCGCTACGAAAAGCCTCAGGCAGGTCGCCTCCGCGAATTCCACCAGTTCGGTATCGAGATGTTCGGCGCAGCTGAGCCCGTAGCAGATGCGGACGTTATTTTGGTTGCAAAGGGTATTTTCGACCGCTTGGGCGTTAAGAATTTACGCCTTGAGCTTAATTCCATCGGTTGCCCCAAATGCCGCGCAAATTACCACAAGGCATTAAAAGAATATTTCGAGCAGTATAAGGGTGAGCTTTGCGATACCTGCTTATCCCGCTTAGAGAGAAATCCCATGAGAATTCTTGACTGCAAGAGTGAGATATGCTCAAAAATCGCAGAGGGCGCACCTAAAATAGTTGATTACTTATGTGAAGAATGTCAGGAGCATTTCACAGGTGTTCAGGAAGCTTTGGATGCCGCAGGTGTTGAGTACGTTCTTAACCCCACTATAGTAAGAGGTCTTGACTACTACACAAGAACCGTTTTCGAGTTTGTTTCCTGCGATTTGGGCTCACAGAGTACGGTTTGCGGCGGCGGCAGATACGACGGTCTCGTTGAAGAGATGGGCGGCAAACCCACGGCAGGTCTTGGTTTCGGCCTCGGTATGGAAAGACTTATGCTTATTTTGGAAGCTCAGGGCATTGAACTTCCCGGCTATGAAAAGTGTGAGATCTACATCGCATCAATGGGTAAAGAAGCTCTTAAGAAGGCTGTGGCTTTGGCAACCGAGCTTAGAAACTGCGGCGTTTACGCTGAGTATGATTTATGCGGAAGAGGCTTAAAGGCTCAGATGAAGTACGCCGATAAAATAGGCGCGGCATACACGGTTGTTCTCGGCGATAATGAAATTGCCGAAAATAAGGCTCAGCTTAAAAATATGAAATCAGGCGAAAAGAAGGATATCAGAATTGATGAAAATTTCATTGACGATTATCTTTCAAACACAGTAGATGCAGAAATTCTTAATTTTTAATATATAGGAGAAAATAATAAAATGGAACTTAAGGCAGAATTTTTAGGTAATTTAAAAAGAAGCAAATATTGCGGTGAATTCAGAATTGAAAACGTAGGTGAAGCAGTTACGGTTTTCGGTTGGGTTCAGAGAAGACGTGACCTCGGTCAGCTTATTTTTATTGACCTTCGCGACAGAACAGGCATAGTTCAGCTTGCTTTCGATGACAGTACAGACCGTGAGGTTTTCGAAAAGGCTTTCTCCGTTCGCTCCGAGTACGTTTTGGCTGCAACAGGTGTAGTACGTGAGAGAAGCTCCAAGAATAAGGAGATCCCCACAGGCGATATCGAGATCGAGGTTAAGGAGCTTAAGGTTTTGGCTCTCTCCGAAACACCTCCCTTCGAGATTCTCGAAAACTCCAATGCAGGTGAAGATATCAGACTTAAATACCGTTATCTTGACCTTCGCCGTCCCGACTTACAGAAAAACATCCTTATGCGCCACAAAATCGCAAAGGTAACAAGAGATTACTTCGATGAGAACGGCTTTATCGAGATCGAAACTCCCATGCTCATCAAGTCCACTCCCGAGGGCGCCAGAGACTTTCTCGTTCCTTCCAGAATTCATAAGGGCAGCTTCTATGCGCTTCCTCAGTCACCTCAGCTTTACAAGCAGCTTTCAATGGTAGCAGGTTTCGACCGCTATATCCAGATCGCCCGCTGCTTCCGTGATGAGGACCTCCGCGCTGACCGTCAGCCCGAGTTTACTCAGGTAGACTTAGAGATGTCCTTCGTAGACGTTGAGGACGTTCTCGCAATCGGTGAAGGCTTTGTTAAGAGACTTTTCAAGGATGTATTAAATATCGATATCCCCATGCCCCTTCCCAGATTAACTTACAAAGAGGCTATGGAGCGTTACGGTTCCGATAAGCCCGATACACGCTACGGTATGGAAATTACCGATATCAGCGATATCGTAAAGAACTGCGGTTTCGGCGTATTTACAAGCGCTATTCAGGGCGGCGGCAGCGTAAGAGCAATAGTTGCCAAGGACGCTGTAAGCGTGCTTACAAGAAAAGAAATCGATAAGCTCACCGAAATGGTACGCGGTATCGGCGGTAAGGGCATTGCCTTTGCAAGAAGAACTAAGGACGGCACAACCTGTTCCTTCCAGAAGTTTATGACAGAAGACGAGATGAACGCAATTTACGAGAAAACGGACTGTCAGGTAGGCGACGTTTTACTTGTTATGGCAGATACTACAGACCGTCACCTCTTACCTCACCTGGGCGCTTTAAGAGCAACTGTTGCCAAGAAATTAAACATCATTCCCGATACCTTCAACTTCCTCTGGGTTGTTGAGTTCCCCTTCTTCGAGTATAATGATGAAACAGGTTCATGGGATGCTATGCACCACCCCTTTACTTCACCCCTTGACGAGTGCCTCGATTACCTCGAGACAGATAAGGGCAACGTAAGAGCAAAGGCTTATGACCTTGTATTAAACGGTATTGAGCTCTGCTCAGGCTCTATCAGAATTACAAATCCCGAGCTTCAGAACAGAATGTTTGCTCTTCTCGGTATGAGTGACGAAGAAGCACACGAGAAGTTCGGCTTCCTTCTTGATGCTTTCCGTTTCGGTCCTCCTCCTCACGGCGGTATGGGCTTAGGTCTTGACAGAATCTGTATGCTTATGATGAAGCGTGATAACCTTCGTGACGTTATTGCGTTCCCCAAGGTACAGAACGCCAGCGAGCTTATGACTATGGCACCTGCAAACGTAGATAACGCTCAGCTTAAGGAACTTGGTATTAAGCTTGACCTTTAATAAATCAAAAATGCAGTTAGGTGAAAACTTAACTGCATTTATTTTTATAAATATAAAATTCTACCAAAGCTTACAAAAAACGCCTACACAATAAGACAAACTAAATATAAGCTTTAACTTATAATTATGTTACCTAATCAGCAAATATTACTGATACATAAAAATTTTTAAGGCGGTGTGTTGTTTTGGAAGAAAAAAGATTTCAAAACGTACTTATGAGGGTCTACGATATGGCAATGAGCCCTCAGGGTACAAAAGTAGTGAGTTTAATAGCTACGTTTTTATCAGGCTTTATGTTTTCAAGGGGATTGGTTTTCGGCAGGTTTACGCCCTTTGGCATAGCGGCTGTGGCTGCAGTACCTAAAAACAGTATGTGGGCGGCTTTTATAGGTGTATTTTTAGGGCATATAATTCCCTCCGCGGCTTTGGTTCCCGCAAGGTATATTGCCTCCGCTGCGGCAGTTATAGCCATAAGGTGGAGTTTATCGGAAATTAAAAAAATAAGCGACCACAGTTTTTTCGTTTCGGCAGTTGCTTTTCTTCCTCTTATGGCAACGGGGCTTACAATGTCGGTGATAAACGCTTCTTCTCCCGATACCGTGGCTTTATACGTTGCCGAATCCTTTCTCTCGGGTGGCTGCGCATACTTTTTCAGGCGCAGTGTACTTATTTTAACTGCTGAAAAACGTAAGCTTAATTTCGATTCGGCAGATATTGCTTCTCTGAGTATTACTTTGGGCGTGTTTATTTCCGCTTTATCAAATATATCGGTAGCGGGAATTTCCATAGGCAGAATAATCACGGTTATAATGATACTTTACTGCGCAGGCAGCGGCGGTATTTCAGGTGGCGCGGTAGCAGGTGTTACGGCAGGCGCTATTCAGGGACTTTCAGTGGCAGGGCTTTCCTATCTTTCAGGTGCATACGGCCTTGGCGGACTTGTAAGCGGTGTGTTTTCTTCTCTGGGCAAACTTCCTTCGGTGGTTGCCTTTATTATCGCAAACGGAATAGCATCCTTGCAGATAGGTGAAAACTCATCCATTTTACTGGGGCTTTTAGAAGTTATGGTGGCGTCGGTAGTTTATATGATCCTTCCGAAAAGCCAGAAGCTTTCATCAGTATTTACCGACAGACGCGAAAAACTAACGGGCGACACCTTAAGAAACAGTATAATCTCCCGATTAAGCTTCACGGCAGATGCTTTAAGCCACGTTTCCGATTCTATAGAGGAAATTGCCAAACGCCTTACTTTCAATAAAGGTCTCAATAACGTGATGAATGCTTCGGTATCCGAAATCTGCCCGAGTTGCAGCAGATGTTCGGTGTGCTGGAAAAAGGATAAAGGCAAAACAGTAAAGCATTTAAGCGTTTCAATCCCTGTGTTAAAAAAGGAAAACCGCATAAACGAGTGGGATTTCCATGAGGAAATGAAGGAATACTGCCACCGTCAGGATAAATTGGCTGAATCTATAAATAAACATTACAGAGATTATATCGCAGCTCAGGCTCTTGAAATAAAAAGCGCCCAGATAAGAAAAATGACGGGAGAACAGTTTGAAGCTACCTCGGGGCTTTTAAAAGATATAGCGGAGGATTTTTCTTCCTTCAAAAGTTTCGACAGAGAAGCGGGCGAGAGGGTAGAGGAAGTACTCCTTCATAACGACCTTGAACCTTTGGACGTTTGCTGCCGCGTAGATAAATACGGCAGGCTTACGGTCAATGCTGAAATAATGCGAAACCGCGATAAAAAGCTTAATAAAGCCTTAATTACAAGGGAGATAAGTACAGCCTGCGGCAGAAGCTTTTCTCCGCCCAGCGTATGTGTAAGCGAAGGGCTTATGCGTCTTACCATGATAGAGAAGCCCGAGTTGGACGTAAGCTTCGGCAGCTTCCAGCATTCTGCCGATAACAGTACCTTCTGCGGCGATAGTTTCCGCGGTTTTTACGACGGTCAGGGTCATTATATTACCGTACTCTGCGACGGGATGGGTACGGGCGGCAGAGCTGCCGTGGACGGTGTAATGGCTTCAACAATGGCTGAGACCTTAATAAAAGCAGGAGTTGGCTTCGATACGGCGTTAAGGCTTATAAACACAGCCTTAATGGCAAAATCTTCGGACGAAAGTCTTTCTACTTTGGATATAGTATGTGTGGATCTCTTCACGGGTAAAACCGAATTCAGAAAAGCAGGCGCTGCAGGCTCCTTTATAAGAAGGGGCAGAAGAGTGGATTATTACGAGGAAATCAGCTTGCCCGTAGGCATTATGAACGGCTCTTCGTTTGCTTATTTTGACCACAATCTGAAGGAAAACGATATTATCGTAATGGTGTCGGACGGAGCCACGGTGTGCGGCACGGACTTTATAAAGGAAATTATAGAAAATTTCGAGGATGACGATCCTGCGTATTTAGCAAAGCAGATAGTAAGCGAAGCAAGAAAACAGCGTTCCGACGGCCACGAAGATGACGTTACAGCAGTAGTGTTAAAAATTAAATAAATTTTAAGCGGCTTGATTTATCTCAGGCCGCTTAAATTTTATAAATAATTGCAGATATTTTGAAATGTGAAAACCAAAACCGGTAAGAAAACTACAAAAGAATAACAGATTTTTCACATTCAAAGTTTTATAAACTTGAATAATTCATTTGTTTGTGTTATAATTATCAGGTTATATTAGTACTTAGTAACACTCTTTATACGTATCAGGTTATAATATGCAGTGTTCCGGCATTAATTATATTAATAATTAATATTATACCCGTGCCCGTAGCTCAGCTGGATAGAGTATCAGACTCCGACTCTGAGGGTCGTGCGTTCGAATCGCATCGGGTGCGCCACGAAAAAAGTCTCTTTTGTCTACCGAAAAAAGGGGCTTTTTTCAATGATATCCGTTCCTTGCGGAACGGGTGATATATCTTCGATATGATATCGCTCTGCGAGCGATGATATATGCCTTCGGCATATAGAGGAACGGATATTATATCATGCTTGCCGCAGGCAAGTATATCATACGGCAACGCCGTATATCATATTGCGCCAGCGATATATCATTGAAAAGCGCAGCAAAGCGTGATATAATCTGTTCAATAAATAAGAATTTGACGGAGGCATTTATGAAAATAAATGATATTGAAACTTCAAGACTTTTATTGAGAGGTTTCACGAAAGAGGATGCTTTGTGGGCATATAGTATCTGGAATAATCCAGAGATGGGACAATATTTACCTGACGAAGCAAAAGAAGAGATAGATGATGAATATTTGAAAATGCTAGAAGGCTTGGGTGAGGATGACGAATGTTGTTATTTGATTCCTGTTTTCAAGGATTCATTAGAACGAGTAGGAACATGTAGTTTCATGATAAGTGAAGATAAAAAAGTATATGATATTGCTTATTGTGTACATAAAAATT
>SVPY01000001.1 GCA_015065615.1 Oscillospiraceae bacterium | reverse complement strand
TGTCCATTGCCGCTTCTTTTGTCCCTTTCTCATTATTTCACCTCCTATGTCTATATTTTAGCATAAAGAAAAGGTAGACAACATGGTGTTTTCCATGTGTCTACCTTTATCTTACAGCTTTAATAGGGAAACCACTTCAGTTTTTCTGCTTTTTTGGTTGCAAAATCGGTGCAGTTTAAAAATATTATAACGTTTGCAAAGGTTGCCGTTATGAATTCCAAAGAGAAACGGTTAATAAACCCTTCAAGAGAATCCGTTTGTATCGATGAATCTATTAAAGGGAAAAGATAAATAAGACCCATAAAAATAAAAGGTATGAGCCTTAAATAAAACTGCTTAAAAGAGCTTGCCTCTCTTATATCTTCTTTGGTTTCAGGATAAGAGATTGTAACCGAGAAGAAATAAACGGCAAATACCACAGTGTAAATAAGATGCCACAAAAATACCATAAAATAAATCCCTCTTTTTATGTTTTACTTATACTATTATATAATTAACGGAAAATAAAAGCAATACAGTGTAAAAAAATAAAAGAAAACGGTTTTAAAATAGCTTATTATGTGCTATTATAATGAAAGAAAGCGGGGAAAGAAATGATAGATACTTTTATTTTTGATATAGGCAACGTGCTGGTACAGTTTAACTGGAGAGAAACTTTCAGTAAAATTTTCGATAAAGAAACAAGCGATATTATCGCCAAAGCCACGGTGGAAAACGAAGAATGCTGGCGTGAGCTTGATAAGGGCGTGAAGACTTACGGTGAACTTATAGAAATGTTCGTAAATAATGCAGGCGGATACGAAAAAGAAATAAGGTACGCAATAGATTCCATCTACGAAAATTTATATATTTATCCCTATGCTTCTTCATGGCTCAAAGAGTTAAAGGAAAAGGGATATAAAATTTACATACTTTCAAATTTCGGAGACTATACCTTTAATTATGCGAAAAAATATTTTGATTTTTTGAAATATGCCGACGGAAGCCTCATTTCCTACGAAGTAAAAATGCTTAAGCCTTCCTTTGAAATTTACGAGGCTCTTTGTGATAAATTCGGTATTATAAAGGAAAACGCAGTATTTCTTGATGACAGCGAAATGAATATAGTAGGAGCCAAAGCTTTCGGCTTAAACGGTATAGTTTTTGAAAATTACCGTCAGGCTTTGAATGAACTTGCTTTACTCGATTTGAAATATGAAATATAATTAATAAAACACTTGCAAAAATAAAAAAGCTGTGCTATAATAGATAAGTCTTGGGGGCGTAGCTCAGCTGGGAGAGCGCTTGAATGGCATTCAAGAGGTCATCGGTTCGATCCCGACCGTCTCCACCAAAAAAACGACAAGTTTCGGCAGAGACTTGTCGTTTTTTAATAATATCCGTTATCGGCAGAATGGATATTATATCATGCTTGTGAAGCAAGTATATCATACGGCAACGTCGTATATCATGTCGCCAAAGGTGATATATCATTTTTGGTAAGTGTTTAAAGTCATAATCAAAATTGCCGAAATATCTTTTCTAAAGATCTTACACAAAGGACTTTATTTAAAAGAAGTCCTTTATTTTTTATCCTATCGGAAGTTTTACTTTGTGATTATCTGAATATTAACAGAAGGATGTTATTCTGTTGGAGTTACAGTAAAAAAAGAGCAGACGCACGGTGGTTTTCCATGCGTCTGCCTTTTTTGTAATTTGGTTAAGCTAAAGATTTAATTATTCTTCGCCGTTGTTTCCGAAATTAGAGAAACCGCCCATGCCACCGAATCCGCCGCACATTTTGTTGGAACTAATGGAGCGGATCGCCATTTTAATAGTATGAATTTTACTGCGGTTTTTAATGGTAATCCCGCGTCTGTGTTTACGTTTTCCGGCTTATTTAAAATTGATTTTTTTATTATCTTATCCGTTAAAATACGACAAATTTCGTCGCTTACCGATTGAAATATACCCACGGATATGTTATAATTTTTACAATTTAAACAGTTAGGGAAAATTTATGTATAAAGATATTATAAAGAGGCTTCTGGATATCATAATATCCTTTTTAGGCATTGTGATTCTTATAATCCCGATGCTTATATTCGCTTTAATAGTTAAGCTGGATTCCAAAGGTCCCGTGCTTTTTTGGCAGAGAAGAATAGGCAAGGATAAAAAAGAATTTATGATGCCCAAATTCCGCACCATGTACGTGGATACCCCCGGCGAGGTCGCCACCCATCTTTTAAAGGACCCTCAGGCACATATAACGAGGGTAGGCAGAGTTTACCGAAAACTCAGTATCGACGAGCTGCCGCAGCTTTTCAGTATACTAAAAGGCGATATGAGTATAATAGGCCCCCGTCCCGCCCTTTGGAATCAGTTTGATTTAATAGAGGAGAGGGATAAATATAATGCAAACTCCCTTCGCCCGGGTTTAACAGGCTGGGCGCAGATAAACGGCCGCGACGAGCTGCCTATAGATGTAAAAGCGAAATTCGACGGCGAATATGCCGAAAAAATAAGTCTTGCCTTTGATTTCAAGTGCTTTATCGGTACCATAAGAAAAGTCCTTACAGGCAAAGGCGTGGTAGAAGGTCAGCAGAATAATTAATGATAAATTTAATTAAATTAACTTAAATTAATTCCGTACTCCTCATTGACATTACAGTCGGTGAGGAGTATAATGTTATGTACTAAAATGGGTTAATTGTCGAGGTGTCCCCTTTTATTCCCGAGTCTCGCCGCCCCTGTAAGGGGAGGTGGCATTTTCGAAGAAAATGGCGGAGGGGTTAAGTAACACACGTTGATATCGATAAGTTAAACCTTATTAAATTAATATATATAAAATTCGAAGAAATTTCGAGGAGGAAAAAATTATGAAAAACGCAAAAAGAGTGCTTGCGCTTCTTCTGTGCTTAATGATGGTTATCACAGCCGTCCCTATGGGTGCAGTAGCAGATAGCGTAAAAGCATTTGCGGCAGAGCTTACCACTGCTTCAACTGCCGATGATGCTGAAGACGCTAAGTTAACAGAAGCTCTCGCAAAAGCCAAAACATATATTGATGGTATCACTATCAATAATAGTAGCAATGATCCCGCTACAGTAGTTAAGAATTTCGGTACCCACTTTACATGGGATAACGAAAAGCGTGAAGATAGCAAGACTTATCTTTATGACTGGAGCTACTACAACGGCGTTGTTTTCGAAGGTATTGAATACCTTTATGAAAATTCACCCGCTACAGAAGAGAATAAAGAAGCATATAAGAAATATGTTACCGATTATATGTCTTCCCTTATAGCTTTAGGTGGTACTTGGGCAACTTGTACTAATAATACTGGTAAAGAGTGTGCAGGTTATAAATCCACACACGGTGCCGACTGCTACAAAACAGCCAGCTTACTTCTTGATGCTTATGAGATGACAGGCGACAGCCGCTATTTAACAATGGCTGCTACACTTTATGCAGATCTTGATACAGCTGCTAAGAGTTATTCTCTTGCAAATGCAGGTAACAATTTCCGTCATACTTGGGCATCCGACTCCACCCCCGACTTATGGCTCGATGGTCTCTATATGATCCTTCCTTTCCGTGCTGAGTATGCTAAGTACACTAAGGATACTGAAGAATTAGACCTTATCGTTTCCCGTCTTAAGTGGGTAAGCGAAAATATGTACAACGAGTCCAATGGCTTATTCTATCATGCTGCGGACTCTAAAAGTTCTAACTCCGATACATACTGGCTTCGTTCCATTGGTTGGTACGCAGCTGCCATAGTTGACGTAATGGATTCTATGAGTGGTACTAACCTCGAAGCTATGAAGGCTCAGCTTGTTAAACTTGTTGATGGTATGCTTAAGTACCAGAGAGATTCAGGCCTTTGGACTAATGCTGTAATCGGTGATATAGACAGTACTGTAAATTATGAAGAAGTTTCAGGTACAGCATTACTTTGTTATGCTATTATGAAGGCTGTAAACAACGGCTGGCTTGAAGATACAGATGGCAAATATTCTGACGTTGCTAAAAACGCAATGATCGGCATTAGTAATAATTATCTTACTACAACAACACTTTCCAACATCTGCTTCAAAGGCACACCTGGTGCATCTAATGCAGAAAAGAAGAACAACGAAGGCAAGGGCGTTGGCCCCTTCATCATGTTCTATGCAGAGATGTTAGAATATGTAAACGAGCAGGCAGAAACACCTGAAGCTTCACCCTCTCCCGAGGCTACAGCTACACCTGCGCCCTCCACAGAGCCTACTCCTTCTACAAGTCCTGAAACTCCCTCCTCCGAAAATATTGAAATTAATAATACAACAATCACAGTAGACGGCGCTACAAACGTAGCAGGCTCCGCTACAGTTAAAGCTGAAGAAGAAAGCCTTGTAAACGAATTCGCAGAGGAAAAGAACTACGCAGAAGTTCTCCTTTATGATATTTCTGCAACTTTAGCAGAAGGCGCAAAGGCAACTCTTACTTTCCCCATTCCCGAAGGTTGGGATGCTGACCGCATCGTTGGTATCTCTGTAGAAGGTACCGAGGTTAAGGAAATCGAAGGCAAATACGAAGACGGCAAATTCACCTTCACAGTCGACCACTTCTCCGCAAAGGGTATTGCTTTAACGGCTGAAATGAATGGTACATCTGTTTCCGGCACAGGCAATTTAGTTGGCGGTACTGTATATACACTTAATACAGACGGTGTAATTGATACAACAAAAACATATATTATTGCAAATTTAGGTTCTAATGGAAATGGTTATGCGTTAGAGTATAAATCAAGTAATTTTAATAATAGTGAAGCTAGCAGAGAAAGCATAACAGTAGCTAATGGAATGATCACAAAAGATGATTATAGTTACATTGCATGGTCATTTAGCGATGATACCGAAGGCACCATATCAAACAATGGTAAATATATTAGATTAAACGGTACTTCAAATATTTTAGGAAAAAGTGCTAGAAATTTAATAATAGAATCTAAAGGCAATGGTGCATATCAAATATCATATGTAGAAGATGGCGGATGGTTATATGAAGACACTACATATTATTTGGTATATGATTCTTCTGGTTGGGTAAGAACAGAGGATAGTTCCGCAGTAGTTTATCTTTATGAAGAAACATCCTCCTCCGGTGAAGCTGTAACATTTACAGTAACACCTAAAAGTGCAACACTTCAGCCTAACGGTACAGTTAACCTTACAGGTGCTGTAACAGTAGCAGGCGAGACAGTTAATTTAAGCGATTGCACAATTATCTGGGATTCTTTAAATGATGATGTTGCAACAGTATCAGGCGGTACAGTAACAGGTGTTGCCGACGGTACAGCTAATATCACAGCAACCCTCTCCGCAGTAAACGGCACAGCATTACAGGAAAACATTGTCCTCACAATCCCTGTGACAGTACAGAGTAAAACAGTCACAAGCATGCAGCTTGTAAGTCCTGTTGGTACTGTTTATGTAGGTAGCGGTGCTACAGTAAACACAGGTGCGAAAATCAAAGTTATATATGATAACAATGAAAATGACTATGAGCACATAAATGTTACTGTTGGCATGTTAACTGATGCAAATGGTAACGCAGTTGATACATCAGCCGAAACAGTAATTAACAATTTAAAAGTTATATATAATAATAACGAGATTTCAACATCATTCACTCTCCATGTTGTTGAAAAGCCTGATATGAATTACCCCGAATATCCTCACGAAGGTTCTGTTCAGGTAGATAAGTTTATTGCAGACTACAGCCAGTTCCAGGATTTAGGTGTTGCTGAAATTAACCTTACAACATCAGGTCTTCCTGCAATAGCTCCTGTTGACGTTATACTTGTAACAGACCTTTCCAACTCAATGGCTTGGTCAGTAGGAGGTCGAACAGATGCAAAAAGTCATGAAGCTACAAAAATGTACGACTTAGCACAGTCTGTTTGTTCCTTTGCCGATACATTCCTTTATGATGACGATGGTAATAAGCTCGATAATACAATTTCTCTAGTAACGTTTGGTGGCTACGATGCAGATTATACAGAATATGTATATACAGACTATGCTGACCCCACTCAGACCTTGCTTTTAGGTTCAAATGATGCAGATACAGTTAAAAACACAATAAATAATGTTCGAGTTCTTGCTGATGATGCTTTAAATATAGGCACATCTACAACTGGTTATTACCTTTCTTTTGATGGTGGCAAAACTTATGGCGAAAACTATGGTAATACCAACTACGACCATGCATTTATGCAAACATCAAAGGCTATTGAAGCTTTAAAAGCTCAGTATAATGGAGCAAATAATATAAGTTATGCTGAAAGCGGTCGTGTTATCTATGTTATTTTCATGACCGACGGTGCTCCATCTAACTATGACGGTGTATATTATAATTATAAAACAAATACCCAGGAAAGACGTGCTGACGTTGACTCAACATGGATAAATGAATCTGGTGTAGAAACTACCTATACAATGGGTAACAATAGAGCACAGTACCAGGAGGGTCCTTGGTATGAGTATATAGCAGGTGGTACATATGATACTACTACAAAGACAATTCCCGGTAATCCCCTTTATTGGGCAACACAGGTTTATAATACCCCCGGTGTTGCGGATGTATTTTCTATCGGTTTTGATATTGATAACGGTGGTTTCTCATCTATGACATTTACTTTAGCAGATGGCAGACCTCTTGCTAAAGTTCTTGAAAAACTTGTTGAAGGAAAAACATTAGATGTTTATGAAGCGAATGATTCAACCGCTCTCAATCAGGTTTATGAAAAACTTGCTTCAGAATTAAAGTATGCAGCTTCTAACGCTTACTTTGTAGACCAGATGGGTGAAAGTTTCGATATTCAGATGGCTTCAAAAATTACAAAATTAGGTGTACCTAAAAGCCTTAGCCCTGTTCCTCAAATTACAATAAGCACTCAGAAAATTTATACAACTGATGATATAATACCTGAGGGTAGCAATCTTGGTGATAGCTATGGTAGTGTAACAAAGGTTGAAGAAGTAAAATTTAACGAAGCAGGTACTGAAGCATATTCTAATTTAAGTTATGAAAAATACGTCACAAGTGCTGATGGTACTGTTACAAAGAGTTCTTTCACAGCAGGCAATAATATAGTAATCAATGAAGTAATTTACGGTAAATATTTCTGGTATAACAAAAATACTACAGCAGTTATGATTGATACAAACGGTGATGGTGAAACAGACTATAGCCTTCCCGGTGAAACATTCTACTGGGATATTGGTACAATCAATAACCAGAAGTTCATAATGTCCTATTATGTATACCTCGAAGGTTCTGCTGAAGGTAACGCTAAAAAAGGTACTTACGCAACCAATAATTATGCTACACTTTATTACGATAACTGGCTCGGTAACGATGCAGAGCAGAGTGTAGATTCTCCTACATTGTCTTGGGAGAGTGCGGCTGTTTACTACGGTTTCTACCTTGTAGATGAAAATGGTGTACCTGTTACCAACCGTGCAACAGGTGAGACAGGTACATTTGATAATGCAGTAAAAGTAACATCCAGAATATTCTACGATGAAATATTACTTAACTCAGGTGAATATGTAACTTCAATCAATGTTGCTTCTACAAGTAAACCTGTAGGTTACGAAGTTTATGATAAAGGCGCTACTTATACATTACAAGTTGACTCTAAGGATCAAAATACTGACGGTTCATATGAGACAACATTGAGTGGTTGGACAATAGAAATAGGTAAAGATGAAAATGGTAAAACATTACCTGCTACAACTTACGTAACTGATTACCGCGGTAATGAATACACATTATTGAATGCAGGCATCAAGGATGATGACTTTGATGAAGCTGGTGTGGACTACACGTCAACTACAGTTTGGTTTGCTGTAAAATGGGTACCTAAGTGTATTGATGACGTAGTTGTTATTGACTACGGTCTGCCTGTCGATATCGGTGTTCTTGAAAACGATATGTTCGGTACAGCAGGTACACTCTCTGGTTTAGGTTTAACTTCTTATGAAGGTAATAAATCTGCTAAACAGTTCAGCACTACAACTCTTGAACAGAGCGCAACAGGTGTTAAGTATGGCTCCATATCTATGGTAAATACTGAAAAGGGTATGGAAGTTCGTTATACACCAGAATCAATGGAAATGCCTTCCTTTGATAAGTTCGCATACGAAGTTCGTTACAATAACGTAAACACTGGTCAGTTTGAATACTACTCCGGTAATGTAACAGTTATACCCGCAACTACAATCTATTATGAGGATAGTTTTGTAGACTTAGCTACTTATAGCTCTGACGGCACAAAGACTGCTGATGACTGGTCATTAATAGGTACAGTTGATACAACATCAACTCAGGCAGAAGACCGCCCCGACTACTATAGCTTACCTGCAATAGATGCAAACAACGTATACGGTTACGACAGTGCTTACGCTGAGATGTCTCAGTATTCACTTGGCTCTGCTAAGAAAGTAACAGTTGATGCTAACTCTTATGCAACTGCAAGCTTTGAATTCTACGGTACAGGTTTCGACATAGTTTCACTTACAAGTAACCAGACAGGTGTTTTAGTTGTTCAAGTTTTTGATGCAAATGGTGAAATGAAAGCATCAAGAGTAGTTGATACATATTATGGTTACAACTATGATGTAAGTACTAAAAAATGGTCTCCTAGTGAAGATACTAGCGATAATGCAATTTATCAGATACCTGTAATGCAGGTTGAAAATTTATCTTATGGTAAGTACAGAGCTGTATTAACAGTTTCTTATTATGATGCATTAAATAATGTAGGTTCAACAGTTGATGGTAAATTTGTAGGTGATGGTAGTTATGACTTCTATCTTGATGCAATCCGTATTTATGATCCTGCTGGAGTAGTATCCGGTGAGGCAAACGAAACCATTGAAAATGCATACAATGCAGATAATGAAGCATATCCCACATACTTTGAACTTAGAGATAAAATTCTCAAAGTAAAAGACTACAATGCTGATGTTACAAATGCAGTAGCAAATGGCATAGTTTATATTGATGGTATGGATGGTGCATCAATTGCGGATTACACAAGCTATGGACCTAACAACGAATTGTACTTAACTAAGGATAATGCTGTAGCATTTACAATGACCGCTCCCGCTAAGTCTGGATATGAAGTTGATAAGATTCATATTGGTGTAAAGAACTTAGGCGGTAATGGTTCTGTAAAGGTTTATGATGCTACTATAGCCGCAGATAAAGTAAGCGCAAAAACTATAAATACAGCCACAGATATGTATTATGATATTACAGCACTTAATGGTAAGACTGTTGTAATACTTAATTCCGGTGACGCTATAATCTCTATAACAAATATCAAAGTAACATATAAAGTTGCTACAACGACCGCAGATGAACCTGCAGTAGCGATGTTCTCAATAAGCCGTCCTGCTGCTGAGTTAGCCATTATGTCACTCACAACTGAAGATGTTGAAGACGATACAACAAGCACACCCGAAATCGATGATACAACATCTGAGCCCGAGGTTGACGATACTACTTCAACCCCCGAAGCTGATGACAATACATCCTCGACTCCTGAAGATGATACAACAACTTCCGCTCCCGAAACTTCAGAACCCGAAGTAAACGAGCCTGAAACAGATGAGCCCGCCGAGGATGACGAAGCAGAGGATAAAGAATCCGATGCAAAGGAAAAATTAGAAGAGGCAATCAAGAAAGCTACAGAAAAAGCCGAGAAGGTATTAAAGCAGGCTACAAAGGTTGCAAAGACCATCGGCAAAGCAATATCAAAATACTTAAAGAGTATTCTTAACTGAGAGGAGGAATAAGTAATGAAAAAGTTATATTCAAAACCCGAAATAGCATTCGAAAGTTTTACCCTCAGTACCAATGTTGCAGGTGATTGCAATAAGATTATTGATGCTCAATCTAAAGGATCATGCGGTATACCTGGTTCTGCTCCTAATATGGCATTATTTGTTCAAGGTGTAACAGGATGTCAAGTATGGGATGACGATGGTAAAGATGATGATGGTTATTGCTATCATGTTCCGGATGGTGGTCCTGTTCTCTTCAACTCCTAATCCCCAATAAGTAATCGAAGGCTGCACTTAAAGTGTAGCCTTCTTTTTTGCGCCGTAAATCAATTAAAATAATACTTTTTACGCCTTGATTATTGATTTTTACAGTAGTTTTTGATATTCTATAATAGAGTAAATTTAGTCTTAAAATGAAAGGGAATTTGTAAATTAAGAAGTTTACAAAAAAGTGAATTATATGAGTAAAAATGGCAGACATTATGCACCCAGGCACTCAGGCGGCCGCAAAAAAGCGAAAAAATCCTCTAAGCTCCCGCTTATTATAGGTCTTATTATTCTTCTTGCAGCAGCGATATTTGCTGTAATTTATTTCTTTGGCGGCGAAATTAAGGGCTTATTCGATAATTTTGAATCCGGTTCTGTTTCTGTAAGCAGCCCTTCTGAGTCCGAAAGTGAAATTATAAATTCCGAAAAAGAGGACGTTGCGGAGAACGCCGAAATAAGCGTGCCCGAAGAAACCGATACTGCCGTAACCCTTAAAAACGGCCTCTCCGTTGAAAAGCTCGGCAGCTACACGGGCATATATATGGAGGATGGCTCCGACGAGGTTGTCAGCGGTATCGCCATGATTATCGTTAAAAATACGGGCGAGGATAGTATCCAGTACGCCGAAATTACCGTAAAAAGCGGCAATACCGAGGGTGTGTTTGCGCTTTCTACTCTTATGCCCGGTGAGTCCGTGGTTGTATTGGAAAAGAACCGCAAGGAATTCAGCGAATTCGGTGAAAATTTTACCGCAGAGGCAAGCAACGTGGCTTTATTCAACACAGCTCCCACTCTCTGCGAGGATAAAATTAAAATTCAGCCTTTAAAAGGCGCTATGAACGTCACGAATATTTCCGATACCGATATCGAGGGCGACGTGGTTATCTACTATAAAAACAGCGCTGCCGATATGTTCTACGGCGGTATTACCTACCGTGTGCGTATTACAGGGGGCATCAAGAGCGGCGAAATCAAGCAGATTATTTCCGATCATTTTTCTTCAAGCGGAAGCACGGTAGTGTTCGCTACAATCGGTTAAAATGAAAAAATATTATGAAATTGCGGGTATCGGTATTTGTATCGATATTCCCGACGATAAAATGTACGAAGATGAAAGAAGCCTAAGCGAATTTTCGGTGGATTTTTGCGCGGATACTCATGAGTTCACTTTTAAAACGGTCGAAAAATTTGATGTACCAAAAGGTGATTTGATTACTTCGCAGCCTTCATTCAGAGTATATAGAGAAAATAACGCTCAGATAAGATACATCGGTTCTGTACAGAATTCATGGGAAAATGCATATATTAAGGCTGAGCATATCGGTAAAAAGCACAATATCGAGCTTATTGAAAATCAATTTAAGGATAAAATAGGTGTGCATACAGTGCTCAACTGCCTTATGATGGAGCATCTTGTTGCTCAAAACAGCGGTTTTATTTTTCATACTTCCTTTATCGAGTATAATAATAAGGCAATACTTTTCACAGCGCCCTCGGGTACCGGAAAATCCACGCAGGCAGATTTGTGGCATAAGTACAAAAATGCCGAAATAATTAACGGTGACCGATGCGCAATAAAAGTAATGAATGATAAAATATTTGCAGAGGGAATTCCTTTTGCAGGCAGCAGTCAGTATTGTAAAAAAAGAACTCTGGAAATTGCGGCTGTGGTGTATCTTCAGCAGGCAAAAGAAACTACAATAAAAAGACTTAAAGGACTGGAAGCTTTCAGGAAAATCTGGGAAGGCGTAAGCGTAAACACATGGGATAAAGCGGATATGGCAAGTGTTTCTGACGTAGCTTCTAAGCTTGTACGTGATGTTCCTGTATATCTTTTATCCTGCACGCCCGATGAATCAGCGGTGCTTGCGCTTTTAAAAGAAATCGAAAATAAGTAAAGAAAGCAGGTGAATTTATGCAAAAGAAGAACACAGAGCCATATATTTCCACTTATCTGCACCAGAAAGGCAGAAGGCTCGGCTTACCTATTGCTGGTAATTTTGAGCTCACTTCAAGGTGTAATTTTAACTGCCCGATGTGTTACGTTCACCAGACGCAAAAGGAGATAGAGTTAAGCGGCAAACGTGAGCTTACCGCCGCAGAGTGGATAAATATTGCGAAAAAAGCCAAGGATAAGGGTATGATTTTCGTGCTCTTAACAGGCGGCGAACCTATGGTGCGCAAGGATTTTTTTGAAATCTACGATGCTATGCGCCAAATGGGTCTGCTTATTTCCATAAATTCCAACGGCTCTTTGCTTAAAGGCGAGATTCTTGAAAGATTTTTAAAAGCTCCTCCTTTCAGGTTCAATATTTCTCTTTACGGCGGAAGCAACGAGACGTATAAAAATATGTGCGGAATCCCTGCTTATGAGGAAGTTAAAAATAATATCCGCGCCCTCAGAAAAGCAGGAGTAGAAGTAAGCCTTAATCTTTCCATAACGCCCTATAACAAGGATGATCTGGAAGAGATTTACAGGGACGCGGTTGAGCTGGATGTTAACGTAAAAGCATCCTCATATATGTACCCTCCCGTCAGAATAAACGGCGAGACCTACGGTTGCGGCAACAGGCTCAGCGCGGAAGATGCGGCTATGTGCTCCGTTAAATGGGATAAAATAAGATTCACCGATGAAGAATTCGCTATTAGAGCCGAAAATATGAGTAAGCTTATTGATGAATTTAAAGATGATTGTCCTATAGAAGCCGACGAAGGCGTAAGATGCAGGGCAGGTTCCAGCAGTTTTTGGCTTACCTGGGACGGCAAAATGCTACCCTGCGGTATGATGACCACTCCTTGCGTAAACGTAACGGAAACAGGCTTTGAAAAGGCCTGGGAATATATAAGAACAGAAACAAGTAAAATCCATACACCCAATAAATGCCTTAACTGCGAATATAAAGAAGTGTGCGGCGTATGCGCTGCCGTATGTTTTACAGAAACAGGTTCATTCAGCGGCGTACCCGAATATATTTGCGAAAAAACAAAAGCGCAGGTAAAGCTGACGGAGAAAATTTACAGAGAAACGGAAGGGGAAAAGTAAAATGATTATTAAAAAAGAACTTATTAAACGCGAGATAGCAGGGGATACTATATTGGTTCCCGTTGGCAGTGCCGTGTATGATTCCAACGGTCTGTTCGTTTTAAATGAACTTGCTTCCTTTATCTGGGATTTACTCCCCGAGGCAGAGAGCGAAACAGACATTTTAAACGCCGTTTTAAATGAATACGAAGTTGAAAAAGAAACAGCACAAAAAGATATAAGCGAATTTCTTGCCAAACTTGAAAAAATGGAAATTATATAAAATAAAGGAGTGAATTGCGGTTCACTCCTTTTTCGTTTGTATTGGGTTTTATGATGTTATCCAAAGGTCTATTTCGTCCTTTTTGGGCGCTTCAAAAATGTCATTGAATTTTCTGGCAAGATTTTCGTCAACGTAATAAGCAGAAACTTCATTTTTTAAAACCTCGACATTCCTTTTTGCAAGGCGCAGGCTCCAGACTTCGTCGCTTATGTCAATATAATGAAATTCACATTCTATATTGCGGCTTTCATAAAAAGTTTTCGCGTATTTTCTTTCCTCTTTAGTCCAGAATCCCCAATCAAGAACAACGTTTACGCCAATTTCCAGAATTTCAAGGGATTTTTCGAAAAGATAATTTTCAGTTCTTTCCACGTAGTCATCATGTTTTTCTCCGCAGTGCTGACCGAAAAGACTTAAAGTTATTTCATCAATGGAAAGAAGCACTGCATTGCGCTCTTTTCTTAATTTTTCACCGTAGGTGCTTTTTCCCGAACAGATTTTTCCGCAGATTAAAAATACTTTTGCCATTTTTCACAAAGACCTTTCAACCAAAGCTTTTATTAAAGCTACGCATTTTTCTTTACGGGTGCTATCGTTTAGCCAGTCTACCATTGAACAAACATTGGGATATTTGAACATATCAATTATGCGCTTATAATAAGGAAGAGCATATTTTTCAATGTCACTCAAAGTATAGTGACGTAAAATAACTGCAAGTCTATCGCTTTGTTTCGTATCTTGATTTTTAAGAATTTCTTCTATAGACATCGAGTCAAAATCTTCATCTTCAGGAAACCAATTTGTTTCATTTAAAAACACGTTTATGTTTACATCTGTTCCTGACATATTAAAATCAATAAGGCCTACAAAATGCCCGTCTTTATGTAGTTCGTTTGAACAGTTTAAATCTCCTTGATATACACAACGAGGCAGGTCAGAAAACACTACCATGATTTTTTCACGTAGCATAGTGTTGAAACAATCAACCTGAACGGCTAAATCTTCATAACCTTTTTTTCGTAGTGTTTCTGTAAGAGTGTTGGTATTTTCTTGCTTTTCGTCAATATCAACATCAAGCGGTGCAAGGTCAATAATGCTCCACATTGACTTTATTTCTGATAATTCCACATTGGTGTATTTTGATGCTAATGAACCGAGATGTTCTATGACCTCATTACGGTCATATTCCATTTTACATCCAATCAGGGGATAGATTGCATATTCTTCAACGAAGCAAGTATATTCTTTTCCATCTTTTTTCAAATTATAAGAGAGGGTACCCTTAAGTGTAGGAATTAAATCGGGGCAATATATACCAATAGAACGATAACGGAAAATGAGTCTACGTATTTCCTGTAATCTCGTTTCCCACATTGTAACTTTCGAATTGATTTTCAAGACATATTTATCATCAAGAATATAATTTAAACGTTTATCGCTATCGCCGTGCGATGAATCATAAAGTTTTGTGATGTTTTGTACGGATTGTCCGAAGTGGGACATAATTTCTTGTACTTCTGTTATTTCAAGCATAAATTACTCCTTATAAACAAAGTAAACGATCTCATCGGGGAGATTTATAATGTATTCCTTCGCTTGAGGAGGATATATACTCTTGTTAGGTATATCTTCAAGGGGTATCCAGCACATATTGAGTTCTATTCGCTCGTTGCCCAAATTGTCAAGCGCCTTGAAATCTCTGTCAAGAGGAATTTGCGTTTCATCCTTCAAGGAAATCAGATAATACAAATTGATCTGCTGACAAGGACGATTGCCCCAAGGGAAGAAATTCTCATTCACCATAATGAGTCTTTCAATCTTGATGTCTGCGCCGATTTCTTCCTTGAACTCTCGCACAAGGGTTTCATCGGTCGTTTCTCCAAAGGTAACGTGACCGCCGATAAAGGCATAACCATCGTCGCCCTCTGCATTTTGCATAAGCACCTTTCCGTTATGAATAAGCACACCGCCGACACGGTACGAAAAGATATAATCGTCGGTTTTGAAAAGTATATCGCTCATTTTTTCTCCTTATAAAAGAATTGACCAATCCTCATAGTCAAATCTGCCACTTCCGTGGCAAAGCAAATTATCATCGTCAAGTTTTTGCAAAGCATTTTTAATTCGCTCGATAAGCTCTGCGGAAATATCAAGCGAATGATGCCCGGGGAAAAGTCTTGCAGGTTTATAAGCAGATACTTTCTTGACAGAATCTAAATAGGCTTGCGGGTCTGTGGAAGGATAGTTTGAATACAAGACTCCCTTGTATATCAAATCACCGGTAAACATGAAACTATTGGCTTCATCCCAAAAACACATATGCCCCGGCGAGTGTCCCGGTGTATGTATAACTGCTATGCTTCTATCTCCGAGTTTGATTATGTCACCATCGTTAAGTAATCTGTCGGGTACGCCTTGGAACAGCTCATATTCTTCCGAATCATAACCGCTCGGCAAATCACAACCACCAACAAGCATTTTTTGAATCAAGGCTTTTGGCAAAGGAAATTCACCGCAAAGCCAATTCTGTTCATCCTCGTGAGCATAGAACTCAGTAAAATATTTATGATTGCCGATATGATCCCAATGTGCGTGGGTGGCTACCGCCACAATCGGCTTATCTGTCAGTTTAATCGCTTCATCATATATGTTGGAAATTCCCAAACCGGTGTCTATCAACAACGCCTTTTCAGAGCCGCACAGCAAATAACAATGTGTTTCCTCGGGATGGCGGTATTCACTTATGATAAACGTTGATTCGTTGACCTTATCCGTTGTAAACCAAGCTCTGTCAGTCATAAATTATCCGTTCCTCTCGCTTTTTTTCTTCCATGTAAGCCGCGGCAACCGCCTTTTATGTATGTAGGGCAAGCACCGCAGTAAAAGCCGCATTTGCCAAGTAGTCTTTCTTCTATATTGCACCTTATAAAAACTTCGACTTCAATTTCAAATTGGTAGCATCGCCGTATCCGAGCTTACCGTAGAAATGTTCGTGCATTTCGTCATTGGCGGAAACGAGCTGAACCATAGCAGCACCCATTTCCTTTACTCTGCTTTCAAGTTCTGCCATCATCTTTGTACCGATACCGCTTTTTTGGTATTCGGATGCAACAATGATCTCTACAAGATTATAAGCTGTAAGATCGTAAAAGGTTTCAAATCTGCCCATTGCAAATCCAATGACATTTTCGCCATCTTCGGCAATCATACAGTAAGAGTCAGGAGAGCCAAGCACCTGCCAAACTCTGCTGTATACAAGTTCAGCAGTCCATTCGTCGCCTGTTCCGTTCCAATATTCGATGAAAAGAGGCGTAACTTTTTCAATATCCTCTTTTTGCATTTGTCTGTATGTAATGTTCATGTTATTATCCCTGTTTTCGGTTTTAGAAGCAGGCGGCGACTCGGCGAAACGAATCGCCGTCCTTTTGTTAGTTATTCAATGTGTGCGAAAGTTGTACCCAAGTGGGTGTCAAAGCCAAGAGCTTGATACATCTTTTCATCACACGGAGCACAGCATACCGTTAAACTCGATATACTATTTTCTTTGCACCAAGCCTGTGCAACCTGCGCTAATTTACGAGCAATACCTTTGCCACGGAAAATCGGTTCGATGTAAAAATCCTCATATACTCCCGTATCCGAGCAAGAGAAGGTGGAATAGCATTTTGCAACGCTGCACATACCGACAGCACGGTAGCCACGCTTTGCAACAAAGAAAGTAATCTTGCCGTTCTTGATAGCTTGCTGAAGCTGTTTCTGCATTTCCTCCGTGAACGATTCTTCACCGATGTCTTTTTTGAATCCGTTGATGAGTTTCAAAAGCTGCCAATCTGTTGATTCGGTCAATCGTTCCACGGTAAAAGGTACTTCGCCTTTGGGCGGCAAGATCATCAAGGGCTCGCCCCATTCGTCAACCCCGTTTTCTACAAAGCCGACACTTTTCCAAAAACGGAGACGGCGATCATTACCGCCATAATTTAGCTCCGCATAGAGCGCGCCGTTTTCTACTGCCCAATTCAACAGAATTTTGGCACATTCTCTGCCCGTACCGTTTCCACGGTATTCCGGATATACGCAGAACTCCATAATGAAGCATTTGCCATCCTCGGAGGTGTAGATCACCGGCAAAGCAAAGCCTATGTCTTGTCCATTTCGCTGAAAGAACAGATAGTAGCACCTATCTTGCGGTCTATTACGGATCTCCTGCATTGTGTTTCGGTATTCATCACCGAGGAAGTAATCTCTTTCCTCTGCGTTCGGGTCGGGAAACATATCCCGCTTGTAATAGGTGTGAAGCTGCTCCCAAAAGAGTCTGGTGTCATTTTCCTTGACTGCTTCACGGATGGTAATTTTGTTTTCCATTTTGTTTCCTCCAAAATTTTATTCGGAGGGTTAGGAAGCGTGAACCCTCCATACACGACTCATTTTCATAAAAAACCACCCTTTCTGTTTCGTATTTGTATTCAAAACACTTATGTAAGTGTTGATACCAAGTTATTTTGTTAATCTAAATGTCAACCCATCATATTTCTGTCCGTCAACTTCTCGTGTGCCTACGTTGCGGTTACACTCTGTAAAACCGAGCTTTTCGGCACAGCGGAGCATAGGTCCGTTGCCCGACCAAGTTTGTGTGTAAAGCTCGTCCACGCCGTTCTCAAAGTAATAGTTCATAAAGGCACGGAGAGCATTTGTGCCGATGCCATTACCCCACAAGTCGGGTTCGCAAATATCAATGCCAATGGCACGATAAACGGTCTGACCGTCCTTGATCTCATTAGTCCATTCGTAATTCTCGTCAATGGGGTAGGAGCTTACCCAGCCAATGTGTCTGCCGTTCCATTCAATTTCAAACTTCCAGCGCAGTTCCGTATCGGGAAGCTTTTTCACAGACTCATAGTATTCACGCCAAGATGTGCGCTCGGTTTCCTCGTCCGATTCGATAGGCTCCCACGGAGCATCAGTATTAGACCACTCGGTTTCGGTGGTAAACCAACGTACATAGTCCTCAATGTCCGATTCAATCATATCCCGAAAGATAATGTTTTTATATTCAATTCTCATTTTTTCTCACATTCAAAAACAAAAAGGATTTACAAGATTCTTTGTACCGAATAGTTTTACCGCCGTTCTGTACATAGCTCTTGCGTGAATACGGTCGTGCCATATAAAGCGGCGGAGAACCTTACGGAGAGTCCAGCTTTCGCCGTAACTGCCTTCAATTAAGGCGTTATCAAGGAAATTCGGCTTTGCTTCAAGTGCTTCAAATCCACGCTTACGGCAATTGTAAATATCGTTATTATTATCCGCATCAACATCAATCTCCGCAAAATAATATTCGTTTACGCTCTTTGTGTGCTCATACATTTCATCAGCCGTGCGGGGAACCTGCCCGTAAAAGGTTTTGCGCTCCGCTATTACGGCGGCACTTTTGTCGGGGATAGACTTATACAAGGTAAGAAAATCTTTTGCCGACTTCAGTACAAGAGCCTTTAATTTTTCATATTCTTCTATTGTAAGAGGTGCTTTTTCGCTTTCAAAGAGTACGTCGGAATCTGCATCCTTAATTATTAGGTCGGATTCTTTTTCTCCGACTATCACAACTTCTACATTATCGGTGAAATCTTCGCCAAGCCATTTTTGGTAAGAAGCAATCTCCGCGGGCATCTTCTTAATTGCTGTTTCAAGGTTTTCGCCGCGGGTATATGCACCTATAAAATCCACGGCGTAGAGCAAGGTGTCGTTTCCGTTATGTTCCCAAACGCATTTTATATTCATAATGCTTCTCCGTTCTTTAATGTAAAGCTGTATCTTCCGGTTTTACAAAACGGCGGATAACTTAACCGTACAAAAATTCGTGAAGGATTTCGGAGTTCAGTTTAAAGTCGGGAGCAAACATACCTCTGCCGCCCATACCCGTCATACCGCCGTAGGTGCCGCTTTTTGGAATAGTCATCTGGTCAAAGCTGGAATTAACGAAGCTCGGTACGTACATTACAAGCTCGCCGATTTCCCATTTGGTAAGGTTTGTCTGCACCAAGGGAAGTACTGCGTTTGCAACGGAATCAAGCTCAAAGAGATTAGCGCTTTTAATTCGCTGAACAACTGCAAGAATAACTTTTCTCTGCCTCTCAACTCTTTGCCAGTCGCTGTCAATAGAACGCAGTCTTGCGAAGGAAAGTGCCTTATCGCCGTATAAACGGTAAACACCGCTGCTTGCTGTATTGGCTTCGTAGCCTGTATTATCAACGTCAATGGCGTTTGCTTCGGCTGCGGTTAAGTAGATATCTATACCGCCTATCATATCCACTACGTTTCTTACGGAATTAAAATTAACTCTTACGTATTTATCAATATCAAGATTAAAGCAGGTGCGAACGGTTTTTACAAGCAGATTTGCGCCGCCGTAACGGAATATATGGGTAAGCCAATCGTACTGACCTGCATACTGACCTTCAAGTACGGGCACACCCATACCTCTTTCTAAGCTTACAAGCTTTACGGTACCCTTTGCTTTATTTATAGAGACGATTATCATGCTGTCGCTTCGGGCGTTTGTGCTGAAAGTATTGGAGCGTTCATCAGTGCCTATAAGCAGGATATTCATTACGTTTGAGTCGGAATGAATGGTCTCTTCGTTGTTTTCTTCAATAATCTCTTCCGCTTCGGGCATATCCTCAATAATTTCAAGGTCTGAAATATCCACTATCTCTTTTTCCGCCTCTTCATCCTCAGGCGTTTTTTCTTCTGCAGCTGTATCGGAAGAATCATCTATATTGCTTACCGACTCCACAATTTGAGTGTTATCTATTTCATCCTCAAAAACTATCATATTGAGCTTGGAGTCTATGTATATAAGAATTCCTCCTGCAATAAGCAGTATAACTGCAAGAACGATAAGTATTATTTTTACCGCTATGTGCATTTTCTTATTTTCTTTTTCTTTAAAATGTCTTGCCATTTTTACGTCTTCTTTCTTATAAGCTTTTCCTTATTATAACTTATATTTTCTGTAAAGACAAGAACAAGGACTGATATAAATTAAAGAAAGGGCTTAATTGACATTAAAGGCTGTTTGTGGTATTCTTATAAAGGATATTTATGTTTATAAGGGGAAGTGGGCATATCACATCCTTAAGTATCATGAAAGGGAGGGTAAGAGTTTGAATATTTACGGTAAACTGAAAAACAAATTATATAAAAACGAAGACCCTCAGCAGGTTAAAAAAGAATTATTTTGGCTTTTTAAGAAAATTTGCCAATATAAAAAGATGATTTTTATAGTTGGCTTATTGGGAATGATTACCACGGTAATGTCACTTATTTCAAGTATTGCCACGAAATTTTTAATAGATGCAGTTACTGGCTTTGGCTCGGAAATCACTCTGGCTGCCGTACTTATGGTAAGTATGATGCTTGGCGGACTTTTACTGCAGGCGGTATCTTCAAGAGTAGGCGCATCGGTTCATATAAAAGTAAGAAATGAAATCCAGCACAAAACCTTCGGTAAAATATTAAGGGCAACATGGGAGATGCTGGAGCCCTACAGAAGCGGAGATATTCTGCAAAGGCTTAATTCGGACGTAAACATAGTTACCGACGGTGTTATAAGCTTTTTACCGGGTTTTATTACAAGCTTCGTAAGATTCCTCGGCGCTTTTGTAATTATGCTTTACTACGATCCCATAATGGCGCTTATTGCTTTAATAGGAGCTCCCGTTACCCTGCTTCTTTCAAAGATACTTATGAGTAAACTCAGGGAGCATAACCTTAATATGAAAAAGCTTACGGGGGACGTTATGTCCTTTCAGGAGGATTCATACAGAAATCTGACCAGTATCAAGGCTTTTTCTGCTACCGAGAGATATGAAAATGAAATGCAGAAGCTGCAGGATGAATATAAAGGCGCTTATTTATCTTTTAATTCATTCCAGATAAGTATGTCCTCGCTGCTTTCTATGGTAAGTATGGCAGTTACCGTTGCCTGCTTCGGCTGGGGCGCTTATCAGCTTTGGAACGGAAAAATTACCTACGGCTCCATGACTATGTTTTTACAGCTTGCTTCTACTTTAAGAAGTTCTTTTTCACAGCTTGTTTCACTTATGCAGCAGGTTATATCCGTAACCACTTCGGCAGGACGAGTGATTGCGGTGGAAGAATTACCCTCGGAGGATACGGATATTCCCGAAGGCTTCAAAGAAGAAAAATCCTGTTCAATTTTATTGAAGGACGTTAATTTCCGCTATAAAAACGGAGAAACGGTGCTTAATAACTTCGATTTCTACGCAAACCCCGGAGATCAGATTGCTATAACCGGTCCCTCCGGCGAAGGCAAGACCACGCTTTTAAGAATTATTTTAGGTCTTGTTGAACCCTGTGAAGGGGAAGCTTCCTTTATAGGTGAAAGCGGAAATAAGTATAAGATAACCGCAGGCACAAGATATGCGCTTTCTTACGTTCCTCAGGGTAACAGCATCTTTGCAGGTACCGTGGAAGAAAACCTGAGTATAATTGCGCCCGACGCCACCGAAAGTGAGCTTATAAATGCGCTTAAAATTTCCTGTGCGTGGGATTTTGTAGATAAATTCCCCGAAAAACTGAAGCATAATCTGGGCGCAGGGGGCAGAGGCATTTCCGAGGGTCAGGCTCAGCGAATAGCTATTGCAAGAGCTATTCTTAAAAAGGCTCCTATACTTCTTTTGGATGAAGCAACCTCGGGCCTTGACGGTGAAACGGAAAAACAGCTTTTGGATAATCTTAGAAATTGCGGATTAATTAATACCTGCATACTGGTAACTCACAGAACCAATAGCGCAGAGTTTTGTAACCGCGCTTACGAGATACGTCAGGGCAGCGTAAAAGAGGTGGAGTATGGAATATAAACTTCATACAGTTACACCGCAGGAATTTATGCCAAAGCTTGAAGCACTTATAAACGAAGTTCAAGCGGTTCCCCTTGTAATCAGCGGCAACAGTATGTTACCTTTTTTAATACACGGCAGGGATACGGTGTATTTATCGAAGGTGGATTCCTCTTTGAAAAAAGGTGACATTGTTCTTTACAAAAGAGACGACGGCTCCTATATACTTCACAGAATTTATAAAGCGGAAGAAAACCTTTTTCAGCTTATAGGTGATGCTCAACCCGTAATTGAAAAAGGGATAAGACGCAATCAGATAATAGCAAAAGTTACACAGATAAAAAGAAAAGGCAAACTGATAAAAGAAAAAAATCTGTTCTGGAAATTTTTTCAAAAAATCTGGATCAATATTATACCTTTAAGAGCAGGATTAATAAAAATCTATTCATCAGTTAAAAGAATATCATAGGGAGAATAAGAATGATAGATTTACACAGCCATATTTTACCGGGAATAGACGACGGTTCTCAAAGCTTTGAGGAATCGATTAATATGGCTCGTCTGGCTGTGGAAAGCGGCGTTACCGTTATGGCGGTTACTCCCCACTGTATGAACGACCGCTCAAAAGAAGTGAGAGAAAAGGTTCTGGTGCTCCGGGATATTCTAAAAGAAGCCCAAATACCTTTAAAGCTTTGTATGGGTATGGAAATTTTCGGAACGGAATATACTTCAAGACTTTTAAGAGAAAAAAGACTTTTCACCCTTAATAAATCAAAATACCCGTTGGTGGAATTTTCTTTCTCAACAAGCGGAGAAAGCGAGACCGAGATCCTGCAGGATATGATATGGTCAGGCTACAAGCCTCTTGTAGCGCATCCCGAGAGATATGAATTTATAAGAGAAAACCCTGAAATTATTAATATATGGAAGAAAATGGGCTGCCTTTTTCAGATAAACCGAGGCAGTTTATTGGGCAGATTCGGAAGTGATATACAGAACATGGCTCATTCCCTTGTAAAAAGAGGTTTTGCCGATGTAGTTGCCAGCGATGCCCATTCGGAAAAAATGCGTACGCCTTATCTTAAAGATGTGTACGATATGATTACTGAAAAATACTCCTACGATATGGGAGATAAACTTTTTAACTATAACCCCAAAAGGATACTTAAAAACGAGGACGTAATATCCTTGGAACCTGATTGGTACAGATAAAAAACGGAGGATTTTTGCCAAGGCAAAATATAAACTAAAATGAAAAAAAGTACGTGGATATACCTGATTTTAATAGCGGTATGCGGTGTTGTGTTTTACGGATATCGGGCCGTTGATAATTTAATAAGCGACAGAGTCTCACCCAAAATCTCTGTAAGCGGCGATATTCCGACGCTTTCTATAAACGATGGTGAAGAAATGCTTTTAGCGGGAATAAGCGCCGAGGATGATAAGGATGGCGACATAACGTCGAACATAATTGTAGAGAATATGCAGTTTATGGATAACAAGGGCAGAGCCAAGGTTACCTACGCTGTTTTCGATAAAGCAGGTAATGCCGCAAGATGCGAAAGAGAAGTAATGTATACCGATTACGAAAGCCCGAAATTCACTCTCAGCTCAGCTCTTGTTTTTTCACAGAATTCCAATTTCGACATTCTCAGTTACGTAAAAGTAAACGACGTTTTTGACGGCGATATAAGTCACCGTGTGAGAGCCACGACTTTAGGCAGCGAATCTATTTCATCCGTCGGTGTTCATCAGGTTGAATTTAAAGTAAGCAACTCCTTGGGCGACACATCGGAGATAGTTCTTCCCGTAGAAGTGTATGCACAGGGCGCTTATAACGCAAGCCTGCACCTTAAAAATTATATTGTATATATTGAGAAAGATTCAGATTTCGATAAAAACGATTATTTAAAAGAATTTATAATAGGTTCGGAAAAAACAGATATAAGTTCTTATTTGCCAAGCGGATTTTCCCTGCGTACTACCGGCGCGGTAGATACCTCCGTACCAGGGGTATACAGCGTGTCTTATTACGTGACTTATAAAAGCGCAGGAGATATTTCCTATTCAGGTTTTTCTAAGCTGATTGTGGTTGTTGAGGAGTGAGTTTATGGAACAGAAAAATAAAAAAACAGACGGCGACACTCCCTTTTTATCCTTTGACCCCATAGTTATTATTCAGGACGTTCTTAAAAAGTGGCTGCTTATTATACTTATTGCCTGTATTGCAGGTGTGGGTACTTATATAAAAGCGGATATGGATTACTCACCCGTATACCGCTGTGTTACTACATTTGTTGTAACTACAAGAGGTACTTCCACAACCGTTTACAGTAATCTTTCCTCCACTACAAGCCTTGCTTCTGTTTTCACGGAGCTTTTAAACAGTTCCATTCTGAGAAAGAACATAATGGAAGAGGTTGGCAGTGAACATTATGATGCGGCTATTGAAGCTTCCGTAGTTACAGAAACCAATCTTATAAACGTATCGGTAAAATCTTCAAATCCGAGAACGGCGTTTTTGGTTTCCAAGGCAATAATAGAAAATCACGAGAAGTTAACCTATCAGGTAGTTGACGGCGTATCCCTTGAGGTGCTTCAGAATCCCAAGGTGCCTATGTCGCCCATTAATTCCGCCAATGCTTTATCCCAGGCAAAAAAAATAATGCTGTACACAGCGCTGGCTACAGTAGCGCTTCTTGCGGTGCAGTCCTATTTTAAAAATACGGTTAGAAGCGAAGCTGAAGCTAAAGAAAAGCTTAACTGCCACGTTCTTGGTGAAATTCCTCACGAAGAAAAGTACAAAACACTTGATTCAAGAATTCGCCGCAAGAAAACAAGTATTCTTATTACAAATCCCATAACAGGTTTTACTTTTATAGAAACAATACGCAAGCTTCGCCACAGAGTGGAGCAGCGTTTGAACGGAAGAAAAGTGCTTATGGTAACAAGCTTGCTTGAAAACGAAGGTAAATCCACAGTATCTGTAAACCTTGCGCTTTCACTGGCAAAAAAACATTCAAAAGTACTTTTAATAGATTGCGACTTAAGAAAACCTGCCTGCCATTCCATTCTGGGTCAAACTAAGTTTGACAGCGGCTTAAGAGATCTTTTAAACGGAAGAGCAGGGCTTTCCGACGTTCTTATAAAAGAAAGAAAAACGGGAATGTATCTTATTCTTGAAAAGCGCGGCGAAAAAGGTACAAGTGACCTTGTTTCTTCAGAAAAAATGAAAGCTCTTTTAAAATGGGCAAAAAAGGAATTTGATTACGTAATACTGGATTCGCCTCCTATGGCAGTTGCATCCGACGCCGAAATTCTGGCAGAGCTTACAGATGCATCCTTAATGGTAGTAAGGCAGAATGTTGCAAATGCTCAGGCTCTCAATAAAGCCTTAAGCGCTCTTGATAATGCCGAGTCCAAGCTCTTGGGCTGTGTTCTCAATAACGTTTATTCCATGCCCTTTAATATTACCGATAATTACGGTTACGGCGGATATAAAGGGTACGGTAAATACGGACGTTATAAAAATTACGCTTACGGAAAACAGGAAAAATAATGAAAGGTAACAGTTATGGATTTTGAAGAGAGAGATTCACGGAAAATTGATCTTTTTGTTATAATAGGTCATTTTCTGAAAGAAGCCAAAAGGCGCCTTCTGTTATGTTTGGTGCTTATATTGGTTTGCAGTATAGCTTTAAGCGGTTATAGCTATATTAGCTACAGCCCTGTTTATAAAGCTCACGCTTCTTTTACCGTAAAGGTTGCTAATCCCCTTTATTCAAGCGTTAGCAGCTACAACAGTAAAACAGCGGAACAGATGGCAGCTACGTTCCCCTATATTTTAACAAGCGGCGTTCTTCACGAAAGGGTGAAGGAGCATCTGAATATACCTTATATGCCTTCCGTGTCGGTATCTGCAAACGCAAGCTCCAGCGTTATTACTATGACGGTAACTGATTCAGACCCTCAGAGAGCTTATGACGTTTTGGGTGCCGTTATCACATACTATCCCGAAATAGCGGAGTTCGTTGTGGGCTCTACCGTTTTGGTTCTCCTTGACGAAAGCGGTGTTCCTTCGGCTCCCGCAAATTCTTTAAGCGTAAAAGGCTCAATTATAAAAGGCGCTCTTATAGGCGCTGGTATATGGTTTTTAATAGTGCTTTTATTTGCGCTTACCAGAAATACGATTCATAACGAGGAAAAGCTTAAAAAGGTTATCAGCGCGCCCTGCATAGGTCAATTACCTCAGGTTAAAAATACTAAAAAAAGCCCCTGCCCGCTTATTCATAAGGAACACAGCAAAACAGGCTTTAACGAATCGGTCAGACTTCTTCGCTTACACGTTGAAAAACTTATGAAAGAGCAGGAAAAGAAAGTTCTGCTTATATCAAGCGCTATTCCCGGTGAGGGAAAAACCACCGTTTCCGTTAATCTTGCGGCATCTTTAGCAAAAAAAGGCAACAGAGTTCTTATTATCGACTGCGATTTAAGAAATCCTTCTATAGCTAAAACATTGGACGTAGACGAAAGATTTACTTTAGCGGAATTTTTAAGCGGTGAAGCGGACGTAAGGGATATCGTATCAGGTACGGAGCTTGAAAATCTTTACGTTATTTCAGGCGGCAGCGTAAGCGGCGATAAATACGCCGAGCGTTTATCAAGGGACCGCATTTCTATGCTTATTGAAGCTGCAAAGAAAACCTTCGAGTACATTATTCTCGATACACCTCCCTGCTCGCTTCTTGCGGATGCGGCTGAAATATCGGAGCTTGCCGAATGCGGTATTATGGTTATAAGGCAGGATTATGCCTCTCAGGATCAGATTCTTGACGGTATTCAGCGCCTCAGCGATACGGGTCTTCCTATTTCAGGCTGTATATTCAACGGTGTAAAAAGAACCATTTCCGATGGCTACGGTTACGGGTACGGGTACGGGTATGGTTATGGTTATGGCTATGGAAACTACGGTTACGGAAATTACGGCGGCTACGGCGAAAAAGACAGTAAGAAAAACCGAGATTAATTTCTCGGTTTTATTTTTTGTGTGGATTCTCATAAGCTTTTGTGTTACAATTATAAAAGTAAAAAAGATAAGGGGAGAAGAGTTTTGAAAAAGAATAAAAAACTTAAATTAATTATAATTCTCTCGCTGATCTTTATTTTATTGTTATTAATTTGTGTAGATCTGTATCTTTCCAATAGCACATTTTCATCAAGCTATTATACCGTAAAAAGCGATAAAATTGAAAGCTCTTTCAGAATCGTACAGCTAAGCGATCTTCACGGTAAAGAGTACGGTGAGAATAACGAAAAACTTATAGCTGAAATAGAAAAAGCAAAGCCCGATTTAATCGTAACTACGGGGGATATGCTGGACGGCTACTCCGAAAAAACAGAAAGCGTAAGCATTTTACTGAAAAAGCTCAGTAAAATAGCGCCCCTTTATTCTTCCTGCGGCAATCACGAATTGATGCACGATGAAAAATCTTTATCTAAATCGAAAGACGTGTACGAAGAAAACGGAGCAATACTTCTGGAAGAAAGTTTCACGGAAATTGAAATTAACGGTCAGAAAATACGATTAGGCGGTATTTACGGATACTGTCTGCCTGAAATTTATTATAAAAACAACCCGGAACATCAAAAAGTTGCCGATTTTATAAGAACTTATCAGGAAACCGAACTTTTTACCGTTCTTTTATGCCATATGCCAGTGTGTTTTATAGAAAACGGGGGACTTGATTATTGGGATATTGACCTCGTTTTTTCGGGTCACGCTCACGGCGGACAGTTAAGAATTCCTTTTATAGGCGGACTTATTGCCCCCGACCAGGGGTATTTCCCCGGTAAAGTCAGCGGACTTTATTTTTCGGAGGATAATAATAAATGCCTCGTGCTCTCCCGCGGGCTTGGCAGCAGTGAAAATATTCCCCGTTTTAATAATATTCCCGAATTAGTAATTACCGATGTTGTTCCAAAGTAAATTTACTTAAAGAAATGAGATATTAAGTTTATGGAAAAAATCGAACTGATATTTTTACTTATAATAAAAAACGCTCTTAAAGGTAAAAAGACCGAGAGCTTGGAAGCGCTCACTTCGGAAGAATGGCAGAATCTTTTTATTCTTGCTGAAAAACACAGCCTTCTGCCTATGTTTTACGAGTCCGTTTACGCATTGCCGCAGCTTAAAAAACTGGACTCTCCCTTTGTGTTTGCCGCAAAGAAAAAGGTTATGAATCAGGTGCTTATGCAGACTTTAAGAACAGAGGAGTTTTTAAACCTCTATAATAAGCTTTTAAAGGAAAATATAAAGCCCGTTGTGATAAAAGGCATAACTTTGCGCTGTTTGTACCCGATGCCTGACCACAGACCCTCAGGCGACGAGGATATGCTTATCAGTAAGGAAAATTACGGAAAATGCCACGAAATACTTACTTCTTTCGGTATGTATACGGAGGAAAACGAGGAAACAAGAGAAAAATCCTACGAAGTGCCCTACAGAAAAAACGGCAGTCCCTTATATATTGAGCTTCACAAACATCTCTTCCCCCCTGAAAGCGAAGCTTACGGCGATTTAAACCGCTTCTTCGAAAATGCCTTTGAGGAAAACTGTTTCGAAAATATAAACGGTACTACTGTATACACGTTAAATCCCACGGATAATCTTTTTTACCTTATCTGCCACGCTTTCAAGCACTTTTTACACAGCGGTTTCGGTATAAGGCAGGTCTGTGATATTGTAACCTACGCCGATAAATACGGTGAAAAAATCGATTGGCTTGAAGTATTCGATAAATGCAGTGCCATAAGCGCTCTTTATTTTGCCGCGGCTATATTTAAAACAGGCGAAAAATACCTTGGTTTCGATAAAGCAAAGGCGAAATTTTCAGAGGAGTGGGCGTGTATAGAGGTCGAAGAAGAGGAGATGCTTAAAGACCTTCTTACGGGCGGACTTTACGGCGCTTCCGATATGAGCCGCAAGCACAGCAGTAATATCACTTTGGATGCGGTGGTAAATACTAAAAAGGGCAGAAAAAAGGGTAATTCCGTTATGCTTTCACTGTTTCCTGCCAAGGAGAAGCTGGAAAAGAGGTATGATTATCTGAGAAAACACCCATATCTTTTACCTGTAGCCTGGGCGGACAGAATAACAAAGTATTTAAAAGAAACAAGGGATATAAAAAATAATAAAGCCGCCGAGTCACTTAGAATCGGCAGCGAAAGAGTAGAACTTTTAAAAAAATATAAGATTATAAAGTAAAATTAAGGGACACATTTTATGCGCAGTATCCTTAAGGAAAGTGCATAAGAAGTGCCCCTTTTTAGTTTTTATTATTTTGGTATGAAGGGGGAATGCAGCCCTTGTTCACCCCAATAGATAAGATCTTGTTCGTCACAGGTTATCACAATATTTTCACCGTCGATATGCATGGACATATAACGTGTATTACCTTCACTTTCTCCTAAAAGCATCATTATATTATTTTCGTTCTTTTCAAAACGCAGGTTTAAATGTTGCGTGTGAAAAATATTGAAATACTCGGGTTCACCGTTTTCCGTTACAAGAAAAGTGAAGGTGAAAAGCCCGGAGGTAGGGCCGTGGCCGAGGGTACACTGTTCGTCTGTTCCGTCGCCGTCTATATCAAATACTGCGGTATCAATGGCATAGCTGTAGCTTGCAGCTACAATTACGGGGAAATTCTCCCAAAAGAGGTTAACAAGATTTTCTTTATAAGTATCGTCAATATTATAAATATAGCTTGAATGAGGCATCTGTATAGGCAGAACTTCGATATCGCTTTGGCTGATATTTGGAATATACGACATAATTATGGCTCTCATCTCCTCCAAAGAAGCGGAAGCTTTGTGTAAATCCCATAATTCTTCTTGGGTGTAATCGGTATCTTTGGCTGGTAAAAGACCGCAGGAGTAGGAGTTTTCTGCCATCTGCCAGATGTAGACATTAAGCCCCTTTGAAGTATTAAGGTCAAAATATGCAGGAAATTTATTTTTCAGCTCTTCTAAGTCCGATGAGGTAACTGTATTTATAGCTTCATCAGCACCGCCAACGTCAGTAATATCGATGCTTTCAAGCTTATAAAGCCACCTTATGTGAGAATCGTCTTTGTTTATTGGGTTCGCGCTGTTACAGTTATAGTAACCGTATCCGATGTAAAATCCCCCATCTTTTTGTTCCAATAAAATATAAAGTCCCGAGGGGTCTGTTTTTCGAGTGCTGTAAAGCTGCCAGATACGCTTGTTGTTATTTTTCAGACTTTCAAGAGTATCGCCGGCAATCCATGAATAATCGGGATGCGAGCTGAATCTTGAATCGAAATTATCACCGTCAAGAGTTATTTCCTCAAAAATACCGATAGGAGCGGACACATTGCCCTCTCGGCTCTCACGAAGCTGCATATTCTCCGATAATATATAAGTAGGCGCAGTATCAACGGTCTGAACGAATGAATATCTTCCGTCGTCATAAACAATCTCTATAGGATTAAAAGCCCGAGGCAGTATAACCTTAATGTCATAAAGTTCATCCGAGTTGCTTTCATAGGTATCGGAGAAATATTCCTGAGCTTTTTTATCGCAATCTGCCCTTTGGGCTTTTATATAACGCTGTGAATCAAGGGCTTTAGAGTGTAAATACCAAGGAAATTTACCTTTAATATCCTCTGCATTGTAAGCGCCGTCGCGGGGCTCCCAGTATTCCGTAAGTTCATATTGGGCAGAGTCTATTCGCTTAACTGTTATTACGGTTGGGATGTGAGCGCCGCTTACATCCTCGATTTTACCGTTTACCTTATCATATTCCGAATACAGAACCCACATATATACTGTTGTGTTTTCTTTATCCTTTTTAGTTCCCAATACCTTAAAAGAAGTACAGCAGAACTCTCCGCTCTTATATCCTCCGTGGTGATGCTTCATTATCTGTTCTTCGATAAACGACGCCATATCAGCATCAATGCTTGTTGCGGGATTTGTAAGAAAGCAAACTGCCGCAAAAGCACAAATAATAATTGAAATTATTATAAGCCAAAATGCAGGCTTCTTATAACTGAGTACCGATTTCACTCTGCTTTTTACACCCACCTCTCCGAAAGCAAGAGGGCAGGCGGCTATGGTGCGGCGGTTTATACTGCTGTTTAAAAGCGCCTGAGAGTAATCGGCTTTTTGCTCTGTGCTCAGCTCCTTGATTACCTTTTCATCACAGGCAAGTTCAATATCACGGCAGAGCAAAATATAACCGACCCACATTAAGGGATTAAACCAATAGATTGCAAGAAGCAGAAAACCAAGAGGTTTACAGAGGTGGTCTTTACGGCGGATATGTGCTTGCTCGTGGGCTATAACGTGGGACATATCCTGACTGCTTATATTAAAAGGAAGATAGATTTTTGGTTTTACAAGCCCGAGAACAAAGGGTGAAACAACGTTTTCACTCTGAAATACGTTGTCACTCAGTAATACCGCCGTGTTTATTTTTTTCTTCAGCCTTATAAAACTGACAAGAGTATAGATTAAAAGCGCAGCAATACCTATAAGCCACAGAACAGCCAGACAAGGCATAATAAATTGGAAAATATTAAGGTCTTTTTCAGGCTGAAAGGAGATTGTAGCTGTGCTGATAACGGGATTAACTATATTATCGATAACAGGCACACCGGAATCTATATTGGGGGAATTAAGCGCTACTTCCGGATTTATCGTTTTAGCGCTGGGAATTAAGCTTAATGCGCTTTCAAAAGTAAAGGGACAGATAAGGCGTACTCCCACAATGCCCCAAAGCAGGACGCTTATCCACTTGGGTGCTTTTTTGAAGAGTAATCTTAATAGAAGAACGGCTAAAACTATCCATCCTGCAGATATGCTCATATTTACCGCAGATACGAAAAATTCCGTCATTTTGATTCTCCCTTTCTGTAGAGTTCTATCATCTGCTGAACCGCATCTATCTCTGCATCGGATATTTTTCTATGTTTTGTAAAGGCTGCTATAAACGCAGGTAACGAACCCTCGAAAGTTTTTTCAACCATTTCGTCTATTTCGGCTGCCTGCGCCTGAGCTTTACTTACAAGCGAAGTTACAACGGTGTTTTCGTTTTTTAATACGCCGCGCTCCGATAAGCGCTTTATAACGGTATAGGTGGTAGTAGGTTTCCACCCAAGCTGCACTTTACAAAGTTCCACAAGCTTACTGCTTTTTATAGGTTCATTTTCCCATAAAATCAAGCAGAATCGGTATTCACTTTCAAAAATTTTAGGTGTGTTCATATCAATTAAATCTCTCCTTCTTTTACTCTACTGTATTAGAGCTCAATAACACTCTAACATATTAGAGCACTGCTGTCAAGATATTTTTCGCTATTTAACTTTTTGCTTGCAATTTAAGTAAAAAAGCGGTATACTGTGAACATAAATTTTGCAAAGTTTAAATACGCAAAAAAGGAGAGCCTTTGCGAGGGCGAAGGTGCAGTAAGTGAAATGGACGTGTGTGTCGTGTGTGAGGTAAATGAAAGTTAAACTGAATATTGTAAGGCGCAAAAGCTGTTTGCGCTTAAAGTAACCTATAGTCAATACTCTTTCTTGTGTATTGCGCTCAGGTGAGCGTATTTTTTATACCCTTTTTTAACCAGCCACAGAAAGCGCCTTGTATTAAGGCTACTTGCTGTGGCATTTTTGCGCGATTCTAAAGGAGGGAAAAATATTAAGAAAATAAGCTTAAAATAAGCGCTAAATCCCCATAAAGTCTTGACAAAACACGCAGAAAATGTAATAATTATTTGTCATAGTATGAAAATTATAATGGCTAATTATGTGAATACGCATTAAGCCGATTACTTTTAAATATATGAAAGGATGAATAAAATGAGCAAAGAGCTTGCTAAAACCTACGAGCCCAGAGAAGTTGAAGACAGAATTTATGATTTCTGGGTTAAAGGTAATTATTTTCACGCAGTACCCGATCCTGAAAAGGAACCCTATACAATAGTTATTCCCCCTCCCAACATCACAGGTCAGCTTCACATGGGTCATGCCCTCGATAATACAATGCAGGATACAATTATCCGCTGGAAGAGGATGCAGGGCTACTCCACACTCTGGCTTCCCGGTACCGACCACGCTTCTATCGCTACCGAGGCAAAAATCGTTGAGCAGATGCGTAAAGAAGGCATCAGCAAAGAGGATTTAGGCAGAGAGAAGTTCCTGGAGCGCGCATGGGAATGGAAAAAGACATACGGCGGCAGAATTGTAGAACAGCTTAAGAAATTAGGTTCTTCCTGCGACTGGGAGAGAGAAAGATTTACTCTCGACGAAGGCTGCAGTAAGGCTGTTAACCACGTTTTCGTAAACCTTTACAACAAAGGTCTTATCTACCGCGGTGAGAGAATTATCAACTGGTGCCCCCACTGTAAGACTTCCATCTCCGATGCTGAGGTTGAGTTTGAGGAGAAAGAGGGCTCATTCTGGCACTTAAAGTACCCCCTTACAGATGGCAGCGGCTATATCGAGCTTGCTACTACAAGACCTGAAACAATGCTTGGTGATACAGCTGTAGCAGTTCATCCCGATGACGAGAGATATAAGGCTTTAGTTGGCAAAACAGTTACACTTCCCATAGTAAATAAAGAAATTCCCATCGTTGCCGACAGCTACGTTGAGATGGAATTCGGTACAGGTGTTGTTAAAATCACTCCTGCTCACGACCCCAACGACTTTGAAGTTGGTCTCCGCCATAACCTTCCCATCGTTAACGTTATGGATGATTCCGCTGTTATCAATGAAAACGGCGGCAAATACTGCGGTATGCCTGCAGCTGAGGCAAGAAAAGCAATCGTTAAGGAGCTTGACGAATTAGGTCTTCTTATCAAGATCGAACCCATCAAGCACAACGTTGGTACCTGCTACCGCTGCGGTACAGTTGTTGAGCCCAGAGTTTCCACTCAGTGGTTCGTTAAGATGGAACCCCTCGCAAAGCCTGCAGTTGAGGTTGTAAGAAACGGTGAAATTAAATTCATTCCCGAAAGAATGGAAAAAACCTACTATAACTGGATGGAAAACATCAAGGACTGGTGTATTTCCCGTCAGCTCTGGTGGGGTCACAGAATTCCTGCATGGTACTGCCCTGATTGCGGCGAAATGGTAGTTGCTGAAACAGCTCCCACAGTATGCCCCAAGTGCGGCAGCACAAAACTCCATCAGGATGAGGATACTCTTGATACATGGTTCTCTTCTGCTCTCTGGCCTTTCTCCACACTTGGCTGGCCCGAGAATACCGAGGAGCTTAAGTACTTCTATCCCACAAGCACTCTTGTTACAGGTTACGATATTATCTTCTTCTGGGTTGCAAGAATGATCTTCTCAGGTCTTGAGCATATGGGCGAAATTCCCTTCAAGACAGTTCTTTTCCACGGTCTCGTTCGTGATGCTCTGGGCAGAAAGATGAGTAAGTCCCTCGGTAACGGCGTTGACCCCCTCCTTGAAATTGAGAAATACGGTGCCGATGCCCTTCGTTTCACTCTTGTTACAGGTAACAGCCCCGGTAACGATATGAGATATTCCGACGAAAAGGTAAGCGCAAGCCGTAACTTTGCAAATAAGATATGGAACGCTGCCCGCTTCATCCTTATGAATATCGACGGTAAGGACGTTCCCTACGGTCTTCCCGAGAAGCTTTCTACAGAGGATAAGTGGATTCTTACCAAGTTTAATAATGTTGCTAAGGAAATTACAGATAACCTTGATAAGTACGAGCTGGGTATTGCAGTAAGCAAGCTTTACGACTTTATCTGGGATGATTTCTGCGATTGGTACATTGAACTTGCTAAGATCAAGATGATGGGCGCAGATTTAGAGGCTGCACAGGCTACAAGAATGACTCTTACATGGGTTATGAGCAACACTCTTAAGCTTCTCCATCCCTTTATGCCTTACATCACAGAGGAAATCTGGCAGACACTTCCTCACGAAGGCGAGGCTTTGATAGTTTCCAAGTGGCCTCAGTACAGTGAGGAGTTAAACTTCGCTGAAGCATCAGGCGATATGGAGAAGGTTATGGATCTTATCCGTGCTGTAAGAGCAAGAAGAGCAGATATGAACGTACCTCCTTCAAAGAAGGCTCACTTAAGCATTGAAACTCAGAACGAAGAATGCTTCAATAACGCTAAGGATGCTATTATGAAGCTTGCTTTTGCTTCAAACGTTGAAACAGGTGCAAGTTTTAACTTAGAAGGCAGCGTAGCAGTTGTTACAGACGCTTGCAAGGCATATATGCCCATGAGTGAGCTTGTTGACAGAGAAGCTGAAGTTCAGCGTCTTACTAAAGAGCTCGAAAGCGCACAGAAGCAGCTTGATAACGTAAACGCTAAATTAAATAACGAAACATTTATGTCCAAGGCTCCCGAAAAGGTCGTTGCAGGTGTTCGCGATAACGGCGAAAAGCTTACAGAAAAAATAAGACTTATCAAAGAATCCCTTGAGGCTTTCAAATAATTTAAACTGAGGAGGCAGGATTCTGCCTCCTTTTTTATAATTTTATAAAGTAAGGTAAAAATGATGAATTACGAAGAAGTACTCTCTTTAATACATTCCCACAGAAAGTTTTCCGCTACCCCCGGTTTAGAGCGCATAACGAAAGTTATGGAGTTTCTTGGCAACCCTCAGGATAAATTAAAATTTATACACGTGGCAGGTACCAACGGCAAGGGTACCACCTGCTCTTATATTGCAAGTGTTTTGAAGGAAAGCGGCTATAAGGTTGGTCTTTACACCTCTCCTTACGTGGTGGAATTTACCGAAAGATTCAGAATAAACGGCGAAAATATTAAAGAAGAAGCCCTTATCAAAAATTATCTTAAGGTAGAAAAAGCCTGTAATGAAACAGGCACAGACCTTGTGGAATTCGAATTCATCACAGCCCTTGCTTTCTGCTATTTCCTTGAAGAAAACTGCGACGCGGTAGTATTGGAAGTAGGTTTGGGTGGCAGATACGACGCAACAAACCTTATAAAAAATCCTCTTGCGTCGGTAATAACTTCTATTTCTCTTGACCACACGGGAGTGCTTGGTAATACCGTAAGTGAAATAGCGTGGGAAAAGGCAGGTATAATAAAAGAAAACGGCAAGGTAATAATTTATCCCGATATAAATCCCGAAGCAGAAAAAGTGATTATAAGCGAAGCCGAAAGCAAAAACGCACCGGTAAATAAAGGTGATAGAGATATTGTAAAGATTATTTCAGAGGGACTTTTCGGCAGCGAATTTATTTATAAAAACGAAGAATATAAAATTCCTTTTGTCGGTAAGCATCAGGTTTATAACGCCGTAAACGCCCTTGAGACCTTGAATGTTACTATTAATGAATTACCCTTGATTACACCTGAAACCATTAAAAAAGGCCTTAAAAACACAAAGATAGAGGGTAGAATGACCGTGTTCGAGATATCTCCTTTAACTATTGTGGATGGCGGTCACAACCCCGGCTGTGCGGCGGCTTTAAAGGACGTAATCGAAAGGAATTTAAAGGATAAAAAGATCACCGCCGTAATGGGTATGATGGCGGATAAGGACAGTAAAGAGTATTTAAGACTTGTTGCGCCTTTGTTTGATACGCTTATTTGCGTTAAACCCGAGGGTGTGAGAGGTCTTGATAAAAACGAGCTTAAAAACGAGGCAAGTGAATATTTAACGGATATTCACACAGCTGAAAATATGGCAGACGCCATAAATAAAGCAAAGGAAATTACAGATAAAGAGGGTGCAATAGTAATTTGCGGTTCCTTCTTTATTGCAGGCGAAGCCATAAGAATACTTGAAAGTGAGGGAGAGAATAAGTGATAACAGAAAGAGAAAAGTTTTTGCCCGTAACTCCTGCCGATTTAAAAGCAAGAGGAATAGACAAACCTGACTTCGTGTACGTAAGCGGCGATGCCTACGTTGACCACCCCTCCTTCGGTACTGCCATAATTTCCCGTATTCTTGAAGCTAACGGCTTCAGCGTGGCAATTATTGCTCAGCCTGACTGGAGAAATAAGGAAAGTATTGAAATTTTCGGTGAGCCTAAACTCGGTTTCCTTGTTTCAGCCGGTAATATGGATTCAATGGTAAACCATTATTCTGTAACAAAAAAGAGAAGAAAAAAAGATTTCTATTCCCCGGGCGGCGAAATGGGCAGAAGACCCGACTATGCGGCGGTAGTTTATTCCAATTTAATTCGTCAGGCCTATAAAAAGACACCTATTATCATCGGCGGTATTGAAGCGAGCTTAAGAAGGCTTGCTCACTATGATTATTGGTCTGATAAAATGAAGCGTTCAATACTTCTTGATAGCGGCGCCGATATAATTTCCTACGGTATGGGTGAAAAATCTATAGTAGAAATAGCCGAAGCATTAAGAAGCGGTATAAACGTAAAGGATATAACTTTCGTACGCGGTACTGTTTATAAGACAAACGATATAAGCTCTATAAATCCTGATGATTATATTAAGCTTCCTTCTTACGAAAATCTCGTGAAAAGCAAGGAGCTTTATGCAAAAAGCTTCTATAAGCAGTATATGAATACCGACCCCTTCTCTGCAAAAGTGCTGATTGAACCCTATAACGATAATATTTACGCAGTACAGAATCCTCCTCAGTTCCCCTTAAGCGAACAGGAAATGGATGCAGTTTATGCCCTTCCTTATGCAAGAACTTATCACCCCGATTATGAGGAAAAGGGAGGAGTGCCTGCTATTGAGGAAGTTAAATTCAGCTTAATAAGCAACCGCGGCTGTTTCGGCGGCTGCAGTTTCTGTGCTTTAACTTTCCATCAGGGCAGAATTATACAGACCCGAAGCCACGAGTCTATTATTGACGAAGCAAAACTTATGATATCCGACCCCGATTTCAAGGGTTATATTCACGACGTTGGCGGCCCTACTGCAAACTTCCGCCAGCCCGCCTGCAAAAAGCAACTGAAAGCAGGCGTTTGCAAAAACAAGCAGTGCCTTTTCCCAAAGCCCTGCGAAAATATGGTTATAGACCACTCGGACTATATCACCCTTTTAAAGAAACTAAGAGAACTTCCCAAAGTTAAAAAGGTATTCGTAAGAAGCGGCATAAGGTTTGACTATTTGATAAACGATAAAGATGATACCTTCTTTCGCGAACTCGTTAAACATCACATAAGCGGTCAGTTAAAGGTTGCTCCCGAGCATATTTCCGATAATGTTTTAAAATATATGGGCAAGCCTGAAAATTCTGTTTACCGCCGTTTCCTTAAAAAATATAAGGAATTAAATGCCGAATATAATATGGATCAGTATTTGGTTCCGTATTTAATGTCATCCCACCCCGGTTCAACTTTGCAGGATGCTGTTAAGCTTGCAGAGTACCTCAGGGATTTAGGCTATATGCCCGAGCAGGTACAGGATTTCTACCCCACACCTTCCACTATTTCCACCTGTATGTATTATACTGAGCTTGATCCAAGAACAATGAAACCCGTTTACGTGGCAAAATCTCCCCACGAAAAAGCAATGCAGAGAGCTTTAATTCAGTACCGCGACCCTAAAAATTATGAGCTCGTTACCGAGGCTTTAATTGAAGCGGGCAGAAAGGACCTTGTGGGCAACGGTGAAAAGTGTTTGATAAGAGCACGCCACGGCGATTTAAGATTCGTAAACAGTAAACCGCAGGAAACAAAGGGCAAAAATACAAAAGCCGCTTCTAAGCCTGCAGGCAGGTTCTCTCAGGCATCTATTGATAAGAAAAAAGCAGAAAACGCCAAAAACACAGGCAAAAAGGGCAGAAGAACCGAGAAATCCTTCCAGCCTAAGGAACTTTTCAAGAAAAAGTAAAAGTTGACCGAAAGGGAAATATAAGGTACAATATAAAAAAGGAGAGCCTTTGCGAGGGTGAAGGCAAGTAATAGAGAATTATGGGAACAATTACAGTTTTACCCGAAACCACCCAGAATCCCATATCCCTTATAGGTATGAGAGCAGGTGTTTGCTGGGGCGCAGATATTACCGATGCCGCTAAAAATTATAAAAGAGGTCTTGAGTGCATAGAGAATAATCACGGCAGAACCTTAGAGTACGTTAACGTTGAATTGGTTATCGACGGTTATTCCGCAAGAGTTATCAGAGAGTGGTATACACATTTAGGCGGCGCACCTACGCGTCTTCAGGCATCCACAAGATATATCAACTATAAAAATTTTGAGTATATCACCCCTCATAAAATCGAAAAGAATGAGGAAGCCAAAAAAATATTCGACGAAACAATGAGAATAATCACAGAAAACGCTCAGAAGCTCGAGGAATTAGGTGTTCCCCGTGAGGATAGCGCAATGCTTTTACCTTTAGGTATGGGCACAAAGATAGTTGATAAGAGAAATCTTCGTAATTTAATCGATATGTCCCGTCAGCGCCAGTGCACGAGAGCATATTGGGAATATAGGGAGCTTTTCGGTGATATCTGCAAAGCACTTTCAAGTATTTCCGAAGAATGGGCTTATATAGTAAAAACTCAGTTTATGCCCAAGTGTGAGTATTTAGGCTATTGCCCCGAAAAGTACACATGCGGCAGAAAACCCAAGAAGGCAGAGAAATAAAAATTTAAAATTGTAAAACAAAAACCCGATGTGAATCGAAAGAAACACATCGGGTTAATTTTTTATTTATTCTTCGTAGGCCTTGCCTGTGTTTTCAGCAGCAAACTGCTTGTTGTAAAGGTCGTAGTAGTGGCCCTTCTGCTTTAAAAGTTCCTCGTGGGTGCCGCGCTCAATAATTTTACCTGCCTTAACAACTAAAATTACGTCAGCCCTTCTTATGGTAGAAAGTCTGTGAGCAATAAGGAAGGATGTTCGGCTGCCTAAAAGATTTGATATGGCGTTCTGAATTATCTGCTCAGTTTCAGTATCAATAGAGGAGGTAGCCTCGTCAAGAACGAAAATTCTGGGGTCGGCAAGTACTGCTCGGGCAAAGGAAACAAGCTGTTTTTCGCCTGTGGAGAGCTGGTCACCGCCCTCACCAACGTCGCTGTCGTAGCCGTTTTCCATTCGCATAATGCTATCGTGAGCAGAAACAAGTTTAGCAGCTGCCATGATTTCTTCGTCCGTAGCATCGAGACGTCCATAGCGGATATTATCCTTAACACTGCCTGAGAAAAGGTGGGGGGTCTGAAGAACGTAGCCTATATTACTGTGAAGCCAGAGAAGGCTTCTTTCTTTATAATCCACACCGTCAATTAAAATTCTGCCGCCGGTAGGCTCAAAGAAACGGCAGGCTAAGTTAACAAGGGTAGATTTACCTGCACCTGTTTCGCCAACTATAGCGACGGTTGTGCCTGCAGGAATATCGAGCGTAAAGTGCTCAAGTACGTTTTCGTTGCCGTCCGGGTACATAAAAGTAACGTCCTCAAAGGTTATGTGTCCCTTTAAAGGTTCCCAGTTTTCTTTTTTAGGTTCAAAGGTGGTGCCGTATTTTTTGATAACTTCTTCGCTGTCTTTTACTAAAGGTTCAAGCTCAAGAAGGTAATTGCAGCGCTCTATGTTAACCTGAGTGGACATAAAGTCGGAAAGGGTACCTGAAAACTGCTGAACGGGGTCGCTGATAGCAAGAGCGTAATTAAAGAATACTGTAAGCGTACCAACGCTTATTACGCCGCCCAAAACCATATTACCGCCGTTTGTAAGAACGAGTACAACTGCCATAGAGGTAAGCATTGCTATCATAGGCACATAAACTGTACGAAGTACGATAGAGCGGAATGCGGTGTTGCGCATATTAAGTGTGGAAACTTCAAAGTTAGCCGTGTTTTTTTCTTCAGTGCCGAGGGTTTTAGTGGTTTTAGCACCTGTAATACCTTCGTTGAAATTTCTGGTGATTTCAGCAACCGCACTTCTTACCTTGCGGTTGATATCGAGGAATTTCTTATGGAAAACGAAGGTGATTATGCCAATCACAGGCATAATTGCAATTATCTGTAAAGCCATCTGCCAGTTTATGATGCTCATCATAATGATTGAGAAAATTATGTAAGCAGAGCTCCAGAAAATATTAACGATACCCCAGGAGAAAACACCGCCTATTTTACCTGTATCACTCATTACACGGGACATAATAGTACCCACAGGGGTTGTGTTGTAGTAATCGAAAGAAAGTTCCTGTAAGTGCCTGAACAATTTTTTACGCATATCGCGGCTTATGTAAAGCTCCATTTTAATAGCGATTTTTGCCATAAAAATAGTACAGATGCACTGAAGAATAATTATACCTAAATAGGTAAAGAAAAAGCCGATAAGACCTTCTGTGGTGCGGGGCTCGATGAATCTGTCCACTGCAAAACCGGACATTAAAGGTGTTACAGTATCCACAGCGGCGCCCATAAGCATAAGAAGCATCATTAATACTACGTACTTTGTGTAGGGCTTTACTATAGGCCAGAGCTTTTTCCAGGTTTCAACGGTACTTACTTTTTTGCCGTTTTCATTAGGATTATAGTCCATACTTATTGATATATCCTTTCTGCAGGAATATTACAGAACATCCGTATCCTTTGACTGCTGGATGTTGTATATTCTGCGGTATACGCCTTCTTCTTTAATAAGCTCATCGTGGGTGCCCATCTGAATGAGATTTCCCTTATCGAGAACTATAATGAGGTCGGCATTCATAATTGTGGTAATTCTGTGGGCGATGATAATAGTTGTGCCCTTAACGTTATTTTTAATGGATTCGCGGATTTTGGCATCGGTTTCCATATCAACGGCTGAGAGGGAGTCGTCAAATATTTTTATAGGTCTTTCCTGCATAAGCATACGGGCAATAGCTACACGCTGCTTCTGACCGCCGGAGATTGTTACGCCTCGCTCACCTATCTGAGTATCATAGCCTTCTTTAAAGCCCGCTATGGTATCGTCAATATAAGAAAGTCTTGCGAATTTTCTTACAGACTCCAGTTCCTGATCAGGGCTGCCGTCGGCAATATTTTCCTTAAAACTCTTGGAGAAGAGGAAGGGCTCCTGAAGAACAATACTTATACTGTTTCTTAAATCTTTAAGAGGAATATCTCTTATATCTCTGCCGCCGATAGTAATCTCGCCATGGTCTCTTGGCAGTTCATAGAGTCTGTCAAGAAGATACATAAGTGTGCTCTTGCCGCTGCCTGTAGAACCCAATATACCTAAAGTGGTGCCTTCTTTAATTTTGAAGTTGATATTTTTAAGAGTTTCACTCTTTTCGTTATAAGAGAAATTAACGTTTTTGAATTCGATATCACCTGTTACAAGGTTTGCTTCAGCAGTTGTATCGATATCCTCTTCTTCACTGTCGAGAATATAGAAGAGTCGTTCGGAGCTGATTTTTGTTTTGCCCATTTCGGTAATGGTACGGCCTAAGTTTCTTACAGGCCATATCATCATGGAGTTATAGAAAATAAAGGTTAAAAATTCACCTGTGGTTATGTCACCCTGAACTGCAAGGAAGGTACCTACTGAGAGGATTAAAGCAACCTGACCGAAGCTTATTAAGTCGCCTACGCCCCAGTCAAGTCCCAATACTGCGCCAAGCTTTACCCAAAGTTCGGAGTAATCGGTGATTTTTTTATCGAATTTATCTACTTCGTATCTCTCTCTGCCGAATGCTCTTACAACTCTTACGCCTGTTAAATTTTCCTGAACCATTGCGGTTACCTGACCTTCGCACTCGTCGGCGTGTCTGAATTTAACGGAAGTAAGCTTATAGAATATTAAGGAATAAGCAACTGTAAGGGGAATAAAAGCTACAGCAATAAGTGAAAGAGTGACGTTCATAGTGAACATAAGCGTTACGTAAACACAAATTGTGAAAATAGTACGGAAAAAGCCCGGTACCTGGTTTACTATGAATGCCCATATCATATCAACGTCCTGGGTGCAGCGCTGAATAATATCACCCGTCTGATTTTTATTGTGCCAATTGTAGGGGAGCTTCTGAATGTGGGGGAAAAGAGTATTTCTCAGTTTCTGTATTGAGCCTTCGCTTGCATTGGAAAGCAATAATTTAGAGGTCATATCGTTAGCAAGAGAAATAAGTGTTAAGAGTAATGCGCATAAAGCACATATTATAATGTTGTTTCTTAAGAATTCTCTGCCGCCTATACTTTCGATAAAATCAATTAAGTATTGCGGAAGTGCGAAAGGTTCGTCGCCTATTACCGAGTCGATAGTTGTTCTTATTACCTGAGGCATAAAGGAGTTAAGAGTTACGCTGAGTATTAAAAGAACAATACCTAAAAGGAACATCCATCTGAACCCTTTGGTAAAAGGGTAAAACCTTAAAATATTGGCTGATTTTTTCGGTTTCATTTTTTCCTTTCCTGCCACAGACCTATTTCTGCGGCAAACTGATTCTGATGTAAAGCTTCTAACGGAAAAGCTTTTGCCCTTTATGTTTCACGGTACAAAAAAGGCAGTGTAAATACGTCCTAATACCTTGTAACGGAAGGTACTGTTACTTTAACCGTTTCACGGTAACGGATTAAAGTAACCTTAATGATGTTATCATAGTTAATATTTTAAGTCAAGCAGAAAAGAATATTGCAAGATTTTTTGGTTATTTTGTTACAAATGCAACAATACGTTTTGTGCATTATTTATAAAATAAAAAATAAATATTTTTATAAAAATTATTTGCGCACTATTGCAAATCGAGAATAAAGGGTGTATAATAGCTTAACAAATAGTTTTGAAAACGAGATAAGAAAGATAAAATAACTAATATAAAAGAAGAAAGGTGTCAAATGAACTAAAATGGGAGAACTGATAAATAACGAAAAAGCTCTGAAAGCGAAAAAGGATTTCGGTAAAAATTACAGAAAAGAAAAAAGATATGAAAAAAGGAAAAATTTAAGCCTCCCCAAATATTCACTGGGAGAAGAAATTTTTTCAGCCATAGTACACGGTGCGGCTGCATTGAGCGCAATAGCCGCTTACGTAATTTTACTCGTATTCTGCAAAAAGGAAGCGGTTACGCTTTTTACGGTACATTTTTACGGAATATCAATGATAGTTTTATACGCAGTATCCACTATATATCACGCTCTTGGTATAAACAGGGCAAAAAAAGTATTCAGGATACTTGACCACTGCAATATATTCGTGCTTATTGCAGGTACTTATGCCCCTGTTTCTTTGGTTTCTGTAGGCGGTACCGTGGGCTGGAGTATGTTTTTGGTAGTATCTGCCGCGGCTTTACTGGGTATTACCTTAAATGCGGTTAATTTAAAGAAATTTGCAAAAATCTCAGTTTTGTGTTATATTGTAATGGGATGGACAGTTGCTTTTGTAATAGAGACAGTATACCTGTGCCTCGGCACCTTTGCCTTCACTTTTCTCCTTGCTGGGGGCGTGCTTTATACTGTAGGAGCACTGGTTTATTTATTCGGTAAAAAAATTCCCTATATGCACTCTATATGGCATTTCTTTACTTTTATTGCAAGTATATGTCATTTCTTTTGCGTGCTTGACGTGGTTACAAAATAAATTGATGAAAGGAAAATATTATGGAAAACAAGGCTTATTTATATAGTGATTTCTACTTTGATTCTACCGCGGAAGGTCAGAAGATATTTACAAGATTATATGAACCTGTAAATACCCCAAAGGCAGTACTGCAGATAGTTCACGGTATGGCTGAACATACGGGACTTTACAGTGAATTTTGTGAATTTTTGGCAGAAAAAGGAATTGTGTGCGTTCTTGACGATCATTTAGGCCACGGAAAAAGCGTTTTAAAAGGTGAAGATTACGGTAACTTTTTCGGTGATATCGAAAACCTGATTAAGGATGAAAAGAAGCTTTCTTCAATTATCATAAATAAATATCCCGATATTCCTTTCTTTATAATGGGTCACAGTATGGGCTCTTTTATAGTAAGGGAGTTTATTGTGAAATATCCCGGAAAAGCCAAAGCAGCGGTGATTATGGGCACTTCGGAGGGTATGTCTGCGGCGTTATGGAATACAGAGAAAATTATTCTTGACACAATAATAAAATCAAAGGGTGAAAATTATAAGAGCAAATTTGTTTCAGACCTTTCACTTAAAGCGTATAAGAGCGCTTTTCCGGAGCACGAAAGCGGTTGGGTAACGAGTGTGAAAAGCGAACAGGAAAGATACAGCAAGGACCCCCTCTGCGGCTTCCCCTTAACTGTGGGCTCCTACCGTTCTATGGGAAATTTACTTAACAAGATCAACGGGAAAGATTGGTATGAAAGCGTACCGAGAAAGATGGGCCTGCTTTTGATTTCAGGCGCAAAAGATCCCGTAGGCGGCGCGGGAAAGGGCATAAACAGGATTTATAAAAAGCTTATTTTCACCTGCCACAGAGTTAAAATGATTGTTTACCCCGAGCTTCGCCATGCGCTTATAAACGAAAAAAATACCGAAAGAACCTTTTCGGATATACTTTTCTTCCTTGAGAACGAAATTGCAAGGAATACGGTGAAAAAATAATACATAAATAAAGTAAGCGGATAAATATAAAAATTTATCCGCTTTTTATAATTTTTTGTAAACTTTTCAGAAATTTGTTTGTTTATAGCGAAAGATGTGCTATACTTAATGGGTGTATAAAACAAGATGAAAGGTTTTACGTAAAGGTGATATAATGAAAATATTAAAAAATATAGCTTCAGTATTACTTGCTATCCTTTTGATTTCTACTTTTTCAGTGGGAGTTTGTGCTGATACCGTGGAGTATGAGTACAGTGCAGCAGGTATGACTTTGAACGTACCGGAGGAAGCCTACGTTATCACTCCTCAGATGTCTATTGTAGATGACATATGGGATGAAGCAGGTATTAAAAATCCTTCCGAAGCACTTAATTACTTTAAAGATTTAGGCGCTGTTTTTCAGATATCAATGAACGAAAACACCCGCAACATCTATATGACTGTGAAAACAAGCGACGAAACGGAAGCTTATTACAATCTTATGGACTTAGATGAAGCTCAGATGGCGGAATTCGTAGCAGGCTTCGAAGGCGCCAACGACAGCGAAAGTACGGTTTGCACCGCCAAAGAATATAAGGGCGGTAAATATCCTTTCGTTAAAGTTGATATTGTTTCCGACGAAGTTTTAACGGGACAAACCTATTATGAAATTCATTATTTAACGGTTATTAACGGTTCTTCCTACTCTTTAAACGCTCACGATGAAGTTCCGCTTACCGACGAAACGATAAAAATTATGGAAGAAATGGTAAATTCCATTACTTTCAAAAATATTCTTCCCACACCCGACAGAAGTATAACAAACGGTCAGAAGGCGCTTTTCGTATTTTTGGTAATTCTTCTCGTTGCATTTATCGTTATTGTTATTAAAAACAGAATGAAGGCGATAAAAGCCAAGAAAATGATGAAAGTATTTGCCGACAGACTTGCTGATTTCAGAAGTAACGAAAGCAAGGATAAGGGCGAAGTGCTTTTCTATAATGAAACCGACCACGATAAGGTTGCAATTCATCAGTACGCAAATTTCTTTACCTACCGTAAGAACTTGGCAGGCTCCGTGTTTGCTATAGGCATTTCCGTTATCGGTTTAATTTTCAGTGTGGTAATGGAAATGGAATGGTGGATCACCTTTATATTTATGTTTGCTGCGTTATTCTGTACCTACAGATTTGCTACTGCGGCAAAAAATACCGAAAAGAGTCTGAGAAAATATTATTCTAAGCAGAACAGTACAATAGCAAAGTATACTTTCTATGAGAACGAATTTGCCGTAGCGGGTACACAGAGCTATGAGGTTTACCCCTACTTCCAGATTACCGAAATAGCTGAATATCAGGATTATTTCTATATCTATTTCGGCAGCGAGATAGTAAACTACGTAGCAAAGTTCAATTTCAGAGAGGGAGACCCCGCGGCTTTCAAGGCATTTATTGATGCCAAACTCAAAGAGAACAAAGTAATTGACGAAATGCTTTTAAAGAAAAAATTCAGTAAGAAAAAATAAAAGGAGGAATATAAAATGATAGGTATTATAGGTGCCATGGATAAAGAGGTAGAAGGCCTCAAGGTTGTTATGACCGATATAAGCGAAGAAGAAATCGCAGGTATCAATTTTATTAAAGGCGAAATCAACGGCGTTAAGTGCGTTGTGGCAAGATGCAATCCCGGTAAAGTAAACGCTGCAGCATGCGCACAGATAATGATTATAAAGTATCAGCCTAAAATGCTTGTTAACAGCGGCGTTGCAGGCGGTATCGGCAAAAACGTACATATCGGAGACTTGGTTGTAGGCTCTGCCTGTGTTCAGCATGACGTGGATACCTCTCCTTTAGGCGATCCCGTGGCTTTGATTCCCGGTATCAATATAATTGAAATACCTTGTGATGAGAAAATTTCAACCCTTATAGCAGAAGAAGCAAAGAATATTTACGACGGACAGGTTATGATGGGCGTAATCGCTACGGGTGACCAGTTTATTTCCGACGGTAAAAAGTGCCTTCAGTTAAATGCAGATTACAACGCATCTGCCTGCGAAATGGAAAGCGGTAGTATCGCTCACGTTTGCTATATCAATAAGGTTCCCTGCGCTATTATCAGAAGCATTTCCGATAATGCCAACGATGAAGGCAGTGTGGACTATTTAACATTCGTGGATTACAGCGCAAAGAAAGCTTCCACTCTTTTAATCAACGTAATCAATAAGCTTGATAATATAATTTAAGATGAGGATAAAATAATGGAAAGACGCGACAAAATTAATTACTATTTAGATTTAGCTGACGTTGTATCTCAGCGCACAACCTGCCTTCGCCGCCGCTACGGCGCAGTTATCGTAAAGAACGACGAGGTTGTCTCCACAGGCTACGTAGGTGCACCCCGCGGCAGAAAAAACTGCTCTGATTTAGGAGTTTGTATCCGTCAGAAATTAAATATCCCCCGCGGCGAAAGATACGAATTATGCCGCAGTGTTCACGCTGAAGCCAACGCAATTATCTCCGCTCCCCGCGATAAGATGATAGGCGCCACACTTTACCTTTGCGGTACCGAGGTGGATACAGGCGAGTACGTTAAAAATGCAATTTGCTGTTCAATGTGCAAGAGAATGGTAATAAACGCAGGTATCGAAACTGTTATCATCCGCGATACAAAGGATGAATACCGTATAATAAACGTTAACGATTGGATTTTAAACGATGAATCCATCGAAGGTATTATGGGTTATTAAAAACAAAGCTCTCAGCTTAAAGTTGAGAGCTTTCTGTATTATTAAAAGAAAAAAGAGCCGATGCGGTTCAGCTCTTTTTCCTTAAATTTGAGGGTTCATATATTGAGGAGGGTAGAACATATACCAAAAAAGGTGCGGTTCCTTATTGGTATGCTTATATTATACACTTTTAAAAAATTCAGTTGTTAATATCCTATGAATAAAGATTTAATTATTTATAAGAATTTTGTTAACAAGATGGCCGGGATATTAAAAAACAGAACAAATATTTCAAACAAATGTTTGCATTTTGCTCCGTTTTGTGGTATTATATACATAGTATAAAAGAATTAAATTTGTATTTATAAGGCGGAATTGAATTTATGAAACCTTTAACCAAAAGTCAGCAGAAAATATATGATTTTTTAAAAAGCGAAATGGCTAAGGGCGTGCCCCCTACAGTTCGCGAAATATGCAATGCCACGGGTCTTTCATCAACCTCCACAGTCCACACACAGCTTAAAACTCTGGAGAAATTAGGCTATATAACAAGAAGCGAAGGCAGAAACCGCTCAATTCACTTAAACGGTGTGGAGTCTACTGCTCAGGTGCCTATCGTTGGCAACGTTACGGCAGGTCTTCCCATACTTGCAGTTGAGGAAGTTGAAGGCTATATCCCATTTCCTGAAAGAGGCTGCCGCGAGCTTTTTGCCCTGCACGTAAAGGGTATGAGTATGAAAAATGCAGGTATCCTTGACGGCGACTACGTAATTGCAGAGAAAACTCCTTCAGCCGAAAACGGCGATATAGTGGTAGCTTTAATTGACGATGAAGCCACCGTAAAGCGCTTCTTCAAAGAGAAGGACGGTATACGTCTGCAGCCCGAAAACGAGGATTTTGAACCTATATACACGAAAGAAATGAGTGTTTTGGGTAAGGTCATATCCGTTATACGTTATTATTAAAATTATATTGTTATGATTATTTTGATTTCAGGTACCTCCCACACGGGTAAAACAAATCTTGCGCAGAAGCTGCTTTTAAAATACGGCTACCCTTATCTCTCCATTGACCATCTTAAAATGGGGCTTATAAGAAGCGGCCACACTGAGTTAACCCCCGAAAGTGACGACGGTGAGCTTACTTTTTACCTCTGGCCCATAGTCAGGGAAATGATTAAAACGGCTATAGAAAACAAGCAGAATCTAATAGTTGAGGGCTGTTATATTCCTTTTGATTACGATAAGGATTTTGAAAGCGAGTATTTAAAGGAGATAAAATACCTTTGCCTTATAATGAGTGAAAAATATATTTTGAATCATTTCGGCGATATAAAAAATTACGCAAACGTAATCGAAAAAAGGTTGGACGACAGTTATTTAACGCAGGAAATGCTTATTGAAGATAATAAGAAGAATCTTTCCGAATGTAAGAAATACGGGAAAAATTATGTTTTAATTGATGAAAATTATGAAGCTGATATTAGTTTTTAATTAATATCGGCTTTATTTTTTTAACGGTATAATTTAATAATCTGCGGCAACAATATTCACACCGATACAAATTAAAAATTTACGAAAGGTATGTGTGAATATGAGTAAAACAAATAAAGATATTAATAAAAAAGAAAACGAGCAAATTTCTTTACCGGGTAAAAATTCTTCTGATGAAACGAGAAAAGCTGAAAATAACAAAAATTCTGAAAATAAACCTAATAAAGCGCAAAAAAGCGGTCTTTATGCAGCTTTAGGCGTATGTATGATGTCAATTGCGGCTGCTGCAATAATTACGTATATGGGTTACAGTGAGTTTTCAGGCGGTGAGGATATTTATACTGCAGGAACAGGAATGCAGGAGAGCACAATTTCAGAAATTAATGAAGATGACCCTATGGATAAGATAAATAAGGAAGAAAGCGAACTGACGAAAGATACCGCCGCAGAAAAAACAAGTGAAAATCTGCTTGAAAAACACGATGGGGACTTTTCTGAAACGGCTGAAAGTGAAATTTTGCCCGAAGTAAATAAGCCTGAAGATAAAACAGAGACCGAAAGCGAAAAGAAAGAAGAAAATAAGGTAGAAGTAAAAGAGACCGCAGGCGATGCTTATGAAGTAAGCCCTCAGTTTGCAAGAGTTGTGGAAGGTAACGATATAAATAAAGCTTACAGCGCCGACCTTTTATATAACGAGGTTATGAAGGATTACAGAACTCATAACGGCATTGATATTATTGCAAGCAAAGGTGAAAACGTTTACGCAAGCGCCAATGGCAAGGTTAAAGGTGTTTATAAGGATTTACTTCTCGGTAACGTTATTGAGATCGAACACGGCGAGTACGTTTTTTATTACTGCGGTTTAGATGAGGTAAAAAACATAAAACCCGGTGATATAGTTACTGCAGGCAATATACTCGGCACAGTAGGCGAGATTCCTTTTGAAAACAACACAAGCGGCCACTTCCACCTTGAAGTGAAAAAAGACGGTTTATATATTGACCCCACAGAGTTTATAAAGTAAATATCATATTATTGCCGCAGGCTTACTATATATGTAATAAGCAGGCGGCATTTTAAATTTTGGCAGGTTAAAATTTATATGAATTTAATTTTCAACGTTTTGTGGGGTTATCACGTACTTTTTTTCATTACCGCTGTTGGAATGAACTTAAGTTTCAGAACGGGATTTTTTCAGATAAGGCATTTTTTCAGGTGGATTAAATACGCATTTTGTTCCGATAAAGACAGTGAAGGCGGTATAAACGCATTTGCCGCCCTTTCAACTGCTCTTGCAGGCTCGATAGGTACGGGAAATATAGTAGGCGTGGCAGCCGCCATAAGCATAGGCGGGGCAGGGGCGGTCTTCTGGATGTGGATCGCGGCTTTTTTCGGCATGATGACTGTTTTTGCCGAATGTGCCCTCTCTGTATATTTTGACGACGGTAAAAGCAAAGGTGCTTTTTCTTACATAAAACGAATAGGCAAGGGGAAAATATTGCCCTATATTTATGGTGTGGGTTGTTTTCTCTCTGCGCTTACAATGGGTAATATGGCGCAGTCCAATGCGGTGGCCCAGGGCATGGCTCAGCTTGGTGTACCGCCTGTGATTTCTGCTGTATTTTTAATAGTACTGGTATTTTTAACAAGCAAGGGCGGTATAAAATTCGTTTCAAAATTAACGGAAAAATTAGTTCCCTTTATGACTTTAATATTTTTCATAGTAAGTATTGCTCTGCTTTTTAAAATGAGAGATAAAATTCCCTGTGCGATAAATGAAATAATGGAAGGAGCTTTTTCCAAGGAGGCGTTTCTCGGCGGTTCTGCTTTTTTAGCCATAAAAACAGGTATATCAAGAAGTGTGTTTACTAATGAAGCGGGACTTGGCAGTTCAGCGGCGGCCTTTTGCGAGGTGAAAAATAAAGACCCTTTAAAAATGGGGTATCTCGGTATTTTTCAGGTCTTTATGGACACGACGGTTATGTGCCTTATTACAGCCCTTTGTATTCTGACGGGTACTCATAAAAGAAACGGAGATTTACTTGCAATAAATGCCTTCAGCGAGGTTTTCGGTGATTTCGGCAGAGTGATGATTGTAATATGTATGGTGCTTTTTGCTTTGGCAACCGTTATTGCTTCGGGTTATTACGGCAAAGTGGGGCTCTGCTTTATCAGTAAAGGTAAACTTAATTTTATTTTTCCTTATGCTATGGCGCTTTTTGCTTTTATGGGCGCTTTATGGAGGATGGATAAAATATTTATGCTCTCCGATATTTTTAACGGCTTGATGGCAATTCCAAATCTGCTTTCTCTTTGCTATTTTACAGAAATTGCAGTAGAAATTTCAAAAGGAGACAAAAATAAACTCAAATCCACGCAGAAAACACCGTTATTCGTAAAAAAGTATAAGATAATTATAAAAATTTTTAATTTTCTATAGCTTTTTTTATAATAAAATGATAAAATGTTTATACAAGATAAAAATGCTTTGGAAAAGCATTGAAATATATATTTTGAAAGGACGGTTCACCGATATGAAACTTATATTAGCTATTGTTAGTAACGATGACAGCAGTGCTGTTGCTTCTTCCATGACCAAGAGCGGTTATCAGATCACTAAGCTTGCAACAACCGGCGGCTTCCTTATGGCAGGTAATACCACTTTTATTTCCGGTGTTGATGACGAGAAGGTTGACGAGGTTATTTCCATAATTGCAAAGCACTCTTCAAGACGTACTCAGGTTGTTCCCAGCACAACCACAATGGATGTTGGTATGTACTCCTCCTTCCCTGTAGAAGTTACAGTTGGCGGTTCTACAATCTTTGTTCTTAATGTTGACAGATTTGAGAAGGTTTAATTCAGATCTATGAATTTATTATCTTTTGTCGGTAATGATGAAGTAAAAAAGCGTTTAAGCGATTATTTTATAAACGGAAGGCTCCCTCATTTCATTATTCTGCAGGGAGAAGAAGGCACCGGCAAACGCACTTTGAGTAAGCTCATCGCTTCTGCGGCTGTTTGCAGAAGCGATGCTTTTTCTGCCCCTTGTTTCACTTGCCCTGCCTGCATAAGGGCAAAGGCGGGAACGCATCCCGACATTAAAACAGTAACAGGTACGGGGGCAAGCGGTCAGATTTCCGTTGAAAGTATAAGAAATATAATAGAAGATGCTTACTTAAAGCCCGAAGAGTCGCAGTACAGTATATATTTGCTGTTTGCGGGAAACGTAATGAGTGAAGCGACTCAGAATAAGCTTTTAAAAATTATAGAGGAGCCGCCAAAAGGCGTTATGTTTATCTTATGCATAAAGTCTGCGGAGTCTCTTCTTCCTACCGTGCGCTCAAGAGCAGGTATTTTCACACTTAAAGCCCCCTTGAAGGAAGAAACTTTAAGTTTCCTTAAAAAGGAATATCCCGAAAAAACCGAGGATGAGCTTAAAGATGCAACCGATGCATTTTCCGGAAATATTGGCAGGATAAAAGCCTATTTCGATGAACAAAGCAGCGAAAAGAACGGTTTAAACGTGATGAATACCGTTACGGAAATATGCACTCAGCTTTTAAAAAGCGATGAATACAGTTTGCTTAGGATGCTGCATCCCTTTGTAAAAGAAAAGCAGAAGCTTCTTATGCTCATATCTTCACTTAGTGAAGTTTTTCGTGATGCGGTGGCGTATAAATCGGGCAGCGATAAGTTTATAAGCGTAGATAAAAGCTCGGCTATGTCTTTGGGTGCTAAGCTTACAAGGGTACAGCTTATGAAGCTTCCTGAAGTTTGCAGAAAATACGCAGACCTGATGAGTAAAAACGCTAACCAGTCTTTACTTGTTACTGCTTTTTGCTCGGAGCTGAGAAAAACAGTGGGCAAATAAAAAGGAAAGCAAATAAAATTTATATTATATATTATTTATATGTGTACGGCACGTTTCAGAAATGTGCACATTCTTAATTCGTATAAGAAAAAAGGTGATTAAAATGGCAGAAGTAATCGGCGTAAAATTCGTTAATAACGGTAAAATATATTATTTTGACCCCGAAGGCGTTTTCGTAAAGAAGGGCACCATGGTTATCGTAGAAACTGCCCGCGGTATTGAGTGCGGCGAAGTCGGAATGGAAAACAGCGAAGTGAGGGACGAGGAGATAATTCAGCCCTTAAAAAAGCTTATAAGAATAGCAACGCCTGAGGATCTTGTTAAGGCGGAAGAGAATAAGCAGAAGGAAAAAGCGGCTTTTGTTGCCTGCGAAAAGAAAATTCTTGAGCATAAGCTTGATATGAAGCTCGTTGACGTTGAATACACTTTCGATAACAGTAAGATTCTTTTCTATTTTACAAGTGACGGCAGAGTTGACTTCCGCGAGCTTGTTAAGGATCTTGCGAGTATGTTCCGCACCAGAATCGAGCTGAGACAGATTGGCGTAAGAGATGAGGCAAAGCTTCTGGGCGGTCTCGGTATTTGCGGCAGACCTTTTTGCTGCAAGGAATTTTTAGGCGGTTTTCAGCCCGTTTCCATTAAAATGGCAAAAGAACAGGGCTTATCCTTAAATCCCGTTAAAATTTCAGGTACTTGCGGCAGACTTATGTGCTGTTTAAAATACGAGCAGGAAGCTTATCTTGACCTTTTAAAAACAGCTCCCAAAGTCGGCGCTGTGGTTATGACGGATGAGGGTAAGGGTACTGTTGTGGATCAGAACCTCATTACAGGTAAGCTTACAATCAAGCTTGATAAGGCTCCCGATGCAGCCCCTGCCATATTTAAGGTAAGTGACGTTAAGGTTATTAAGGACGGTCAGATCAAAGTAAACCGCAAGGAAATTGAAGAGTTTAAAAACCTTGAGGGATGAGTTTTTTTATAAAAGAATTAAATTGTTAAAATAACTAAAATTAGGTATTGCAATTTTGCGTATTTGAGTTATAATGTTTATGTAAATACTTATGGAGGTGTTTTTATTATGGCATACAAAATTACTGACGCTTGCATCGGTTGCGGCGCTTGTGCAGCTGATTGCCCCGTAGAGGCTATCTCTGAGGGTGATGGCAAGTACGTTATCGACGCTGATACTTGCATCGATTGCGGCGCTTGTGCAGGTTCTTGCCCTGTTGAGGCTCCCGTTGCTGAATAATCAAATTTGATTAAAACAAAAGGCAGGGTTCTTTATGTGCCCTGCCTTTAGTTTTGTTTTTAAAAGGACGTAAATTTATGGAAAAAAATACAGTAGAAAAAGGCGCTCTATATATAGTAGGTACCCCTATAGGTAATTTGGGTGACTTTTCCCCCAGAGCGCAGGAAGTTTTAAGCGAAGTGGATTTTATTGCCGCTGAGGATACGCGGGTTACCGTTAAGCTTTTAAATCACTTCGATATAAAAAAGCCCCTTATAAGCTATTTTGAACATAATAAATTTGAAAAAGGCGATTACATCTGCGGCAGAATTCTTGCAGGCGAAAGTTGTGCCCTTGTTTCCGATGCAGGTATGCCTGCCATATCGGACCCCGGTGAATTGCTTGTAATGCAGTGCGCAGAGAGGGATATTCCCGTTTACGTTGTACCGGGCCCCAGCGCCGTTGTTTCCGCTTTGGCTGTATCAGGTCTGCCTACAGGCAGATTCAGCTTCGAAGGCTTTTTAAGTGTAAATAAAAAGAGCCGCCGCGAGCATTTAAGCGAAATTAAAAACGATAAGCGTACTCTTATTTTCTACGAAGCCCCCCACAAGCTTATTTATACACTAAAGGATATGTTTGAAGCTTTCGGCGATAGGAAAATTTCCATAGTCAGAGAAATTACGAAAATTCACGAGGAAGTAAAGCGTACTACTTTAAGCGAAGCGATTAAGTTCTACGACGAAAATTCACCTAAAGGTGAGTTCGTTTTGGTGCTTGAAGGCGCAAAGATTGAAGAAATGGTAAAAGAATATACTTTGGAGGACGCTGTAGCATTGGCGGAAGAAAAAATGGAAGAAGGTCTTTCCGCCAGCGAGGCTGCTAAGTTTGCGGCAAATGCTTCTAAACTAAAAAAAGGCGATATTTACAGAGAATTAAACAAATAAAAAAAGAGCTGAACAAAGAATAAACTTTGCTCAGCTTTATTTTTTACATCTTCTTGTATTTTTCGGGTTTAACGGGAATTCTCTCAAGGAAATCTTCGTAGCGCTTTTTATAAGCTTCCATAGCTTCTTTTTCAAAAGCAATTGTGGGTTTTTCAACACCTATAAGCTTTAAAAGGTATTTTGTAAAATCGGGGTTTAATATAAGCAGAGGTCCTATCAAGTAAGTGCCCATAAAGTTATTAACTCTTATGCCTTCAGCCTTGCTTTTTTCATTCATGCCTATTCCTTTTTCAACCTTGAAAAGGCCTTTTTCATCGGTTTTGGGGTAACACATGGTAAACTGTGTCTTAAAGCCCATAATTTTCATATTTTCAAATTCTGCAAGGCAGGCACTGTTGTGACGGTGGTAATAGTCACGTTTTGCATAATAATCGAAAATACCGAGACAGGGAATTTTTTTTCCGTCGTCATCAATAATGTACTCACCTAAAATTTCAAGAGTATTACCTGTAAAGAGGAAAACAGTACCGTTATCAATAGCCTTTATAAATTCGTCTTTATAGGGTAAAAGAAGTTCTACTGCTTCTTCCTGGCTTCTTTCAGTAAGGGCACCCATATATACGAAATTTACTTTTTCACTTAAAAATAAGGGCTTAGAACCTTTTTTTGTTTCAATGAATTCAGCGGTAGGGAGTGACGCTTTAAGATATCTTACGTTGGCGGCGTCACCGAAAAGGTAAGCCATATCGGGGTATAATATTTCAATTTTCATATCAGTTACCCTCCTTAGCTTCGCTGTAGTTTGCATTTATCATTTCTTTTAATCTCTGTTTTGTGAAGTTGCTGTTGAACGTAATGTCGTGACAAATAATAAAGCTGTCACTTGCGTCTAAATCCACTACGTCGAGCATCTGAGAAATTTCTTCTGTTGTTTTGATTTTATCCTCACTTATGCCTGCGAGTAAAAGTCTTACGTATACGTCTTTTCGTCTTGCACCGCTGAAGATTATTTGTGTAATACTTTCGTCGTTTAAGAATTCAAAGTCAGTATCGTAAATCCACGCCATGTTTTCAACACTGTATTTTGAATCCAGTCGGTCGTCAAGATAAAGCAGAACACACTTTTTGCCGGGGAAATTACGTATATTTTCGAAAACTCTTGAACAAGCTATGGGGTTCTGGCATTTTGCCAAATATGAGAACAAGGTTTTATTATAAAGGGTCGTTTTAGTGAAGCGGGTCTTATCGATGCTGATGTTATCAAAGCATGCGATTGCTTTTTCCGGCTCAATACCGAATTCGCAAAGAACAGCTATTGCGGACAACTGATTGTAAATGTTTATGGGGTTATCATCAAGAAGTTTTCCGGTATAATTCTTGTCGTTTATTTCAATTGTTAAAAGGCTGTTTTCTGCATCGGCTTTAACACCCTTATATTTAGCTATAGGTGAAGTGTAGCCGCATTTTTCACAGTGCGCATTACCAATGTGGTGGTAACGGATAAAGTCGTAAGTAAGAGGATTTTCACAAACGGGACAGAAGGTGCCGTCACGCACAAGGTTCTTCAGAGCGTTCTCTTCGAAATCTTGCTTTGCTAAACCGAAGAATACTTTTTCGCAGTTCTTTCCGAGGCTAGAGCAGAGGGGGTCGTCGCCGTTTAAAATAAGCTTTGTTTCAGATGGGATACCATTATTTAAAATATCGCAGATAAATTCAACGTGAGCGTTGCGGCGGTAACTGTCGCGGAAGATGTTTGTTATAAGAAGGAAATTGGGTTTAACGTAAGGGAAAACAGAAAGGCTGCTTCTTTCGTCGATTTCAAATACGGCGACCTGTTTTTTCTGTTTGCCAAGCCAGTTGCCGTTAGCTATCATAACACTGGCAACACCTGTGGGGGTGTTGGAGCCTTCGCGGTTGCCTACGAAATCGATGCCGCACTTAATAAGAGCATCGGCAATAAGGTTTGCCGTGGTGGTTTTTCCGTTTGTGCCCGTAATACCTATAATGGTTTTGGGTTTATCCATATATTTGAAGAAATCGTGGCAAAGGATAATTGCAAGGGAGCCGGGGAGGCTTGTGCCTTTTCTGCCCATAATCTTAAGTCCCAAAGCGGTAAACTTAGCTACCCATAAAGCAAAATAAAACTGTATTTTCTTGAAAATTATCATTATTATCACCTCAGTGCTTAACTATAACGTCTGTATCCATAATTATGTTTATGGGACCGTCGTTCTGAACGTTTACATGCATATGGGCACCGAATTCACCTGTTTCAACCTTGTTTATTTTATCGTTTTTCTTTACAAGGGAAACAAAGTATTCGTAAAGTTCTTTTGCAAGATCTCCTTTTGCCGCCCTTTCAAAAGAGGGGCGCTTACCGTGTTTGCAGTCAGCGGATAAAGTGAAGTTGCTTACAATAAGAATATCGCCCTTAATATCTTCAAGGGATAAATTTAGTTTATCGTTTTCATCCTTGAAAATTCTCAGTCCCGTTATTTTATTGGCAAGGTATTCAGCGTTTTCTTTTGCATCAGTACCCATAACTCCCAAGAAAACCACAAGACCTTCACTTATTTCTCTGTGAATTTCGCCGTCGATAAGAATATCAGCGCCGTTTACTCTTTGAACAATTGCTCTCATATTTTAAAATTAACCTTTCTTTATTCGTTTGGACCGATACTTACGTACACTTCTATTTCGCTGCCGTATTCAACAAGGTCGCCTGAGTAGTGATCCTTATACCATATTACGTAGTCGGCGGCAATATCCTTGCTGTAGGAATCTATTCTTACTACCGTGAAACCGAGAGCCTCAAGCTCTTCCGCTACGGATATAAATTTCTGACCGTTTACCTTGGGCAGCTCTATCATTCTTGAACCGCGGCTGACAATAAGCTCTATCACGCCGTTTTTTGACATTGTCTCACCGGGGGCGGGACTCTGGCTTATAATATAATCTTTCTCAACTTCTTCGCTGAATTCCATGGAAACAACCTTTATGCTGAATCTGTAGAGAGAGGCATCCTTCATTTTTTCAAGCCAGTCGTGGTAGTTGGCTCCTTCAAGCTTAGGCGCGGTAATAACCTCTGTGATCTCCGTCTGGGATTCGGGGAGTATATCTTCGGCGAATTCCTTCATTGAAAAATCGGTATAGTTGGTTAAATAATAGAAGTAACCGATAATAGCGCATAAGGTAAGGGCGAAGGCGGTAACTGCCCAGAATTTTGGGGGAAGTGAGAAGTGACGCCGTGTACCTGTATCGCGTTTTGGCAGAGATTTGGTGATTTTCATCTCATCAAGACTGTCCTTAAGTTTTACGTTGCCCGTAAGCTCAACTCTCAGCCTCTCAAAGGAAGCAACTCTTTCCGAACGTGAAACCCTTAAGCCCTGTGCTATTACCGAAAGGGCGTTCTGGGGTATATGCCTTATTTTTTCTCTTGATACGAGGAGCTTATCATCTTTAAGCCTTTTTTGCGCGTTTGCGGGGGTAGTGCCTGTAAGCGCAAAAAGAAGGGAGGCACAGGTAGCGTAAATATCGGTAAGCTCATCGCAGTCACTATTTTCAGAATATTGCTCGGGAGCGGCAAATCCTTCATAAAGCACCGCTTCAAGAGGACCTGAAACCTTTCTTACGGATTCTATAGAGAATTCGGTTAGAACAAGTTTGCCTTCACTTGTAACTTTTAAAGTATCGGGAGAAATGCCCAAATGCTTTATACCCAATGAATGCATGGTACTCAGAGATGAAATAAGGGGTATAAACATATTTATTACCGCGTTTCTTTCCGCTGAGTTTTGCTCTTTATAGCTTCTGAGTGTGACACCGTCTTCGTATTTCATTACGGCATAAGCCGTGCCGTTTTCATAGAAAATATCAGTAACTGTTACAATGCCGTTTATGGAGGATGCCTTCATAAGCTTGATGTAAAGATTACAGAACTCCTTTAAAAGGTCGCTGAAAATACCGCGGTTGCCTTCGGCAGGAGCTATGGCCATATTGTTTGTATTACGGTAAGTAAGCGTAACAGGGCAAAACTCTCTTATGGATACGTTTTTACCCGTTTCGGTATCGTAAGCGATATAGGTAAAACCTTCGCTGTTTGCGCTTTTTACTTTACCTGTAATGTATCTGTCTCCAAGAAACGTTTCGTATGCAAGGGCGTATTTAGTCTGCTCAGTTGTATTGTCGAAAGCACATTTGGGGCAAATGGCGCCGCCTCCGATGCTTTCGTCCAATTCAGTCATACAGTTCATACAAAGCTTGCTCATTGATTCACTACCTTCCAAAATATATATTAAATAGTTTTGTTTTCTAAATTAGATTTATAGCTTTTAATTTTAAAAGGAACAAAATATTAAAAATTAAATAATATGTAAATGAGGGAACAACAAAGGTTTAAAACCTGAAAAAGAGGCAAGAATAAAATCAGACTTAATTAACGGAGTGTGAAAATTGTGACAGTAAGACGCGGAGATATATATTACGCCGACCTTAGTCCCGTAGTTGGCTCGGAACAAGGGGGAGTAAGACCGGTTTTAATTGTGCAGAATGATATAGGCAATAAGTATAGTCCTACGGTAATTGCGGCGGCAATTACAAGCCAGAAAACAAAAAGCAACCTGCCCACACACATTGAGCTCTCAGCCGGGTGTACCGGACTTCAAAAGGATTCTATAGTTCTTTTGGAACAGATAAGAACTATAGATAAACACAGACTGAAAGAAAAAATGGGTAAACTTGATGAGCGCTCAATGGAAAAAGTGGATGAAGCTATAGAAATAAGTTTTGGCCTGGATAATACATAAATTTATGTGTTATCAGGCTGTTGCAAGGCTTTTTGAGCGTATGCTTAAAAGGTCTTGCAATATTTTTTACTTAGAGAAAAACCAAGCGTTGTTAATTGAGTAAAGTCCTACTGCAAATCCTACTTTTTCAAATATCGATGTGTCGTAATCGGAAAATCTTGTAGCTGCAATAAAATCGTCGGTAGTAAAAACTTCGGCTATTCCGCTGTCAAGATATACCGTGATGGCGTTATCGGTATAATTTATACTTGTAACAAAGCCGATTCCCATACTGAGGGTTTCTTCTTTTTTATCTTCAATACAAAGGCTTACCGCTACGGCGCCGCCGCCCTTAATATGGTAATATATCTCACTTAAAAGCTCGAAGTTTGAAAGACCGCTTTTTTGCTCGTATGTACAGTTTTCAAGGTACGTATCAAAAAGATAATTTGTGGTTGTGATGTAGTTTTCCTGATGTGCGCCCTGCTCTTTATTATCTATTTCTTTTTGAGTTATGGGGGAATTGCTCCATTTTGATACTATCTCCGTAGCGGCATAGCCTGAAGTAACGGTTTTATCTTCAAGCTGGGGAATACTGCAGCGCACGGGCTCGCGGTATTTACTGCTCATACTTACTGTAAGGTAACCGTCGTCGGTGGTCTTTTCAATAAGAACAGTACCTGCGTACATAATACCGATAATGGAAACGGGTATTAAAAATATTATGAAAATCTGGATCACGGTTTTCTTTGCAGCTTCACCTATAGGCTCACCGTTATTGAGTCTGCCATGTTTAAACAGATTATATATTTTCTTAAAGAAGCTTTTTATAACATTCATTCAAAAAATCTCCTAATTTAAGTCATAAAAGTGTTATTTTAAAACATACATATATATAATACCATTAATTTGGATTTTATTCAATTCTTTTTAAGACATATATAAAGATTTATTATTGTAAAAATGTAAATCTTATGTTACAATATCACCGTCCAATAATTAAACTAAATATTGAAGGATGGTTTTTGATATGTCACTTATCGAAAAATGGAATCAGTTCGCAACGGAGCAGAATGAAAGCGAAAACGCTAATAAGTTCTGGCAGGATTATTTCTTAAAGGAAAAGGATATGTATAAAGAGATCCTTGCTTCCGACGAAATTTTTGAAGGTAAGATCGCAGATTTAGCTGCAAAGTTCGGCGTTGATGAAGTTCTTATGACAGGCTTTTTAGACGGTACTAACGACAGCCTCTTAAATCCCATGGATTTAGAAGTGCTTGATGAGGAAACAGTTATCACTCTTAAGTACGACCTCGAAAAGCTCTATTACAATATGGTAGCTGCAAAGGCAGAGTGGCTTTATACTCTTCCTGAGTGGAACCGTCATTTATCAGCTGAAAAGCAGAAGGAACTTTATAAGGCTCAGAAGCAGAGCAAAACAGTTGTTAAGGGCGAAAAAATCGGCCGTAACGATCCTTGTCCTTGCGGCAGCGGCAAAAAGTACAAGAAGTGCTGCGGCAGATAATTGAATAAGCAAAAGAAAACGGAGAAGATTACTTCTCCGTTTTTTATTCGTTTATTTCTATATTATCTTGGTCGATTATGAACTTTCGGCAGTCCCTGCAGTAAAAAACTCTTGCTTCGGTATTATTCATAGACGAAGTGAGCTTGATTTTGTTTTTAGAAAAAATAGTTGTTATAATGCTGTTATATGCTTCAATAGGTCGCCACGTAATAGCGTATCTATCCTGTGTTATAAATCCTTCTTCCGTTTCTTTACCGCACCAGGGGCAATTCATTTTCATAAAATTATTCCTCCGTTAAATTAAAGGGAATTTGAAAGGAAGGCTTTTAATCGCTCGGATTTAGGATTACCGAAAACTTCCTCGGGTGTGCCTTCCTCCTCGATTTTGCCGTCTGCCATAAATATAACGCGATCGGATACCTCTTTAGCAAACTGCATTTCGTGGGTTACCACTATCATAGTGGAGTCGTGGCCTTTAAGTGAACGGATAACCTTTAAAACTTCGCCCGTAAGCTCGGGGTCTAAAGCAGAGGTGGGCTCATCGAAGCAAAGAATATCGGGCTCTAAAGCAAGAGCTCTTGCAATTGCCACACGCTGCTGCTGACCGCCTGAAAGTGTAGCGGGGTAGTTATCCTTTTTCTCTTCAAGGCCTACTCTTTTAATAAGTGAATCGGCTTTGGCTTCAATTTCTTCAGGGGTATTTCTTTTTAATAGAGAAGGAGCTAAAGTAACGTTTTTCTTGACAGTATACTGTGGAAATAAATTAAACTGCTGGAAAACAAGTCCGAAATGGAGCCTGTTTTCTCTTAATTCATTATCTTTAATCTTTTTATGGTTTTTACCGTCGTAAACTATTTTATCCCTTACTGAAATAGTACCGTTTTCGGCAAATTCGAGGAAATTAAGGCAACGTAAAAGTGTGGTTTTGCCGCTGCCTGAGGAGCCTATAATGGTAAGCACTTCGCCTTTATTAAGAGAGAAACTTATGTCCTTTAAAACTTCGGTTTTGCCGAAGCACTTTTTTATGTTTTTTACTTCTAAAATAGCCATAATAACCTCTCTTAATTAAAGTGCTTAAGTTTCTTTTCAATATAACCGAAAAGGAGAGTGAGGGCGCCGTTGAAAACAAGGTAGTAAAGACCCGTGAAGAACAAAGGCCATACAATACCTGAAATGCCTCTTGAACCCTTAATGAATGAGTAACCTGCCCAGATAATTTCCTGATAAGAGATAATTCTTGCAAGAGAAGTATCCTTGGTAAGGGTGATAATTTCGTTGGACATAGGGGGTACTATACGCTTGACCATCTGTAAAAGAGTAACTTTAAAGAAAATCTGGCTTTTCGTCATACCCAGTACTTCGCCTGCTTCTTTTTGACCTACGGGAACACCCTGAATACCGCCGCGGTAAATTTCGGAGAAGTAACAAGCGTAGTTTATAATGAAAGCTACGCAGGAAGCGATAAAACGGTCATCCTCAAAAGCAGACCAAGGGCTCATACCGCCTGAAAGCTGACCCGGTACGTAGTAAATTATAAAGAGCTGGAGCATAAGAGGTGTGCCTCTTATTACCCATACTACTGTTTTTGTAAAATAGCTTAAGGGCTTGAACTTGCTCATTGAGCCGAAGGATATAATAAGGCCTAATGGGAGAGCGCCCAAAAGTGTAATTGCAAAAAGCTTAAAGGTTTGAAAAAAACCTTGATTAAGTGCGTCGATAACGGTTAAGAATTCCTGCATAGTAGATTTATAACTTTGGCTTGCAAAGTTCCTTCCTTATCTCTTAAACAACATTAAGCATTAAGCTTTTTTAGGGCTTAATGCTTAGTGTTTTGTGGTTAATTCAATATATAGGAGAACGTATTATTCCTGGGGGATGATAACGGCTGTATCAATGTTGTAGAGATTTGCTAAATCTTCCATTGTGCCGTCTGCATAAGTTTTCTTGAAGAAATCGTTAAGCTTAGGAGCAAGGTCAGAGCCTTTTCTGAAGCCTACGCCGTATTCTTCGTCGTTAAGTCCTATTGTATAAGTGAGATCCTCAAAACCTGTGCCTTCACCAAGCATTGCACTTGCCATAAGAAGGTCAATAACAGCTGCTGTAGATGTACCTGCCTGAACTTCAGCAAGAGCTGTAGCCTGGTCAAGAACTTCAACGTACTTAGCGCCTTCGATCATAGCTACCTGTTCAGCGCCTGCAGAACCTTCTTCAACTGCAAACTTAAGCTCTTTAAGGCTTTCTTTAGTCTGATACTTATCAGCTACATCCTTTCTTACAACTACAACCTGCTGGTTGTTGCAGTAAGGATTACTTGTTTCCATTGTCTTCTTAACTGCATCTGTAAGTGTCATACCGTTCCATACAACATCAATAGACTTGCCGTCAAGTTCCATTTCCTTACTGTTCCAGTCGATAAGCTGGAATTTAACTTCAACACCAAGCTCTTTAGCAAAAGCTTTAGCTAAGTCAGCGTCGAAGCCGATCCAGTTGCCGTCTTCGTCTGTGTAATCCATAGGTGCGAAGTCTGTAATACCAACTATTAAAGTACCCTTATTCTTTACGTACTCATAGTCGGAGTCAACTTTTTTCTCGCCCTGGCAGCCTGCAAAGCAAGCTACTATCATCATAAGGGCCAACATCAAACATAAAATCTTTTTCATAATACCTATCCTCAATTAATTTCTTTTAGCATTTATCACTTTACCAAGATGAAGTGAAGTGACTCATATATAATACAGCAGTTTTTTACGCTTGTCAACTCTTTTTTGCTTTAATTTGGTAAAATATTATAAAATAAATAAAGCCCGCATAAGCGAGCTTTGTTTATTGAGTTAGATTTTGTATTAATCGTGATAAATACCGATGCTTTCAGCCTTTTTCTTCCAGCCGCCTTTAAGATAAAGGATAACGGAAAGAATTGTACCTGATACCCAGGAGATAAGAAGTGACCAGTAAATGGATTCGGGTGAACCTGTGGGCAACTCGGGGGACTGAGTGAGGAAAGCTAAAAGGTAAGCAACGGGTACACGGATGGCAACTGTGGTGATAGCGCTGATTACCATGGGGGTAACTGTATCGCCTGCACCGCGCATAATACCCATAAGAATCTGTGTAACACAGAAGGAGATATAGCCGAATGCTAAGATATTGAGCATATGGTTACCGTTATTGATAACGTCGGGGGTACTGGAGAAAATACCTATTAAGTTTCTGCCGAAAAGTAAAATTGCAGCAACAAGTGTAGCACAAGTAGAAAGACCTATTGTAAGACCGACTTTTAAACTCTTGTTTACTCTGTCCCATTTACCTGCACCGATATTCTGGCCAACAAAGGTGGTCATAGCCATACCGAATGTAAAGTTGGGCATCATTGCGAAGCCGTCAACTCTCATAACAACCGTGGTAACCGCGATAATAGCCTCGCCGAATGTATTTGTAAGTGACTGAACAACAAGTGTAGCGCAGCTGAATATTGCCTGCATCATACCGCTGGGTAAACCTACTCTTACTATCTGAAAAACAAGTTTAAAGTCGAGCTTGAAATATTTAAGGCCAATATCAATGACGTCTGTCATTGTGAAAAGTCTTATAAGGCATAAAGCTGCGGATACACCCTGTGCAATAATAGTAGCAACAGCAACACCCATAACGCCCCATTTAAGACCCTGTACAAAATAAAGGTCAAGAGCAATGTTGATACCGCAGGCAACAAGCAGGAATACAAGGGGCATTACGCTGTCGCCCATACCTCTTAAAATACCCGATACCATATTATAGAAAGCTGTGCCTATAAAGCCAAGCATAATAATCATAAGGTATGTAGTGGCGCCTTCTAAAATGAATCCGTTCACTTCGTCGTTGGGGGTACCCATAAGTTCAAGAATAGGTCTTGAGATAAGAAGACCTAAAGCGGTTGTAACAACGCTTACGATTAAAGTAAGGAAAATAACGTTACCTACTGTTTTGGAAAGATTCTCACGCTGCTTGGCGCCGAAATACTGAGATACGATAATACCGGCACCTGTTGAAATACCCATAAATAAAGCAAGAAGTAAGTTTATTATAGGGTTGGAAGCGCCAACGGCTGCAAGGGCGGAGTCGCCTACGTTCTGACCGACTATAATTGCGTCAACAGTGTTATAAAGCTGCTGAGCGAAGTTGCCTATCAAAAGAGGAATGGCAAACTTAATAATAGAAGCGGTAGGACTGCCTACGGTCATATCCTGTGCGCCGAAAAGGCTTTTTATTTTACTGAACAAATCATATTCCCCCATTATATAAAATTCTTCTACTATTATATAACATTTATTTTAATAATACAAGAAATATAAATATAGGAATTTATCTTTATTTTTTTGTAAATTTAGGTTATAATATACTAAATATATCAATTTGTGAAGAAAGGCGGTGGCGAATTTGTGTGAAAATGGGATAAATACAGAAAATATTCTGCAAAACGGTAAATGGGAACGCCTTGGTTTCGGTGCCAAGGTATTTGTAACAAGAGAACACCGTTTTAATACCGATACGATTTTACTCTCACATTTTGCTTCGCCAAATAAAAACGACGTGTGCGCCGATTTCGGTACGGGCTGCGGAACCATTCCTTTAATATGGAAAGGGAAATATAACCCTAAAAAAATATACGCAGTGGAAGTGCAGAGTCAGGCACAGCTTCAGGCGGAAATTTCCTTTAAAGAATGCGGATTTGATATAGAGCTTATAAAAGGAGATATAAGGGATTATAAAAAGCTTTTCCCTGAACAGAATCTTGATTTAATAGCCTGCAACCCTCCTTACAAAGCTCAGGGAGCGGGGATTAAAAATGAAGATACGAAAATGACCATAGCCCGCCACGAAGAACTGCTTACAATGGAAGAGCTTGCCGAAAGCGCAAGATTCTGCCTTAAATTCGGCGGTAATCTTTGTATTTGCCAACGCCCCGAAAGACTTACCGACGCGATGAATATAATGAGAAAGTATGATCTTGAGCCGAAAGTGTTAAGGCTTGTGCAGGGCAGAAGCGATAAAGCCCCTTCGCTTTTCCTTCTTAAATGCCGCCGCGGAGGTAAACCCGGGCTTCAGATTTTACCCACTTTAATACTGGAAGAAAACGGTGAAGTTTCAAAAGAAATGATTGAAATTTACGGTGACTATAAAAATTATTAACAAAGGAGAAATATATTATGGCAGAAGAATACACCTTACAGTTATCAAGAATTATTAAAGATTTACAGCTCACAGCTCTTTATTTACCGAAATCAGCAGACGATATTTACGTAAAATCCCGTGAAGTTAACCGTCCCGGTGTTGCGCTTAACGGCTTCTACGACTTTTTCGATCCGCTCAGAATTTGCGTTTTAGGCAAATCTGAAATGGCGATGCTTGAAAGCTTCGGCAGAGAAAAAATGGATGAAGCCATTAAAAAGTTTTTCAGTATGAATCCCCCTGCGGTTATTATTGCCCGTGACCTTGAAGCATTCCCCGTTATGGTTGAAAGCGCGCAGGAACACGGTGTTCCGCTTTTAACTTCTGTGGATTCTACGTCAAACGTTGTAGCCGCCCTCGTATCGCTTTTAAACGTAGAGCTTGCTCCCAGAATTACCCGTCACGGCGTTCTCGTTGAAGTTTACGGCGAAGGTATTTTACTCGTAGGCGACAGCGGCGTAGGTAAAAGTGAAACCGCTATCGAAATTATCAAGCGCGGCCACCGCCTTGTTGCCGACGACGCAGTTGAGATAAGAAGAGTTTCCAATAAATCCTTAGTAGGTCAGGCTCCCGAAAATATCCGTCACTTTATTGAACTTCGCGGTATCGGCATTATTAATGCAAGGCGTATTTTCGGTATGGGCGCCGTTAAGCTTTCGGAAAAAATAGATATGGTTATTAACCTTGAATTGTGGGACAGCACAAAGGTATACGACCGAATGGGTATTGATAATGAATATACCGAAATTCTCGGCATTAAAGTGCCTTTAATGACCATTCCCGTTAAACCCGGCCGTAACCTTGCAGTTATCATAGAGGTTGCCGCTATGAATAACAGGCAGAAGAAAATGGGCTTCAATGCGGCTCACGAGCTTCTTGCAAGTCTCGGTATGGACGTAAGCGCCATGGCTCCCATGGATATCAAAAAGGATATCAATATGTAAGTAACATAAATAAGAATAATTAAATCCGTAAAACATATTATCATAGAGGGGAAGTTTGCTTTTCCGCTGTGAAAATCAAAGGTATTTAGTAAGGGGAAGCTTTATATATGAATACGAAATATTTAAGCTTTGATAATAAACTTAAAGAGAAGGGCATCACATTTATCTGTAATGAGCCTATGAAAAAACATATAACCTTCAAGCTTGGCGGAAACGCAAAGCGTTTCGTTACCGTAAATAATGAATGTGAACTTAAAACGGTTCTTTCAGCCGTAAACGAAAGCTCTCTTCGTTATTTTATATTGGGTAACGGTTCCAATATGCTTGTGTGCGACGAAGGTTTCGACGGTGTTGTAATCACTTTAGGCGGAGAATTTTCCGAAATAAAGCTTTTAAGCGAAAGCGAAATCTCCTGCGGCGCAGGCGCAAGTCTTTCAAGCCTCTGCGCTTTTGCAAGAAAAAATTCATTGACAGGTCTTGAATTTGCCTGGGGTATTCCCGGCAGTGCAGGCGGCGCCGCCTATATGAACGCAGGCGCTTACGGCGGTGAAATGAAGGACGTTCTTGCTTCTTGCGAACATATAGATAAAAACGGAAACAAAGGCAGTTTTTCAGGGGAAGAGCTTTCTTTAGGCTACAGAAAAAGCGCTTATACCGATAAAGATTTTATCATTACCAAGCTTATATTAAACCTTAAAAAAGGTGACTATGACGAAATAAACTCTAAAATGGGCGAGCTTATGGATAAAAGAAAGAGCAAACAGCCTCTGGAGTATCCCAGCGCAGGATCTACCTTTAAGCGCCCCGAGGGTTATTTTGCGGCAGCTTTAATAGAGGAATGCGGCTTAAAGGGGCTCTCTGTAGGCGATGCAGAAGTAAGCGTTAAGCATTCGGGTTTCGTTATCAATAAAGGTGAAGCAAGCTGCAGTGACGTTTTGAATCTTATCGAAAAAATCAAAGCCATAGTTAAAGAAGAAAAAGACGTAGAGCTTGAATGTGAAGTAAAGCTTCTTAAATAATTGTTTTATATTGCAGTTGTTATTTTTTATAAGGAAATTATTATTATATGGAATTTATAATCGTAACGGGTCTTTCTGGCGCGGGTAAATCAAAAGCGGTGGCAGCTATGGAGGATATAGGCTTTTACTGCGTGGATAATTTACCTCCCGAACTTATTCCCGTATTCTATGATATGTGTTTAAAAACCGAGGGCTGGCCTAAAAGAACGGCAGTAGTTACCGACACAAGAGGCGGCGAGCTGTTTAAGTCGTTTTTCAGTGCCATTTCAAGCCTTGAAAACGAAGGCAAAAGCTATAAAATACTTTTCCTCGATGCATCCAACAGCGTGCTCGTTAACCGCTATCAGGAAACAAGACGTAAGCACCCTCTTTCCGATAGTTTCAAGGGCTCCCTTGAAAATGCCGTCCGCCTTGAAAGGGAGATTCTGCGCCCCGTGAAGGAGAAGGCAGATTATATTATCGATACAAGCAACCTTCACCCTCAGTATATGAAGGAGCGAATTTTTAAATTATTTTCCGAGGAAGTGGGCAGCGACGTTAATTCTCTGTCCGTTCACTGCGTAAGCTTTGGCTTTAAATACGGTATGCCCTTGGAATCCGACCTTGTTTTCGACGTAAGATGTATGCCTAATCCTTTTTATGTGGAAGGTCTTCGTAATTTAACGGGTCTGGACGAACCTGTAAGGGACTACGTAATGGGATGTGAGGAGACAAAAGGTTTCATTACAAAGCTTACCGATATGATAGATTACCTCGTGCCTCTATATAAAAAGGAAGGCAAAAGTCAGCTTGTTATATCCGTCGGCTGTACGGGCGGTCATCACAGAAGCGTAGCTACGGCTCAGTATCTCTGCGACCACTTGAAGGAAAAAGGAATTAAAGCTGACGTAACTCACAGGGATATAAAGAAATAAGAGAATAAATATGGTTCATCAAAGCGATTGGCTTATGCGGCGAATTGTATGACAGCAGACGCTTTGCTGAGATTGATTTTTAAATAAATGCGAGAGGATGGGTATAAAATGTCCTTCTCTTCTGATACCAAGAGAGAGCTTTGTAAAATAGAGAATAAAAAGAAATGCTGCAATAAAGCTGAGGGTTACGGTCTTCTGCTTTTTTCGAAGTGTTTTACGCCTTTTCATAAAAAAATAAATATTGAAAGTATACACACGGCGGGCATAATCGCTCAGTACGCAAGTACCGAGGCGGGCGCAATAGTGGATATTTCGGGTAAAGTAAACAGAAGTAAAGGCGATACCTACACTCTTACGATAGTAGGCGACGGCAGCCGCAAGTCTATTTACGATGCTTTCGACCACGATTTACACGAAGTACATCTGAGAATAAACGGTAAGAACATAAAATGCGAAAAATGTAAAAAGGCTTTTTTGAGGGGCGCTTTCATAGCTGCAGGAAGTATTACAGACCCTCAGAAGGAATACCACATGGAGTTTGTGGTGCCCCATAAGCTTTTAGCAGGCGACCTTCTTTCCATGCTTAACGATGAAGAAATGAATTTTCAGGCTTCATTAACAGAGCGCGGCGGAAACTACATAGTTTACATCAAGGATAGCTCGAAAATTGAAGATATGCTTACGTTTATGGGTGCTATGAATTCCTCTATGGAGCTTATGCAGGTTAAAATGTATAAGGAAGCCATGAACGATATAAACAGAAAAAGCAATTTTGAAACAGCCAATATGGATAAAACTTTTTCCGCTTCTGCCAAGCAGACTGCCGCGATAGCGATAATAAGCGATACGGTGGGGCTCACTTCTTTAAGCGAAGAATTACAGCAGATGGCAAGCTTAAGGCTTGAAAACCCCGATATGAGCTTAAAGCAGTTAAGCGAAGTGTTGGGTATCAGCCGCAGCGGTGTCAATCACCGCATAAAGCGTCTTATTGAAATTGCCGAAAAATGCGCAGGCGGTAATCTGGAAGAATGGATGGCGAAAAGCTTAAATGAATAAAAGTAAAGAAAATAAAAAGCAAACGGTAAATAAACAAAAGAAAAAAGGCGGTACCTTTCTTTATATCGCCATAGGTTTGATAGCGGGAGTGCTGGTGCTTTCCTTTTTAACCGGTGTGCTGAATACTGCGGCAGAATCAGGCAAAGTTTATGTAATTTCAGGCGAAAATGAAATCACACCGCTTACCAATAAAGTAAAAGAAGTTACCGGCGGAAACGAAACTTTATATACATCTTACGAAATCAAGGAGCTTCCCGAAAATCTGCCTGAAATCGAATTTTATAAAGAGCTTTATTTAAAATACGAGGGTAAAACCTTAAAAGATTTTGCCTTTTTTATGTATTATGAAAATGAAAACGGAGAGATAAAGTCGGTTTACGAGAATATATCTCAGTTTGACCACCCGAAAGACGGGGAAGATAATATAATTCCGGGCAAATATATAGTTAAACTTAAGTTCAGCTGGGGCTCCTCCGAGAAAAATTCCATTACAGAAGAACATTTCTTTATAATAAGTTATAAATAATATTATCAGAAAAATAAAAAGGAGGTAAAACAAGTGGCATTCGTTCATCTTCACGTTCATACGGAATACAGCCTTTTAGACGGCGCCTGCAGAATAAAGGAGCTTCTTACCCACGTTAAGGAAATAGGCCAGAAGGCTGTGGCGATTACAGACCACGGCGTAATGTACGGTGTAATAGATTTCTATAAAGCTGCAAAAAAAATGGGTATAAAGCCTATTATCGGATGTGAAGTTTACGTAGCAAAAAGAACAAGGCACGATAAGGTTCATGAGTTCGACAGAGAAAACCGCCATCTTGTTTTACTCTGTAAAAATCAGACAGGCTACAGAAATTTAATTGCCCTTGTATCAAAGGGTTTTACCGAGGGCTTTTACAATAACCCGAGAGTGGATTTCGAGCTTCTGGAGAAACATTCAGACGGTCTTATTGCTCTTTCCGCCTGCCTTGCAGGTGAAATTCCAAGGGAAATAAACCGCGATAATTATCAGGGCGCAAAGGAAGCTGCCCTTCGCTACGAGAGAATTTTCGGTAAGGGCAACTTCTATCTTGAACTTCAGGACCACGGCTTAAGTGAGCAAAAGTACGTTAACCCCTTTATTATAAGGCTTTCTAAAGAGACGGGCATACCTCTTGTTGTAACCAATGACTGCCATTATATAAAGGCAGAGGATGAAAAAATGCACCATATCCTCGTGTGTATTCAGACGGGTAAAACCGTGGAGGATGAAAATACACTTGAATTCGGCTCCAATGAATTCTACGTAAAAACCGAGGAAGAGATGCGAAGTCTTTTTCCCTCGGTGCAGGAGGCTTTTGATAATACCGCTTTAATTGCCGAAAGATGTAATCTCGACTTTGAATTCGGCGTAACCAAACTTCCTCGATTTGAAGCTCCAAACGGTTTAAGCAGCCGTGAGTATTTCGTGAAGATGTGCTACAAAGGTCTTTACGAACATTACGGTAATAACCCTAAAGAGGAGATTATAAAAAGACTTAATTATGAAATTGATACTATCGAGCAGATGGGTTATATAAACTATTATTTAATAGTACACGATTTCGTCCGCCACGCAAAAGAAACGGGAATTCCCGTTGGTCCGGGCAGAGGCTCAGGTGTTGGCAGTTTGGCGGCTTACTGCATTGGTATTACGGGCGTAGACCCTTTAAAGTACGATCTGATTTTCGAAAGATTTTTAAATCCCGAGCGAGTAAGTATGCCTGACTTCGATATCGACTTCAGCGACGAGAGAAGGCAGGAGATGATAGACTATGTTGTGGATAAATACGGCGAGGATCACGTAGCTCAGATAGTTACCTTCGGTACTATGGCTGCAAGGCTTGCCGTGCGTGACGTAGGCAGGGCGATGGCTATTCCCTATAACGTGGTGGATGCTATTGCAAAAATGATTCCCGCAGAATTAAATATGACTCTTCCAAAAGCCATGGAAGTAAACCGTGACCTGAAAGAAAGATACGAATCCGATAGCACGGTAAAAGAGCTTATGGATATGGCTATGAAGGTAGAGGGTATGCCGCGCCATTCTTCCACCCATGCGGCGGCGGTAGTTATTACGGATAAACCCGTTGTTTCTTACGTTCCTTTATCCAAAAACGACGAGTCCGTGGTCACACAGTTTACAATGAGCACCATTGAGGAATTGGGTCTTCTGAAAATGGACTTTCTGGGCCTAAGAAACCTCTCGGTAATTGATAACTGCGTTAAGCTTATAAAGAAAAACGAACCCCACTTTAACGTGGATAAAATTGATTTTGAAGATCAAAAGGTCTTTAAAGATATGTGTGACGGCAATACTTCGGGTGTGTTCCAGTTTGAATCGGCAGGTATGACCAGAACAGTTGTTAGAATAGCGCCCCAAAGCATTGAGGATTTAACGGCGGTTATATCTCTTTTCCGCCCGGGTCCCATGCAGTTTATCGATATGTATATCGAAAACCGCAAACATCCCGATAAGATTGCTTACCGTCACGAAAGGCTTTCCAAAATATTAAACGTAACCTACGGCTCCATAATTTATCAGGAACAGGTTATGACCATTTTCCGCGAACTGGCGGGCTACAGCCTCGGCAGGGCGGATATCGTGCGCCGTGCTATGGCGAAAAAGAAAGCGGATGTTCTTGAAAAAGAGAGAAATATATTTATTTACGGTCTAAAAAACGAATACGGCGAGCAGGTAATTGACGGCTGTGTAAACCGCGGTGTAAGTGCGGAAATAGCCGAGGCAATATTTAAAGAGATAGAAAATTTTGCTTCCTATGCTTTTAATAAGTCTCACGCGGCGGCTTACGCTTATCTTGCCTATCAGACCGCCTACTTGAAATACTACTATCCCAGGGAATATATGGCATCGCTTCTTTCCAGCGTGCTTGGCTCCTACAGTAAAATTGCCGAGTACACAGAGGAGTGTTCGAGGCTTAATATTTCCGTTCTTCCGGCTCACGTAAACTACAGCGGAACGGGCTTTACCGTTTCGGGTCAGGATATACGTTACGGCCTTCTTGCCGTTAAGAATTTGGGTAGGAATGCTATTTCCGCTATGATTTTTGAGAGGGAACATAAGGGTAAATTCACTTCCTTTGTGGATTTCTGTACGAGAATTCACGGTAAGGATATGAATCGCAGGGCTATGGAGAGCCTTATAAAATGCGGCGCTTTGGATAATCTCGGTATGAACCGCCGTGAAATGATGATGAGCCTTTCACAGGTTATGGATTCTCTTGACGATACCAAGAGGCGCAATATTGAGGGTCAGATGGATCTTTTCGGCGGCAGCGCTCAGGAAGAAAAGATGAATCTTGTAAAAACCGACGATTACTCCGAACTTGAAAAGCTCAGTATGGAAAAAGAGGTTACCGGAATGTACCTTACGGGTCATCCGATGTCCTCCTATAAAAAGGCTTATGAGTCCGGTTATTCGGCAAGGATAGACGAAATCTGCCTTTCAAGTGAAGGAGAGTCGGATTCTTACTCCGACGGTCAGAACGTAAATATACTGGCGCTTATTGCCGAAGTTAAAAAGAAGACCACGAAGAGTAATCAGGTAATGGCTTTCGTAACTCTGGAAGATATGTACGGCAGTATGGAGATGCTTGTGTTCAGCTCCGTTTACGATAAATATCTTACGTTTATTAAAGAGGGCGAGATAGTAAAAGTACACGGCAGAATAAGCTTTACTGAAGAAAAAGAGCCTAAAATAGTGTGCGAATATATCACTAAGGCTCCGCCTTTGAGCGAGATTGAAAACTACAGAAAGCCGGCAAACGATACGCCTTCAAGGGGGTATAACTCGGTAAGGGAAGTAAGCTTTGATAAGAATTCTGCAGAAAGAACCCCAGAGAAAAGAGCTGCTTCAGGGCTTTTCCTGAGAGTGGAAAGTATAAATTCCCGTGAGTACGAAAAGGCTATGCAGTATATAGAAATATTCGACGGAACAAGCGACGTGTATATAAGATTTTCCGATACCAAGAAGCTTATGAAAGCTCCTTCAAAATACAGGGTGGATATAAATCCGTCACTTTTGAGGGAACTTAAAAAGCTTTTAGGCGGCGAAAATGTGGCAGTTAAAGAATAAATTATAATTTTTCTTGGGCATTAAGGCTAAATTATATGTAATATTCCGTGCTTTTATGGGGATATTCTAAGAAAAACGGCAGAATTTACAAATAAAAACTTTTTAGGCTTGATTAATTTAAAATATTTGGTATAATAATAAATGATTGCTATGAAGCATTAAGGAAAATACTTCTAAAATACTTCTTTGGAGGAATTACAAATGTGTGCTAAGAAAATAGCTGTGCTTACCAGCGGCGGCGATGCTCCCGGTATGAACGCAGCAGTAAGAGCGGTTGTCAGAACTGCTATAGATGAAGGCTTTGAGGTTTACGGTGTGGTTCGTGGTTACAACGGTCTTCTCGATAACGATTTTATTCCCATGAACATCAGAAGCGTATCTGATACAATTCATAAGGGCGGTACAAGCCTTTATACAGCAAGAAGCCCTGAGTTCAATACTAAAGAGGGCGTGCTTAAGGCTGCAAAAAACTGTATGGATAACGACATTTACGGCGTTGTTGTTATCGGCGGTGACGGCTCCTTCAGAGGCGCAAGAGACCTTTCTAACGCAGGTGTTCCCTGTATTGCTATCCCCGGTACTATCGATAACGATATTACATCTTCCGATTATACAATCGGTTTCGATACAGCTATGAATACCGTTGTAGATATGGTAGACAGACTTCGCGATACTACAGAATCTCACGACAGATGCAGCGTTGTTGAGGTTATGGGCAGACATTGCGGCGATATAGCTCTTTATACAGGTATTGCTACAGGTGCTACAGCTATTCTCGTACCTGAAGTGCCTTATGATATTAAGAGAGACGTTATCGACAGAATCAAAGCATCTTCAGCTACAGGCAAGAAACATTTTATCGTTATTGTTGCTGAAGGTGTTGGCGGCGTTGAAGAAATCTCCAAGAGAATTGAAGCAGAAACAGGCATCGAAAGCCGTCCTTCTATTTTAGGCCACGTACAGCGCGGCGGTTCACCCACACTTCGCGACCGTTTGGTTGCAAGCCAGATGGGCTTTAAGGCTGTTAAGCTTTTAAAAGAAGGCAAGAGCAACCGTGTAGTTGTTATGCAGAATAACGAGATCATCGATCTCGATATTACGGATGCATTGAACGTAGAGCGCAAGTTCGACGTTGATCTCTTTAATGCTTCCAAGGTGCTTTCTAACTGATTATTATCATTTATTTTAGCCGCAAAATAAAAAGTTCTTGACAATTCCCCAATAAAATTATATAATTATGTTTGTTATTGAGTTAACGAATAACCCCTGCCTTTTGGCGGATGGGAGGGATATAAATGGCTGAAATCAGAATTAAGGACAACGAGTCTTTGGACAGTGCACTCAGAAGATTTAAGAAGCAGTGTGCTCGTGCGGGCGTTATCGCTGAGGTTCGTAAGAGAGAGGCATATGAAAAGCCCTCTGTTAAGCGCAAGAAGAAGTCCGAAGCGGCTCGTAAGCGCAAGTTCAAGTAATTTGAATACCTGAAATTGGGAAAGCGGGCAGTAAAACGCCCGCTTTTTGTCAATCACAAAACTTTATAATTTTAATAAGGAATACCGTAGATATGAGTGTGTTTAGACCTACGGCAAGAGCGGAAAGGATTACGGATATAAATATCCGCAATTTAAGTAAGCTCAGCGTAAGAGTTATCCTTCTGGATGTGGATAATACCGTGGTTTCATATAAAGATAAAACTCCTATAGAGGGCACGGAGAAGTGGATAAATGAGGCTGTGGAAGCCGGCTTTGAGCTCTTTATTGTTTCCAACAATAAAAGCCGCGAGAGAGTGAGGCTTGTAGCCGAAATGTTTTCGCTTCCTTTTGAGCATCTTGCTTTAAAACCTCTGCCTAAAGGCTTTATAAAGGCTTTTAAGCGCACAGACTGCTGTAAGGATGAGTGCGTAGTTATCGGCGACCAGATTTTTACCGATATTTTAGGCGCGAATCTTGCGGGTATGAAATCCGTGCTTCTTTCTCCCATTGAGGAGGAAGAGGGACCCTTCTTTAAATTTAAGCGTAAGCTTGAAAAAGGTCTTCGCAAAAAATATATATCTAAGGTACCCGACATTTCAGAATAAAAGTAAAGGAGAGTATGGTAACATGAAAAATCCCGTTGAGAGACTCAGTGAGAAATTAATCAAAGGCGACAGCAAAAAAGCTGCTTTGGTAATAAGCGGTATTAACAGACGCTACTTAACAGAGTTTGAATCCAGTGCAGGCGCACTTTTGGTTACAGATAAGGCATCCTGGCTTCTTCTTGACTTCCGTTATGCCGAGGCTGCAACATACAAGGCAAAAAATGCCGAAGTTGTTCTTTTCAAATCACTGCTTGATAGCGTAAAAGACCTTATCACAGATAACGGTATAAAGGAAATTTATCTCGAGGCAGCAACTCTTCCTTATGCGCAGGCAATGAGCTTTAAGAAGCTTTTTGAGTCTGTAGGCGCCGAAGCAGTGCTTGATAATCAGCTTGACGATGCTATCAAGGCATTGAGAATCATCAAGTCACCTTATGAAGTAAGTAAAATTGAAGCAGCTCAGGAAATTACCGACGCAGCTTACAGCTATATTTTAAATAAGGTAAAGCCCGGTGTTACAGAGCGCGATATGGCAGTTGAGCTTGAGTTCTTTATGAAAAAGCAGGGCGCTGAGGATTTAGCTTTCTCTACAATTTTCGTAGCAGGTAAAAACGGTTCACAGTGCCACGGCGTACCCAGCGACAATGTAGTAAATAAGGGCGATTTTGTTACAATCGATATGGGTGCTAAGCTTGATGGCTATCACTCCGATATGACAAGGACCTTTGCCGTTGGCTATGTAAGCGACGAGCAGAGAGACGTTTACAATACCGTATTGAAGGCCCATCTTGAAGCTATGAAGGCGGTAAGACCCGGTGTTAAATGTAACGCTATCGATAAAGTAGCAAGAGATATTATCGAAACTCCTTACCCCGGCACATTCGGCCACGGTTTAGGTCACGGCGTTGGTTTTGAAATTCACGAGTGGCCCGCTTTCAACTTCCGCGATGAGACAATTATCGAGCCCGGTATGGTTATTACCGATGAGCCCGGTATCTATATTGCAGGTAAATTCGGCGTAAGAATCGAAGATATGCTTCTTGTAACCGAAAACGGCTGCCGTTCTTTAACCAAATCAGATAAAGAACTCTTAATTCTTTAATAAAAATAGGAGAACTTAGGTATTTATACTTGAATTCTTCGCAAAAATAAGATAAAATATTAAAAAACAGATTTTAATTACTTTTGGAGGTATAAATTATGATAGTCGCAGGTGATTTCAGAAACGGTATTACATTTGAAATGGATGGTAATGTTGTTTCTATCGTTGAGTTCCAGCACGTTAAACCCGGTAAAGGTGCAGCTTTTGTTCGTACAAAGATCCGTAACGTTATTACAGGTGCTGTAACAGAAAGAACTTTCAACCCCACAGAAAAGTTCCCCACAGCTTTCATTGAGAGAAAGGATATGGAATATTCTTACAATGACGGCGATCTTTACTACTTCATGGATCAGGAAACATTCGATATGGTTCCCATCAATGCAGACGTTCTTGGCGATAACTTCAAGTTCGTTAAGGAAAACATGGTATGTAAGATCCTTTCTTACAAGGGCAACGTATTCGGCGTAGAACCCCCCACATTCGTTGAGCTCGAAATCGCAGCTACAGAGCCCGGTGTTAAGGGTGATACAGCTACAAACGCTACAAAGCCCGCTACACTTGAAACAGGCGCTGAGGTTAAGGTTCCTCTCTTCATCAACGAAGGCGAAATTATTAAGATCGATACAAGAACAGGCGAATACTTAGGCAGAGCTTAATTATCGCTTATAATTTCGGAATATATTGTTAAGTATTTCGAATACTAATCTCTATACAAGGAGAACCTTTGCGAGGGCAAGGGTGCTGTAATTAAAATGACCAATACAGAGCGTGCAGCATATATCAGAGGCCTTATGGACGGTCTTGAGCTTGACAGCAGCAGTAAGGAAGTTAAGGTTATCAATGCTATCGTTGATTTACTTGAAGATCTTTGCGACTCCGTAGAGGAGCTTGAAGCTGACGTTGACGAGCTTGCAGGTCAGGTTGACGAAATCGACGAGGATCTCGGTTCTTTAGAAGAAGAATACTACGAGCTCGACGGCGATGACGACTGTGATTGTGACTGCGATTGTGACGATGACTTTGAAGATGACGATGACTGCAGATTCGAAGTTACCTGCCCCAGCTGCGGCGATACAATAGAACTTACAGGCGCAATGCTTGACGAAGGCTCAATTGAGTGCCCCGGTTGCGGCGAAAACCTTGAATTCGATTTTGATGAATTTGAGGCTGAGTCCGAAGAATAATTATTAAATTAAAGCAGAGCTGCCGCAATTAACGGCAGCTTTTGTTTTGAAAAGAAAAGAGGTGTTTATCGGTGACCGAACAGAATCCCAAACTTAAAATACTGCGCGCCAAGGCTATGGATTTACCCCTGCAGCCCGGCGTTTATATAATGAAGGATAAGCAGAATAAGGTTATATATATCGGAAAGGCGAAAATGCTTAAAAACAGAGTAAGCCAGTATTTCGGTTCCGATAAAAACCATAGCTTAAAAGTCTGCCGTATGGTTTTAAACGTAGATGATTTCGACTATATAATTACGGACAGCGAATACGAGGCTTTGGTGCTGGAAAACAGCCTCATTAAGCAGAATAAACCCAAATACAATATCCTTCTTAAGGATGATAAGGGCAGCGCCTATATAAAAATAACAGGGGGAAAATGGCCCAGAATTCAGGATGCCAGACATATAGAAAAGGACGGCGCCACCTATATAGGCCCCTATACAAGCATTTCGCCTGTACTGCAGACTATCGACGAAGTGCAGAAAATATTTAAGCTTCCTTCCTGCAGTAAAAAATTCCCCCAGGATTTCGGTAAGACCCGCCCCTGTCTTAACGCATATATCGGCCAGTGCAGTGCATGGTGTAAAGGCAAAATGAGCGAGAAAGAATATCTCGATACCTTGAACGATGCTCTTGAATTTATTAAAGGCGGTTCCAGCCGTTCTATAAGCCTTCTTACTGAAAAAATGAACGAGGCGGCAGTGAATTTAGACTTCGAAAATGCCGCGAAGATAAGGGACAGAATTACCGCGATTAAAAAAATCAGAGAGAAACAGAAGGTCGTTTCCTGCAAAGTAAAAAAACAGGACGTAATTGCCGTTGCAATTCTGAACGAAAAAGCCGTAGTTTCCGTGCTTAAATTCGATGACTATATGCTTAAAGAGAGGGAAGATTTTAAGTTTAGCGATATTTCCGCCGCAGAGGAATTAAGAAGTGAATTCTTAAGGCAATATTACGATTCAAGGGAAGATATCCCTGCAAGAATCGTAATAGACGGCGAAACTGAGGACAGAGAGCTTTTGGAGCAGATACTTACTGAAAAATCGGGAAGAAAAGTAGAGATATTTTTACCGCAGAAGGGCGATACCTTAAAGCTTGTTGATATGTGCAGGCATAACGCCGCCGAAAAATTAAGCGAGAGTACAGGCGGCAGCGGCAAGGAGCTTTCCGCGCTTCAGGAGCTTAAGGATTTGCTGGGGCTGAGTAAAATTCCCGAATATATTGAATCCTATGATATAAGTAACCTTGCAGGCAGTGAAAACGTAGCGGGTATGATTGTTTTTGAAAACGGAAAGCCTTTGAAATCGGCTTACCGAAAATTCAGTATAAAAACCGTTATCGGTCAGGATGACTACGCCTCTATGCAGGAGGTAATAAGAAGAAGATTTACTGAATATGAACTTCATAAAGACGAGGGCGAAGGCTTCGGCAGACTTCCCGATTTAATACTTCTTGACGGCGGTCAGGGCCACGTTTCGGCGGTAAGCAAGGTGTTTAAAGAGATGAATATACAGGTGCCCCTTTTTGGCATGGTCAAGGATAGCAAGCACCGCACCAGAGCAGTTTCAAGCGGCGGCGGTGAAATTGCTATAAATACTCAGAGAGTGGTATATACCCTTATTTCCACCATTCAGGATGAAGTTCACAGATTTGCTATAGGCTACCACAGAAATATGCGTAAGAAAAACACACTTTCTTCTACGCTTCTGGGTATTGAAGGTATAGGCGAAAAACGCGCAAAGGCTCTTATGAAGCATTTTACCACGCTTAGCGCCATACAGAATGCGGATTTAAAGGAGCTTGAAGAAGCCCCTTGCATGAACGCACCGTCGGCTATGAAGGTGTACGCCTATTTCCACCCTGAAATGAATAACGGGGAAGATAATAGGGAATAATATAATTTCAAAAAGGAAATAATACGAAGAAAATGAAGAAAATTCAGCTTTTTTTGCGTTAAAATTCCGCAAAAGGTTGACATATTCGATTTTTCTTGCGATAATATTAAGATGTAAAGAGATTTTGAGTGAGGCGGAAATATGAGGATAATTACCGGTAAGGCAAGAGGCAAAAAACTCATAACTTTAGAGGGCGAAGCAGTGCGTCCCACAACCGATAAAGTAAAAGAAGCGCTTTTCAATATTCTTCAGTTTCAGCTTGAAGGCAGAAAGTTTCTTGATATGTTCGCAGGCTGCGGACAAATTGCATTGGAGGCTGTAAGCCGAGGCGCCGAAAGCGCGCTTCTTATCGATGCATCCAAAAGTGCGGCAAACGTTATAAGCCAGAATATAAAGGCTTGCGGTTTTGAAAGGGAATGTACCCTCGTTAATGCCGACTCCGTGATGTACGTAAAAAATTCAAAGCTCAGGTTTGATATAGCTTTTATCGATCCTCCTTATAAAACGGGCATCATAGAAAGTGCGTTGCTTGCAGCTGCCGATAAAATGAACCCCGGCGGAATTATTATCTGCGAGCATCCTTTCGATGAAACATTGCCTGAAACGGCAGGCGAGTTTGTAAAAGCCAAAGATTATAAATACGGAAAAATAGTTCTCACTTCATACAAAATGCCCGGTACCTGAAAAGGTATGAGTGTTTTATTAAAATGATGAAAGGGATGGTAAAAGTGAGAGTAGCAATATGTCCCGGCAGTTTCGATCCGGTTACTTTGGGTCACCTTGATATTATTCAGCGTGCCTGTAAGATTTTTGATAAGGTAATAGTGGCAGTGCCTATCAACCCCAGTAAGAAAACAAGTTTTACAGTTGAGGAGCGTATGAAGCTTCTGAAATTGGCTACAGACGGTCTTAACGTGGAAATTGATTCCGTAGACGGTCTTCTTGCTGATTATGCAAAAAAGAAAGGTGCCACAGCAATTGTAAAGGGTCTTCGCGCTATGAGTGATTTCGAATACGAATTCCAGATGGCGCTTACCAATAAAAAATTAAATCCCGAGCTTGAAACCATGTTTCTTTCCACCAGCTCTGAGTTTATGTTCTTAAGCTCAAGTATGGTAAAGCAGGTTGCAGGCTTCGGCGGCGACATTTCCCATTTCGTACCCGAGTGTATTGCCGATATAATCGGGGAACGCCTTAAAGGCACATACTTAAAGTGAAAACAGGTTAATAAATATTAAGGAGAATGAAAAATGAATAATCAGGCAACTATCGAAGATTTACTCGATGAACTCTATGACATACTTGATAAAGGTTGGACTATGCCCCTCTCCGGCGGCAAGGTTTTCGTTGACGGCGAAGATATCAAGCAGCTTTTAGAAGAGATCAGAGACGTTATTCCCGATGAGATCAGACAGGCACGCTCAATCGTAGAAGAAAGAGACCAGATCATCAGCCAGGCTCAGCACGAAGCAGATACAATTATCCGCGTAGCTGACGAAAAGGCTAAGGCTATGGTAAATCAGGATGAAATAGTTCGTCAGGCTCAGGCTAAGGCAAACGACCTTATTATGCAGGGTCAGAACAAGTTCCGCGAGATGAGAAAAGCATCCAACGACTATGTTGACGACATTATGAGAAGAACTGACGAAGCATTGGCTGAAACACTTGCCGAGCTGAGAAAAACACGCCAGAATATCAAGGCAACACAGAAAACAAGCCAGAATTGACAGCGAATTGCAGAAATAATGGTTAAAACCAAGAACACCACTATATATAGTGGTGTTCTTTTTTTATATACAACATCTATGTAAAAATAAATTTTTTTCGTTTTATTTCAGATAAATTCAAAAAAACATTGCAATCGGGTGTTTTTTAGGGTATAATTATTCCACTGAGTGGCAAAAAGTGCATCCAAATGGCAATTTGTGGTGAATTTGAAGCCCGAAAACCTTGTTTTTAACGTTTTTGAAAGGAGGAAAGCCTTATGTTGTACGGTGAGTACAGTCATAATATGGACCAAAAGGGCAGAATTACAGTTCCGCTTAAGTTCCGTGAGGATTTAGGCGATAAATTCTATGTCTGTAAGGGTCTTGATAAGTGTCTTTTCCTCTATTCAGAAAAGGAATGGCAGGGTCTTATCGATAAAATTGCCACTATGCCCGTAGCTCAGGCAAGAAGTGTTCAGCGTTTTATGTTCGCAGGCGCGGCAGACGTTGAGTGCGATAAGCAGGGCAGAATCCTTTTACCTCAGAGTTTACGTGATTATGCCGGCTTAAATAAGGATGTTACGGTAATAGGTACCGGTTCAAGAGCTGAAATATGGGACGCACAGGCTTGGATGGATTACATCGAGGCACAAACTCAGGAAGGTCTTATTGAAGCTATGGAGGCATTGGGTATTTAATGGAGTTTCAGTTCAGTCATATCCCTGTGCTTTTTAACGAAACTATAGATTCTTTAAATATAAAACCCGACGGTATTTACGTAGACGGTACTGCAGGAGGCGGCGGCCACAGTGAGGCGATTTTAAAAAAACTCACTACAGGCAAGCTTATTTCAATTGACCAGGACCCCGATGCTATTAAAGCAGTTACCGAAAGGCTTAAAAATTATCCCGGATCCATAATTCTCCGCGGTAATTTCGCCGATATGAAAAGCCTTTGCGCTTCCGTCGGCATTACCGAAATAGACGGCGCTTTAATGGATATAGGCGTATCTTCCTATCAGCTCGATAACCCCGAAAGAGGTTTTTCTTACCACAACGACGCTCCTCTGGATATGAGAATGAGCAAAGAGGGTTTAAGTGCAGCCGATATAGTTAATACCTATACATGGCAGCAAATAGCAGAGATATTAAGCAGATACGGCGAAGAAAAATTCGCGGTACCGATAGCTAAAAATATAGTAAAAGAGAGGGAGATTTCTCCCATTGAAACAACTCTTCAGTTAAGCGAGATTGTTAAAAATTCTTATCCCGCGGCAGCAAGAAGAGAAAAGGGTCACCCCGCAAGGCAAACTTTTCAGGCACTCAGAATTGCCGTAAACAGCGAGCTTGATAAGCTCAGGGAAGGTTTGAACGAAGCTTTTGATTTACTTAAAAGCGGCGGCAGACTCAGTGTTATTACGTTCCATTCCCTTGAGGACAGAATCGTAAAACAGCAGATGAATAAATGGTGCGAAGGCTGTATTTGCCCCAAGCACTTCCCCGTATGCGTATGCGGCAACAAGCCTAAAGGTGAGCTCGTATACAAAAAAGGCTTGGCTCCTTCAAAAGAAGAGCTTATGGTAAACCCAAGAGCGAGAAGTTCAAGACTCAGGGTAATTGAGAAGCTTTAAAGAAAGCTTCGGGAAAGATAAAAGAAAAGAAATAATAGAAAAAGGTGTATTAAATTGCAGGAAACAAGAAGAAAATCCGCAAGAATTGAATATCAGGATGCTTTTGATGCGAATGCTGCCCGTAATATTAACGTTATGCCCGAAAGAAGCCCCGAAGAGCTTCCTGCGAGAAGAAATAACGTTGTTCAGCTTACCGAAAAACAGCTAAGAAAAGCAAGAAATGCAGGTATTAATCCTCTCCGCTCTGTTTTAAGCGTTGTAGCGGTTGCGCTTGTATTTACACTTCTTACGTTTTATATCTACGGTCAGGTACAGCTTACCGAGCTTACCGAGAATATCAATGCTGCCAAGAGCGAACTTGCACAGCTTGAAAGCGTTGAAGTTCAGCTTCAGATGAAAGCAATGGCGGATATTGACGTTACCGAAATAGAATCTTATGCAAGAAATGAGCTTCAGATGGAACTGGTTAATCAGAAGCAGATTACATACATCTCTCTTAATAACCGCGATGTCGGTGAGGTTGTAGCAAACGATAACGGTAATATATTTGCAAGTATCTGGTCTTTTTTGACCTCCTGGGCGGAATAAGCCAAGGCCCTGTTGAATAGAATTATGATAGCTCGCGGTTTTATGTGAAGCGTAGCGTGTAGTAAATTACTGAGAGTTAAGAGCATATCTTGACTCTCGTTTTGTTATCGGTGTATGTGCCGTATTTGAAAGGAAGGAAAGTTGTTTTGGCAAAATTGAAAAGTAAAAAAGCGGTAATGTGGATTAAAACTTTGGTGATTACCGTTATTTTGTTGGTTGTAGGCTTCGGTCTTGCTATAGGTTACCTTGCTCATTGGCAGATAGTGGAAGGCGAAAATCTTAAAACTCAGGCAATGAACCAGAGTTTAAAAACTACTTCCATAACCGCTATGCGCGGTACTATTTATGACGCCTCAGGTAAAGTGCTTGCTCAGTCGGCAAGTGTATGGACCGTAGCGTTGGAACCTAATTATATAGATGATGAAGAAACGAAAAAAGTCATAGCAGACGGTCTTTCAAAAATTCTCGGACTCGAATACGATTTTGTTTACGAAAAGGCAAGTCAGAACACGTATTTTACTTACGTGGAAAGAAAAATTGAAACAGAAGTAAAGGATGAAATTCTTAAATTCCTTGATGAACACGATATCGATCAGGGCGTAAGACTTATAGAGGACTATAAACGTTATTACCCCTACGGTACAACGGCTTCCGTTGTTTTAGGTTTTACCGGTACCGATAATAACGGTCTTTCAGGTCTTGAGCTTTACTATGATAAGGAGCTTTCAGGTACGGCAGGCAGAATGGTAAGCCTCAAAAACGCAGTTGGCGAGGATATGCCCTTCCAGTATGAGCAGTTGGTATCTGCCGAAAACGGCTACGACCTTGTACTTACAATCGATGAGACGGTTCAGAGTATAGTGGAGAAATATCTGAATGAAGCGGCTGAGCAGTACAGCGTAAAAAACGGTGCTGCAGCAATTCTTATGGACGTAAATACGGGCGCTATAAAGGCTATGGCAGTAAGCGGCGGCTTTGATTGTAACGATCCTTTTACTGTATTTGATGAAGAGTTAAGGCTTGCTATCGATGAACTTCCTCCTGAAGAACAGAATGAAGTTTACACAGATGCCCTTAACCACCAGTGGAGAAATAAAGCGGTAAGTGATACTTACGTTCCCGGTTCCGTTTTTAAGATGATTTCAGGTTCAATCGGTCTTGATAGCGGCGCCATTACTACGAACACCACCTTTTCCTGCAACGGCTCCTACGTTGCATATCCGGGTACAGAGCCCATTAACTGTTGGGTAAGCCCCAGCTACCACGGCGTTGAAACCATAAGAGAGGGTATATGTAATTCCTGCAACCCCTTTATGATGCAGATGGCAGCTGTAACGGGTCCCAAAACCTTCTATAACTATTTCTATGCTTTCGGTCTTACCGATACTACGGGAATTGATTTACCCGGTGAATCCAGCTCCTTCTACTATACGGAGTCTGAGCTTAAGCCCGTTGAACTTGCTACCGAATCCTTCGGTCAGGGCTTTACCGCTACTCCCTTACAGATGATTACCGCTTGCGCATCTATTGCAAACGGTGGCTATATAGTTCAGCCTCACGTTGTGGATAAAATCCTTGACAGCGACGGTAACATCGTTGAATCAGCCGATACAAACTACAAACGTCAGGTTATCAGCTCCGAAACAAGTGAGATAATGATCGATATCTTAAAGGAAAACGCCACAACGGGTTCAGGTAAAAACGGCTACGTTGAAGGTTACCGAGTTTGCGGTAAAACAGGTACATCGGAAAAGGTTGCCGAGCATATTGCAAATCCCGATGCACCTATGGAGTATATCGCATCTTTCTGCGGTTTCGCTCCGGCGGAGGACCCCCAGTATATCCTTCTTGTTTTCCTTGATGAACCCGACAGAAGTATTGCATCCGGCGGTGTTATGGCTGCTCCCGTATTCTCCAAAATCATGGCAGAGGTTCTTCCTTACTTAGGCGTTGAAGCACAGTACACAGAGGAAGAAAGCGAAAAGAACGATAAGACAGCTCCTTACGTAATAGGTATGACTCTCAAAGAAGCTCACGATGCAATTGACGAAGCCGACCTTTACTACTCCGTATACGGTGATTCTTCCGATGAAAATGCGGTTGTTCTTATGCAGGTGCCTTCAGCCGGTTCTACCGTGCCGAGCGGCGGTAAAATAATTCTTTACCTTGATAAAGATTTAAGTGAAAGCGAAATGAGCGAAGTACCTGATTTTGTAGGTAAAACGCTTTCAGAGTGTAACGACCTTGCAAATCAGGCGGGAATACAGATACTTATGTCAGGTGCTTCCACCAATATTCAGCTTCAGGCGCAGAGCCAGAGTATCAAGCCGGGCACAAAGGTAAGACCCGGTACCGTAGTTACGGTTCAGTTTGTTGACTTAAGCGGTCTTGAGCAATAATAAATATATAAGGATGGTAAACGTTATGGGTAATTTAAGTTTGTTTTCAACCTTGGCAGTATTAATAGCCTTCGGCGTAACGGCTCTTTTGGGTATTGTTATTATCCCTTGGCTCCGTAAAATCAAATTCGGTCAGACTATCAGGGAGGATGGCCCTACATGGCATTTAAGCAAACAGGGCACACCCACCATGGGCGGACTTATGTTTATGATAGGCACGATATGTGCAGTAAGCATTTGCTTCTCACTCTTTGCGGCGATAGAAGGCGGCGAGACTACACTTTCTATCGTAAGAGTTGTGGCAGGTGTAGGTATGGCTCTTTGCATGGGTATTGCAGGCTTTATGGATGACTTCATAAGCATCAAGAAAAAGCGCAACTTAGGTTTAACCGAAAAGCAGAAGCTGGTTCTTCAGTTTTTAATTGCAGGCGCTTATCTTCTTTCCGTATATCTTGCAGGCGGCACAAGCAAAACTTTAATTCCTTTTGTGGGCGAAGTTGATTTAGGTATTGCTTACTACATTTTAGCTTTGCTTGTTATAGTAGGTATGGTAAACGCAGTTAACTTTGCAGACGGTATTGACGGATTAAATTCCACAGTAACAACTGTTGTGTGCCTTATTATGACAATTTGCGCGGTAATTATGGGTTATTATGGTATGGCTATTTATGCAAGTGCTGCGGCAGGCGCATGTATAGGCTTCCTTGTATGGAATTTCCACCCTGCAAAAGTATTTATGGGCGATACCGGTTCACTTTTCCTTGGCGGCGTAGTATGTGCCCTTGCTTTCGGTATGAATATTCCCGTAATGCTTTTACTTATCGGTATAGTATATATTATCGAAATTCTTTCCGTTGTGCTTCAGGTATCATATTTTAAAATTACACACGGCAAGAGAATTTTCAAAATGTCTCCCATCCATCACCATTTTGAAATGTGCGGATGGAGCGAAGTTAAAATTTGCGTAGTATTTTCACTTGTAGCTGCAGTATTTGGCGCAATAGCTGCATTGCTTGTTTATTTTGGTCTTTAATTTTTAAGTTTGGTTCGGAGGAAACTAATGAGGGAAACACGTACTGAGAAGAAAAGCAGCACCCGCGGTCTAAACAGACTTCCTTCTTCAAAAACCGCTTCTCAGAAGCCCGACAGAAAGGGCGTTATAAGAGTAAGGGACGAAGAGGGCAGGGTGCTTGTACGTAAAAAAATTAAACACCGTATATTCACTCTCGGTATGGGTCTTGATTTACCGATTCTAATACTAACCTGTATTCTTGCGGCAATAGGTCTTGTTATGCTGTTTTCAGCCTCCTACGCCTATGCTTTTTCCAATTACGGTGACAGTTTCTTGTTTATCAAGCGTCAGGGCGGTTTTGCCTTTCTCGGTATTGCGCTGATGCTTCTGATTTCTACTTTCGATTACCATCAGTTCCATAAATTGGCTGTACCTATGTACGCAGCTGCCGTGGCACTTTTGCTTATTGTTCTTGTGTGCGCTGCTTTGGGACTTGATGAGATTGCGCCCAATAAAAACGGCGCCACACGCTGGATTAACTTAGGCTTTATTGAGTTCCAGCCTTCCGAGGTCGGTAAGTTTGCTATGATAACAATGCTTGCTGACTATATGTCCAGAAAATCGGATAAAATTTTATCGTCTAATACAAAGGGCGTGTTCCCTTGCTTCTGTATTTTCGCCGCTATTGCAGTGCTGGTCGTAGCGGAAAAACACCTTTCAGCCACAATTATCATCACGCTTTTGGCCTTTATAATTATGTATATAGGCGGTATTAAACTGAGGTGGTTTGTGGGTATAGGCGTATTGGCGGTAATAGGTGTTACTTGCCTTATACTCTTTACCGATATGTTTTCCCATGCTCTTGTGCGTATTCAGGGTTGGATAGATCCTTTTAATCCCCCCGAAGGTGTTGATACATGGCAGACAAGGCAGGGCCTTTACGCTATAGGTTCAGGCGGACTTTTAGGAGTGGGTCTGGGTCAGTCAAAGCAGAAATATCTCTATTTGCCCGAGCCCCAGAACGACTTTATTTTCGCCATAGTATGCGAGGAGTTGGGATTTATAGGCGCTATAATAATTATTCTTCTTTTTGCAATGCTTATATGGCGCGGTGTGTATATATCCATAAACGCAAAGGATAAATTCGGAACGCTCTTAGGCCTCGGTATTACTTTTACCGTAGGTATTCAGACCGTGCTTAATATCTGCGTTGTTACAAACGCCATACCCAATACGGGTATCAGTTTGCCTTTCTTCAGTTACGGAGGCACCAGTTTGGTTATGCTTCTGTGCGAAATGGGCGTACTTCTTTCTATATCGAGACATTCCTACGTTGAAAAAACTTAAAATTTATATAAAGGGTGATAAAACAAAATGAAAGTTTTATTTGTTGGCGGCGGTACAGCCGGTCATATCAATCCTGCTTTGGCTGCAGCGGGTTATTTAAAGTCAAAAGTCCCGGATGCTGAAATACTTTTCGTCGGCAATAAAGGCGGTATGGAGGAAAGACTTGTACCTCCTGCAGGCTATAATATGAAAACAATTCATATTTCAGGTTTCCAGAGAAAGCTCAGTTTCGAAAACATTATCAAAAACGTAAAAACAGTAGCAAGACTTGTTACTTCCAGTATTGAATCTAAAAAGATCATCAAGGAATTTGCTCCCGACGTATGCGTAGGTACAGGCGGCTACGTTTGCGGTCCTGTTCTGAGAGAAGCTGCAAAGATGGGCATTCCCTGTGTAGTACACGAGAGTAACGCATTTCCCGGTGTAACTGTCAAGATGCTTTCCAAAGATATGGAGACTGTTATGCTCTGTGTTGAGGATGCTAAAAAATATTTTGATCCCTCCGTTAACATTGTGATTACAGGTAACCCCGTAAGAGGCGAGATGCTCACAGCGCAGAAAGAAAAGAGCAAAGAAAAGCTCGGTCTTGACAGCCGTCCCGTTGTGCTTTCCTTCGGCGGCAGTTTAGGCGCCGAGAAGATCAATAACGCTATGATCGACGTGCTGAAGTACAGCGCCGAAAATAAAGAAATACAGCATATTCACGGTTACGGTCAGCTTGAAAAGGAATATCCCGAAAAATTAAAAGCTGCGGGATTCGATGTTGAAGCTAACCCCCATATAAGAGTTCTCGATTACATAAACAATATGGCAGATTGCTTAGCTGCTGCCGACGTTGTTATAAGCCGTGCAGGCGCTATTACGCTTACTGAAATTGAAGCATTGGGTAAGGCATCTATTCTTATCCCTTCACCCAACGTAGCAGAGAATCATCAGTATCACAATGCTATGGCTCTTGTTAACCGCGGTGCAGCCGAGATCATTGAGGAAAAAGATTTAACGGGCGAGCTTCTCCTTGAGAAGGTAAAGCTTATGTTCGGTGAGAACGGTAAAGCAGAAAAGCTCGGCGCAGAAGCCAAGAAAATGAGTGTTCCCGATGCTTCAGAGAAGATTCATAGTGTAATTATGGCTGCCGCAGAGAAAGGCAAAAGAAAATAATCCCGATAATGACAAATGAAGCTTTGCTTGCATAATATGGCATATATGCTTTAGGCAAGTGAGGTGTATTATGTCGGTATTAGTTATTGAAGGTCCCTCTCCTTTATGCGGTGAAGTAGTTATTCACGGCGCTAAAAACAGCGCGTTACCTATTCTGGCTGCCTCCGTGCTTTTAAAAGGAGAAACCGCGCTTAAATCCTGCCCAAAACTTTCTGACGTAGAAGCAACCGCGAAAATATTAAGACACTTGGGTTTTAAATGCGTAAGACAAAATTACCGCGACGAAAAAAACGCGGTGCTTATAAGCGGATATCCCAAAAGGAACGAAATTCCCCATTATATGATGCGGAAAATGCGCTCCTCCGTGGTGTTCCTCGGTGCGCTTTTAGGCAGAACGGGTGAAGCAAAGCTTTCTTTCCCCGGCGGATGCGATATAGGCGCAAGACCTATTGACCTGCATCTTTCATCGCTCAGGCGCCTAGGAGTGGAAATAAACGAAAAGCACGGGTGTATTATATGTACTGCGCCAAAAGGAATAATCGGTGATTATATTACTTTATCTTTCCCAAGTGTTGGTGCTACGGAAAATATAATGCTGGCCTCTGCAATTTCAAAAGGTACTACGGTTATTGAAAATGCCGCAAGAGAACCTGAGATTATAGACCTTGCGAATTTTCTTAATATTTGCGGTGCTAAAATAAGCGGTCAGGGTGAAAGTACACTTATAATAGAGGGTGTAAGTTCGCTTTACGGCTGTGAATACAGAATAATGCCCGACAGAATAGTGGCGGCAACATATATAGCCTGCTGCGGTGCGGCAGGAGGCGAAATTGTACTTAGAAATTCCCCCAATCAGTATATTCTCCCTATGCTCAGTGTTTTTGAGGATGCGGGGTGTGTGCTGAGTATTTATAAAAATTCAATATACGTAAAGGCTCCCAAAAAGCTTTTAAGCCCCCAAATGATTCGCACTATGCCATACCCCGGTTTTCCTACCGACGCTCAGGCGCAGGTAATGGCAATGGCTGCACTTGCCGAGGGTACAACGGTTTTTGTGGAAAATATTTTTGAAAACCGATTCCAGCATATTCCCGAGCTTGTAAGGCTGGGTGCAAAAATAAAGGCTGAAGGAAAAGTGGCGATAGTTGAAGGTGTTAAGAATCTTTCGGGCGCCTTTGTAAAAGCCCCCGATCTGCGTGCAGGTGCGGCTTTGGTTACGGCAGGGCTTGCTGCAGGCGGTATAACCACAATAGGCGGACTTGAGTATATTGACCGCGGCTATGAATCCATCGAAAGAGACGTTTCAATGCTTGGCGGTAAAATTAAAAGAATTTAAATTTTAAGGAAAGGAAGGATACGGTGCCGGATATAAAAAATATGTCGGACATGGAAGATGCCGAAAAAAGCGCGGTAAAAGAAAAAGCCGAAACGGATGAAAATAAGCCCAAAAGTATAAAGCATATTTTTAAAACGATAAGAAGCCGAGCAATGCTGATATTTTACGGCTTGCTTATCGTAGGCGTGATTGCGGCTGCAGTGCTTTTTTCCGTGTTTACCTTTTTTAAAGTTGATAAGGTAAATATAGAGGGCTCAACTCTTTATACCGAGGAAGAAATTCTTTCAGCCGCAGGTATAAATATAGGTGACAGTTTAGTATTTACCGATACTAAAAGTGCTGAAAACAACATAGAGAGTAAGCTTTTATACGTAGAGGATGTAAGTCTCAATAAAAGTATTCCTTCATCTCTCAGCATAAAAATTACGCAGGCAGTACCTACTTATTCCGTTGAGTTCAAAGGTAAATATATCTACGTAAGCGCAAAGGGAAAAATTCTTGAGATCAATTCTCAGGCTATGGCAGGCGCCATGGTTATAAACGGAGGCGAAGTGGCAGAAAAAGACGGCTATTTAAGTTTTGCCGACGAAAAGGTAAACGAAGCCTTTGATAGCCTCATAAACGCTATTTCCGAAACGGGCACTGCAGGTATAGGATATATCGATATATCAAATGTATTCGATATAAAAGCGAAATATGACGGCAGGGTCACTCTTGAATTCGGTACGATGCAGGACCTTGATTACAAGATGAAATTTGCCGTAAATATTATAAATAACGAAAACGGAATAGGTCCCGATGAGCGAGGCATATTGGATTTAAGCCTTGCCCGCGATACAAACAAGAGCTATTTCACTCCGGAAATTTATACCGACAGCGGCGAAACCGAAGAAGGAACGGTTTCCGAGTTTACACCGTCGGACGAAATCACTTCCCGAGGGGAAGATATTCCCGATGTGTAAATACTAAAAAACAAAAAGTTATAAAAATTTAAAAATTATGTATACTTTTCGCTAAATTGCCTTGAAATTTTCTCAAAAAAGTGTTAGAGTATATGGTGTGAAAAAATTTTTTCTGAAATCATTTTAAATAAAAATATTACCCGTAAAAATATTAAGGAGGATAAAAAAATGCCCTTTCAGATTGATAATATGTTAAATGAAACTCCCCAGTCCATTAAAGTTATAGGTGTTGGCGGTGCAGGCGGTAACGCTGTAAACCGTATGGCAGATGCAGGCGTACAGTATGTTGACCTTATCTGCATGAACACAGATAAGCAGGCTCTTTCCCGTTCTTCTGCCGGTATCAAGATTCAGATCGGTGAGAAGAGCACAGGCGGCCGCGGTGCAGGTTCCAAGCCCGAAGTAGGTGCAAAGGCTGCTGAAGAAAGCCGCGATAATATCGCAAGCGTAATCAAAGGTGCCGATATGGTATTTATCACTGCAGGTATGGGTGGTGGTACAGGTACAGGTGCTGCTCCCGTTGTAGCTGAGATTGCTAAGGATATGGGTGCTTTAACCGTTGGTATCGTTACAAAGCCCTTCGCTTTCGAAGGTAAGCGCCGTATGGAACAGGCTGAAAAGGGTATTGCAGCTCTCCGTGAGCACGTTGACTCCCTTATCGTTATCCCCAACGAGAGATTAAAGCTTGTTAGCGAAACAAGAATCACTCTTGCTAACGCATTCCAGGTATCTGACGACGTTCTCCGTCAGGGTGTTCAGAGTATTTCTGACCTCATTCAGCTTCCCGGTATCGTTAACCTCGACTTCGAGGACGTTAAGTCCGTTATGCAGGATGCAGGTTACGCTCACATGGGTGCCGGCCGTGCAAACGGTAAGGATAAGGCTGAGCAGGCTGCTATGCAGGCTATTTCCAGCCCCCTCCTCGAAACAGCTATTTCCGGTGCTAAGGGTGTTATCATCAACATCAAGTCTTCTCCCGACATTGCTCTTGACGAAATCGATACAGCTTCTCAGCTCATTACAGAGCGCGCAAGCGAAGATGCAAACATTATCTGGGGTGCTACATTCGACGATACAATGGAAGACGAAATGCTCGTTACAGTTATCGCTACAGGTTTCCCCGGCATGAACGGTGAGTTCGTTCCTTCTCAGAAGGCTCAGAGCTTTATCGATAACAGCGACGCTATGATCGATGCTTTCACATCCACAGCTCCCGCTAAGCCCGCTGTTCAGGCTAAGAACGAAGAAGATAACTTTGCAGACATTATGTCCATCTTCGGTAAGAAATAATAAATAAATTAAAGGGTACCTTTTCGGTACCCTTATTTTGTAAAATTTAAATTTAAGGAGAAAAAATTATGGGAAAGATTAACGGCGTACATCACATTGCATTAAAGCCCACTAAGGAGCTTTACGAGAAAACAGTTAACTTCTATAAGGATATTTTAGGCTGCACATTTGTGCGCGGCTGGGGTGAGGGCGATACAGCTGCCTGTATGCTCTCCTGCGGCGATAATACCTGCATCGAAGTTTTACACGGCGATAACGACGGCAGCGAGAAGGTTTCCAACCTCCATCACATCGCTTTCTACGTAGATGAAGTTGATAACTTTATCGAGGAAGTTCGTGCAGCTGGTTACAAAGTAACTATCGAAGTTAAGTCAATGAATTTAACACCCGATTATCCCTGCAGAATGGCTTTCTTTATCGGTCCTTGCGGCGAAACTATCGAACTTTTCAAGGAGCTTTAATAAACGCATATGAGGCCGTTTGCAATAAAACGGCTTCTTTTGCTATTATACAAATTATGAAAAAACTGTTATTAATAATTCTGCCTATTACTCTCATAGTGGGTTTGGTTTTAGGTGTGATTATCGGAATAAACTGCAGCAGTAAAACCGAGGATAAATCTTTTTACTCTATCGGTTTACCCGAGGGGGGAGAATATGACCCGAATGAAATTATTATTCAGGTTATAACAAACTACGATAGTGGATATAATTTTGAAAACCAAGGAATTAATTTTAGCTTTTCGGATAATGAAAGCGGTGCAATACATCCTTACCGAAATGAGTTTTCCGCTACAATGAAAACAGTTTTGCCATCCGATAAAACTTATGACGGCGACTGGCAGAAGTTTCACGAAAGCATAATTAAGAGTAGTATCGGCTGCTGCATTGCGGAGTTTACCCATTACGGCACTAACGGATATACCGGAAGCTGGACTTTCCATGTAAAGGATGTAATTTACGGAACTGTTCCTGATGAAACGGTAAGAGTGATAGAGGAACACAAAAATACTTCAAACCTTTCTTACGGTTATGAACGCGGTCACGAATATCTTTTGTTTTTTTCGTACAGAGGTTACAGTGAGGTTTATAATCAGCTTTGTTACCGTTTTGAAGGCGGAGCGCTTTTCGACTTAACTGCTATGAATAATTTAAAGTGGCACGGCGGCAATATCGTACTCGACGAAAATGTGACCCGAGATGAATTTATAGGTTATATTGAAAACCTTGCAGGTAAATACGGGTTTAATAAAAAGTAAACGTAAAGCTCGGTCTCTCCCGAGCTTTCTTTATTGCTGTTTTTTTATATTTATGTTATAATTGCTATCGTATGAAAATAAAAGCCGTATAATCGAGATTTAAGGAGCTTATATATAAATGTTTAAAGAAATTTCTCTTAATACAAAAGAACTTAAAGATAAAGCCTGTATTTTAAAGGCAGGTCAGAGGGTGCTTCTTTCAGGCACAGTTTATACTTCACGCGATGCAGCACATAAGAGAATAAAAGAACTTATGGATAAAGGCGAAAAATTACCTTACGATTTAGAAGGTGCGGCAATTTACTACGCTGGTCCCACAGGTACTCCCGAGGGCTTAGCCATAGGCTCTTGCGGCCCTACCACCAGCAGCCGTATGGATAAGTTTGCACCTGAGTTTCTTGATAAGGGTCTTAAATGTATGATAGGCAAGGGTAAAAGAAATCAGGAGGTAATCGATGCCATTAAAAGAAACGGTGCGGTATACCTTTGCGCCATAGGCGGTGCAGGTGCTCTTGCTTCGCAGTGCATAAAAAAATGTGAGGTAATTGCATTTGAAGATTTAGGCTGTGAATCAGTTAAAAAGCTTGAGTTTGAAAATTTTCCTCTTATAGTCGCTATTGACAGTGAGGGTACTAACATAGTAAAATAAGCAAAACAAGGCTAAGTATTTTTATTATACTTAGCTTATTTTACAGCAAAAAATATCCGGAGGAAATTGTTATGGAGCTTTTAAACGGACATACCACTCATCCTGACGCACAGTGGTACCCCGAAGCAGAACTCGGTGTTTTCGTACATTGGGGTATAAGTTCTGTTCACGGCAACATTGATATTTCCTGGTCTATGATGAAAGATTTTAAGTGGACTCCCGAAAGGGTCTCGCCCGATGAATATTTCAGCTTGGCTAAGGACTTCAATCCCAAAGAATATCACCCCGAAAAGTGGGCGAAAGCCGCTAAAGATGCAGGCTTTAAATATATGGTGCTCACTACAAAACATCATGACGGTTTTGCTATGTGGCCAAGTAATTTCGGCAATTTTAACACCAAAAACTATATGAACGGCAGAGACCTTGTGGGCGAATACATAAAAGCTTGCCGCGATAACGGCTTAAAGGTGGGTCTGTATTATTCACCGCCCGATTGGTGGATTATGAAGGATTATATGTCCTTTGACGGCTGGTATGAAAACGAGAAAACAAAAAATCCTCCGCCTCAGGTAGTAACGGATTATCATAGAAGCGTTATAAGAGGTCAGGTATCAGAGCTTTTAACAAACTACGGCAAAATTGACCTTATCTGGTTTGATGGTCCCGGTTTAGACTATATAACAAGAGAAGAAATTTACGCTTATCAGCCCCATATCGTTATAGGCAGAGCCTTTGAAACCGATTTCAGAAGCACGGAATGTGAACTTCCCGATGAAGAATACTACGAAAAGAATCTTAAAGGTTATTGGTGGGAGTGCTGCCACGAGTGGAACAGCTGTTGGGGTTATACCAAGGACGAAGAATATAAGCCCGTTTCCACAATAATTGATTTCTATAAAATAACACGTAAATTCGGCGGTAACTTACTTATTAACATGGCTCCCAGAGCTAACGGTGAGTTGCCAAAAGTAGTATACGAGCGCTTAAAAGAATTCGGAAAATGGCTTGAAGACTACAGAAAAAATAATTAAACTATATAACGTAATTAAAGAGTTTGGTATTAAACTAAACTCTTTTTTATTGCTAAATTATGAAAATACTGATATAATCAAATTACAGTATTGCAACCGTTGGTTTACAAATTTCAAGTCTTAGTTTATAGATTTGCAACCGTAATTTTTGTTATACTTACATAAAGGAGATGATATTTATGAAGTTAAGCGATAAGATTTACTATTTAAGAAAAAAGGCAGGGATGAGTCAGGAAGAATTAGCTGAGGCTGTGGGAGTATCAAGACAGGCTGTTTCAAAGTGGGAGACAGGTGAATCATCTCCCGATATCAATAAGCTTTTAGCTCTTTCGAAAACTTTCGAAGTAACTACCGATTGGCTTCTTTCCGATGAAGACCCTAATGAAGAAGTGAAAAATGATAATAATGAAAATAGATATAATTATAATCAAACCTACGACGATAACGAGTATTTTAATAATCAGGTAAGGGAAAACCCTGTAGAGAAAGAAACCTGGGTAGATAGAATTCCCGGCGTTATTGGTAAAATGATAAAAAGGTACGGCTGGCTTTACGGTGTAGGTCTTGCCGTAGGCGGTGCTTTGTTTATAGCTATAGGTTCAATTGCTAAATTTATAGTAGGTAAAATGCTCAGTTCCTTTAGTAATATGTCACACTCTATGTTCGATGGTTTTGGGAATTTTTCAAATGTAACTATTGAAGGCTTCGAAAATATGCCTGAAATTCAGGAGTCTATAAATCAGGGAAATAATATGCTTGGCTCCTTCTTTGAAGCACAGCAGAGTATGATTCAGAATAATCCCGTAAGCATTATGGGCAGCTTTATTATCGGCCTTGGCGTGGTATTCTTAATTGCAGGTGTAATTTTAGCAATCGTACTTAAAAAGAAAAGCAAAGAAGAATAAGAAAAATTTTGGGAGATGCTTTTAAGCAGTCTCCCTTTTTGTTTTTGGTAAGAAATATAGGTGATTCGGTAAAAAATCCATATTATTGAAAAAGCCTATGGAAATTATTGTTTTAAAGTGGTAAAATGAAATTAACCTAAATAAGGAGCGTAAAAATATATGGAAAATAAAAAAATTAAAATAGGTATAGCAGGTACCCGCGGGCTTTCAATGCTTATGGGTTTAAAAACAAGAGACGACGTTGAAATTGCTGCTATGTGCGACTTAAGCGAAGAAGCTTTAAAAAAAGCTGTGGAGAGAATTGGTGACGACTCAATAAAAACCTACAGAGTATATGAAGATATGCTGGAGAGTGATATCGATGCAGTTATAGTAGCTACTCCCATGCAGTGCCACGTGCCTCAGGTTATTGCCGCTATGGAGGCCGGTAAGCACGTAATGAGCGAAGTTACTGCAGGTGTTACTATGGATGAACTCTTCTGGCTTTGCGAAGTTACCGAAAAATATAATAAAATTTATATGTATGCCGAAAACTACATCTACACTCCTCAGGTACAGCTTGTTAAGAATATGGTAGCTAAGGGTGTTTTTGGTGAAACATATTATGCCGAAGGTATGTATTTACACAATATGCACGATTATTTAAGAGATAAACCCTCCTGGAGAAATTACTGGCAGTGCGGTGTAAGAGGTAATTTCTACCCCACACACAGTGTTGGTCCCGTTATGCAGTGGTTCCCCGGGGATAGAATCAAGGAGATAACAACTTACTCTCCCGGTATTTATAACGATTTAGGCTTAAAGCAGGATAGCGGTACTACCACAATGTGCCGTACAGAGAAGGGCAAGCTTTTAAACATCCGTACCGATTGCCTTTCACCTCGCCCACACAGTATGGATTACTACCAGCTTCAGGGTACTAACGGTATTTTCCAGAGTGCTACTTACGGCAAGGGCAGAACTGCAGGCGACTTCGACAGAGTTTCATTAACTTCTAATAAAACAGAAAAAGGTGAAATGGACTGGGAAGCGCTTATAAACTATAACGAATACCTCCCTGAAAGATATAAGAATGCAACAGAAGAACAGATAAAAGCAGGTCATAACGGCGGCGACTTCTTTATTGTTGAAGATTTTATCAATGCTATTAAGACAGGCATCCAGCCTGAACTTAACGTTTACAAGGCTTGCGAATGGACTGCAGTGGGTATTCTTTCTGCGCTTTCCGTTACTAACGGCTCAAGAACAATTGAAATTCCCAATTTCAGAAAAAATATGCCCGTGGAAGAAAAAAGAATTATTTTGCCCTGATATTTATTTTAAATAGAAGGAGAAATTATATATGAAAAAGTTTACATTCGGTACTCCCGAAGAATTTGTTCCCTCCAAATTCTGTAAAGGCTTTGATTATAAAGAAACAGAAGTAAAATATCCTGCAGAAAATTTTACTTTTAAAGTAAGTAAAAGAGGATGCGATATTGAATTTCCTATTGAAGATGATTGCCAGATCTTTGGCTTCGGTTTACAGTTCAAGAGTTTTAACCAGCGCGGCAAGAAGCTTAGACTGGATGTTAACGCCGACCCTGTAGGCGACACAGGTGAAAGCCATGCACCCGTGCCTTTCTTCGTAACAAATAAAGGCTATGGTATGTATTTCGATACTGCAAGATATGCTGAATTCTACTGCGGCAAGCAGAAAAATCAGGCAATGAAAAAGACAGTTTCCATCGGTGGCGCTGCAGATACAGAAGCAGAACTCTATGCAGTTAGAGACGACGGCGACCTCGTTATGAGCGTTCATATCCCTTCAAGCGAAGGTATTGATATTTACGTAATTGAGGGCGAAACAATTACCGACATCGTAAGCCAGTATAATATGCTTTCAGGTGGCGGTTGCGACGTACCCGAGTGGGGCTTAGGTCTTTTATACCGCTGCTACGGTCAGTGGGATACAAAGAAAATCAGAGAAGTTGCCGATTATTTCCGCGATAATAATATTCCCTGCGATACTATCGGTCTTGAACCCGGCTGGCACAGCCACGCATATTCATGCACTTATACATGGCGTGATTGCTGGTACCCTGATCCCGATGATTTTATAAAATATCTTAAAGACCGCAATTACCACATTAACCTTTGGGAGCAGACCTTCGTTCATCCCGATGCACCTTTCCACGATGAAATTGCACCCTATTCAGGCAATTATTTAGTTTGGGGCGGCTTGGTGCCTGACTTCTCACTTCCCGAAGCAAGAAAGATTTTTGCCGACCACCACAGAAAGTATCTTATTGAAAAGGGCATTGACGGCTTTAAATTAGATGAATGCGACTCAAGCGACTACACAGGCGGCTGGAGCTTCCCTCTTAACAGTGAGTTCCCCTCAGGTATGGACGGCGAGCAGTACCACAGCCTCGTAGGTACACTTTTCTGCCAGACTCAGCTTGAAGCTTTAGACGGCAGACCTACTTTCAGTGAAATTCGTTCCATGGGTGCTTTGGCAGCTCCCTATCCCTTCGTTCTTTACAGTGACCTTTATAACCATAAGGAATACATCCGTGCTTTGGTTAACTCCGGTTTCTCAGGCCTTTTATGGGCGCCCGAATTCCGCCACGCCAAGAGTAAGGAAGAAACTATAAGAAGAATTCAGGCGGTTGTTTTCTCCGTTCACTGTTTAATAAATGCCTGGAATTATAATGGTATTCCTTGGGTTGTTCACGAGTGTGAGGAGGAAGTAAAAGAACTTCTTAACCTTCGTTATTCACTGATTCCTAAATTAAAGGAAGCTTTCAAGCGCTATAAGGAGACGGGTGTTCCTCCCACAAGAGCTCTTGTTATGGACTATACTGATGACGTAAATACCTATAAAATTGACGACGAGTATATGTTCTGCGACGATTTACTTGTTGCCCCCATTGCAGCAGATACAGGCGACGAGCGTGACGTTTATCTGCCTAAAGCTTCAAAATGGGCAGACTTCTATACGGGGGAAGAAATTGAAGTTCCAGAAAACGGCATAATCCACGTAAATACCAAAAACATTCCCGTATATAAGAGAATAGGATAAAAGTAGGGGAGACCTTTACGGTCTCCCTTTTGCATACTCTTTATAAACTGCGTTAGTTTTATAAAATGAAAACTCCCCTATAAAAGGGGAGTCAATGTGAAAATTTGAAGATTACTTTATAAGCCTTGCTTTTAAAGCCTTTGTCTTTATCCCCTGAGCTTCAAACATAACTTCGTGCTCGGACTGAATGTTGCCAGTATCAGGGATTGAATTTAAGTCAGTAGTAGCGTCGAATATTTCGAAGCCTGCTTCTTTAAAATAGCGAAGGGAAGCTAAGTATAAATCGTCGTTATCTGTTTTAAACCAAATTTCGCCGTTTTCAGCAAGTATCTTCTTGTAGCTTTCAAGCTGACGGGTGTGAGTAAGCCTTCTTTTGTGGCAGGATGCCTTGGGCCAGGGATTGCAGAAATTGATGTAAATGCGGTCTACCTTCTCGTTTTCACCGAATAAATCGGTAATTTTTTCGATGTTATAGGAGAGAAGTGCTACGTTTTCCTCTTTTTCCTCGCCGAAGCGCTGACGGATATTTCTTCTTGCAACGCCTAAAATATCGTAGCTTATATCAATACCGATGTAATTAATGTCCTTATTTCTGTAGGCAAGCTCCATTAAAAAGGTGCATTTGCCGCAGCCTAAATCCAGATGAATAGGCTGTTTTTTAGGGAAAACCTCATCCCATTTCCCTTTTTGCTTTATGGGCTCGTCTATAAAATAATCGCAGGCTGCAAGCTCGGGGCGTGCCCATGTTTTAGTTCTGATTCTCATAATAATATCCTTATAACAGTAAAAGTCCTGCTTTTTCGCAGATTTCGTGAGTTTCCTTATCCCAAAGTGAGGACTGTACTTCGCCAATGTGAGCCTTGCCTAAAAGCAGCATACAAAGTCTTGACTGACCGATACCGCCGCCGATGGTTAAAGGAAGCTCATTTTTTAAAAGCATACTGTGGAATAAAAGGCTGCGTCTTTCATTATGGTCAGAAATTGTAAGCTGTTTATCTAGAGATTCAGGGTTTACTCTTATACCCATGGAGCTGATTTCCATTGCGATTCCAAGAGGCTCGTGCCAGAATAAAAGGTCGCCGTTTAAATCCCAGTCGTCGTAGTCGGGGGCTCTGCCGTCGTGAGGCTCACCGTTATTTAAAGCGCCGCCGATTTTCTTGATAAATACGGTTTTATATTCCTTGCAGATTGCGTTTTCGCGCTCTTTAGCGGTCATACCGGGGTACATATCGTAAAGCTCCTGAGAGTCGATGAACTTGACTTCACGCACCAATTCGGTATCAAGACCTGAAAACTGCCACTTGATTTCATCTAAAGTGCCGCAAATTGCACTTACGATTCTTCTTACGGTATCTTCAAGATAAGCTTCGTTGCGCATTGTGTTATCGATTACCTTTTCCCAGTCCCACTGGTCAACGTATACGGAGTGAAGGTTATCAAGTTCTTCATCGCGGCGAATAGCGTTCATATCGGTAACAAGACCGTTGCCAACAAAGAAGCCGTATCTCTTTAAAGCAAGGCGCTTCCATTTAGCAAGGGAGTGAACTACCTGAGCGTTTGTTTCAGCGTAGGGAATATCGAAGCTTACAGCTCTCTCCTTACCGCTTAAATCATCGTTAAGACCTGTTTTGGGTTCAACGAATAAAGGCGCTGTAACACGTTTTAAATGAAGAGCGGCACTAAGTTTTACCTGAAAAACGTTTTTTATTACGCCAATGGCTTTCTGTGTGTCGTAAAGACCAAGTGAAGGTTTGTAGCCTTCGGGTATGTAGGTTTTCATATATTTTTATCCTTTAAAAAGTAATATTAACAAAACATTTCTAAAAAACTATTATGCAATTTTTTATAGGATTTGTCAAGAAAAATCGCATATACTCTTGTAAAAGAAACGAAATAAAGGTATTATATATTAATAAAAAATCTTAATAAGTTTACAATAATTTCATATTTTTCTGTTATTATATGAAAAATTCAAAAATTACAAAAGAGGTTATCACTATGGCTATGAAACAGTTTAAAACAGAATCAAAAAGAATACTTGATCTTATGGTCAATTCTATTTATACACACAAAGAAATTTTCCTCCGCGAGCTTATTTCCAACGCATCCGACGCTATCGATAAGCTTTACTACAAGGCTTTAAGCGAAGGCATTACAGGTCTTGGCAGAGAGGATTTCAAAATTAATATCCGTACCGATAAGGAAGCAAGAATCATAAGAATTGAAGATAACGGCATCGGTATGACTAAGGATGAGCTTGATAATAATTTGGGCGTTATTGCAAAAAGCGGCTCTCTTAATTTTAAGAAAGAAAACGAAAAGAAGGAAGATATTGACATTATCGGTCAGTTCGGCGTAGGTTTTTACTCAGCTTTTATGATTGCAGACGAAGTTAAGGTGCTTTCAAAAGCTTTCGGCTCAAACGAAGCTTATCTCTGGCAGTCAAAGGGCGCCGAGGGTTATAAGATAAGCGAAGATATCAAAGAAAACCATGGTACAGTAATTACACTTCACGTGAAAGAAAATACCGAAGAAGAAAATTACGATGAATTTTTAGAGCAGTACCGTATTCAGAGCCTTATCAAAAAGTACTCCGATTATATCCGTTATCCAATTACAATGGATATGGAGCGTTCCAAAAAGAAGGAAGGCACTGAAAACGAGTATGAAAAATATACCGAAACGGTTACCGTAAACAGTATGGTACCTCTCTGGAAAAAGAGCAAGAGCGAACTTAAGGAAGAAGATTACAATAACTTCTATAAAGAAAAGTTCTATGATTTTACCGATCCCGTAAGAGTAATTCATACTTCTGCCGAGGGCACTGCCACATACACGGCTTTAATGTTTATACCCGAAAAGGCTCCCTACAATTACTACACAAGAGAGTATGAAAAGGGCCTGGAGCTTTATTCCTCAGGCGTTATGATTATGGAAAAATGCTCCGATTTACTCCCCGATTACTACAGCTTCGTTAAGGGTCTTGTGGATTCTCAGGATTTATCACTCAATATTTCCCGTGAAATGCTTCAGCACGACCGCCAGCTTAAATTAATTGCAGGCAGAATCGAAAAGAAAATTACTGCAGAATTAAAGAGTATGCTTGCTAACCAAAGAGAAAAGTATGACGAGTTCTTCAAAGCTTTCGGTTTGCAGCTTAAGTACGGTATGTATGCTGATTACGGCGTTCATAAGGATACCTTAAAGGACCTTGTTCTTTTCTATTCTTCAAATGAGAAGAAGTACGTTACACTCAGCGAGTACGTAAAGCGTATGAAAGAAAATCAGAAGGATATTTACTATGCTTGCGGCGAAACCGTGGAGAAAATTGCTCTCTTACCTCAAACTCAAACAGTTGCCGAAAAAGGATATGAGATTCTTTTCCTTACTGACGACGTAGATGAATTTGCCCTCAAAACTTTAGGTAAATACGAGGAAAAGGAATTCAAGAATATTTCTTCCGATAAACTTGATATTATAAGCGATGAAGAAAAAAAGGAAACAGAAAAATTAACGGAAGAAAACTCAGAACTTTTAGAGTTTATGAAAGAAGCTTTAAACGGTAAAATTACAAAGGTGAAAATTTCCGACCGCCTTACAAAACACCCTGTTTGCCTTTCTACAGAAGGACATATCACTCTTGAAATGGAAAAGGTGCTTAATCAGATGCCTACAGACGAGAAGGTAAAAGCTCAGCGTGTGCTTGAAATCAATGCTAAGCATACCATTTTCGAAACACTTAAATCGCTTTACGAAAACGATAAGGATAAGCTTAAGGTTTATACTGATATTCTCTATTCTCAGGCACTTTTAATTGAAGGCTTCGCTATTGAAGACCCGGTAGATTATACTAATAAAATCTGCTCACTTATGACAAAATAATATAGGGAAACTTTTCCCGAAAGGAATTAAATTGAACAGTATTAACACACCACTTACACAAAATATGGTATATCACGAAAAATACGGATATATCAAAGAAAAATCACTTCAGAAAAAGTTTATAAGGCATGATTTGAATCACACACATCTGTGCGTTTTGGCGGCTATATTGCTTTCCACCTTTTTAAGCTTCGTGCTTTCTATGGTGCTTTCCACTTTTGCGCCTTATATGCTTATGACCACAGGTTTGCCGCCTTACCTTTACTACATAATAAATATGTTCGGTTCTGCCTTTACTATCGGTCTGCCTTTCTTCGTGTACCTTGCTTTCAGAAAAGAGGGAGTAAACGAATACTTAAGGTTTAAAAAGAACCCGAAGTTTGATTCCCTGCTTCTCGTTTTTGCTGCGGCCGGTTTATGTATGCTGGCAAACTACCCCTCCATGCTTATTATGGAGCTTGTGGAAGGCGCAGGTCTTGACGGCGGCGCGCAGGAATCTTTAGCGGGTACCAACGCTTTTGAATCTGTACTTTATTTTCTTACCATTGCGGTATTTCCTCCTCTTTTTGAGGAATTTGCCTTCCGCGGAGTAATGCTTTCCACCCTTCGTAAGCACGGCGACGGTTTTGCTTTAGTTGTCTCTTCCGTAGCGTTTGCTTTAATGCACGCAAGTATAAGCGCTATGCCCTTTGCGCTTATCTGCGGCTTTGCTATGGGCTACGTTTATTTAAGAACGGAAAATCTCTGGTTATGCGTTTTTATTCACTTTATAAATAACGCAAACGCCACTATTCCCGGAATTCTTATTCTCTACCTGCCCGAGGATTTAACCAACCTTATATCCAATATTATCTTCTACGCACTTATTCTTTTGGGAATTATCGCTTTTGTAGTTCTTCTTGTAAGAAAAACACTTGTAAGCAATGAGGAATCCCAAATTAAAAGATGTATTTCCTGCGACCTTTCCTTTGGCGGTAAGCTTTCAGCTTACTTTACAAGTGTAGGTACTCTGGCTGCTTTAATAGTAACTATAGGTATGATAGTGCTTTCAATGCTGGGTATGTATTAAAATGGAAAAAAGTTTTAAATATTTTGATATGAGCCCTGAGTTCATTCCTGAAAAAAGATTTATGGAAAGAGCCATAATTCTTTCAAAAGAAGCTTTGAAATACGGCGATATCCCTGTTGGCGCGGTTATTGAAAAGAACGGCGAGATAATAGGTGAAGGCTACAATACAAGGGAAAAAGATAAAGATCCTATAGGCCACGCAGAGATAAACGCGATTAAAGAGGCGGCCGGAAAGCTTGGCGATTGGCGCCTTACAGGCTGCAGGCTTTACGTTACCTTGGAGCCCTGCCGTATGTGCTCGGGTGCCGTAATGAATTCAAGAATCGAGACCGTAATTTACGGTGCCGACGATATGAACGACTCGCAGTGCAATCAGGAAGAGCTCAATAAAAATTCACCCTCTCATAAAGTGAAGGTTTACCGCAACTTTATGGAGGATGAGTGTAAAAAAGAATTAAATCAGTTTTTCAGTAATTTAAGAAACAAATAAATTAAGGAGATGGCTTTAAAAGCTATCTCCTTTTATTTATTTAAAGAATATATAAATACCAAGAATAAAGTAAACCACGGGAATTATATAAGTTTTATATTTTTCGGTAATACTTTGAATTTTGCTGAAAGAAGCTATATATTTCCCAAGTAAACACCACAGAAAAGTCATAACAGCAAAAACTATAACTGCAGTGACGGTTTCAAAAAATCCAAAACTTGTAAAAAGAGGGATATAAATACCAATATTATCAGCACCGCTTGCCACTGTTAAAAAAGCCGTGCTCAGTATAGAGCCTTTGAAGTTAGTTTCATCACCGGGTTTATCGTTCTTTAAATTACTTATAATTTCCTTTATACCAAGAATTATAGGTACAAAACCTAATAGAAAAAGGTATTTCGGGTCAATAAGCTTTAACCCCAGGGCAGAAATAATGCTCACAGCAGTAAGCAACGCCATACCTATATATTTACCTAAAATTATTTTATAAGTTTTTGCGTTTTTGTTGGCGGTAAAAATAAAGGTGAGAATTAAAATATCGTCAATATTGGTGCTTATAAAGGCAATTAATGAAGTGAAAACTGCTTCAAGCATAATTTAAAGCACATCCTCTGTGAAATAAGCGTTAGAATAAGCTTCTTTGCCTTCTTTATCTGTTACGGCAATGCGGAAGTAAATATCGTCGGGTTTGATTTCAAATTCGCCGTGGGTAACTAAGCCCGTTTCTTCATTATAGCGGGACATACATCTTCTGTGAGCTGTCGTGCAGAAAATCTTATCGGCTTCGCTGCATTCAACGTGCAAAATATTATTTTCTATATACATTTCTTTTATCTCGGGACCTTCACTTGCATAGAAGTTACCCTTTAAAAGAGCATCGGTAACTGTATTATAATCGAGGCTTTCGCTTTTGATCATAGTCCACGCGCCGAAGGAATCGTACATTCTCGTGCCGGGGGTGCGGCGGTTGTGGTTATCGTCCGTACCCAGTACGAATATTTTTTTGCCCATAAAAAGCTGCTCGTCGTAAATATCGCCGTTATGCTCGTTGTAGCCGTCGATTAAGCTACTGTAATTAACGATTTCCATAGCGTGCATACCCTTGTATTTGGAATATTGCTCGTATTTTTCCAGTGACCAATGAGGATGGTTGTGAGTTACGAAAAATCCCTTTTCGCGGCAGAGCTTTATAGCGAAGTTGATACAATCGGGGCTGTACTCACGGTTATAATCAGGCTCGTTTTCATCGAATTTAATCAAACTGTTCTGTTCCGGGTTATGGTATTTGGTTCTGTGGAAAAAGGGCTGAGTTATGTTTTCGCTGTCGATGGCAATAAGGCATAAGTCACAGCATTTGGCGTTAAGAAAACTATCGTGCCAGGTTTGGTCAAATCCCAATTCAAAGCCGTTAAGTACCAAAAATTCAGAGTCGGAAAGCTCTTTGTGGTGAGGGATAAGTACTTCGTGGTCGGTAATGGCTAAAATGCTGTAGCCTGCGCTTTTGTACAGATCCTTTATTTCTTTAGGTGTAAGCTCACCGTCGGAACATTTTGTATGGCAATGAAGGTTAGCTTTATAAAATTTTCCTTCTTCAGGCAATAAATACTTTATCATAATCAATCTTAACTTTCTGTGTGATTAAAGTTCAAAGTCTTCTTTTTTGTATTCTTTTAATTTCGGTTCAGCTTTTGGGCGGCGTTTTGTGGGGTCGTATTCATATTTCTTGCATTTTTCTGCATCTTCTCCTACCCAGAATTTGCAGAGTACACTGCTTTCCTCGTCACTTTCGGTATAATTATAGCGGCACCAGGCGCAGTTTTTCTCTACGTTGTTTCCGAAAAGCTTCTCTTTTTTCTTAAATAAGTTAAGAAAACCCATATTTTCACATCCTGATAACAAATTACTTTTAATAAAATTATCATAAAACTTATTAATTTGCAATAGTATTTCTTTAATTTAATTATAATAGCAATTTTGGAACATTTAAATAGAAAATTGCTGCACAATTCTTAGAATCTCTGTGTTTTTGTTATTTTACGCTTTTTCCGTCAACAAAACTAAGCTTAAAAATAATAGACTTAAAAAAGCAACACTCAAGAAATTATTTTGGAAAACTACGCTGTTTACAAGGTTTTGGTTTACCGCAATTTCGTAATAATCAGAATAAGGAATAAAAAACAAGAGGATTTTACAAACAAAATAACTGAGAAAAGCACAAAAAGCGCGGATAAAAATCAATTTATAAAGCCTGAAACTGTGGCTTTTGAAAAAAGAAAATAACTGAAAGAAAATTGAAAGGCCGCCGAAAGAAAGCCCTGCGGTAATATAAGGTAGGCTTAAATTTATATTAACGGCGTCCGCCGTTCCTCCCGTAACTTCAAAAAGAAAACAGCTTAAAAAAGCTTTAATTTCGGAAGGAATGAAAAAGAGTATACTGTTTAGCTTGGCGGAAGTTCCGCTTACGAATAACAGATCCGATAATAATCTGAAAATTAAAACGTAAAGAGCCATATTTAAAAGAGCCTTTGCGCTGGAATTAAGCGAAAAGCTGACTTTTTCATAAATATTTAATTTGGGGGTTACATTATTTATCTCAGCAGGTGTTTTTGAAAAGAATGAGCTTACAAACAAAATTAAAATATTACTTATAATTATGCTTATGAAAATTACTATCCCGATATATATGTTTCCAAGCAGTTTGCCTCCCACGAAGAGTACGCAGAAAGGAATCCCGGGGGAGAGACAGCAAGAAAAAAGCCTGAAAGCTTCATTTTCGCTTATTTTATTTTCGTTAAGCATACTTGACGTAAACTTCGCTCCCAACGGATAACCGAAGAAAAGCGCGAATATAAAAGCTAAAAAGCAGTTTCCCCGAAGTTTGAAAAGTTTTTTCATAAAGGGAGAGAAAATTTTGGTGAGTAAATTTTCAGGTACGCTTAAATAAAAAAACTTGGAAGCAAACATAAAAGGAAACAGGGAGGGATATAAAGCGGAGAGGCAGTAGTTAATAGAGTTATAAATACTTTTTGAAACCGACTCTTTGTATAAAATAAGCATAGTAAAAAGAGAAACGAAAAGTAAAAAAACAAGTACGTGCCTGAATATAAATAGCCAATGTGTTTTTGCGCCTTTTTTCATAAAAGCTCCTTCGGTAAAGGTTAATTTAATATGGCATTAATTTAAATTAATACGCATAAATCTTATTAGGTTTAGGAAGGGTTTGGGTTTAGCTTATTTATATGAACGAAATAGCGGATACAATCAATAAACTTGGTGTAAAAACCGAAATTTTCTCCAATAAAAATATTGTGATAGAGGGCTGCGACAGCATAACCGATATAAACGAAGAGTATGCAGAAATAAAATCAGGCAGGATGAAGATAGAAATCAGAGGTAAGCATCTTAAAGTAGTTATGCTTACTTCAGGCTCTCTCTGCCTTAAGGGAATAATTCACAGCGTAAATTTCACTTATTAAATTAAATCATATCATGTCAAATCAGATGAAGGAGAAATTTATGATAAGCGAAATTGCAAGACTTGTTTTCGGATATTTAAAAGCAGAAATAAAAGGGGAAAACAGAAAAAGACTTATTAATGCGGCGGTAAAATCGGGGCTACGCTTCTGGGATTATCAGTTCGGTGAAAATATAATAATAATCTCCCTTCATCAAAACGATTTTAAGAAGCTGCAGGAAATTAATAAAAAAATAAATGCCGAAATAAAAGTAATAAAAGAAGCGGGCTTGCCTTTTCTTTTAAGACCCTATAAAAAACGGCTCGGACTTATTTTAGGCGCTGTTTTCGGGCTTATTATATGTATTCTTATGTCCAATAGGGTATGGGTAATTACAAGCAGCGGCTCACTTATTTATAAAGAGGAAGAAGTTTTAAAAATAGCCAAAGAGATAGGTATAGATATCGGCGCGCTCAGAAGTGACGTTGACCCCCACGATGCCGCTATTAAGTTGATGCGCAGAATGGAAGGCGTTGACTTTATAAGCGTAAACACAAACGGAGTGTGGATAGATATCGTTATTAAGGATTCGACGCCTAAACCTGAAATTCTGGAAGGTAAAGCCGTAAGAAACGTAGTAGCTAAAAAAGACGCGGTAATATATTCCGTTGAAGCTTTGGACGGAATGGCTAAAGTGAAAAAAGGCGAAGGTGTTAAAAAGGGAGATATTTTAATTACAGGTCTTTGGGATACTTACGATAAGTGGGGAGTGAAAACAGGCAAATCTTTTTCCGCCGCGGCGAGAGGTAAAATCATAGGAGAAGTTTGGGAGGATTACACATTTACTTTAAAATTAAAGGACACGGTATATATAAACGGGGCGAGTATAGATAAATATTATATGAGCTTTTTCGGAATCAACTTTCCCGTAACTTTTCCGATGATAAAAAACGGTGAATATGTAAAAGAAGTAACGGAAAATCCGCTTTATTTGCTGGGCGTAAAAATGCCGATAATTCTTATTAAAGAAACCTACACGGAGAAAATAAGTACGGAAAGGGAGCTTACACTTGTTGAAGCAGAAAAACAGCTTAACGTGATGCTTTCAAATGAAATAAAAGAAAAAGAAAAAAACGGCAGTATGTTTTTAAGAAAAGAAATCACCTTGGAACAGAAGAATAATACTCTTATTTTAAAAGCCCGATGTTATTTTCTTGAAGATATAGGAGAAGAAGTTGAAGTTTTATTTGAATAAAACAAAAAGAAATGTTATTTTATTAAAATTTCCGTTTTATTTATTTGAATTATGTGTTATAATTGTATTTGTATAGGTATAATTTTCTAAAATAAAGGATTGCTTTACGGACGTAAATATGGAAAGAAAAATTGAAATTGACAGAATCAGCGATACTTCCGCGCTTTTCGGAAATCTTGATTCAAACTTAAAGATCATAGAAAAAACCTTCGACGTCGTTATAACATCCCGCGACGGCGAACTTAAAATAATCGGCAGTGAAGAAAATTCTGCCCTTGCCGAAAGAGTGCTCGCTAGCCTCATTAAGCTTCAGAGCCGCGGCGGAAATATAGACGAGCAGAACGTTCACTACTCCATTAATCTCGTTAAAGAGGATAACGAGGATAAATTAAAGGAATTATCAAGTGATTCCATTTGCCTTACAAGTAAAGGCAAACCCTTAAAGCCAAAAACGGTAGGTCAGAAAACTTACTGTGAATATATCAAAAATAAAACCATCACCATAGGAGTAGGTCCTGCAGGTACAGGCAAAACCTACTTAGCCGTTGCTATGGCGGTGCAGGCATTCAGAGCAGGAAGTATAAACCGTATAATTCTCACCCGTCCCGCCGTGGAGGCAGGCGAGAAGCTTGGTTTCTTACCCGGTGACTTGCAGCAGAAGGTAGACCCATACCTTCGCCCTCTCTACGATGCTCTTTTTGATATGCTCGGAAGTGAAACCTATATGAAGTACATCGAGAAAGGCAGTATCGAGGTAGCTCCCCTTGCTTATATGCGAGGCAGAACTCTTGACGATAGCTTCATTATTCTCGACGAAGCACAGAACACTACACCCGAGCAGATGAAAATGTTCCTCACTCGCCTTGGTTTTAACTCAAAAATGGTTATAACAGGCGACGTAACACAAATAGACCTTCCCGACGGCAAGAAGTCGGGCTTAAAGGATGCTATGCGTGTTTTAAAGAATATTGACGATATTGGTATTTTTAAGTTTACAGAAAAGGACGTTGTGCGACATCACCTCGTACAGGATATTGTAAAAGCCTACGAGAGAGCCGCACAGAAAAACTAAAGGAGGAATCCGTTATGGATAAAACCAGAGTTATAATAACAAATGAGCAGAAAGCGGTAAAAATCCCCACAGGTCTTCGTATGCTTGTCAGACGTACCTGTAATGCAGTTCTTAAAATGGAAAATTTTGAAGGACCTGCCGAGGTAAGCGTTTCTTTTGTGGATAACGAACAGATAAGGGAGCTTAATGCTCAGTACAGAAATAAGGACAGCGCCACAGACGTTTTATCCTTCCCTTTAGGTGAGGACGGCGTGTACGATATTAATTTCGCTACAGGCGCCAAGCTTTTAGGCGATATAGTTATCTCTATGCCCAAGGCGGTTGAGCAGGCTGATATATACGGCCACAGCTTCGAAAGAGAGGTAGGCTTTTTAACTGCACATTCTATGCTTCATCTTTTAGGTTACGACCACGAGCTCGGCGGTATGGAAAAAGCAATTATGCGTGAAAAAGAAGAGGCTGTAATGGATATGTTAGGTCTCACGGTTACGAATACAGTACATATTCTTGAAAACAAAGAAGATGAAAAATAAAGGTATAAAAGGTTTCTTAAAAGGCTTTCTGTATGCTTTTCGCGGTATAGGAATAGTAATTAAGAGTGAAAGAAATATGCGTGTGCATATAGCTGCCGCATTGAACGTTCTTTTACTTTCTCCGTTTTTAGGTGTAAGCAAGGCTGAGTATGCTGTTTTACTTCTTACTTCAGCTTTGGTATTAAGCCTCGAAGGGGTTAACTCCGCCATTGAAATATTGTGCGACAGGGTTACAAAGGAAAAGGACGGGCATATAAAAAATACCAAGGATATTGCTGCAGGAGCCGTGCTTATTTCTGCAATATTCTCGGTTGTTATAGGTTTTGTGATTTTATTTAAGCCTTTAGAAATCGCAGGTTTATTTGTAAGTATTTTTACAAATCCCTTGTATACAATAGCTTTTGTTGTGTCAGAAGCGCTTCTTGTGTTATTTGTAATCGGCTTCAGGAAAAAATGAAGAAGGTTTTAAAACGAAAGGAAAATAAATTAAATGGATTTAAATTCTGCAATAGATATGTTAAATAATGAAAACTCAAATGCAAACGGCGAAAAGTCTGCCTTCGTTGCAATTGTAGGCAAGCCCAACGTAGGTAAAAGTTCACTTCTTAACCGTCTTATCGGTCAGAAGCTTGCCATAGTATCAAGAAAACCCCAGACAACCAGAACAAGAATTATGGGTGTTTTAACCGAAAACGAGCACCAGCTTGTGTTTATCGATACACCCGGACTTGTAAAATCAAGAAATGCTCTAGACGATTATATGGTTCGTTCCGTAAATGAATCCGTAGCAGGTGTTGACGCCTGCCTTTTGGTTGTTGAAGCCGACCAGAAGGTAAGTAAAGCCGACTTGGAACTTATCAAGAAATTTACGGATATGGGTATTCCTGCTGTATTGGCAATAAATAAAATTGACCTTGTTCCCGATAAAACAGTGCTGATGAAGCAGATCGAAACCTACGCAGGTATGTTCGATTTCGTAGCGGTTGTTCCCGTTTCCGCTCAGTCAGGCAGCGGTATCGAACCTTTAAAGGAAGAGCTTAAGAAGCTGTGTATGGATGGCGGTCATATGTTCAGCGCGGATACTTTAACAGACCAGCCCGAAAGAGTTATTGCCGCCGAGATAGTAAGAGAAAAGGTGTTAAGGCTTTTAGATAAGGAAGTTCCCCACGGCGTTGCGGTGGTAACCGAGAGTATGGAAGAAAGCGAATTCTTAACTGAGATTCACGCCGTTATCTATACCGAGAAGGACGCTCACAAGGGTATTATTATCGGTAAGGGCGGTCAGATGCTTAAAAAAATCGGCACTCAGGCAAGAATCGATATGGAAAGATTTTTCGATACGAAAATCAATCTTCAGCTTTGGGTAAAGGTAAAAGAGGATTGGCGTCTTCGCCCCAACGTGCTTCATACTTTAGGCTTTGATAAGAGCGATTTTGATAATTAAAGGCTGAAGCATAAAATCCTTGCAAATAATGGCGTATTATGTAAACAAATCAAATATTTTCCTGTCATAAGAAAGTTATTCTCTGCAAATAATTAAGTATCGGTAAATAAACGAAAGGTGAAATCCCAAAAAGCTTTGGTTTATTTGGGCGGTGCTTATTATGAACGAGAAAAGCGCTTGGCAGAAATTCTACGAGAGCGGCAAAATTGCCGACTATTTAGCTTACACTAACTCAAAAGAAAGACTCCCCGAAGGTGAAAATAAAATAGGGGAAAACGATAATGTATATAAAGACAGACGGAATAATTATAAAGGAACAGACAATAGGTGAAAGCGACAGACTGGTAACCATTCTTACAAGAAAAGAAGGGGTTATACGAGCCTTCGCAAGAAAAGCAAAAAGCCTGAAGGATAGCAAAAGCGCTTCCACCGGGCTTCTTGCTTATTCCGATTTCAGTATATTCAAAGGTAAAGATAAATACATAATAGACAGCGCGGAATTAAAGGAAGTTTTCTTTAATTTAAGAAACGACATTGTTAAATTAAGTCTCGCTCAGTATTTTTGCGAATTGAGTTTCCTGCTCGTGCCAGAGGAAACAGACAGCGAGGAATATTTGCGGATAGTGCTCAATTCCTTGCATTTTTTATCGGAAAGCAAAAAGCCGCCTTTGATGCTGAAAGCAGTTACGGAGCTTCGTATGCTGGCTATTTCAGGCTATATGCCCGATTTAATTGCCTGCAAGGGCTGCAGCTGTTACGAAAACGAAGTGATGTATTTTGTCCCTTCAACTGCTGCTATTTACTGTAAAGATTGTTTCAATTTAGGCGATGCTCCCAGTGTGAAACTCAGCCCGGGCGCTTTAACTGCTATGAGACATATCTGCTACGTGGATTTCCCCCGTCTTTATTCCTTCAGTATTCCCGATGAAGCTTTAAAAGAGCTTTCCGAGGCAACGGAGAAATACTTAGTGCAGGTTTTGGGCAGAATACCCCAGACCCTCGATTTCTATAAGATGATAGTGTGAGAAAACTTAAAGGAAACATAAAATGAACAGAAATTATAAAGCATTGGAGCTTCCCAAAATTCTCAATATGCTCGCTTTGGAGTGTACAAACGAGGATGCTGCGGAGAACGCTCTCTCTATTTCGCCTTCAACGGATATCGAAACCGTTAAAAGGCTTATAAAAGAAACCGATGATGCCTACGTTTTGATGGCTAAATTCGGCGCCCCGAGTTTTTACGGGCTTAAAAATATTGTAAACGCATTAAGGCGTGCCGAAGCTGGCGGCATACTTAATTTAACGGAACTTTTAAATCTCTCCTTTACTTTAAAAACCATCCGCGGTGTAACTGAGTGGAGAAGTAAAAGCGGCAGTGTGGAAACAGTGCTGCAGGAAAGGTTCGAGCTTTTATCCCCCAATAAATATCTGGAAGAAAGAATCGATACCACCGTAAAAAACGAGGAGGAGGTTTTCGATACAGCCTCCGCAGAGCTTAGTAATATCAGGCGTAAGATGCGTAATGCATCTTTAAAAATCAAGGAACAGCTTGATAAAATGACCCGTTCAGCTCAGTACCAGAAATATCTGCAGGATTCCATAGTGACAATGCGCGACGGCAGATACGTTGTGCCGGTTAAAGTTGAGTACAGAAGCGAGGTCGCAGGCCTTGTTCATGATACAAGCGCCAGCGGCGCTACCGTTTTCGTTGAGCCTATGGGTGTTGTGGAAGCAAATAACGAGCTTAGGCTTCTGAAAGCCAAGGAAAAGGAGGAGATCGAAAGAATCCTTCAGCGTTTAAGTGAGGAGGCAGGCGCCTTTGCGCAGGCTGTTATTGATTCCTACTATATTTTGGTAGAATTAAACCTTATCTTTGCCAAGGCTCATTTAGCTTATAAGATGAAGGCTACGGTACCCGTAGTTAACGATAAAGGCAGAATCAATCTCAAAAATGCCCGCCATCCCCTTATTGATAAGGATAAGGTGGTGCCCACCAATATCGAGCTCGGCAATAAATTTGATACTTTAATTATCACAGGCCCCAATACAGGCGGTAAGACCGTATCCATAAAAACCATAGGTCTTATGTGTTTAATGGCTATGTGCGGTCTTATGATACCCTGCAGTGAGGATAGCGAAGTAAGCATATTTACAAATATTTTAGCGGATATCGGCGACGAGCAGAGTATCGAGCAGAGTCTTTCCACTTTCTCGGCTCATATGACCAATATAATTAATATTTTGGAAATCAGCGACGAAAAAAGCCTTGTTTTAATAGACGAATTAGGCGCAGGTACCGACCCAACTGAAGGCGCCGCTTTGGCTATTGCCATTATCGAAGCCTTAAGAATCAAGAAACTTCGTTTGGCCGCCACCACTCACTATGCGGAACTTAAAGAATACGCCCTTCGCACGGAGGGTGTGGAAAACGGCTGCTGTGAGTTCGACGTAAACACTCTTTCACCTACCTACAACCTTTTAATAGGTGTTCCGGGTAAAAGTAACGCTTTTGCTATCTCCAAGCGCCTTGGTATGCGCGGAGATATCGTAGCAAGAGCAAGAAATCTTGTTTCCGAAGAGAGCAATAAGTTCGAGGAAGTTATCGCGAAGCTTGAAAAGGACAGACGTAAGCTTCAGGATGAACTGAAACTTGCCCGTGAGGATAAGGAAAAGGCGCAGAAGCTTTTAAAAGAAGCGGAAGTGCTTAAAGAAAAAACCGAAAAGGATGCCGAGAAACAGATAGAAGAGGCTAAAAGAAACGCTTCAAATATCGTTTCCGCTACCAGAGCGCAGGCTACCGCTCTTTTTGATGAACTGGAAAAAATCAAGAAGCATAAGGATAAGATAATTTCTCAGGAAGAAATGCAGAGCCTTAAAGCAGGCATTAAAAATATGGAGAATACCAGCGACCCAATAAGGGAGAAAAAGCAGGAAGATTACGTTCTGCCCCGTCCTTTAAAAGTTGGCGACGACGTTGTTATTTTCGATATAGGCAAGGATGCTACCGTTTTGGATCTTCCCAAAAGCGGCGATATGGTGCTTGTTCAGGCGGGTATAGTAAAAACAAGGGTGAATATCAAGAATCTAAGGCTTTCTGACGGTAAGAAGGAAAAGAAAAAACAGGAAGGCAGAAGGACCGTAAAAACCCTCACAGCTCCTGTTGAAGTCAGCATGGATATTGACCTTCGCGGTATGAACAGCGAAGAGGGTATTGCCGCCGTTGACGAATTTATCGACAGAGCCTTAAGGCAGAATTTAAATCAGATCACCATTATCCACGGTAAGGGTACGGGTGTTCTCCGTGCCGCTATTCAGCAGCATTTAAGAAGACATCCTTACGTGAGAAGTTACCGTCTGGGTACTTTCGGTGAGGGCGAAAGCGGTGTAACCATCGCTGAACTTAAATAAATAATATTACATTGAAGCCGCGGGAATTCCTGCGGCTTATGTTTTGCGCAAAAAAGAGAAACAAGGTGAAAATAAGTTCAGAATTACAGCGCAAATACCGACAAAATTCACGTAAACCATAATGTAAAATATAAAAGATTGATATTTTTTAAGGATAAATTCACGAAAAGCGGAGAGCGAAACTATATTAACAGAGCTTATTTTGTTGGTTTGCAGGGCAGATTTAATAAAAACAGCTCGGCTCTTTGTTAGAAATATCCAAATATTTAAAAAAATGTTCCATTTCTTTAAAGAAAATAGATAAAACACTTGAACTTTTACAAGAATATCACTATAATTAGATTATGAGTAATTATGTGCTTTGGTAAGTAAGAATTAACCATGGCAGATTATTAACTTTAAAAAGAAAGGGATGGTGAAATGACGGAAGATATCAGCTTCGGAATTCACGTTTTCTGTGAGGGTAAGAATTTAAGAAGCTATGAAATGCTTGGTCTTCACAAAACCGTAAAAGACGGCAAAGAGTGTATGGTAATGCGTACATGGGCTCCTTTTGCAAGGGCGGTTTCTCTGGTTGGTGAATTTTCCGGCTGGAAGGAAAATAAGTACCCATTAAAGCGTATAGACGGCGGAATCTGGGAAGTTTATACTGATTGTGTATTTGATGATTTTACCACCTATAAGCTTTTGATAACGGGCAGGGACGGTAAAAAAACATTTAAAGCAGACCCTTACGCCTTTCACTTTGAAACAAGACCAAAAACTTCCTCAAAATATTACGATATAAAAGGTTTCAACTGGACTGACAGTAAATATTTAAAGGAAAGAAACAAGGGCAACCACCTGAATAAACCCATGAATATCTATGAAGTTCATTTGGGTTCATGGCGCAGATATAAGGATAAGGAATATTTTGACTATAAAAAATATGCCGATGAAATGATTCCCTACGTTAAGGAGATGGGCTACACCCATATTGAGCTTATGCCTTTAACGGAGTATCCTTTCGAGGGTTCATGGGGCTATCAGGTAACGGGTTATTTTGCCCCTACAAGCCGCTACGGTGAGCCCAAGGACTATATGTACTTTATAAACAAATGTCACGAAAACGGCATCGGAGTTATTATGGACTGGGTACCTGCTCACTTCCCCAAGGATGAAATGGGTTTAAGACAGTTTGACGGCGGTCCCCTTTACGAATACCCCGACGAAAGAAAGGGCGAACATAAGGAGTGGGGCACTTTAGTTTTCGATTACGGCAGACCCGAGGTGCAGTCCTTCCTTATTTCCAGCGCTAACTTCTGGCTTCGTGAATACCATATCGACGGTTTAAGAGTAGATGCCGTTGCATCCATGCTTTATCTCGATTACGGCAGAAATAACGGTAACTGGGTTGCAAACAGCTACGGCGGAAACGAACATCTTGAAGCGGTAAGCTTTTTAAGAAATTTGAACAGCGCCGTTAAAAAGGAAAACCCCGGTGTATTAATGATAGCGGAGGAAAGCACGCTTTGGCCTATGGTATCAAGGCCTGCTTCTGTGGGAGGTTTAGGCTTTGATTACAAGTGGAATATGGGCTGGATGAACGATATGTTCCGCTTTATCGGTATGGACCCGATTTTCCGCAAAGACCACCACGATAAGATGACCTATACTTTCAATTATGCGTTTACAGAAAATTTCGTTCTTCCCGTTTCTCACGACGAGGTGGTTTACGGTAAGGGCTCACTTTTCAATAAAATGCAGGGTACTGAACGCGAGCGTTATGCAGCGCTTCGAGGCTTTATGGGCTTTATGATGGCTTGCCCCGGTAAGAAGCTTACCTTTATGGGCACGGAGTTTGCCCAGCACAATGAGTGGAACTACGAAAAAGAGCTTGAGTGGGAGCTTTTGCAGTATAAGGACCATAAAGATTGCCACAACTATTTTAAAGAGCTTAATAAATTCTATTTAAAGCGTCCCGAATTCTGGGAAACTGAAGAATGTGACAGCTGCTTTAAGTGGATATCAGGCGGCGACTACACTCAGAACGTAATCGCTTTCAGAAGAATCGGCAAGAAAGGTAATGAAATTATCGCGCTTTGTAATTTCCTTCCCGTATATCACGAGGATTACAAAATAGGCGTTCCTTATAAAGGTATTTATGAGGAAATTTTTACAAGCGACGATTTAGCCTTTGGCGGCAGCGGCGTATATAACGGCGATAAGATAAAAACTTTAAAATACGGTATGCACGGCTTTGAGCAGAGTATTTCAGTAAAGCTGGCGCCCAACTCCGTTATATTCTTAAGATGTAAGAGAAAATCACCGAAAAAGAAATTATAATGCTTTAAAAGTAAAATATTTACTTTTATATAAATCAAAAATAATTTAGGGAGGATAATAACATGTTACCTAAACAGGAAGTAGTAGCCATGCTCCTTGCAGGCGGCCAGGGCAGCAGACTCGGCGTACTTACAAAGAAACTCGCAAAACCCGCAGTACCTTTCGGAGGCAAGTACAGAATTATTGACTTTCCGCTTTCCAACTGCGTAAACTCCGGTATTGATACGGTTGGTGTTCTTACACAGTATCAGCCCCTTGAGCTTAACGAGTACATAGGAAACGGTCAGCCTTGGGACCTCGACTCTATGAACGGCGGTGTTCACGTACTGCCTCCTTATCAGAAGAATAAGGGTAGTGACTGGTACAAAGGTACAGCTAACGCAATTTATCAGAATATCCCATTTATTGAGAGATACAACCCCGATTACGTAGTTGTTCTCTCCGGCGACCATATCTATAAGATGGATTACTCCAAGATGGTTCAGTACCATAAGGATAACGATGCTGCTTGTACTATAGCTGTTTACGAAGTTCCTATGGAAGAGGCATCCCGTTTTGGTATCCTCAATACTAACCCCGACGGCTCTATCTATGAGTTCGACGAGAAACCCAAGGTACCTAAGAGCAATCAGGCTTCTATGGGTATTTACGTATTCACTTGGGAAAAATTAAGAAAGTATCTTGAAGACGATGAGAAGGACGAGAATTCCTCCAACGACTTCGGTAAGAACGTGCTTCCTACAATGCTTAATTCCGGTGAGAGAATGTTCGCTTACCGCTTTGAAGGCTACTGGAAAGACGTTGGTACAATCGACAGCCTTTGGGAGAGTAATATGGACCTTCTTAACCCCAAGGTTGAGCTTGACTTAAACGACGAAAGCTTCAGAATTTTCGCAAGAACACCCGTTATGCCTCCTCAGTACATTTCAGGTGACGCTAAGGTTCAGAACAGCTTGATCGCTGAAGGCTGTAACGTTTACGGCGACGTTGATTTCTCCATTCTTTCTTCCGGTGTTACGGTTGAAAAGGGCGCAAAGGTTCTTGACTCTATAGTTATGCCCGGCGCTACAATTAAGGCAGGTGCAGTTGTTCAGTATGCTATCGTTGCTGAAAATGCAGTAGTCGGTGAGAGCGCTGTAGTTGGCGAAAGACCCGAAAAGATGGAAAATCTTGATGATTGGGGCGTTGCAGTTGTTGGTCCCAACTATAAACTCGCCAGCGGCGAATACGTAGCTCCCAAGGCTATGATAGGTGAAGAAGTATAATTGTAATAAATTTACAAGACCCAATACAATAAAAAGGAGTGCCTTTACGAGGGTAAAGGCGTGATAAAAATATGGCAGGAAATAATGTAGTGGGCGTACTTTTTGCTTATGTCCATGGTAAAAGAATCAGCGAGCTCACAACTAACAGAGTTATGGCTTCAGTACCCTTCGGCGGCAGATACCGCCTTGTAGACTTTGCTCTTTCCAATATGGTTAACTCCGGTATGAACAAGATCGGCGTTATCACAGAAAGAGACTATCAGTCCCTTATGGACCACTTAGGTTCAGGTAAAGCATGGAACCTTTCCAGAAAGAGAGAAGGCTTATATCTTCTTCCTCCTTTCGGTACAGATAATAAGAGAAGCGACGGCAAAATCGAGTCCCTTGCTTCCATTAAAAGATTTTTAGAGAACTCCCATGAGGATTACGTTCTCCTTTCCGACTGTGACTACGTTTGCAACATCGACTATAAGGGCGCTATCAAGGCTCACAAGAAGACAGGTGCGGACTTAACTCTCATCTACAGAAAGGGTTCTTCTCCCGACGGTATCGAGGCTAACGTTTACGAAGTTGACGAAAACGGTAAAGTTACCGACAGCATCGTAAAGGATAACGGCAATAAAGACGTTAACGTTGGCATGGGTATGTACATTATCGGCCGCCGTCTCCTCATTAACCTTGTTGATGCATGCATGGGCAGAAATATCGTTGATTTCGACCGCGCTGTTATCAGAAAGTGCATTGATGAAATGAAGGTTTACGGCTACGAGTACACAGGTACAGCTTTACAAATCACATCTATGACATCCTTCTTCGACGCTAATATGGCATTAATGGACAGCGAAGTTCGCAAGGAACTCTTTAACCCCCAGAGCCCCATCTATACAAAGCTTCGTGACGATATGCCTGCAAAGTACGGTCTCGGTTCCAGCGTTTCCAATTCCTTGGTTGCTGACGGCTGTATTATTGACGGCGAAGTAGAAAACTGCATCCTCTTCCGCGGTGTTAAGGTTAAGAAGGGCGCTGTTGTTAAGAACTGCGTTCTTATGCAGGATACTGAGGTCGGCGAGAATGCTGTACTCAGCTACGTTGTTGCTGATAAGGACGTTAACATCGACCGTGAGCGTTCACTTATGGGCTATAAGACATATCCCGTATATATCGCAAAGGGCAGCAAGGTATAATTAATTAAATAACAGGGAGGCCTTTTTAGGTCTCCCAAGAATTATTTGTTACTTAAAATATAAAATAAATACCTTTTTATTCAGGAGTTAAAAATGAAAGTATTATTTTGCGCAAGTGAAGCATTGCCTTTCGCAGCTACAGGCGGTCTCGGTGACGTAGCGGGTTCACTTCCCGTTGCTCTTCGTACAAGACTTATCGGTTGCCGCGTTGTAATGCCTCTTTATGAGAGTGTTCCTCAGGCACTCAGAGAGAATATGAAGTTTATCACAAGCATCAGCGTACCCGTAGCATGGCGCCGCCAGTACTGCGGTATTTACGAGGCAAAGGTAAACGGCGTTATCTACTATCTTATTGATAATCAGTATTACTTCAAGAGAAAGACCTTATACGGTCACTTTGACGATGCTGAAAGATACGCATTCTTCTCCCGCGCCTGCATCGAAATGCTCCCCTATATCGATTTTAAGCCCGACGTTATACATGCTAACGACTGGCAGACAGCTTTAGTGCCCATCTATTACCACCTTTTCTATGCAAATTCCGATTGGTTCAAGGGCATTAAAACTCTTATTACAATTCACAATATCCAGTATCAGGGTCAGTACAGCTTCGAAATTTTAGAGGACGTATTCGGTATTCCCAGAAGCGAATCCAGCTTAATTGAATACGACGGCTGCATCAACCTCTTAAAGGGTGCTATTGAAACGGCAAACTGGATTTCTACAGTTAGCCCTACCTATGCAAAGGAAATTTTAGATCCCTGGTTCTCCCATAAGTTAGACCCCATCCTCCGCGAGAGAAGCTTCAAGCTTTCCGGTATTTTAAACGGTATTGACGTAGACGGTTACAACCCTGCTACAGACGCTAACGTTTACGCTAACTTCACTATTGAAGATAAGAGCGGTAAGGCTATTAATAAGGCAAAGCTTCAGGAGAGATTAGGCGTTGAAGTTAACCCTGACGTTCCCGTTATCGGTATGGTTACAAGACTTGTTTCCCATAAGGGCCTTGACCTTGTAAAGGAAGCGGTTGACGGTATTATGGAAAATACCAATGCTCAGTTCGTTGCTCTCGGCAGCGGTGACTGGGAGTATGAAAACTTCTTCAGAGAGATGCAGGATAAATATCCCGGCAGATTCGCTGTTTGCCTCGGTTTCATTCCCGAGCTTTCAAGAAAGATCTATGCCGGCGCCGATTTATTCCTTATGCCCAGTAAGAGTGAACCCTGCGGCTTAGCTCAGATGATTTCTCTCAGATACGGTACTCTTCCCATTATTCGTGAAACAGGCGGTCTTAAAGATTCTATCACAGACTGCGGCGATGGTGAAGGCAACGGCTTTACCTTTAAGTCTTACGATGCAAACGATATGCTCGATGCAGTTGTGCGTGCGGTAAATGCATATAACGGCGATAAGGAAAAGTGGGCAGAGCTTGTTGACAGAGCTATGAAGTGCGACAACAGCTGGGGTAAATCCGCTAAGGAATATATCCGCCTTTATAAATCTATTATCAAGTAATAAACAGTATCAGAATAATAAAAGGACGTTTCTTTCGGAAGCGTCCTTTTGCTTTTACATATAAAATAATGTGCAGCCTATTCTTTTGAAATAGGCGATTTTCTCATTTAGTTTTTCTTCATCTAATTTAAAACGTTCGGAAAGGCAGGTCAAACACAAAAAAGATTCAAGCTCGGGGTGTATGAGCTTTTTATTAAGGGCAATTTCATCGTTTTTCAGCTTTCTGCCGCATTGTTTACAATAATCTTTCATTGCCATTCCTTTGTAAACTCAGCTTTCAGAATTTTACAGCTGTGAGGTTTTATTTTGGGACAGTAAAAATCGTGCTTAATGCCTATATGTTCACCTGTTATTATATCGGTAAGATCAAGTCCCATACCTGAGGAGGTGGGAATGCCGTAATCGGTAAAGTAAAGGGGAACCATAAGCTCCTCCTCATCGTGGAAATTAAAGTATGCAAGAATAATCTCGTTGTTTGATAAAAGCTTTAAAAATCCCATTCTTGTTTCCCTTGCATAACGGGCGTTAGCATCGTAGTAGGGGTTTCTTGCTTCTTCATCCTGATTTATTCTTAAAAGTTCCTTGTTTGTAAGAAGCTCTCTGCACTTTTCGTCCATATTTCTAAGGTCGCCGCCAATCATTAAGGGCGCTCCGAATACACACCATAAAGCAAAGTGAGTTACGTATTCCTCATAAGTGCATCCGCCGTTTCCTGTGTTACCTTTGCCGAACATACCGACTGTCAGCATATCAAGGTCATTAAAACAGCCTGCGCCCGTGCGGTAAAGCTCTTTGTACTGTGAAAGAGCTATGTTCTTTATGGATTCAAAGCTGTCGTTTATATCTCCCGTGGAGCGGAAAAGTGAAGCGCCGATGCTTCTCATCCAAAGGTGGGGGTCGCGTCCGCCAACGGTGCAGCCTGAGTAGAGAATATCTCTTTTAGTACTTCTTAATGCCATACCCATATTGAGATAAGCACTTTTTGCACCCAAGGAACCGGGGTAATGGCAAATATCATATTTTAAATAATCAACGCCCCATGAGGCAAACATCTCGGCATCCTGATATTCATAACCGAAGGATCCGGGAAAACCGAGGCAGGTGAGCGTACCTGCTGCTGAGTAAATACCGAATTTTAAACCTTTACTGTGAACGTAATCCGCTATGTATTTCATTCCGTGGGGGAATTTTTCAGGGTCAGCAGTTAAAACTCCCTTAACTCTTTCGGGCAGCTGCCATCCGTCATCTATAACAAGGTAATTGTAGCCTGCTTCTAAGTAGCCTTTTTCTACCATAGCGTCGGCGGTCTCCATAATAACCTTTTCGTTTATGTCGGGTCCGAAGGTGTTCCAGCTGTTCCAGCCCATAGGCGGTTTGTTAACTAACATAATTACATCCCTTTCATTTTGTCGTTAACTAATATTATAAGGTATTAACTTGATAATATAAATGTGTGAATGTTTGTAAAATATCCTAAAACCAACAAAAACACAAAAATAAAGCACCCGTTTTTACGGATGCTTTATAAAACTTACATGAATTTTGCGCTGTTTAAAACTCTGCCGCCCTTTTTAACTATTATGATGATCACCGCGATTTGCACTGCGCTCATCACTATGCTCTGCCATACTCTGGTGCCGAGCAATGTGAAATAGGGAGTGGTGCTCTGAATATGGATCCAGAGTGTATTGAGAAAAAGTGAGAAACCGAACTGATTGATAATAACGGAAGCGACAATGGCTATAATGCTGTCGCTGTAATGCAGGAACAGACCGAAGCATACGCCGAAAAGCACGGCGGTTAAAGTATAGCCCGGGAAGAACGGACCCGACGGGAACAAAATAGCGCCTAAAATGTCCGAAATAAATGCTACTATAGCGGTATCTATAACACCATATTTTCGCGCCGCTATTACGAGAGGCACAAAGCTGAAGCCTATTTTGGTAATAGGTGTGGGGATCGAAAGAAACCTCGAAAGCACCACCTGCAAGGCGACAAGTAAAGCCATGGTAGCAATATAGAGGGTGTCGAAACGTTTGAAATCTGATTTACTCATAAAAATAACCTCCTTGATTGCTGTTATAGCATGGAGGTTTGAATATTACGGGTATAATTACCTCTATGATATAAACAAGCGGGATGCGACCTCTTTACCGCAAGAATATCTTTTCGTCCGCACAGCAACTCCCCGTCTATGCGGCACTTAACGCAAAAAGGTCTACTCTGTTTTATGTACTGTTACTTCTGTAACGATTATATATTACTCCTAAGATGAGGCTTTGTCAATAATTATTGTTTTAATGAATAGGGTCTGCTCATTAATTTTTCGTAGCCGAATCTCTCGTCGCCGTTTTCAAGATAAATAATGCCGCAGAATACGTAGCCGTTTTTCTCTAAAGTATGCTGCATAATTTTATTATCCCTGTGGGTATCACAGCGGGAGGATTCAATATCATTTTCAAGGCATAAGGAATCTACGTAAGTGAAAATCTTGGATGCAATGCCCTTATTTCTTGTGTCGGGCATTACGGCAATACGGTGAATGAGCCCGTAAGTATTGTTTTCTGTTATCCACTTTCCGTTTTCAATATAATCGTAGGTGTTTTCGTGACCAAAATATGCGGCAGCCGTAGCTATAACTTCACCCTCGTCATCTTCAATTACTACGGAGATGCCGTTTTCAACGTCCTTTAAAAAGCTTTCCCTGTTAGGGTAGCCATCCTGCCACTGGTCAATACCCAGAGCTTTCATACCCTCTTTTGCTTTTTCGTAAATAAGGCTTACTCTGTCCATATCCTTAATTTCAGCTTTTCTGAGTTTCATAAAATCCTTCTTTCACAGTCTTATAAGAAAATAATAAGAGATAGAGGAAAATTTGTCAATAATATAATAAAATTCCCTCTTGTAATTTCATTCAAAAGAGTATATAATATTAATGTTATAGGCAAGCGGATGATTGCCGTAGAATATGCGAGCGGATAGGTCTGCACGATGGGCAACCGTGAACCATGTCAGGTGGGGAACCAAGCAGCATTAAGCGGATCTGCCCGTGCGATGCAGGTTGCCTGTCCGTTCACATATTTTACAGTTATTCACTGCTTGCCTTTTTACTATCTGCGGGAAAGGAGTTTCGATTTTATGGCTTATCAGGTTTTATACAGAAAATACCGTCCTCAAACCTTCAGCGACGTTGTAGGTCAGCCTCAGGTTACCAAGACCCTTCAGAATGAGCTGCAGGCGGGAAGAATCTCTCACGCCTATCTTTTTACGGGCTCAAGGGGTACGGGTAAAACCTCTTGCGCCAGAATTTTAGCAAAAGCAGTTAACTGCCTTGGTTTAAATGAAGGCGACCCCTGCCTCGAGTGTGAAATGTGCAAGGGTATTGAAAACGGCGCCATTATGGACGTGGTGGAAATAGACGCCGCAAGTAACAATGGTGTTGACAGTATACGAAGTCTTATTGAAGAAGCTTCCTTTACTCCTTCTAAGGCAAAATACCGTGTATACATTATAGACGAAGTCCACATGCTTTCTGACTCTGCCTTCAACGCTCTTTTAAAAACTCTGGAAGAACCTCCCGAGCACGTGGTATTTATTTTGGGTACAACCGAAGTTCACAGATTATTGCCTACGATACTTTCCCGTTGCCAGCGCTTTGATTTTAAACGAATCACTCCTTTGGAGATTGCGGACAGACTTAAGTATATCTGCAGCAAGGAAAACGTAGAAATTGAAGATGACGCCGCGCTTTTGATTGCCGCTATTGCCGACGGCGGTATGCGCGATGCTCTTTCTATCCTTGACCAGTGTATCGGCAGAGGTCATAAGGTAACAAGTGATGTTGTAAGAGATACAGCGGGTATAGTTGGCAGAGACCATCTTTTCGGTCTTGTTGAATGTATAAAAACTAAAAACAGCGCAAAAGCTCTTGATATTATAAATGAATTGTATTCCAATTCCAAGGATATGATGAAGCTTTGCTCGGAAGTAAGCGACCATTTAAGAAAACTGATGCTTATCAAAACGATGAAAAAGCCCGAAAAACTTTTCACTGTGCCTCAGGATGAAATGGAAAAGCTTACCGCGAGCGCTCTTTCAATGGGTTTAGCCGAGATTTTAAACGCCATGGAGGTTATGCGCGACAGCCTTGATAAAATGCGCTTCGCAAACCAGAGAATTGAGCTTGAAATGGCTTTCGTAAAGCTCTGCACACCTGAAATGGATACGTCTCCCGAAGCTTTACTCAGAAGAATCGAAGCTTTGGAAAAGAATAAAGTGGTGGTTACCGAAATTAAAGAAGCGGTAAAAACACCTGAAAAAGAAGCCTCAAGGGAAGAAATTAAGGAATCTGCGCCAGAAATTGCTGTAGGCACAGAGAACGCCGAGGCAGCACCCTTAGCTCCCTCAATGTCCGATAAGGAAAAGAGGATAATGGAGAGAGCGGTTCCTTTCAGCGATTGGCCCGAGGTTTTAAACAAAATCAAAGAATATTCGAGAGCCACCGCTTCAGCCTTTACAAATTCTGCCGCTTACATAAGCGGTGAGTATATGCTTATTGAGGGCAGTGACCTTGCCTTTGAGCTTTTGAGAAAAGGCAGTAATAAGGATAAGGTAAGAGAAGCAATATTCAGCGTAACAGGCAGAAACTACCGTCTCGGACCTTACAAAAACGTGAAAACCGAGGCTAAAGCTGAGGAAGACCCTATAGATATGCTTGTTAAAAGGGCAAAAGATGCAGGTATTCCCGTAAATGAAAATTAATAAATTCCCTTCTCCAGCGGAGAAGGTGGCTGAGCAGAAGGCAACTGATGCGAAGACGGATGAGGAGATACAGATTTGCAGTGATGTTAAAATAAAACGTTGCTATAAGTTTTGTTAAATATTAAATTTTAAAATTTAAGGAGATATAATTATGAAAGCAAGATTACCCCAGGGTATGGGCGGCGGCGCAGGCAACTTACAGCAGCTGGCTCGTCAGGCACAGAAAATGCAGGAAAATATTGAAAAAATCACAGCTGAATTAGAGCTTCAGGAATACACAGCTTCTTCCGGCGGCAACATGGTTACCGCTACCGTTACAGGTAAGTTAGAAGTTAAATCCATCGAAATCAATCCCGAAATCGTCGATCCCGACGACGTAGAGATGCTCTCCGATATCGTTGTGGCAGCTGTTAACGAAGCTATCCGTCAGGCTCAGCAGGATAAGGAACAGAAGCTCGGTGCCGTTTCAGGCGGTATGGGCATTCCCGGTCTTTTCTGATGCCCCAGTATCACGTTGCTCCCCTTGATAACCTCGTGGATAAATTCGAGAGTTTACAGGGAATAGGACACAAATCTGCCCAGAGAGCGGCATATCAGATTCTTAATATGTCTAAAGAGGATGCCGAAAAATTCGCAAAAGCTATTATTGAAGCTAAGGAAAAAATCCACTACTGCTCCGTTTGCTGTAATTTAACGGATAGCGAAGTGTGCGAGATCTGCAAGAATGAAGCAAGAGACCGCAGTGTTATCTGTGTTGTAGAGGACCCAAGGGACGTTTTTGCACTGGAAAAAACAAATGAGTTCAATATTCTCTACCACGTGCTTCACGGTGCAATTTCTCCTTTATCAGGTGTGGGTCCCAATGAACTTCGCATCAAGGAGCTTTTGGCAAGAGTTTCTGACGGCACGGTAAAAGAAGTTATTATGGCTACCAATCCCACGGTTGAGGGTGAGGCTACAGCTATGTATATTTCCCGCTTATTAAAGCCACTCGGCATTAAAGTTACAAGACTTGCTTACGGTATTCCCGTAGGCGGCGATTTAGAATATGCCGACGAAGTTACTTTAACAAGAGCTATTGAAGGCAGAAGAGAACTGTAAATATAAGTTTACATAAAATATTTACAAATTATTCATTGACAAAATCTTTTTAAAGTTATATTATTAACATCCAAAGAAAAATCGGAGGTGAGCCTATGGCAAACGCAAAAGAGAATACTAAAACAATTGCCCAGAATAAGAAGGCTTACCACGATTATTTCGTGGATGAAAGCTTCGAAGCAGGTATTGAACTTGCAGGTACTGAGGTAAAGTCCTTAAGGCAGGGCAAAGTCAACTTAAAGGATTCCTGGTGTAATATCGTGGATGGCGAATTATTTTTAAACGGCTGTCACATAAGTCCTTACGAACAGGGCAATATATTTAATAAAGATCCCATGCGAGTAAGAAGACTTTTAATGCACAAAAGGGAAATTATGAGACTTTTCGGCTTTGTTAAGCAGGATGGCTACTCAATTATTCCTCTTTCCTTCTATTTTAAAGGTTCAAGAGTGAAGGTGCAGGTTGGTCTCTGCCGAGGCAAAAAGCTTTACGATAAGCGCGCCGATATGGCTGAAAGAGCCGCTAAGCGCGATATCGAAAGAGCGGTAAAAGATCACAACCGTTAAAATAAGCTTTAAGCTATTTATATACGGGGGCGTAAAGGTTTCGACGGGGGTCGTGAACCGTGGTAAGCGAGTAGCGGTGCGGGACCGCTATAAAATCCGCAATTTAAAAAACAAACGACAACAATACAGTTGCTCTTGCTGCTTAATTAAGCAGCCGTCCTATACCTGAGTACCGCGGCGGGTATCAGGGCGTCGACTAGCGGTAAATGTGAGCAGAAGGACGCCTTTAATTTTGCCACACACTAAAGGCTACCAAGGGAAATAGCCTGCCTCTGGGCGCTTTTCTGAGGGAATTTTAAAACAGTTGCTACACTCGTAGAAAGCTGCGGCAAATAACTTTCGGACAGGAGTTCGACTCTCCTCGCCTCCACCAAATTTGCGGATTCATCCGCATACGAAAGCCGCAAAGCAGGGATACTTTGCGGCTTTTTATCCTTTTACAAAAACAATAATAAAGGTGATTATCATGGTACAAAACAATTCTATTACTTGGAATGAGAATTACGAAAACGATGGGATTCTCTATTTTATTCAACGTATCATAGAGTTGCTTGATTACAATACTATAGATATTTTTCGTGCACCTCTTTTAAACACAACAAGGCTTATTAACGAATATAAGCGAATCAGTAACGAAAATGTCAAGCAGTATCATTTGAATGAAGTTTTAAACGAATTAAAAACTTCAATCGAAAATGATGTAATTTTGCAGTATAAATTTTCCGAAGAACAAGTAGGACAACTTCTAAAAAAATTAAACGCTAGTAATGACAAAAAAGCTGTTGTTGAATACTTGAGTCGTATTATAAATCCATACTATTTAGACTGGTGCGTCGATTATTTAAAGTATATAGTTCCTCAAAATAAACACAAAGAAAAAATAGAACGTGCTATTAAATGCTATATTCCAGAACTGTTTAGTTGCGGTTATAACAGAGAGGACATATTTTTCTCATATAGAGACATATTCACAAACCTATCCAATCCTCAAGAAATGTTTGAGACTTTATTGAAAATGTATAATAACACCTCCGAGGAATATTCAGTATATTTATCCCTTTCAAATGAATTAATTGATTTTAGAGATGTTTTAGAAAATAATTTAAAATGTTCTTTAGTTGATGATGGTAACTTTAAGAAGTTGTCAACTTGGGCAAACTATTTTATCATCAAATTACCGAATATAAAATCAAAGTGTATGACAATGGCTGTTGAAACATCATTGGAAATAATTAGTACTTTTTTACGATTCTATCAGTTCTTTGGAAACTATAGCAATAAGCTGATACAAAACAGTGCATTAGTTATCTCTGGGCAAGGAAAAGAACGAATTATATACACAAACAAAGATAAGTATAATTCAATCGAAGATAAAGATCATCCTCGCACAGGAAAACTTTCAACTCTTGTTATCGAAAAACTTTTTAGAAACAGTAAAAAGTCAATTCCCGAATTAAAGAAAATATTGAAATTACATAATACCGCTATATCCAATAATGGCTTGGAAAATGGTTTTTTGAATTTCTGGTCAATTTTAGAAATCACCTGTGTAAATGATCCTGATGGATCGAAAATTGAACAAGTAATCTCTAAATTAGTGCCCATTCTAAAGTTAAAATACTGGTGTTCTGTATTTGAAGATATAAGCGCTAATTTAAAACAGGTCAGTCCCGAAGGTATATGGCTTGATTTACTCAATAAAGTGGAAGACGGAACAACTAGCGGAGAAAAAATTGCATATCTAACTCTATATCCCAAGTATTCAGATTTATTAGATGAGTATACAGATCACTTACAGAATTATCCCGTGCTACGAAGCAGACTTCTCAACATCCACGATAACTATTCTGACAACAGAAGAAATATGCTTCACTTTACTGATAAATATGCGCAAAGAGTCTCTTGGCATTTATATAGAATATATCGTGCTAGAAATGCAATAACTCACAATGGTAAGTGCCCAATTGAACTCAAAGATTTAGGAGAACATTTACACGCTTATGTTGATTATTTGATAGAAGAAATACTTATCAAAATGTGTATGGGATCACTTAATGAAATATCAAACGTTTTCGTGGATTCGGATTTGTACTTAGACTCTATTAAATCATATTTGAATAGCGATACTCCTTTTGACAATAACGGTATAGCATTACTAGTTTCTTCTCAATTCTTTTGCTGGTGCAACAATAAAACCGTTACAACAATTAAAACAGAGAAATAGGAGATTCCTTTTTCTTTCTTTGTTTACTGCAAACCGATTTTTGAGGGCGGCTCTTACGAGTCGCCCTTTTTTTAATTTTGCTTTATTTTTCGCAATCTCAGATTTTTCTCTTCTATCATCTCCGTCAACATTTTTTATTGCTCTTTTTCACTCAAAATCACGCTAACCGTTGACATCCCCCATTCTTTTTGCTATAATATCGAAAAATCCACTGGAGGAATAGCTTATGTTTTCTATCATCATTCGACGTAGACGACGATAGCTTGTATCTGATTTTAGGTACAGGCTTATCTCGCTTTGTGCCTAAACGAATGATGAAAAGAAACTTAACTTTTTATTGTACTGTTGACGGCACAAAAGCTATCAACAGTATTTTTTATTTTAAGGAGAATTATTATGATAACAAACAAATCATCGCTTAACGAAGCAATATACGAATTAATAGATTTACCGGATAATGCTGCTATTGTAGATTTAGGATGCAGGAACGCAGGTTATCTCAATGGAATTATGAATGAATTTCCAGATAAAGTTACAAAAGCAATAGGTG
>SVPY01000030.1 GCA_015065615.1 Oscillospiraceae bacterium | reverse complement strand
AAGGGAAAAGTATCTTTTTCACATCTACAAAATCGCTTGCTGTTTTTTCTGCCGTAGAAACGGCGAAACCCCCGATAAAATCGGGGGTTTCGGGGGCTACATCTTTTTTGTAGCCCTTTGATGGTGCAGGTAACAGGACTTGAACCTGCATGAAATTGCTCTCACTAGAACCTGAATCTAGCGCGTCTGCCAATTCCGCCATACCTGCATATTCAGTTTAATCAAAATCAAGAATGAGGTAAACGTAATAAAATTTTACGCCGCGCTCCCGCGTGACACTTGCGGTACCCAAAATTTTTACGGCTATTCACCTTAAAATTTTGACCGCTGCGCCATTTTATTCTTCGCTTCATCATCCACAGGATGCGCTCGAATAAAATGCTACCAATTCCGCCATACCTGCATATTCAGTTTAATCAAAATCAAGAATGAGGTAAACATAATAAAATTTTACGCCGCGCTCCCGCGTGACACTTGCGGTACCCAAAATTTTTGCGGCTATTCACCTTAAAATTTTGACCGCTGCGCCATTTTATTCTTCGCTTCATCATCCACAGGATGCGCTCGAATAAAATGCTACCAATTCCGCCATACCTGCATATCATATTGAATTAACTCAGTTATTATATCATTGTAAATTCAATATGTCAAGTTAATTGTTAAAGATAAAACCTTAAACCTGATTAACTGCAGAAACAGATTCAAAAGAAAATATTAAAGCTGAATAAAAAATTATTTTACGGAAGTTAAATAAATTTATTTATTCCTCATTTCGTCGTGCATGGCGCCGAGAAGCTCTCTTGATTCATCGCAGCTGTGCTCCCAGTACATAATGCCTAAAAGGCCCTTTTCTTTTACGTACCTTACTTTGCGCCTTATGGCTTCGGCGGATTCAAAGCTTATAAAGGTGCTGCCGTTAAAGAGGTAAGAAGCCTCGGCGTTTTCGTCCCAGTACTCCTTGAAATTTTTATCCTTGATAAATTCCTTTAATTCCTTGTATTCGGGACCGTACTCGCCTATAGACTTAGAAGGCTGCAGTAAACCCTTATTAATATCGGGCACACCGCTGAATGTGCGGCAGTAGAAAGCCGCGCCTACTATGAGCTTTTCGTAGGGGACGCCTGCTTCGTGGAACATCTCCACAACGTTTTTGGTGGATTTTTCGGAAGTATCGCCAAGGCTTAAGCCCAGTGAAGCGTGGTGGCCGGCTTCCGAGGTAAAGCCGCTTCGCATATCGTAAGTCATAAGCTGAACGTAGTCAAGAATTTTTGCCACCTTATCCATCTCTGTGCCCTCAATAAAGTATCTGCCTGCACCCACGGCGTTGGAAAGAATGCGGTTATCACCTAAAACCTCACGAAGCTCTTCAAAAAGATAAGTGTAATTTTCTTTATCCTTGGGGCTTGAGTCTATGCCTGCGGAATTATCGCAGGGGTACTCCCAGTCGATATCGATACCGTCGAGATTATATTTTTCCACTACCTCTAAGCAGGAGAGGGCAAAAGCGTGCCTGCCCTCTTTAGTCATAGCCATTGTACTGAAGCCGCCTGCGCCCCAGCCGCCTACGCACAGAACGATTTTTAAATCGGGATTCCACTCCTTGAATTTAAAAACGTAATCCATATTGGTCATCTTGTGCATACTGAGAAGACCGTCTTTAATAAGACCGAAGGCTAAGTTCATGTGAGTTAATTTATTTACGTCCTCTTTCGTGACCTTGGGGAAGAAGTCGTTATAGGTATAGCCTAAAATAAAGGGTTTCTTTTCCATAGATATTTTACTTTGTCTTTTTTATATTTATTTATATTTTAAAGGCAAAGCTTCTCCTTATATGTTTTTGTTTTATTTTAAATCTTTAGGTTAAATCTAAATTAAATCAAATTAAAGATCGGGGTTAACTGCCTGAACGGTGCCGTTTCTGCCGCTTTGGTAAATTTCATAGCGCACAAAATTACCATCTTCGTCAGTTAAGCTTACGCCGTAAGCGGACATATCACCGGGGAAATCCGCCCACATTATATAAAAGGTGTTTTTAGCCATTTCCTCCCAGTGCATCAGTACGTCACCGGCGCCTGCTTCACCTTCGAAAATTTCCAAAGTAACGAAAGTGACTTTCCTTAAATTTTCGGTGCTCTGAATTACAATAGGGAAGGAATCGGGAGTTTCTACTCCGTAACTTATATATTTTCCGCTTTCAAGGAAAGTTTTATCCGCCACGCCGATAGCTACGGGAGAAACTTCCTTCTCTATATCGGTAAGGCAAATATAGCCTGCGCCCGATTTAAGTTTGCCCCATAAATTACCCTCGTAATCAGTTGCTTCCTCTGTTATTGTAAAGGTGCCTATGGGCATGGGAGAGACCTGAGCGCTATCGAAAGTAGGCTCAGCGAAAATATAATTACCCACGTACTTTACTTTTACGGTATAGCTTTCAAATGAAGCCGTGCTTTCGCTTTCCTCGTTTTCCTCGGGATTTTCGGAAGCAGCGCTCTGATTTATTTCTTCATTATCATTAGTTTCCTCGGATTCAGGCTCTTGAGACGGAGTGGGTGAAGCCGTAATTTCAGTTTCGTCACTTTCCGAAGGCGTGGAGTCGGGCTCAGGGGTATTTTTCGAAACGGCAGTATCCTTTTGGCTTTCGGGCTCTTTGGAAGGGATGGGGGACGCCTTTTCTGATTCATTTATCACGGATGAGGTACTTGTAACAGTATTCTTTTCATCATTCATACATCCGCAAAGAGAAGAGCAGAGAAGTAACAGAGATAACAAAACCGCAAAATAACGCTTCATAATAACACTCCTTTAATTTAATTTGAAATAAAATGATTTCATTCTACAAGAATATTATATATTAAAAGGTTTTATTTATCAAGTACTTTAAAGCCTCAGGAGTTTCATTAAAATTTTGTTGAATTATAAAGTTTATTATTATATAATAGCCTTAATTTCAATGGGAGTGATATTATGCTTAATATTAATTTAAACGTGGAAGTGGGCAGTATTCCATATATTATCGGTCAGATTTTCGGTATAGTTGCCATTATTCTGGGCTTTGTTTCTTATCAGCTCAAAACCCAGAAGCAGGTCTTATTCTGCCAGGCTGTGGTGGGAGCGGTGTTTTTAATTCACTACGCTTTGATTGGCGCCGTATCGGGAATGGCGATGAATATAATTAGCTTAATAAGAAATATTATTTACGCCGTAAGAGGCGGCAGGGCAGAGACGAAATTTTCCAAGGCTATACCCTTTATTTTCACCGTGCTGATGGGTATTATGGGAATACTCAGCTGGAGTGAGTGGTACAGTATTTTTGTATTTTTGGGTCTTGTTATAAATTCCTACTGTATGAGCTTTAAAGACCCCCAGAATATCAGAAAGAGTATTTTGGTTACTTCGCCCTTGGTTTTAATTTACGATATTTTCGCCCTTTCAATAGGCGGCGCGGTTTACGAAAGCGTTGCCATAGTTTCGTCTGTTATAGGAATTATAAGAATGAAAAAAAGATGATATCTCAGGGGAGGGTAAAATTCTTTGAATTTAGCACCCTCCCTTTAATATTTCGGTGAGGTTTATGTATCGCCGCGGACGTAAATTCGTAAGAATTTCGCCGTCGATTTCGTAAGAAATTTGGCTCCCCTACGGTGGCGCAAAGTTTAAAACCACCTTGTAGGGGGCAAAATTTCGTTTGGTTTTACGCGAATTTGCGAATTACATACATTTGACAAAACTAAAAAATATTGAAAGCATTTATTATAAGTGCTAAAATTAATTTAAATTCAGAAAGGTGAGTGCCAGAATGAAAATTAATATGTATAAAAAAGAATTAAATGAATTTGAAATTTTCCCTAAAGTAAGCCGGCTTAATAAAAAAATCACCTATACCTGCCGCGGTCTCGGTATTGAAACGGCTTTAGCTAATAACGCAGAATATATAATAAGAATAATACCTCAGGAGGAAATTGCCACTGCAAAAACCTTATGCATTGGTGATGAAAACTGCTACGATGAAATTACAGTTTTTACCGATAATAAAGGTGTACTTAAATTTGAATACACACTTAAAAAAGAACAGATTTATACCTTCCGCCTTTTAAAGAAGGAAGAAAACGAGAATAAATTTATTGTGAATTTACGTGTTTTCGGTACTAAAGAGGATTTATGGCAGAGAATTCCTATGCGCGGTAACACCCACTGCCACGCCTGCCACTCTGTGGACGGTCACGAGGATCCTTTCGTGGTTTCTTCTATTTACCGTAAAGCAGGTTTCGATTATTTAGCAATTACCGATCACCACAAGGTGGATGGCTCCGTTTTTGCAATTAATGAAGCTAAAAAGCTTCCTTGCGAAATGGCTCTTTATTACGGCGAGGAGGTTCACGTGCCTAACGCCTATATACACAACGTAAATGTAGGCGCTCTTTTAGAGGGTGAAATGGGTCTTGATAAATATTACCACCTTCACGAAAAAGAAATAAACGAGGAAGTTGAAAATATAGTAAAGGAATATGAAAATAAACTTCCCGAAGATATAGAACCTTACGATTTTGCCTGGCGCAAATGGATATGCGATACTATACATAAAAATGGCGGCGTAGCAATTTTAGCTCATCCGGGTTGGCTTTACGATGCCCACAACACAAGGGACAGTATGTTCCGCTATGCTGCAAAAACAGGTCTTTACGATGCTGTAGAAGTTATGATGGGTCAGGAACCAAACTCCTCAGAGAGCAATATGCAAATAGCTTTCTGGAACGACCTTCGCGCTGAGGGAATAAAAATCACACCCTTAGGCTGCGACGATGCCCACAGAAGATATTATAAATGGGACTATGAATGCTGCTTTAACGGTGTTTTCACAATTATTTATAGTAAAACCCCTGATTTCGAAGGCTTTAAAGAGGCAGTAAAGGGCGGCTACAGTGTGGCTGTAGATAATTACGACGGCGCCCCAGACCACGTAGTGGGTACTTACCGCCTTACTAAATTTGCAATATTCCTTCTTTCTGAATATTTTCCCATTCACGATGAATTATGTTTTGAAGAGGGCAGACTTATGAAGGAGGCATACCTCGGCGACGAGGAAGCTATTAAGCTTCTTTCTTTCATAAACGGCAGAGTAAAAAGATTTACCGATAAATTCTTTGGAAGATAAGGTGGTTATATGTTTAGATTTATTCATACTTACACAAACGAAAGCTTTGAAGGTTTATTTAAAAATGGGCTTTTCAGAGAAGGCGACGGCCTTAAGCTGATGCACAAGAACTATCTTCCCGATGAAAAATCCTTTAATAACTACGCTTCAAAGGATAGTAAACTGTTTTCTGTTCTTAAAAATCTTAAATGCCCTTTTTATATCGATAGATTCCAGGGCGGCATAGCGTTTCCTTATGCCTATGATTATAACAAAGAGCTTTTAGAGGAATATAAAAATCTTCTTGGTGAAAATTTCTGGGGATTTCAAATGCACGAGTGGGCTTCTAACCACCGCGGCGAAATGGAAAGGGTAGAGGAAGCTTTAAAAGAATTTAAAGAGAATAATAAGGGTTTACCTGAAAGCGTATTTTGGAAAGATAAAATTGAAGCCATAAAAACCGACGTGATGGCATTGTTTGTGGAGGCTTTTTCAGTAGAGGAATGGTCAGAATTAAAAATCCCCAAAAATACGGATGAATTTATTTCTAACCTCTATATGCTTTGGGAAAGGCGCAAAAATACCGTAAATTCTCCTCTTATCCCTGCCGATAGCTACCATATGGCTCCCAAAATGGAAATTGAAATGGGTGCAAAGCTTTTGCTTCCTGAAGTTGGCTGGCAAATAGGGGAAACAAGGCTTCAGATCGCCTACTATAGAGGTATGGCGAAAGCAGCTAAAATACCCTGGGGTGTTTATTACGAATGCTGGGGCGCTCAGGATAGCTCATTCAATCTTACAATTCCCCACTGCTCTGACAGTATAAACAACGAGTGGAGCGAGTATGATTTAAAGGAGCAAATGGAAGAAGTAACTGGAAATAAGCCTCATTTAGGCGGCAGCTCACGCTCCTTGCAGGATAGAATCTGGCACTACGCTTATTTTTCAGGTGCTGAAGTTATGGGCGAAGAGTACGGTGTTTGCAATACTTTTAAAAACTTTACTGATTTTGAGCTTGGCGAATACGGTTTAGTTAAAAAGAAATTCCTGGATTTCACTTCAAAATACAGTGATTTAGGTAAAACCTATACTCCTGTAGCAATCGTGCTGCCTGAAGAGATGAAAATTTTCTCTATTAATGATGATGAAGATAGCTATTTGAAATATCCCTTAAGCGGTGTAAATAATTCCGGTTCAAAAGAAAACGTTAATGAAAATTTATCAAATAAAATACGCGCTTTAAGAAAAGTTATAAGCGAAATCTTTTCAAGCGAAAAAGAAATTAAGGAGCCAAGGTACGCTCACGATAGCGCCTGCCTGCAAAACAGCAGATTCCCCGATATTTTTGATATAATTCATGAGGATAACGAAGAGGCTATAAGTAATTATCAGTACGTAATTGATTTAACTTATAATGATGATTTTAAAAATAAATATAGCAATATTATTACCGCAAATGAGCTTAAAGGTAAGTTAAATGAAATTTTACCCATCACCTTTAAAGAGGAGCTTCACACAGTTTACAACAAAAAGGGAGAAAACTTCTACGTAATGTGCCTTAATAACCGAGGCGTAATTAATGAAAATTACAAGGGTGAATATTGCGACAGTAGTTTTGATATCAATACGGAAATTATATTTAATGAAGATTTCAGCGTAGAACTTTTTGAAGGTGAAGGAAATTTAACAAAAGAAAAGGGTAAATTTATGCTGAATCTCCACGCAGGTAAATGGGTAATTCTGAAAGTTAAAAAGAACTAAAGGGAGAATAAAAATGGGTAAAAATTAAACCACATCGTAGGGGCCGCTTCCATCCACTATTCTTCTCGCCTACCTCTGCTGAAAATTGCAAGCAATTTACGTGTCGCTTTGCGTCACGGTGGATGGTGTAAAATTTCTTCGAAATTATGACGGAGGGGTTGGTGAGATTTCGGTAAGACTAATTTATTACAACCCCTCAGTCTCACAAACAAGTTGTTCGACAGCTCCCCTTGCAGGGGAGCCAAGAAGCTTGGGAGAGGGATGTCAATTTCGAAGAAATCTGACGCCGCAATATCGTAGGGACAACATTTATTGTTGTCCGCAAAGATTTCAGCAAGGTTTATGTATCGCCGCGGACGTAAATTCGTAAGAATTTCGCCGTCGATTTCGTTAGAAATTTTGTGTCCGCATACGCGCAGCGTTGCGCCGTCGATTTCTTTAGAAATCTTTCATCATTCATTAAATTAATAAGGACAGGAATAAATCCTGTCCTTACGATTATATATGTGATTTAAATTGCGGTAAGATCAGAAATCTACTCTCTGTCTGAGCCATTCTGTGAGCTCGCTTACGGGTACGCGAACCTGCTCCATGGAGTCACGCTCACGGATTGTTACACAGTTATCTGCCTCAGTCTTATCGTCGCCAACTGTCTGGAAGTCCACTGTAATGCAGAAGGGAGTACCGATTTCGTCCTGACGGCGGTAACGCTTACCGATGGAGCCTGCGTCGTCAAAGTCAACCATAAAGTTCTTAGAAAGCTCTGCGTAAATTTCCTCAGCCTTGGGAGAAAGCTTCTTACTAAGGGGGAGGATAGCTGCCTTGAAGGGAGCTAAATAGGGGTGTAAGCGGAGAACTACTCTTGTGTCGTTAGCGCCAACCTCTTCTTCGTCGTAAGCGTCGCAGAGGAAAGCAAGAGCAACACGGTCAGCGCCCAAGGAGGGCTCAACTACGTAAGGAACGTATCTTCTGTTTTCTTCCTGATCGAAGTAAGAAAGATCCTTGCCGGAGTGGTTCTGGTGCTGAGTTAAGTCGTAGTCGGTTCTGTCTGCAATACCCCACAGTTCGCCCCAGCCGAAGGGGAATAAGAACTCGATGTCGGTAGTAGCCTTAGAATAGAAGGAGAGCTCCTCGGGGGAGTGGTCGCGCATACGCATATTTTCTTCCTTCATACCGAGCTTTAAAAGCCAGTTCTTGCAGAAGTCCTTCCAGTAGTAGAACCAATCGAGGTCTGTATCGGGCTTGCAGAAGAATTCGCACTCCATCTGCTCGAATTCACGGATACGGAAAATGAAGTTACCGGGAGTGATTTCGTTTCTGAAAGATTTACCAACCTGACAAACGCCGAAGGGAACTTTCTTTCTTGTTGTTCTCTGGATGTGGGGGAAGTTTACGAAAATACCCTGAGCTGTTTCGGGGCGAAGATAAATCTGGCTCTTTGCGTCCTCAGTTACACCCTGGAATGTTTTGAACATGAGGTTGAACTGGCGGATGTCTGTGAAGTTTTTGCCGCCACAGTTGGGGCAAACGATGCCGTTATCTTCGATGTATTTTTTCATTTCCTCATTGGACCAGCCGTCAGCGCTTTCACCTGAGTGGTCTTCAATGAGCTTATCTGCTCTGTGTCTTGTTTTACAGTCACGGCAATCCATAAGAGGGTCAGAGAAACCGCCGATATGACCGGATGCTACCCATACTTCGGGATTCATAAGAATAGCGCTGTCAAGACCTACGTTGTAGGGGCATTCCTGAACGAACTTTTTAAGCCATGCTCTTTTTACGTTGTTTTTGTACTCTACGCCTAAGGGGCCGTAGTCCCATGAGTTGGAAAGACCGCCGTAAATCTCGGAGCCGGGGTAAACAAAACCGCGGTTTTTACAGAGAGCAACGATTTTTTCCATTGTTTTTTCTGTAGCTTTCATTTGCTTCATCCTTTCAAATTCGCGTCGCTGGCTGCGACACAATAATAAGCCTATCTATTTTAGCACATTAATTCCACGATTTCAATGGGAAAATGAAATTTAAGAGAGGAGTGAATAGTGAATGATGAATAGTTAACGGTCTGCGACGCAATAAATATCGTAGGGGATACTTACCGTTGCACCTAATTGCGCTGTACCTCGCCTCCCACTGTTAAAATCGCAAGCGATTACGTGCGTCTATGCCGCTACGGCGGATGGTGTAAAATTTCTTCGAAATTATGACGGAGGGGTTAAATAAAACAATCTGTTCCTAATTATTCCAACCCCCCAGTCAGCTACGCTGACAGCCTCCCATAACAGCGAAGCTGTATGTAATTTGCATAGCAAATTTCAGCAGAGGGAGCCGAGGTATTATAAAAGCATAGGACGAAATTTCTCGTGAAATTAAAGCAATTTTTTAAGCCAATATGCGGGGGTGCAGCTCCAGGCGTGGCAGCAGGAATTTACGAAGTAGCCGCCGTAAGCGGAGAACTCGTGGTTCTTGGGGTCGAAGTATTCGGGGCAGGTGTCGAAGCCTGCGTCTATAATGCCGCCCCAGATTTCACGGATGTAAGATAGAGCTTCATCCTTCATACCGCATTTTACCATAGCTTCAATGTAGAAGTTCATCATATAGGGGGTCTGCATCTTATATTTGGGGTCTGCTTCCTTGGTTCTTATAAGAAGCTTCTTAGCTTCCTCGCCCTCAATAGCCTCGGCTAAAACCGCCCAAATCTGGCTGTGCCAGCTAAGCTGACCTTTAGTATAGAAGCCGCTCTCTTCATTATAGTGATAGTTAATAGCCTTCTTAAGCTCATATAAATAGCCTTCGTAAACTGAAGTATCCTTACCGAAATACTTATTAACTTCTATAGCCTGTTTTACTACGTATGCAATAGTGCAAATGGAAGCAATAGATTTATCAAGGTCGGGGCACCAGTCGATAAAGAATCTATCCACGTAATTTTCCTTTTCGGGCATAAAGAAACCGATAGCCTTCTCTATCTGGTCCTCGGCTATGTGCCAGAGCTCCTTTACAAATTCCTCGTCCTTTGTCTCTTTCAGATAATCGTAAAGGCAGGACACAAGATAAAGTGAGTAATCCTGGAACTTCCAGTTATCAACGTAGGGAGGGCTATCCTGAAATACATAAGGGGGCACAAGACCGCAATCCATAATGCAGGAGGCAAAAAGATAGATGCAGCGCTTAACTAAATCGTAATTTTTAAAAGTATAGTAATCGGTAAGAGCCTGAACGCGCAAGTCGCCTATCCAGAGTCTTCTGTCGCGCTTGGGGCCGTCCTCAAATACATCCTGCTCACATTCTTTTAAAGTGTTAAGGGAAATATCGTAGATTTTATCGTAAAGCTCGTCGCCGCTATCAAGTTTCGGTGCAGAGTCAAGCTCAACTGCCGAGGTGGAGTCGATATAAATATCCGTGATGCCGATGGGGAAGGGGGCTGTGTCCAGACGCTCTATTTTAAGGAATCTGAAAGCGTATCGGCGCTCCAGTGAGCCTGAGTAGGGCATAAATACAACGCTCTTAATATCCTCCTGAATCCAGCCTCTGCCTATCCAGCCCTTATATTCCTCGGGAGGAATTCCTATTTCGTGGGGCATCTCGCCAAAAATAAAGCGGAATTTAATGGGGGAATCGCATATCTGACCCAAAGTGATGGTGCTGAAGTGCAGGTGACCTGTATAGTGGTTACCGAAATCAAGAGTGATGCTCTCGCCTGCCTTAAGGGAGATGGGATATTTTACGTCCTCAATTTTTGTGGCACTGTACTTCATAAAGGTGTTTTCGTCTCTTTTTACCTTTACTATTGAAACGGGTCTGATTTCCTTGTGAATAAGCGTGGGTTTCAGGCTTTCTGCTTTAAGTCTTAATGCTTCGTTTATCATAAATTTTACTCTCCTTTTCTCCTTAGTACGGCTAATCCGCCAACGGGAATATTTAATACAGTCAGCTTATTTTCGCTGTTACTTATTTCTTCATCAGCAACTGCCTCGCCGCAGCAGTTATAGAAAGCTGCGCTGTAATCGCCCTCTATTTCGGCAATTACCCTGCCTTCCGTGGTTCCGTTAGCAATATAGGATGTATTTTTAAGCTCAGGCTTAATACATTTATCCTCACAGTAAACGGCTATAAAGCTTTCCTCACCCTTTACAGACTCTGCCCAGGTGTAGTTTCGCTCGGGGTCATAGGTTTTAAGCTTGCCTTCCATAAGTAGATCTCGCTTTTCTTTTTTAATGTTAAGCCAGAATTTACTCATCTTTCTGTTGCTTTCACTAAGCTCATTGAGCTTAGAGGAATACTGCATAACGCCAAAAATAATACCGATAATCTGCAGGGCGTTCATCTCGGGACTTTCATCCTTGTGCCACATAAGCATATCGCTGTGTACTGCACTTTCACCCATATATGACCTTAAGTCAAGGACAGCCATACGGTTTTCCGTATAGTCGTAGGGGCAGTCGCTTACCCTGAACATATTGCCGAACTTCCTCATATGAGGTCCGATGTAGCTCTGCCTAAACTCCAAAAGCAGGTCGGGTTTAATTTCCTTAAGAGCTTTAATGGTTTCGGACAAAAATGCATCCACGGCGTTCTGAAGTGAGGGGATATCCATCTTCTCGTTATAGGGTGCGTTGTCGGGTCTGTCTACCCAGTTGTCAATAAAATCAAGCTTCAAGCCGTCAAGCTCCCATTCCTTCAAGGCTCTTACGCATTTGCTTTTCATGTGCTCCCTTACTTCCTTGTACCTTGGGTCAAGGATAAATTCTGTACCCTTGTGGTTATCGCGCTCTCTCAGGCGCATATCCTTAAATTTTTCGAAGCTTTTGGAGAATTTACCAAGGAAGGGTATGCCTATCCATAAAACGTACTTCATTCCTATATCGTGAACTCTTTTTACGTGAGCCTTCATATCGGGGAATTTCTTAGGCGATGGTTCCCAGTCGCCGCAGTAGGTATAGCCTGAGCTGAAGTCCGTCTGCCAGCCGTCGTCAACAATACATACGTCAAAGCCTAATTCCTTAGCTCTTTTACACTCCTCCTCCACGTCCTTTTCATTTATTTCCTGATGGAAGGAGTACCAGAAGGAGTAGCAGGATTCCTTGGCTGCTGCAGGCACAAAAGCAGGTGTAAGACCGATTTCCTCCCACCATTTGGAGGCAGAGGCAACGGCATCAAACACGGGAATATCCCTTTCGTCTATTCTTATAATTAACTCAGTTTCGTATATTTTAGTATACTGCCAGGTGCCTAAAGTAAACTTAAGGCTCAAATCACCGTTAGATTCATTTACGCCGTTCTGTATTTTTGTAAGCATCTTGGCTTCGGAAAGAACCATAGTGTACTTATTTCTGTCGTGACCGTCATAATAAGCGTGCAGAGGTGCGCCGTCGGAAAACATATGGCTGATAGCGCCATCCCAGGAGCGCATAATGTCGCGCCGCATTACGCACTTGGGGTGAAAGCCGTACATTGTTCCGACCATGGGAGTGCTCCAGCTAAACACGAACTTGTCGTCCTTTTCTGCGTTTGCCTCTGTCCAGCTTAATTTAAAGGTGTACTTGCTTACTTTATTTTCTGTTTCTTTTCTGATAAGCTCAGCCTTCATACCTTCATTTAAGCTTATATCGAATAATTCAATATTCATTTTTATGCATCCTTTCGAAAATAGTTGTTGCCTTAAAAGGAATATTAATTTATAATTCATTATAACAAAGCAAATTACAATTTACAAGGAAAAGGTAATTATTATGCATAAATCCATCATCTCCCCTTCCGTTATGTGTTTTAATATGTGGAAGGACGGCGAAAGAGTTTTAAAAGAGCTTGAGGACATCGGGACAGAGTTATTACACGCAGACGTTATGGACGGACATTTTGTAAATAACTTTATGCTGGGTACCGATGCCATCAAGAATTTAAGAAAATCCACAAATATCCCTCTTGATATCCACCTGATGATAGAAAGACCCGAGGATAAGCTTCATTGGTTTGGTATTAGGGAAAACGAGCTTGTAAGCATCCACTGCGAGAGCACAAAGCACCTGCAGAAAGCCCTCTCAAGCGTAAGGGAGCTGGGCGCAAAGCCAATGGTGGCAATAAATCCCGCCACACCAATCTCAATGATAGAGGACGTTATCCCAGATATTGACGCCGTGCTTGTTATGACGGTTAACCCCGGCTTTGCAGGGCAGAAAATGGTGCCTCAGACCTTGGAGAAAATAAGAAAGCTTCGTAAATTCCTTGATGAAAACGGCTACAGCCACGTAAGAATTGAAGTTGACGGCAACGTAAGCCTGGAAAACGGTATAAAAATGCGTGAAGCTGGGGCGGATATCTTTGTCCTGGGCACCTCCTCCCTCTTTACCAAGGACGGCAGTATTAAAGAAAACGCCGAAAAATTCAGGAAGTACGTGAAATAAAAGACCGACATTGTAGGGGAGAACTGTGTTCTCCCGCGAGAATGGACGAAAGTTTGAAGCGATAACGTAGGGACAACATTCTATGTTGTCCAAAACGCGTTAGCGTTTGATTATTTTAATTGCCTTACGGCAAAAGGACAGGTGTAAAACCTGTCCCTACGATAAGCTTTGAAATCCGCAAAAAACGTAGGGACACAAGATTACTTCGTAATCACGCCGTAAATTACTTTGTAATTTTCGTGCGTTTACTGTTGTCCAACCTTGCCACATTACCTCGCCTCTCCTATAAGGGGAGGGTGGTCACGAAGTGACGGAGGGGTTATTATAAAAAAACAAAATTATTCTAATTTTTCCAACCCCCCAGTCCCCTTCGGTGACAGCCCCCCATAACAGCGAAGCTGTATGTAATTTGCTTGCAAATTTCAGCAGAGGGGCCGAGGTGATGGGTGGTGTATGGCTTAAAAATTCATAAAATGGGAAGGTAAATAAAAAATGAAAACTGTAATAGGTATCGATTACGGCACACTTTCCGCAAGAGGCGTGCTTATTAATACGGAAAACGGCGAGGCGCTTTTGAGCAAAAGCATCAGTTACCCCCACGGCGTAATGGAGGGCGCCCTTGCTTCCGGCGACGATTACGAGAGCATTTTAGATGAGCTTATGCTCTATTTAACGGATAACGAATATAAAAGCACCGTAAAGGGGATTTGTGTGGACGCCACTTCCCTTACCTTGGTCTGCGTGGATAAAGAGGGAAAGCTTTTAAGCAAAATAGAGGGCTTTGAAGAAAGAGAGCAGGCTCAGATCAAGCTGTGGAAGCGCCACGAAGCCGAAAGTCAGGCGGAAGAAGCTTTGAATTTGGCTAAAGAAATGGACGAACCCTTTATAAAAAGAACCGGCGGCACTCTTTCAAGCGAGTGGACTATCCCGAAATTATTGGAAATAAGGGACAAGGATACCGAAGTTTATAATAAAATTGATTTAGCCTTTGACCTCTGCGACTTTTTAACCTACCGCCTTACGGGTTTGAATAAACGAAGCGTAGGCGCTATGAGCTACAAAAGCTCCTATTTTCTTGATTTAGGGTTCCCCGGTGAAAAGTACCTTGATACTTTAAGGGAGGGCTTTGGAGCCGAGTACAGAAATTTCCTTCGCGGCGACGTTATCGCTTACGGCGAAAAGGCGGGATATTTAAAGAAGAATCTATGCGAAAGATACGGTCTTTGTGAAGATACTGTGGTGGCTTCAGGTGTTATTGACGGCCACACAAGCTTAATCGCCCTTGGCGCTTTAAATGAGGGCGACGGCACCTTGGTAGTGGGTACCAGCAACGTGCTTACTTTGGAATCGAAGGAGATGCACGAAATCGAGGGTATTTGCGGAATTGCTGAGGATGGCTTCAATAAGGGTAAATTCGGCATAGAGGCAGGTCAGAACTGCACGGGCGATATGCTCCAGTGGTATATGGATAACGCTGTACCCGACGAAATTTTCAAGGAAGCCAAGGAAAAGAACACCACAGCCCATAAGATTCTCCGTGAAAGAATTAAAAATCCCTGGGCAAACAAAATGACCGCCACCGACTTTTTCAACGGCAGCCGTAACGCCCCCTGCGATTTAAGCTTAACCGCTTCAATTTTCGGTATGACCATAAACACAAAGCCCGAAGATATTTATTTAACCCTTTTGCAGGCAATTGTCTGCGGTACAAGAGAGCTTATTGAGCTTATTAAGAGTAAGGGAGTAAAGATAGAAAGAATTTACGCCACGGGCGGTATTGCCTATAAGGACCCCTTCCTGATGCAGCAGTACGCCGAAATTTTAAACCTTCCTATATACGTGGGCAAGGTAAGCGAGGGCCCTGCTGTGGGTACCTCCATTTACGCCGCCGTAGCCGCAGGAATTTATAAAACCCCTGCCGAAGCCTTCGAAAAAATGGGCGTTAAAGAGTTTACAGAGTACCACCCCACCAAGGAACACAGGGAAGAGTATGAGAATATTTTCCGCCGCAACCATATATTCCGCGAAATGATAATTAAAATGAATAAAATAGGTTGAACTTTGGGACAGTTTTTTAGTTTTGCCTAAATTCTGCTCCCTAAAACAGTTGAGTATTTATTTAATAGATGATATAATAAATCAAATAAGAGTAAATGCGGTTCAATTTATTAAAGGATGGTAGTTTTATGGCGAACAAGGTTATTATTGCAAGCGACAGTACTTCTGATTTAAGCCCCGAACTTATTGCAAAGTATAATATCTCGATTCTTCCTCTGGGCGTAAACTTTGGCGATGAGAAATTTACCGACGGCGTAGACATTGACCCCGAATATATCTATAAGAGATATCAGGAAACAAAAGAACTCCCCAAGACAAGTGCGGCAAATCTTGACGAGTTCATCGAATTCTTCAAAAAGCTCACTGCAGACGGCAGCGAGGTGGTTATTTTTACAATCAGCAGCGAAATGAGCTCCACATATAATAACGCACGTTTAGCTGCTTTGGAAGTAGGCAACGTTTACGTGGTGGATTCCCGTAACCTCTCCACAGGTATAGGTCTTCTGGTTATAAACGCCTGCGAATTAGCTAACGACGGCTACTCGGCAAAGGATATTGCGGAAAAATCCTGGGAGCTTACAAAATTCGTTGACGCATCCTTCGTTATCGACAGCCTTGAATTTTTACACAAGGGCGGCAGATGCTCAGGCCTTGCCGCTTTCGGCGCAAACCTTCTCTCTTTAAAGCCCTGCATCAACGTAAAGGGCGGCAAAATGGGTGTAGGCAAGAAATACAGAGGCAAGTACGAAGTTACCTTGGAGCAGTACATCAAGGAGAGACTTTCCGGCTTAGATGATATCGACAGCAAGAGAGTTTTCGTAACTCACGCAGGCTGCAGCGACGATATCGTGAATAAATGCGTTGCCGCCGTTAAGAAGTACGGCAAATTTGAGGAGATTCTTATCACAAGAGCAGGATGCACCGTTTCTTCCCATTGCGGCAGAAATACCTTAGGCGTCCTTTTTGTAAGAAAAAGCGAAGTTGTGTAAATGAGCACAGAATAATAATTTGAATTAGAGCTTGAATTTGAATATGGTATGGTATGGTATGGTATCGTAGGGACAGGTTTTATACCTGTCCTTTTATTTTATCTCCACATCTCGGCTCCCTGCTGAAATTTGCTATGCAAATTACATACAGCAGGGCGGCAAATCTCATGTAGGGGCCGCCATTGGCGGTCCGATAAATTTGGCGTGTACTTAACGGACAACCGGAATTTCGAAGAAATTTGGTGCCACCTACAAGCGGGGTTTAAATCATATACCGTAGGGACAGGATTTATTCCTGTCCGTAACGTGTAGCGTTTTTTTATTTAATTTCCTGACGGCAATCGGACAACAGTTGTACCAATCAAAACGTATCCGCCTTGAAATTTTCGCTTTTGCCGAAAAAGACGTCGCACATAAGCTTAACGCCGAGGCGAAAGCCGTAGGTAAAACTCTCTTCGTCACAGATACACAAAAGCTCGGTGTACTGCTCCTCAATAAGCTTGATAAGCTTTACTTTTTCCTCGCTCAAATCGCCGCAGGCAGATTTTATGTTGGCGTCAATTTTATCGCAGAGCCCGCTCATATTTGAATTTTTCTCTAAATATCTTTCGGTAGGGCGCATATTGCCGTTATAAAATTCTTTGATTATAGACATAACTATTCCTCCTTATATATATAATATAGCGGAAAATCCGCTAAAAGTCAATAGTGGATTTTCCGCTGAGATATAATGATAGTAATTTATATAGGAGAATAATATTTATGTTATATAAAAGAATAAGAGATTTAAGAGAAGACAGCGACCTGACACAAAAGAGGATGGGAGAAATACTTTCCTGCAGTCAGCGTGTATACAGTAATTACGAGCGTGGGGAATTGGATATTCCTACTGAAATTCTTATAAAAATTGCAGATTACCACAAAGTTTCTGTAGATTATATTTTGAACCGTACCGATAAAAAGGAATTAAACAGATAAGTGAAAAAAGGCGCCAAGTCCCATGTAGAGGCGGATGTAAATGTGAAGCATTTCGCCGTAATTTGCTTGCAAAGCGGGGTTTAAATCATATACCGTAGGGACAGGATTTATTCCTGTCCGTAACGCGTAGCGTTTTTTTATTTAATTGCCTGACGGCAATCGGACACAAGATTTCGTTAGAAATCTGTCCCCATACAATAAAAACAACACCGTTGTTTCGGACAGGTGTAAAACCTGTCCCTACGATGTTGTTTTAAAATTTATCAGATCTTGAGGGTGTCGCGTAAACGATGTACCCTGCGGTCATAATATTTGCCGAATCAAAAAATCTTGCGGATTTCGTTTGCTTTAAGGCTCAGGGGTAAAACTTTACCGCCGATTTCCACTAAAATATCCTGAGAAACGGGGGAGACAAAGGTGGCTTCAACGCCTTTTTCGTCCCATTTAAGGTCTACTTTCACGTTGCCTTTAGTTTTAATGCCCTTTAATTCGCCCTTTTTAAAAACAGAGGGAAGGGCAGGCAAAATTTTAATTTTACCGCATTCGTGCTGAATGAAAAGCTCAAGTATTCCGCTTGCCGCACCGAAATTGCCGTCTATCTGGAATGGCGGGTGAGCATCTAATAAATTTGTGTAGGAGCCGCCCTTCAGACCGATTTCTTTTTCTGAAGATTCAATGAATTTCAGCTGATTAAAAATAAGCTTTAAAGCTCTTTCACCCTCCTTTAATCTTGCCCAAAGATTAATTTTCCAGCCTAAACTCCAGCCTGTGCCACCGTCACCGCGGGTGTTAAGGCTTTTTTTGGCAGCTTCTGCCAAATTGGGAGTTGATTCAGTGGTAATTTGATTTCCGGGGAAAAGACCGAAAAGATGGCTTACATGGCGGTGGTCAACTTCAAATTCCTTATATTCTTTATCCCACTCTAAAATTCTGCCGTCGGAACCTATTACGTGAGGGTGAATGTTATCGATTTTTTCCTGAAGGTCACTTCTGAAATCAGGGTCAATATTTAATATTTCTGCTGATTTTACAGTGTCGGTAAATAATTCCTTTATGATTGCCTGAGTCATAGCGGTTTTTTTACATACTGCGGTATCTTTATTGTTATCATCGATGAATCTGTTTTCAGGTGATACCGTGGGAGTGAGTAAATATTCGCCGTCAATGAAAGTGATTAGGCTTAAATAGAATTTGCAGGCTTCTTTCATAATAGGATAGGCGGTGTTTTTCAAAAATTCCTTATCAAGTGTATATTCGAAATATTCAAAAAGATGGGTACAAAGCCAGCCTGAAGCCAAAGGCCAAAAGGCGTAAAGATGAGCGTAGTCCCAATGTCCGCCTGTAGGTGAAGTGTGACCCCAAATATCAGTACTACCGTGGGCACAGAAGCCTTCGGCATTATAATAATTTTTAGCGGTTTCTTTTCCGGTTTCAGAAATATTTTTAATAAGTGAAATCAGAGGCTCGTAGCATTCATCTAAGTTAAAACGCAAGGTGGGCCAGTAATTCATCTGGGTGTTAATATTAGCTGCATAGCAGCTCCACCACGGGGCGTAGAGCTTATCGTTCCATATACCCTGAAGGTTTGAAGTCTGAGTACCTTTTCTTGAGGAAGAAAGGGTAAGATATTTTCCGTAAGAGAAAAGAAGTTCAACTAAACCGAGGTCGTTTTCTTTGTTTGGGTTTTTAAGTCGCTCGTCAGTTGGTAAATCTATATTACTGCTGTGTAAATTAAGACTTGTAAGTTTATATTGGCTTTCAAAATCGTTAATATGATCTTCTTTGATTTTAATTGCGCCCTTTGATAAGGCATTATTTAAAATATTCAGACATTCATTTTCGTGATTTTTTGCATAAGGTGAGTATAAATCTTTAAAACTACTTTCGGCAGCAGTGAAAATTGTGAAATTTTTTGCGGAAGTAATTTTTAATTTAGAATTTTCAAATGAAACGCTACCGTCTGTGAGCACTTTTAAAGCGGTTGTAAAGCTTATTCCTTCGTTTTCATCATATATATAAGGTACCTCAAATGCAGCATCAAGAGTGCTGCCGCCTTTATAGGGGCATCTGCCTGATAAAATCAAGGTGTTTTCTTTAAATGAAATTTCATATTTTAAAAGGCTCATAAGAGAAATTTCAATATTCTGAGGAGTAGATGAATTTTCGCTAAAAATAAGTACTTTATCGGGGTAACTGATAAAACATTCATTTTCTGTGGTATTAAATGTAGTTTTAGTTATAGCTTTTTCTAAATCAAGGTCGCGATAGTAACAATCAAATGTTTTTATATCCCTTTCAATTATAAGGTCAGCCATAGGAAGGTAGTAAGCCGGCCACATATTATAAAATTTGCGTATAAGCACTTCTTCGGCTTCGCTGTTTTTGCCGAGAAGGACTAATTCTTGAGCTTTTTTGAAAAGCTCAGAGGCGTTTTCGCTAATATAGGTTCTTTTTTTGCCCGACCAAAGAGTATCAAGATTTAAGCTGAGTTTTTCTTTTTTGGTGCCGCCGTATACCATGGCGCCAAATGAACCGTTACCAAGGGGTAAAGCTTCTTCGAAGCAGGTAGCTTCGGCTTTGTACCAAAGTTTATTTTCCATAATATCACCAACCTTTGTTTATTAGTTTCATTATAAAGGAAATAAATATTATGTCAATAAGAAAAAATGGTATGTTGGTGCAGGCAAGATTTTGGAAAGTCTAAGGGGCTGTTTGTGGCCCCTACATAAGTGAAAGGCTTCAATCTATTGTAGGGTACGGCATTATATTTCGCTATGCGAAATGTGACGTACCGAGAGATTAAATTGGATTTTATAGATTACTATAAAATTGCGATAAATAAAAAGGAGGCCGAAGCCTCCCTTAGGGAAAGATAAATTTAAAAATCCAATACGGTTTCTTTATTTTTTTTGAGTGAAAGCTTATAAACTTCTCCGTCAATTTCTGTCTTTACAGTTTGCTCTATGGGAGAAATGAAAGTAACCTTTTTAGCTTTATTATTTTCCCAAATAACAGAAACGGAAATATTTCCTTTAGTTTTAATGCCTTTAATTTCGCCTGACTTAAATATTGAAGGCAGAGCAGGTAAAATTTTAATTTTACCGCATTCGTGCTGAATGAAAAGCTGAGTTATACCCGAAACTGCACCGAAGTTACCGTCAATCTGGAATGGAGGGTGAGCATCCATCATATTTGTATAAGTGCCGCCGCTACCTGAATAATTGGTTTCTGCGGTATCAACAAAGTGAAGCTGATCGCAAATAAGCTTATAGGCGTGGTCGCCTTCCTTGAGTTTTGCCCAAAGATTAATTTTCCAGCCTAAACTCCAGCCTGTGCCTGCATCGCCTCTTGCTTCAAGAGTTTTCTTAACTGCTTCTGCTAAATCAGGTGTTTTTTCTGTTGTGATGTGTTCACCGGGGTAAATACCGTAAACGTGTGAAACGTGGCGGTGATGGAGGTCACTTTCGGCATATTCTTTATCCCACTCTAAAAGTCTGCCGTCGGAGCCAATTTGGTAAGGATTGATTTTCTCAATTTTTTCATTTAAAAGCTCTGTGAATTCACTGTCAATATTAAGTTCTTTTGCAGCTGTTACTGTGTTTTCAAAAAGTTCCTTAATAATGGACTGGCTCATTGTTACCTTTTTATTAAGGCAGCAAACTTCGCCCTTTTTGTTAATATATGAATTTTCTGGAGAAGAGGAGGGACAAAGAATATATTCACCCTTATCTTCAATAAGTACACTGAGGTAGAATTTGGAAGCTTCCTTTAATATAGGATATATAGTTTCCTTTAAAAATTCCTTATCAAGAGTATATTCATAATACCAATAAAGCTGAGAACTCATCCAGCCTGAGCTTAAGCACCAGTTTGCGTAGTAATTGGAGCCAATATTATTTTTGCCGCCTACAGGAGAAGCGTGACCCCATAGATCTACGTTATGGTGGGCGCAAAAGCCCTCGGCGCCGTAGTAATTTTTAGCTGCAGCTTTACCTGTTACCGAGATCTTTTTAACAAGATTTATAAATGGCTCGAAGCAATCGTATAAGCCAAGGCTTAAAGTAGGCCAATAGTTCATTTCTGTGTTGATGTTTACCGTATAGTTTGACCTCCAGGGTGCGAAAAGCTCCTCATTCCAGATGCCCTGCAGGTTTGTTGCCTGAGTTCCTTTTCTTGATGAAGATATAGTTAAATATTTGCCGTAATTAAATAAAAGCTCAGTTAAACCAATGTCGGTGCCGCTGAAGTTTTTAAGCCTTTCGTGAGTGGAGAGCGGGCTTTCTTCCTGCATTAAATCGAGCTTGGTTTTATTAAACAGACCCTTAAAATCAAGAATATGATTTTCTTTTAATTTTTCTATGCCATTGCTTTCCGCATTATTTAGAATATCAAAGCATTTAGCCTGATGACTTTCGTCAAACTCCTTATCAAAAGAAACGAAACTGCTTTTTGCCGCAATAAGTAAAGTAAGCTTAGTAGCGCCAAGCACTGTTAAATAGGTGCCGCGGCTTTTAATTTCGCCGTCGGTTAAAATTTTGATGGCAACTGTAAAAGTAACACCCTCATCGTTTTTATACTTAAACATTTTAGGTGAGCTATCCTGCCATTTTGAGCCGCCTTCTGTAGGGCAACGGCCGTTTAAAATAAGCTTTTTATCAATGATTTTAATTATATTCTTGAGCTTGGAATTTAAAGTGAGGGTATAATCGGTTTTTACACCTGCTTTTTCATTAAATACCATTAAATCGTCAGGGTTACTGATAAAAGCTTCGTTTTCTATGTTGCCAAATTTAGCTTTGGTAATTGCTTCTTCAATATTTAATTCTCGGTAGTAATCAGATTTATCACACTGGCTTCTCTCTATAGTAAGCTCTGCCATAGGCAAATAGAAAGCGGACCACATATTGTGAAACTCGTTTGCCATAATCTCTTCGGCTTCTTTAATTTTGCCTTCTAAAGTAAGCTTCTGAGCCTTCTTATAAGCTTCTGTGGCGTTTTCACTTACGTAATCTGTTTTCTTACCTGACCAGAGGGTATCTAAATTCAGAGAGATTTTTTCCTTTTGGGTTTTACCGTAAACCATAGCGCCAAATGCACCATTACCCAGAGGCAGTGCTTCTTCAAATTTATTGGCTTCGTTTTTATACCAAAGTTTATTCTCCATTAATATCACCGACCTTTGTTTGTTTATTTAAGTATAGCGGAAAATCCTTTTTATGGCAAGGGGGAAGTGGGGTTTACGAAGTAAAACTCGGAGGGGTTGTACCTCACCACGGGCAACTCGCCTCCCACTGTTAAAATCGCAAGCGATTACGTGCGTCTATGCCGCTACGGCGGAGGTGGATTTTGCGTAAGCAAAAGACGGAGGGGTTGGGAAAAGATTATCTCAATTCAATTACAACCCCTCAGTCTTTTGAAAAGTGGACAAGACACTTTTCAAAATCCAGCTCCCCTTGCTAAAATTCTTCGAATTTATGGAGCCGAGAACACAATGGAGAGGGAGGCGAGTTGCGCGCTGTGGGGAGCCGAGGTTCCCGTGGGTGGGGCGTAGGAGAGGCAAAAAAGAGGCTCGGTGAAATTCCGAACCTCTTAGCTTAAACATTACTTTTTAATTGTAACCTTGCCGTCGTCATATTCCCACTCAGTGGTCATAGTTACGGGTTTGATTTTGAAAGTATCCTCAAATTCCATTAAATCAAGGCACATAAATCTTGCGTTGCCGTCGTTTATTCCGTTCTGGTGGCGGTGGTAAACGTTCAGCCATATATTTTCCTCGGGAATGTAGAAATAGCCGTTGTGACCGGGGCCGTTGGCAAAAGTGCTGCCGCCCGTCTCCAATATCACCTTGTAATCATCAAAGGGGCCGAAGGGGGTATCGGCAAAAGCTACGTTTACGTGGTAGGTGCCGTTGGTCCAGCCGCCTGCCGACCACATAAAGCCGTATTTTCCGTCCTTTTTGAACATACAGGGGCCTTCAACGTAGTCGGGGGGAGTTATCTCAATAATCTCTTCACCGTTTTCGAAGGGAACAAAGCCGTCCATATTTTCGTTCATTCTGGCTATATTGCAGTGACCCCAGCCGCCATATAAAAGATAAATGGTACCGTCATCATCCTTAAAGAGGTGGGCGTCAATGGGCTGAGCTTTATTTATAAATTTACCTATTAAGGGTTTGCCGAGGTAACCTTTGAAGGGACCTTCGGGCTTATCGGAAACCGCAATTTCAAGACCGCCGATTTCACTGTCGTTTTGGATATCGTTGGTAGCAAAAACGTAGTAATATTTATTATCCTTTTCGATAATGGTGGGCGCCCACACAGCCTGCCACGCCCATGGGAAGGTGGACATATCGATAATATCGTCAATTCTTTTCCAGTCGCTTAAATTTTCGCTTACGAAGCAGACCTGATTTAACTGCTCCTTATAGGGGCGGGATTTGGTGGCGTAAATGTAGTATTTGCCTTTGTAGATTCTTGCCTCGGGGTCGGCGTACCAGCCGCTGTCGATGGGATTTTTGATTTTGAACTGCATAATAAAGCTCCTTTTTTATTTTATGTAATTGAGATTATTTTTGTTTGACGTCGTAATTATGAATCCTCACCTTGTAGGGGCGCCAAATTTCTTCGAAATTCCAGTCGCCCGTGAGAATGGACGAAGGTTTGAGATTACATTGTAGGGGCTGCCATTGGCAGTCCGTGAGATTAGATGAAAGTTTGAAATAATTAATACCGTAGGGACAACATTTACTGTTGTCCGATTGCCGCAAGGCAATTTATAAAACGCACAATGTGCGTTGTGGACAGGTGTAAAACCTGTCCCTACGATGTGGAAGGTTTAATATTACATTGTAGGGGAGGGGGTTACCCCCTCTGTGTACCTCGGCCCCCTCTGCTGGAATTTGCTATGCAAATTACATACAGCTTCGCTGTTATGGGGGCTGTCACTGCCCACTGTACTTCTCGGCTCCTCTGCTGAAATTTGCAAGCAAATTACATACAGCTTCGCTGTTATGGGGGGCTGTCACCATAGGTGACTGGGGGGTTGAAAAGATACGAATGAGCTTGTTTTATAATAACCCCTCCGTCATAATTTCGAAGAAATTTTACACCATCCGCCGTAGCGGCATAGACGCACGTAATCGCTTGCGATTTTAACAATGGGAGGCGAGGTAATGGTGGAGAAGGGTTACCGTGCCACTTTTCTTCCATTCACCCGTCCAAATAAACATCCTTTTGCACGATTCTGTAAGAAGGCTTATAAAATTCATTATAAACCTTACTGTGGGATACCATTGGGTAATTTTCACTTTTATATTCTTTTAAATATTCTTTTAATTGGTCTTTTGTGAATTTAAAGCCGATGGAATCAAAATTCTCCCACAAAAGCTTTAATTTATATTTGAAAGTTAGAATATTTCCTTTATGCACTTTGGCGGATTCTATAAAACTATCGCAAAGCTTTTCAAGCTCCTCTTTTTTAAGGGCTTTTAAATTTACTCTTACGATATTGTTGCCGATATATTCGAATTTTTCGGAGCTCGTATTTTTTTCTATGCTTTCGAATTCCGCATATATTCTTTTAAGGCAAGTTTCCCTATTCTTTATTAAATGGCCGCCGCCGAATTCATTCTGGTAAATAAGCTTTACAGCGTCCTGAGGGGTCATTTTGGGGTATTTAATTGCCTGTGTTTTTAAAATTTCAATAATTTCCATATTATACTGTATAGTAATTATAAAAAATTAAGGCAGAAACCCTTCAGGAATTCCTGCCCTTAAAATAAATCAATCGTTTAATACCAAATTTGCTCTTTCAAGGGCAAATACAATTATGGGGATCAAAACTATCTGCGCGATAATGCCGGGAACGGCGTTTAAAACTGAGCCTGCTATAAATGCGGAGAAGGGGAAATCACTGCCCTGAAGTCCCATCATAATAAGCTGAGCGATACCCCAGACGATTCTTCCGCCTACCATTGCGCTGATAAGTGAAGCGTAGGTGCCTATAAGCTTATTTTCGAAAAGCTTATAGAATAGACCTGCCAAAAGTCCGTAGGTTAAAAGCTCGAAAGCCATAGGAATCGCGGTCATCATAGGGGGCATACCGAAAATCACACTGCGTAAAAGAGGGGTCACAAAGCCCACCGCCATACCGTACTGCCATCCGCAAAGCAGACCGCACAGAAGAACGGGGAAGTGCATGGGGCAGAGCATAGCGCCGATTTCGGGTATCTGTCCCGTTAAAAAGGGGAGCGTTAAGCCTAAAGCCAAGCAAAGCGCCGAGTAAGTAAGTTTAATAATTAATTTATTCATCTGTTTGTTACCTTTCTTCGCTTTTAAATTATCTTCTGACAGTTTAAAAGTTTATAAAGAGTAAAAGGCTTCAGCCAAATAATTAACTTCTGTTAATTAATAAATTGATTATACCTTACGGGGAATTTAGTGTCAAGTGTAACTTATTATCTTTTGAACGGCGCTTTCAATGAGGGTGGAGGTGGGGATATTATCGATTCCCGCAATTATGGTGTCGCATTTATTCATGGGGATAAGCACCCTTTTGGCTTCTGCCGAGCCTACTGCGGCTGCCATTTTGGCTGTAACTTCTCCAAGAAGCGCATCTGCAATTACTATACCGATGGGGCCTATTATTATATCCGCCCATTTTGCCCCTACTATCACGGCGTTTTCGCCTGTGGCGGCTTCCTGCACCCCTGTTTTCAGCATACTCTCGGTGGCAAGGCTGTTGGTACCTACGGCGCGGACGGTAATATCCTTCATTCTTTCAAGGAGCATTTTGCAAAGCTGCCTGCCTAAGTTTCCGCCCTGACCGTCAATTACAAGTATTTTCATTTTATTACCTCTTTTTTTAATTGAAGCATTTCATTTCCATATTGATAATGATAGCTTAACATATTTTAAAAGATTTTGCAATATGGGTGGGTGTAACAGTTGTGTGGCGGTATAAATATTATCCCTAAAAATAAAAAAACCGCCCGGCGGCGGTGCGAATTCCGTATGTAAAACGGGTTAAACCCGAAAACAAGCTGTAAAGAACAAAAAAGAACAAAAAATTGAACTGACCCTTAGCCTATGCATCTTTCACCTACACAAACTAAGGGTCAATTCTGTTCGCTCTTGTTATCTAACATCACTTGTTTACCTCAACTTTCATTTAATTTGAACTTCACTTTCATCTCTCAGCATCATTTAATTGAACATTTAATATCAGAATTAAGCTTCTGTCTGCTTCTCGCTAAAGTGCGAATCCCAAATGTTTAAATTTACTGACCGAAAGTTAGGTCCTTTAGCTCCTGAGCAATTGAACTTTAAACTTTAAACTTTAAACTTAAAACTTAAAATTAAACTTTTGCTTTTGCTTTTACTTTTGTTTTTTCTTTTTAATTTTAATTTTAAATTCCGGCTTTCAGCACCGCATTTTAATTTTAATTTTATTTTCGCTGCGGTCTTTTTTATATTAACCTTTTGTTAATACTGCCTTTTTCTTAAATAATTTCGCCCTTTCAAATTCCCTTCCTTTTATTCAGCTGTTTCTTGAGTTTTTTAAGGTTTAGTGAATTTTTAACGATTTTATTTAATTCGTTTTCAGTTTAAATTGTTCACCTTAATAGGTTTTGCTTTTGAGCCTTGATTCTTGATGTCAGCTTCAGAATTAAGTTTTTATTTACTTTTTCTTCTGTGACTATAATATAACATATTTTTTTAATAATTTCAATATGGAATAATATACAAATTGTTGTTCACAAAATTGTGCATAAGGGAGAAAATAGGAAAATTCGCCAAAAACGGTTGACTTTTAGTATAATGTTGTGCTATAATAAATTTGTTCGGTTGGTTTTTATGAAACTGACCGTTTTTCTTTGCTTTTTTGAAAATGTTACAAAATTGTAAGAAAATGTGAAAAAAACGGAATATGCCGTATATAAGCCACAGCTAACCACAAGTAATGGTGTATTTCGGCGGATTTTGCCGTCTTTTTACGGTGGACAAATTTAAAGGTTTGTGTTAAAATACACACGTATGGTTATGAGTATGCCTAAATTTTTTAGACAAAGGAGTAACGAATGTTAAAATTCAGTCTTAAGAACATAAAGAATAAAACGCTTTTTAAAGTGGTGGCTTTAATTCTTTGCTTTGCGATGGTTGTCCCCAACCTCTATATTCAGGACGTAAACGCCGCTACCATAGCTGAGATCAATAAGGATATTGACAGAATCGAAGCTCAGCAGGAAGCACACCAGAAAGAAATTGACAGAATTCAGGCGGAAATCGATAAGCTTGCCGCCGAGGAAAATAAGGCTCAGGAACACGCCGATGCAGTAATGGAGAAAATCAAAATTATTGAAGGCAGAATCGACGAGACCAACGCAAATATCTTGGAGCTTAACGAAAACATCAAGCTTATTGAAGAGGATCTTGAAAATCAGCGCCTTTATTACAACGATACCATGGAGCAGCTGAAAACAAGAATCAAGGCTCTTTACAAGATGGGCGACGTTGGCACCATTGAAATTCTTATGAATTCCACAAGCCTTTACGATTTCTCTTTAAAGGCTGAGGCAATTGAGAGAATGACTCAGCAGGATAAAGAGCTTATGGGCAAAATCCAGAAGTACATAGACGATACCAAGGAAGAACGCGACGCTCTTGAGGAGCAGAAAAAGATGGTTGCAGTTTTAAAGGTTTCACTTGAAATCGACCAGGAAGACCTTGGTGAGGAGTACCTGGAGTATGCTTCCATTATCGCTTCCCTTCAGAATCAGCAGGCAAACAAGCAGGAGCTTATTGAAGAAATCGAGCACGAGGATGCTAAGCTTGATAAGGAGATTCAGAATCTTATAGCCGAGAAGAAGAGAATAGAAGAGGAAGAACGTAAGCGTAAGGAAGAGGAAGAAAGAAAAAAGCGCGAGGAAGAAGAGAAAAAGAAGCAGGAACAGATGCAGCAGGGCGGACACTCCGGTTCCGGTTCTACCGTTAATAAGCCCCCGTCAAACGGCTCAGGCGGTTCCCTTAACGGCACTTGGCCTGTTCCCGGTTACGGACTCGGATACATCACCCAGTATTTTGGCGGCAGCCACAAGGGTCTTGATATAGGCGCTCCCTACGGTACACCTATTGTAGCCACAGCCGACGGCGAAGTTTTAAGCGCAGGCTGGCACTGGTCATGGGGCAACAACGTTCTTATTTACCACAACGGTACTTATTCCACACGTTACGCTCATATGTGCTCTATGGCGGTTTATTCAGGTCAGTACGTAAAGAAGGGTCAGATTATCGGCTACGTTGGCAATACAGGTTACAGCTTCGGTAACCACCTGCATTTCGAAGTTTACCAGAACGGTACGAGAGTTAACCCCTATCCCTACGTCACCTGATAGTTAAATAATTTGATTTGAAACGAATTGAATCGGTTTTGAATTTAAACTGAATATCAAAAATTAACGGAAGGTTTTTTAAGCCTTCCGTTTTTTCTTGTTTGTTGGGGTGTATATGTGATATGTGCCCCTGCTTTGTGGGAGGTAATCTTTGCACTGCAGGGGTTGGCGTTTACGACAACCCGTAGGGAGCAGGTTAAAATTCTTCGAATTTGTCCTGTCCTATTGCCGTCAGGCAATTAAATAAACGCTAACGCGTTCGGACAGCAGTAAATGCTGTCCCTACGGTTTGCATAAAATTATTATATTGCGTCGCAGACCTTAACCTCTTCATTCTTCACTAAAAAAGGGAGGGGGTGACCCCCTCCCCTACGGTGCGGTGGGTAAAATGAAAGGGATGGGCGTATATTTCTTACGAAATCGCCCACCCCTTAGAATGTGTAATTTTAATTTTTCAAACACCGAAAATCAGAGAATATCGAGAGTGAAATCGAAGGTGAAGTTTTCTTCATCCATTCTGTACTGAGGTAAAAGCTCGGGGCCGCAGGAGTTACTGCCCACGCCGCTCATGCGGTAGTCGATGCAAAGCACGGTGTCGCCGCACTTATTAAGCTCGTAGTTGTGCATCTTGGTGCAGAGCTCTTCCTGAGTATACTCGGAAATATTGAAGCTGAAATCCTTCTTGGCGGTTACTGTCAAAGCGTTGTAGCCGTCGGAAACGGTTACGTACTTGGTGCCGTAGTGGCTGCTATTCTCCTGAGGCTTGATGTAATCCTCGTGCATATCCTCTACCTTTTCGGCAAAGAGACCTAAGTAAGAGGCCTGCTTCTTATCCTGATAGCTCTCGAAGGGGCCGTAGCCGAAATACTCTGCCATATTGAATTCCTTGGGCATAAACATTCTTATACCGAAGCGGGGGAGGAATACAAGCTCGGTGTCACGAGTGCAGTCCATCTTGCAGTTTACTGTACCAATGGAGTCGATAGTCCACTGTGCGTCCACGTAAACTATTCTCTTTATAACGTCGGCGGCAATACCCAGCTTACAGTTAATATAAGCAAGACCATCCTTAACTTCGTACTTTGTTTCGTAAACTTTAACTGTGTGTCTGTCATAGCCAACACTCTGCCATACACGCTTTACATACATATCGTTATCGGTGGGAGCTCTGTAAATATTAAACTCCATGGGCTTTGTGATAACAGCGCTGTTATTTTTAACCATTGTATCGAAAAGACCGGTCTTCTTATTGAAGCAGTAGGTAAATTTATCGGCGGAAACGTAAAGTTTCGTTCTGTCCTCAAGAATCTGAACCTCGCCCTTTTTCATTTCGGGAGCCTTTGCAGGTGCGTCGGAGTAAATGAGCTGGTCGAAGCCTAAGTCGAAGCCTTCCTCGTAGAAGGGAGTTTCGTACTTTGCGGTGTAGTAGAGAATTACCGTTACGTTATCGCCCTCCTGTAAGCCTTCAAGCTTATATTCACGTGTAGCGCGGGGCTCGATGTTTACGTCCTCAATATAGCCGCAGTGAACTGTCTCGCCCTCTGCCTGAACTTCGTAGCTTACGTTTGCGTAGCCTGCAGTATTGGTGAAATCCAGCATATTTGTAAGGGAAATAGTGCCCTCTTCCTTATTTACCCATTTTGCTCTGATGGGACGAAGAACGTTTTTATATTCAATTAAACCTAAGTGAGGAGTTCTGTCGGGGTAAACAAGACCGTCCATACAGAAGTTGCCGTCGTGAAGTCTCTCACCGAAGTCGCCGCCGTAGCGGTAAATATCACGGCCTTCAGGTGTTTTGCCGCCGTAAACGGTGTGGTCGCACCACTCCCAAGCGTAGCCGCCTACCATGCCGTCGTACTTCATAATAGTCTCGAAGTAATCCTCGATATCGCCGGGGCCGTTACCCATGCAGTGGATGTACTCGCAAAGTACGTAGGGAAGCTTTTCACCCTCGGCTGCGAAATATTCGTCAATTTCCTTTAAGGAGGGATACATTCTTGAGTGAACGTCTAAGTTATGGAAATCCTTATCCTTGAAATATGCTCTGTAGCCCTCGTAGTGAACAAGACGTGAGGGGTCGTATTCCTTAGCCCACTTAGCAGCCTTTGCCATATTCTCGCTGAAGCCTGCCTCGTTGCCTAAAGACCAGAAAATAACTGCGGCGCAGTTTTTATCCCTTACAACGTTTCTCTGTACGCGGTCTAAAATAGCCTTCTCGAACATAGGAAGGGATACGATATCGTCAATATGAGGTCTCTTACTGCAAGAGCCCGCCATTTCGCCTGAGCCGTGACTTTCTAAATCGGTTTCGCCTACTACGTAGAAACCCATTTCGCTGCAGAGCTGGTTAAACCAGGGAGCGTTGGGGTAGTGGGAAGTTCTGATACCGTTGAAGTTATGCTGCTTCATAAGGAGTAAATCGGTAATTGCCTGCTCGGGTGTGATGTAGTAGCCGGTTACGGGGTCAGAATCGTGGCGGTTTGTACCGAAAATTTTAATATTTTTGCCGTTAACGTAAATAACGCCGTTTTTAACTTCTATTTTTCTGATACCTACCTTCTGGCAGATAACTTCGTCCGCAGTTTTTAAAACCAAAGTATACTGGTAGGGGTACTCGGCAGACCATAATTCGGGATTTTCGATCTCAAAGGTGACCTTGTTGTTTTCTTCCTTACAGGAATCTATAAGATTACCCTCGGCGTCTAAAAGCTCGCACTCAATTTTGGGAAGACCGGACTTAATAATGTCGGTAGTGATAACTGCCTTTGTGAAATCCTCGTTTAAATCTGTGTGAACGAAATAATCGCGGATGTTCTCGTCGGGTCTGAAAAGAACGTAAACGTCGCGGAAAATACCGCTCATTCTTAATTTATCCTGGCACTCAAAGTAAGAGCCGTCGCACCATTTTAAAACCAAAACGGTGATGCTGTTTTCGCCTTCTACCAAAAGGTCGCTTACTTCAAATTCGCTTGTGGAGTGGGAAACCTGACTGTAGCCTACAAATTCGCCGTTTACCCATACGTAGAAGCAGGAGTCAACACCTTCAAAGTTAATGAAACTTCTGTATTTTAAATCCTCCTCAGCTACTTCAAAGGTTCTTGCGTAAAGACCGCAAGGGTTATCGTCGGGTACGTAGGGAGGGTCGCAGGGGAAGGGATAGCGCACGTTTATGTACTGGTGCTTATCGTAGCCCAGATTCTGCCAGTTGGAGGGTACTTCTATTAAGTCCATCTCGTCCTCGCAGAGGTAAATTTCGCCTGAATCTGTACCTACACTGAAGGCATCGGCAAAGGAAGGGTAGTACTTAAAGTTCCATGTGCCGTTTAAGTAGTGGATACGGCTGGAAACATCGCACTCTGCCTCAACTTCGCTGGCAAAGGGAATGTAGTAGCTTCTGTTCTGGCAGGTGCCAACGTGAAGCACGTCCGGGTTTTCGTGGAAAAACTGAAATTCCATTTTGTTTTCTCCTTTATGTTAAATTATATGAATTTGTTTATAAACCAATTAATTCGGCTCCCCTGCTGAAAATTGCAAGCAATTTACGTGTTGCCTTGCGTTTGAAAATTGCAAGCAATTTACGTGTCGCTTTGCGTTTGAAAATTGCAAGCAATTTACGTGTCGCCTTGCGTCACGGGGATGCTGTAAAATTTCTTCGAAATTAAGACTGAGGGGGTGTAACAAAGTAAGCATAATCTTTTACCAACCCCTCCTATTTTGCTACGCAAAATACTGAGGGGTTGAATAAACGTAAATCTATTTATCCAATCCTCTTCTTAACCTCCAAATCAATTATTCTGCAAATATCGTCAAAATCCTCATCGATTTTTCCGTTAGTAATTCTTAGTACTTTATATCCTGATTTTTCAAGATATTCTGTTCGTTCTCTTTCATAATATATGCGTTTTTCGTCATAATGGAAATATCCGTCTGCTTCAATTATGAGTTTAGCCTGAGAACAATAGAAATCCACTATATAATTTCCGATTACCCGTTGTCTGTAGAATTTTACAGGATAATCTTTCAGAAAACAGTACCACAGTTTTCTTTCCTGTGAAGTCATTGTTTTTCTGAGTTTTTTGGAATGAGGTGTTAATTCTTTGTTATGAGTATAAGGCATAACTTACCTCTTTACTTTATTTTCCAACCCCTCCTATTTTGCTACGCAAAATTTTCCTCCCCTTGTAGGGGAGGCAAGGAACTCGGTAGGGCGGCTTCAATTTATTAAGTAAATCTTAAGCTTTAAGACTCCTCTTGATTTCGCGCTTAAAAAAATATATAATCATACATATAAAGATTACACTAAAATAAAGCAGTAGTCAAGTAAAATTCTCTTTCGAAAGTATGGTATATAAAATGACCCTTAATATAATTATCTCCCTTTCGTTTTTAGTTCTCTCACTTATTCCCGTAAAATCCCTTTACGAGAAAAAAGGCTTCGTCAAAAATAATAAATTCACCTTGGCGCTTATTTTAACCTTTTCTATTGCCTTCTTTTTAAGGCTGTGGCTTGCTTTTAATACCGAAGGCTTCGTAACGGATCTGAATACCTTTAAAGCCTGGGGCAGCAATATGACGGAGCTTGGCGCCTTGAACGTATATAACCGCGGCGCCTTCGTGGATTACCCTCCCGGTTACCTTTATATTTTAGGCTTTTTAGATAGAATAAGAAGATTCTTTGAAATAGAGCTTTATTCCATAGAATATACCTTTATGATAAAATTGCCCTCGATTTTATCGGATATGGCTTGCGCTTTTATTATTTATTTCCTCGGCAAAAAGAGGGTGGGGGAAATTAATTCCCTTATAGCCGCTTCTTTGTACCTTTATTGCCCTGCGGTGCTTATTAATTCCGCCGTGTGGGGTCAGGCGGATTCTTTTACAGCTCTTTTATTACTTATCAGCGTTATTTTTCTTTATAATGAAAAGATCTTTTTTGCCGCTTTATTTTACGGCCTTGGGGTAATAAGCAAGCCTCAGATGCTGATTTTCGCCCCATTATTCCTTTTGCCGCTGATTTACCGCAGAAAATTTAAAAAGCTTATAATGGGT
>SVPY01000029.1 GCA_015065615.1 Oscillospiraceae bacterium | reverse complement strand
GGCTATGCCTCTTTTAAAGTACGGCTTGCCCGTAAGACCCGTTCAGCTTGATAATATCCGCCGTTTCACAGGCTATTTAAACGACTATAAGACTTTAATTTTAAGCTACGAATATATGAAGCCTGAATCTCCCGACGTTAATATGGCTTTAGCCACATGGGTAATGCAGGGCGGTAACTTAATTTACATCGGCGACGGAAGCGACCCCTACCACAAGGTTGACTTATGGTGGACTAAATCGGGTTACTCTGACCCCGCTATCCATCTCTTCGAGCTTTTAGGTTATGAGAATAGACCCGAAAACGGTATCTACACAATCGGTAAGGGTAAGTTTGCAATGCTCAATAAGGCTCCTGCACGTCTCTCACTTTCTAAGGAAGTTGCCGACGATTACCGCGCATTTATTAAGAGCGTGCTTGAATCTGCAGGCGAAAGCTGGGAATACAGAAACGACCTTACACTCCACCGCGGTCCTTACGTAATAAGCGCCGTTATGAATCAGAGTGTTACTGATGAACCCAAGGTTATTAAGGGTCTTTATGCCGATATGCTTACTAACCACTATCGCATTATCACCGAGAAGGTTATTAAGCCTGACGAAAACACAATTCTTTTCGACTTCGATAAGATTAAGGACGAAGACTTCAGAATTATCGGTACCGCTACACGTATATTTGATTTCGATATCACGGATGAAGGCTTCGTATCAAATATGAAGGCGGCTGACAGAATCAAGTCCTTCACAAGAGTCCGTTTACCCAAGGCTGTTACTGCTTTAAGCGCTATCGATGAAGACGGCGAAGAAGTAGCACTTACATGGAACTGGGATGATGAAACAGCTACACTCCTCTTCTCTTACGACAGTAAGGCAAAGGCAATTAAGTTTACAGGCAAATTCTGATAATTAATTATTATGAACAGGGTAAATTTCGGTTTGCCCTGTTCTTTTTTATTAAATTCGGAAAACATAAAATCGTATATATAAATTCTTAAAATCGTTTATTTCCTATATGTTTTTTTATGGTAAAATATATTTACACGCAAAAGGAAAGGTGATATTATTATGGAAAATAAATCCTACATTTTCAACAGTGAAATTCCCTATGAGGTTACAGGCGAGGGTACAAAAAGAAAAGTATTAGCCTATAACGATAAAATGATGGCGGTGGAAAATAAATTCCAAAAAGGCGCCAAAGGTGCTCCGCACAAACATCCTCATTTACAGCTTGTATACGTACCCGAGGGTGAATTCTATTTTACTTTAGAAGGTGAAACTAAAATAATAAAAAAGGGAGATAGCGTTCTTGTAAAAGAAAATGCTATTCATAGCTGCGAATGTATTGAAGAAGGTATTCTTCTTGATATTTTCTCACCCATGCGTGAGGATTTTATAAAGTAAACTGCGGCAGAGCCGTGAGAATAAATATAAATTAAAAGAGGTAATTAAAATGGAAAAGAAATTAAGACTCGGTGTTATCGGTATCGGCGGTATGGGTACAGGTCATCTTAACCACCACGTAAAGAACCCACGCGTTGAATTGGTTGCACTTTGCGATATTATTGTTGAGAGAGCCGAAAACGCTATCGAAAAGTTTGGCCTTGTTAACACAAAAGCTTATAAAGATTATAAGGAAATGATTGATACAGAGGAGCTTGACGCGGTTGATATCGTTACACCCAACTATCTTCATTCCATAATCGCTTGCTATGCATTCGAAAAAGGCCTTCACGTATTCAGCGAAAAGCCCGATGCAGTAAGTGTAGAGGAAGCTTTAAAAATGAAGGAAGCTTCAGAAAAAGCGGGTAAAACCTTAATGGTTATGAGAAATAACCGCTACTATACAAACTCCGTTTACCTCAAGAAAGCTATTGAAAACGGTGAGTGCGGCGATATTTACTGCGGCAGATGCGGCTGGATAAGAAGACGCGGTATTCCCGGTAAAGGTGGCTGGTTCACTACAAAGGCTCAGTCCGGTGGTGGTCCTCTCATCGATTTAGGCGTACATATGATAGACCTTGCCATGTGGCTTATGGGCAACCCCAAGCCTGTTTCTGTTTCCGGTTGTACTTTCAATAAGTTTGCAAATAATGAAGCTCAGGCAGACAGTGAGCATTCAAAATTCGGCGACAGTAATAAGGACGGCACCTTCGACGTTGAAGATCTGGCTATGGGCTTTATCCGCTTTGAAAACGGTGCCTGCTTACAGATTGAATTTTCTTGGGCATCCAATATTGAAAAGGAAATGCGTTTTGTTGAACTTCGTGGCTCCAAAGCAGGTGTTAAGTGGTCTGACGACGGCTCTGCTTATATCTATGGTGAAGAGGGCGGCAAGCTTACTAACGTAGCACGTACTTGTGATATGGGTAACGGCCACGCAGAGGCATTAAAGCACTTTGCAAGAATTGTTCTTGACGGTGATAAGCCTGATTTCGTTCCTCAGCAGGGTATCAATATGATTGGTATTCTTGAAGCAATGTACAAATCTGCTGAAACAGGTAAAGAGGTAATTCTTTAAGAGGTTTTTATGTCAGATAAAGTTATACTCATATCCATTGACGGTATGAGGGCGGACGGACTTTTAAATTGCGGTAACCCTTACCTTGAAACTCTGAAAGAGACTTCAAGCTATACTTTTGATGCAAAAACTGTATTTCCTTCAATAACTTTGCCCTGCCATCTCTCGCTGTTTCACAGTGTGCCCCCTGAAAGGCACGGCACCTTGAATAACGATTATTCCACACCTGTTCGACCGGTGAGCGGACTTTTCGAGCAGGTTAAATCCGCAGGCAAAAGTGCGTGTATGTTTTACGGCTGGCATCCTTTAAGGGACATTTGCCGCAGCGGCTCTTTAATGGCGGCAGAATATCTTAACGCTTACGCAAAAGAGCATACCGACGGCATTTTAACCGATAAGGCGCTTAAATATATTAAAGAATTCTCACCTGATTTTGTGTTCCTTTATATGGTAGAAACCGATGAAAAAGGCGGCCACGATAACGGCTGGATGAGCGAAACATACCTTGATTATATTTCCCACGCCATAAATAACGTAAAAAGAGTTATTGAGGCGGTAGGAGATGAGTATACCGTTATAGTAACAGCCGACCACGGCGGCCACGACAGAGGCCACGGCAGCGATAGCTTTGAAGATATGACAATTCCTATGATTTTTCACGGAAAAGAATTTGAAGCAGGCAAAGAGCTTCACGGTGTAAGTATTCTTGATATTGCGCCAACAATTGCCGACGTGATAGGTGCTATTAAGCCCAGAGAATGGGAAGGCAAGTCCCTTATATAAATATAATATAAAATAACGGGAGCAGTTTTTACTGCTCCTTTTCGTTTTGCCATTAGATTTTAATTGTAAAAAATGTTGATGCAATCATTAAAATTTGATATAATTACTCTGTATGAAGGGAAGTGCAGGTATGAAATATAATGGCGAATATACGTCGGTTTTAAGGTGCCACAAAGGTATGGGTAATGATGAAGGTTTAATAAATTTCCTTAAAAAGCACCCCAAGGCTTTTGATGAGGTAGTTATTTTTGCAGGTACGAATTTTGCACCTCGTTCACAAGAGTATCATATAAAAAGAGCGAAAGAACTTGCGGTTTTAACCGAAAAATTAAAGTCATTAAATATAAAATATGGCATTAACGTGCATCCTACTTTTGGTTTCTTTTCAGGAATCGACAATGCTTTAAAGAATAATAGAAAACACGTATATAGAGATGGCACAGTGAATGAGAATAGGCTTTGTCCAACATCGGAAGAAAACCTTTTATACGTTAAAAACGTCTATAAGGAGTACGCTAAGCTGTGTCCTACCGTTTTATATATGGACGACGATATTCTTGGCAATTGCCACTGCTTCTGTGAGAACTGCATAAAGAAATTTGCAGAATTTTCAGATGCATTTAAAGAAGTTTATCCAACAAGAGAAAACCTATGGAACCTTTTTAACAGTGATAACATAAACATAAGAAAGAGAATTAGAGAAGATTATTTAAGGTTTTACGTAAACTTAACCGCTAACGTTCTTAAAGCAATGGAAGAAGGCGTAAACGAGATATGCCCCGAAATTGAAATCGGTGTTATGCAGTACAGTAGCGGTAACGATGGTTTTGGATATAACGAATGGGTCAACGCTATGCGCGGAAATACCAATAGAGTTGTGCGTATGCGACCCGGAGGCGGCAACTACACTGAGTTCAGTATGGCTGAGCTTTTATATAAAGTTAATAAAATAGGTGCTCAAATAAGGTATATGCCCTCTTATAATACTAAAATTGAGTCAGAAATCGAAAATTACCCCGGTCACACTTTAAGAAAGAGTGTTAATTTTACTGCTTTTGAAACTTTAACCTATCTTGCAATTGGATGCACAGGCACTACCTATTCAAGCACCTGTGTTGATAATGATAATATAGGCGAATTCGAGCCCTATTTGCGTTTAGCTGAGGATATTAGGGAAGCTTCAGATAAAATAGTAAACGCCTTCAAAAGAGAAAAAACAGAAGGTGTAAGTTTTTGGTGGGATAATAATCAGGTAACAGAAATTAAGGATAAGGAGTGGCGTTTAGCACACGAAGTAATAGAATTTCCGGGAGAAATTCAGCAGATTGGTATTCCACTTTCATATAATACTGAAAACGCTCAGGTTCTATTTTTAAATAAGAATTCCGCTACACAAATGTCCGACGAAGAAATTAAAAAGGCTTTGAGTAAAGCAGTATTTTTAGATAGCGAAGCTCTTGATATTTTAAATAACCGAGGTTTCAGTGAATTTACAGGCTTTAAAACAGGTAATAAGTACGAAAGCCTTACCTGCGAATGGCAAATAGACCACCCCTTTAACCGTAAAGGTGAGTATAAATGGTGGTTTGGCCAGGGCTTTTTAAATAACGAGCCTGTTTTCCCATTAATTAAAACAGATGAAAAAGCAGAAGCTTTAACAGAAATCCGATATGATGCCGAAGCTATATTTATGCAGCAGTCAGATAATCCCGATTATAAATACTTAGGCATAGGTATGGGTGTTTTCCAAAATAAACTTGGCGGCAGAATTTGCTGCAGCGGTGCCCATGCATTTGATTGGTATTTTGGCAGCTACAGAAATATAAGGCTTAAAAATATTCTTAGGTGGATGTCTAATAATACACTTTCCTACGTATCTTCTTATCACCGCGCCGCTTTATGGATAAGAGGTAACGCAGCTTACATAGCGAATATTATGATGGAAGAAATTGAAAACTTAGAAGTTTCAATAAATACTGCATATAGTAAAGCAAAAGTTACAATATTTAAAGGTGCTAAAATAACGGAAGAATTTGAGATTTTGGGTAAAATTGAAGGAAATTATAAGAAATTCACAATTCCTAATATCCCTATAATCGGTTCTGCTTTAATAGAGTTAATATAAAGGAAAAAACATGATAACAGATTCTAATTTTCATACCCATACAATTTATTGCGACGGAAAAAGCACAGCGGAGGAAGTAGTTTCAGAGGCAATAAACAAGAATTTCAGGGCAATAGGTTTTTCGGGTCACAGCGGACCTGACTTCTGTACATATAAAATAAGAGATTTATCCGGTTACAAGGCGGAAATTAAAAGGCTTAAAGAGAAATATAAAAATGATATTGAAATTTACCTCGGCATAGAGGAGGAGGCGCTCTCTTACTTTAACCGAGAGGAATTTGATTATATTTTAGGTTCCTCCCATTACGTTGAAAAAAACGGTGAATATTATCCCGTGGATTCAAGTATCGAAAAATTTAACAGATGTATTGAGATTTTCGGCGGAGATTATCTTGAATTTTCCAAAGCCTATTACGAGAGATTTTTAAGTTACTTAAAAGTAAGAAAGCCCGATATTATCGGTCATTTCGATTTAATCACGAAATTTGACGAAAAAAATATTTATAATTTGAATGAAGATAAAAAATACCGCCAGATTGCTTTAAAATATTTTAAAGAAGCAATTAATTTAGACCTTATATTCGAGATGAACACGGGCGCTATTTCAAGAGGCTACAGAACAACCCCCTATATATCCACAGAGCTTCTTTATGAACTGAAAAAATCAGAGGGCAAAATAATGATTAATTCCGACAGCCACCACAAGGATACTATTGCACATAGCTTCGATTTGTGTGAAAGTATTTTAAAAGAAGTTGGTTTCAAGGAAGTTTATACTATTAATAAAGGCGAATTTGTAAAGGTACCCCTTAAATGAATTTTTTTCAGAAGCTAAAAGAAGATAAGAAAAATTACCAAAGAAGCAACACGGACGAAAAAAAGGTAATAGACGCCCACTATTTTTCCTCCTACAAAAACACCCTTGTAGTTAAAAAGGGCGGAAACAGCGGAGCTTACCTTTTCGTTATATGGCTCGGCAGAAAAGTTAAGGACGAAAACTTAGTTAAGCACGAGTACGGGCATAAAAAGCAAAGGGAAAACCTCGGCTTTTTCGGGTATTTTAAAAAGGTCTGTATTCCTTCCTTTCTGTGTTTTAAGCTTATGGTAAAAAAGAAGCTTCCCTATAATTATTATTCCCTGCCTTGGGAATTTGAGGCGGATAGTTTGGGCGGAGTAATAAGAAAAAACGTAAAGCAGATTGAAAATAAAGGTCAGTTCAGTGTTAAAAATATTTTAAAACTATTTAAGAATAGGTGATTAAAGTGAAAGTATTATTTCAGGGCGACTCAATAACGGACGGCGGCAGAATAAAGGATAACACCTGGGATTTAAACCACCAGATGGGTCACGGCTATGCGTCAATAATCAACAGCTACCTCGGTGCAAAGTATCCCGAAAAGAAGCCGGAATTTATTAACCGCGGTATTTCCGGCAACAGAATTTCCGATTTGTACGGCAGGTGGATAGAGGATACCCTTTTACATAAACCCGACGTAATCAGCATTTTAATCGGTATAAACGACGCATATTTCACAATTAACAGTGAGTGCGGCTCAGAGTATGAGCGCTTCAAAAAGATTTACCGCTTGCTTATTGAGGAAGCAAAGGAGCAAAACCCTAACGTGAAATTTGTGCTTATGGAGCCTTTTGTGTTGCCTGTCGGTGAGGTTTTAAAAGCCTACGATAAATATTTAAAGCAGATAACACCTTTACAAAAAGCAACCAAAGAGATAGCAGAGGAATACGGTGCAATTTTCCTGCCTTTGCAGGAAAAATTTAGTGAGCTTGCAGAAAAGTACGGCGCAAGCTATTGGATGTGGGACGGAATTCATCCTACAGTAAGCGGTCATCAGATAATTGCCGATGAATGGCTTTTAAAATGCAGCAGTTTAGTTTTGAACGAGGAGAAATAAAATGAAAAAGCTTATTTTTGATACAAAAGAATTTGAATTTCCTTTTATTGCAAGAGTGCCCGACGAGATGAAGGAAAATTTACCCATTATTTTCCAGCTTCACGGTGCAGGCGAGAGGGGAATGGGCGGCGATGAACTTTGGAAAACCGAGGTTCACGGTCTTTCTCACGTTTTTTGCGATGATAAAAATTACGATTGCATACTGATAGAGCCTCAGTGCCCCACTGATAGCTTCTGGGTAGCCCGTATTCAGGAGATCGGGTCCTTTGTAGATAAGGTAAACGCATACTTTAAGGCGGATTTAAAGAAAGTTTACTTAACGGGTCTCAGTATGGGCGGTTTCGGTACATGGTATACAGCTATGGAATTCCCCGGAAAATTTGCCGCTATTGTGCCTATCTGTGGCGGCGGTATGCCTTGGAATGCAGGAGTTTTGAAAATGCCCGTGTGGGCTTTCCACGGTATGGAGGATGATGTAGTTCTGCCCTCCAATACCATTGATATGGTCAACGCCATCAAAAAGGCAGGCGGAAAGGTGAAAATGTCACTTTTTGAGGACGTAGGCCACGGCGTGTGGGTAAATGCCTACAACGATGAGCTTGTTGATTGGATGCTCAATAACAGTTTATAATTGAACGGAGAAAATAATATATGAAACCTATAAATAAAAAGGCCTTAATTAAAAGTATAGCTGTTTATGTGATAATTGCATTGGCGGCTACCATGCACGCTTTCGAAACCCATCTTTTCGTTGTTCCCAACAATTTTGCCCCTTCAGGTCTTAACGGTATTGCAACGATGGTGCAGTACAAAACTGGTTTTTCAATAGGTTATATGTCCCTTCTTATTAATATACCTCTTTGTATTTTCGCTTATTTCTTCGTGGAAAAAAGCTTTGCGAAAAAGAGTCTTACTTTCTGTGCCGCATATGCTCTTGCTTATCTCTGTGTGCAGAAAATGGGTCTTGAAGAATTCAGATATTACGCAGGCGGTCACAACACAATGTTCCCTGTTCTTATTAGCGGTGTACTACTTGGTTTCGTATACGGAACATGTTTCAGGCTGCAGGGCAGCACAGGTGGCACCGATATAATTTCCAAATATATCAGCAAACTTAACCCTGAGCTTAATTTCTTCTGGATCAATTTCAGTATAAATGCATTGGTAGCAGCCTCTTCCTTCTTCGTTTACGCGCAGCCTGACGGAAACGGCGGGTTAGTTTACGATTATCAGCCTGTTTTTTCCTGTATGATTTACTGCTTCGTTACAAGCTTTGTAGGAAATTACATCATAAAAGGAACACGAACTGCAATCAAATTCACCATTGTTACTTCACATCCTGATGAAATAATTACCGATATTATGGCTACTTTGAAGCATGGTGTAACTAAAATTGACGCAATAGGTTCGTACAGTAACGATAGTAAGGTGCTTTTAATTTGTGTTGTAAATAAAAATCAGATAGTAGATTTTAAGAATATTCTGAAAAAATATGACGACACCTTCTCTTTCAGCGAAACTGTAAACGATACTTACGGCAATTTCAAGCAAATTAAAAAATAAGATTGACAAAACTATTATTAATTGATAAAATTACATCAAACGCAGTGATGAGGAACAAGGGTTTATTTGCCTGCTTAAGAGAGCCGACGGTTGGTGCAAGTCGGTGGAAGGGGATTTATCCACTCGCCTCGGAGCGGCTTGCTTGAACGTTTATATTATAAGTAAAGCGGACGGAGCCTGACCGTTACAGCAGGGAGTAATTAATTCATATATGATATGATTACAGTGAGAGGTCGCGAAAGCGGCAAAAAGAGTGGTACCGCAAGATAATTAGTTTTTAATTGTCCTGTCTCTTTAATGAGGCAGGGCATTTTATTTTATTTTGGTTTTTCATTTTTGTCGGCCTTATATCTCAGTTGTAAATTTAAAACGAAAGGTGATAAGAATAATGAGTGAGAGAAAAGTAATTTTTACTGATAAGGCCCCAGCAGCAATAGGTCCCTACAGCCAGGCGATAGCAATAGGCAATATGCTTTTTGCTTCCGGCCAGATTCCTATCAATCCCGAAAACGGCAATATCGATGCTCAGGGTATAATTGCCCAGACAGAGCAGGTCTGCAAGAATATTGCGGCAGTTTTACAGGCGGCAGGCACAAGCTACGAAAAGGTTATAAAAACTACCTGCTTCTTAAAGAATATGGGCGATTTTGCAGATTTCAATTCTGTTTACGCTAAGTATTTCGTATCCAAGCCCGCACGTTCCTGCGTTGCAGTTAAAGCACTTCCCAAAGACGTACTTGTTGAAATCGAAATTATAGCTGAAATTTAAAAGGAGGCCGACAAAAAATGAATATGAATCCTAATAAATATCAGGCAGGCTACTACCCTGTATCGGAAAAATACACAAAATGGGTGAAGAAGGACAGAGTTAAAGAGGCACCCGTCTGGTGCAGTGTGGATATGAGAGACGGCAACCAGAGCCTCGTTATACCTATGAGCCTTGAAGAAAAGCTCAAGTTTTATAATATGCTTTTAAAAATAGGCTTTAAGGAGATTGAAGTGGGGTTTCCTGCTGCCAGCGAAACAGAATATGAATTTTTAAGAAAATTAATTGACGATAAATTAATTCCCGATGACGTAACCGTACAGGTTATAACACCCTGCCGTGAACATATAATAAGAAAAACCTTTGATGCTTTAAAGGGAGCGCCCAAGGCTATTATTCATTTTTATAATTCCGTAAGCGTTGCCCAGCGTGAGCAGGTATTTAAAAAAAGCAAGGAAGAAATTAAGGAAATAGCAATTGAAGGTGCAAAGCTTGTAAAAGAGCTTGCAAAAGATTTTGAGGGTGAACTTCGCTTTGAATATTCCCCCGAAAGCTTCACGGGTACTGAACCCGAGTTTTCTTTGGAGGTATGCAACGCAGTTTTAGACGTTTTAGAGCCTTCTGAAAACAATAACGTGATAATCAACCTCCCCGTAACGGTGGAGATGAGCCTTCCTCACGTTTATGCAAGTCAGGTGGAATTTATAAGCGAGAATTTAAAATACCGCCGCTATGTCACTTTGTCGCTTCATCCCCATAACGACAGAGGCACGGGCGTAGCCGATACGGAGCTTGCGCTTCTTGCAGGCGCCCAAAGGGTGGAGGGCACTCTTTTCGGAAACGGTGAAAGAACGGGCAACGTGGATATTATCACTTTGGCCATGAATATGTATTCTCACGGCGTGGACCCGAAGCTTGATTTATCCAATATTCCCGAAATTGCAAAAATATATGAAAATTGCACTCGTATGCACGTACACGAGCGTACACCTTACGCAGGAGCGCTGGTTTTTGCCGCTTTTTCGGGCAGCCATCAGGATGCTATTGCAAAATCCATGAAATGGCGCGAGGAACATTCCGTGGATAGATGGAACGTGCCGTATATTCCCATTGACCCAAGGGATATAAGCCGTACCTACGATGCGGACGTAATAAGGGTAAATTCCCAGAGCGGCAAGGGCGGTATCGCCTATCTGTTGGAGCAGAATTACGGATATGTACTTCCCGGTGAAATGCGTGAGCATTTGAGCTATCTGTGTAAGGGGATTTCCGATAATCAGCATAAAGAATTAAAAGCAAGCGACGTTTACGATATATTCAAGGAAAATTATTTCAACTGCGATAAACCCGTTGCATTGGAAGATATTAACTTCCGCCAGCGTAAAAACGGCGTAAGCGGCGACGTGGTATTTAAAAAGGGAAATCAGCACGTAAGTATTCACGCAAGCGGCAACGGCTCCTTGGACCTTATAAGTAATGCGCTTAAAGAGCTTACGAATACTGATTACCGCCTTAAGGTATACACCGAGCACAGTATGCACGGCTCAGGCTCACAGAGTGTGGCTGCCGCATACATAGGTCTTGAAGGCAACGATAAAAAAATATATTGGGGAGCAGGAACCGATACCGATATTATCAATGCTTCCGCCCACGCGCTTTTAAGCGCTTTCAATAATATGTACAGGGCGATGAATACATATAAAATATGAAAATAAATGTATAAAATCCATTTTCCTCTTTCTTTTAGCTGAATACTGTGGTATAATATAACTTAATATTATTTATTATACTGCGAAATTTTGCATTCCATCAGTTTCAGCTGATTTTAAAAGGAAATTACTAAAAGGATTTTGATAAAATGTTATTGTCAGGTGCAGATATAATCGTAAGAACGCTTATCGAGCAGGGTGTTGATACCGTTTTCGGTTACCCCGGCGGTCAGATAATAAACGTTTACGATTCACTTTATAAATATAGAGACGAGCTTACCCACGTACTTACAGCTCACGAGCAGGGCGCCGCCCACGCGGCTGACGGCTACGCAAGAGCTACGGGCAGGGTTGGTGTTGTGATGGCAACTTCGGGTCCCGGCGCTACCAATTTGGTAACGGGTATTGCCACCTCTTACCTTGATTCCGTGCCCGTTATTGCAATTACGGGCAACGTGCCCAGCTATCAGATAGGCTCCGACAGCTTCCAGGAGATAGATATCACGGGTATCACACTTCCTATTACCAAGCACAACTATTTCGTAGGCAGTGTAGAGGAAATTGCAGATACTATCAGAGAAGCCTTCCGTCTTTCTGTTTCAGGCAGACCCGGCCCCATTTTAATTGATATTCCCAAAGATATTCAGATAGCTATGTGTGAGTATGAGCCCGAGGAAAAGGTGCTTCCCTACGAGCCAGAAAGCGCAAAGCTTATAAGAGTAAAAGAAGCAAGCGAGATTATTAACGAAGCCGAAAAGCCCTACATCTATTTCGGCGGCGGACTTGTTTCATCGGGCGCTAAAGAGGAGATGCTTCAGCTTGCTGAGCTTATAGACGCTCCGTTAGGCTGTTCTTTAATGGGTATTTCAGGTGTGCCCACAGAGCACCCCAGATTCCTTGGTATGCAGGGTATGCACGGTCACTATGCTTCCAGTATGAGTATGAACGAGGCGGATTTAATTATCTCCCTTGGCGTAAGATTCAGCGACAGAGCTACAGGCAACGTAAATAAATTTGCTAAAAAGGCAAAGGTAGTACATATCGACGTTGAGGGCGCAGAGCTTAGCAAAAACGTTGAAGCCGTGGTTGCGCTTCGCGGAGATCTGAAATGTACTCTTAAAAATCTTCTTCCTCTTATTAAAAAGTCGGAGAAAAAGGCTTGGTGGCAGGAGATTGAGGGCTTTAAAAAGGATGAAGATAAATTCCTCGATAACCGCGAAGGTTTAACACCGAGAAGCGCAATATTAACTTTAAATAAATATATTAACGAAAATACTCCCGTGGCTACCGACGTTGGTCAGCACCAGATGTGGAGCGCGCAGAATCTTAATTTTAAAAATGAGCGCAGATTCATAAGCTCAGGCGGTCTGGGTACTATGGGATTCGGTCTGGGTGCCGCAATAGGCGCGCAGATGGCTACAAAGGAGCACGCGGTATTAATTACCGGCGACGGCTCTTTCGGTATGTGCTTAAATGAACTTGCCACAGCGGTTACCTATAAAGTTCCCGTTACTATTCTCCTTCTGAATAACGGTGTTTTAGGTATGGTAAGGCAGTGGCAGACCCTTTTCTTCGATAAGCACTATTCAAATACGGTGCTTGAAAGAAAAACCGACTTCGTACGTCTGGCAGAAGCCTTCGGCGCCAAGGGTGAGAGGGTTGAAAACCTTGATGAGCTAAATAGCGCTATGCAGCGCGCTTTCGGTGAAGATGGTCCCTATCTTATTGACTGTAAGATAGATAAAGATGAATTCGTTCTTCCCATGCTTCCTCCCGGAGGCAGTGTAGGCGATATTATTGTAAAGGTTGGTGAGTGAAATGAAAAAATACACAGTGGCTGTTCTCGTAAATAACCAGTACGGCGTTTTAAACCGTGTAACAAGTATGTTTCGCCGCCGTCAGTTCAATATTACCGCTTTAACGGTAAGTGAGACGGAATCACCCAATTTCTCCCGTATTACGGTTGTGTTTGACGGCGAGGAAAGAAGTAAGGAGCTTTTAATAGGTCAGCTTTATAAGCTTCCCGACGTTAAGTCCATTAAAGAGCTTCACAGAAGTGAGACCGTAAGCTGTGAACTTATGCTTATAAAAATGAGCAATAACCCCGAAACAAGAAATGAAATAAAGGCAGCGGCGGATGCTTTCAGCGCAAAAATAGTGGACTATACGAAGGAATCCGTAGTTTACCGCCTTACAGGTGACTCAGGCAAGATAGATGAATTTATTGACCTTATGCAGGATTACGAAATTCTCGAGATCTGCCGTACAGGTAAAATAGCTCTTGAAAAGGGTAAATCCACTATCCGCAACGTTACGAATTTATAATTAAATTAAACCGGAAAATTAAATCAAATATTCCGCCTAAGGCGAAATTATAAAATAAATAAAAAATAATCAAAAGAGGTATTATATTATGGCAAGAATTTTTTATCAGCAGGACTGTGACCTTCAGAAGTTAGCAAATAAAACAGTTGCTATTATCGGTTACGGCTCTCAGGGTCACGCACACGCTTTGAACCTTAAGGATAGCGGCGTTGACGTTATCGTTGGTCTTTACGAGGGCAGCAAGAGCTGGGCAAAGGCTGAAGCTCAGGGCTTAAAGGTTATGACAAGCGCCGAAGCTGCTAAGAATGCAGATATCATCATGATTCTCATTAACGACGAAAAGCAGGCTAAGCTTTATAAGGAGAGCATCGAGCCCAACTTAACTCCCGGTAAGACTCTCGCATTTGCTCACGGCTTCAACATCCACTTCGGTTGCATTAAGCCTTCCAAGGACGTTAACGTTATTATGATCGCTCCCAAGGGCCCCGGTCATACAGTAAGAAGCGAATATCTCGCAGGTAAGGGTGTTCCCTGCTTAATCGCTGTTGAGCAGGATGCTACAGGCGACGCACTTGATATCGGTTTAGCTTATGCTCTCGGTATCGGCGGCGCAAGAGCAGGTGTTCTTGAAACAAACTTCAGAACAGAAACAGAAACAGACCTCTTCGGTGAGCAGGCTGTTCTTTGCGGCGGTCTCTGCGCACTTATGCAGGCTGGCTTCGAGACACTTGTTGAGGCAGGTTACGACCCCAGAAACGCTTACTTCGAGTGTATCCACGAGGTTAAGCTCATAGTTGACCTTATTTACCAGAGCGGTTTTGCAGGTATGAGATATTCTATCTCCAATACAGCTGAATACGGCGACTACATCACAGGTCCCAAGATCATCACCGAAGAAACAAAGAAGACAATGAAGAAGATCCTTAAGGATATTCAGGACGGTTCCTTTGCTAAGGACTTCCTTTTGGATATGTCCGATGCAGGCAATCAGGTTCACTTCAACGCTATGAGAAAGTTAGCTTCCGAGCATCCTTCCGAGGTTGTTGGTGAGGATATCAGAAAGCTTTACAGCTGGGCAGACGAAGAGAAGTTTATCAATAACTAATATGAATTTGCTTGGGGGATTTTGAAAAACAAAATTCCCCATTTTGACATTAAATGAAACCTTAAAGGAGATTTATTATGAAAAGTGATAAATTGAAATCAGGCACACAGAACGCTCCTCACAGAGCTTTATACCACGCTTTGGGAATGACCGACGAGGAAATAGCCAAGCCTATGATAGGTATCGTAAGCTCCTATAACGAGATAGTTCCAGGTCATATGAATATAGATAAAATCGTAGAGGCAGTAAGACTCGGCGTGGCAATGGCAGGCGGCAACCCCGTAGTTTTCCCTGCTATAGCGGTTTGCGACGGTATTGCCATGGGTCACGAGGGTATGAAATACAGCCTTGTAACAAGAGATCTGATTGCCGACTCCACGGAGGCTATGGCAATGGCACACGGTTTCGATGCTCTCGTTATGGTACCCAACTGCGATAAAAACGTTCCCGGTCTTTTAATGGCTGCGGCAAGACTCAATATTCCCACTATTTTCGTAAGCGGCGGTCCTATGCTTGCAGGTCACGTGGACGGTCAGAAAACCAGCTTCTCCTCCATAAGCGAGGCAGTAGGTCAGTTTAACGCAGGTAAAATTACCGAAGAAAAGCTTCACGAATACGAGTGCAAGACCTGCCCCTCCTGCGGCAGCTGTTCGGGTATGTATACAGCTAACTCCATGAACTGCTTAAGCGAAGCTTTGGGTATGGCTTTAAAGGGCAACGGTACTATTCCTGCCGTTTATTCCAGCCGTATTGAACTTGCAAAGCACGCAGGTATGAAAATTATGGAGCTTGTAGAAAAGGACATTAAGCCCCGCGATATTATGACGGAAGAAGCTTTCTATAACGCTTTGGCTGTTGATATGGCTCTCGGCTGCTCCACAAACAGTATGCTTCATATTCCCGCAATCGCTCACGAGTGCGGCATTGAAATTGACCTTGATATTGCCAACTCCATAAGCGAGAAAACTCCCAACCTCTGCCATTTAGCTCCCGCAGGCAGAACTTATATGGAAGAGCTTGACGAGGCAGGCGGTGTTTACGCCGTTATGAACGAGCTTAACAAGAAAAACTTATTAAATACCGATTGCATTACGGTAACGGGCAAGACCGTTAAGGAAAATATTGAGGGCTGTATTAACTTAGACCACAGCGTTATCCGTCCTATTGAAAACCCCTTCAGTGAAACAGGCGGTATAGCAGTATTAAAGGGTAATTTAGCACCCGAAGGCAGCGTTGTAAAAAGAAGCGCCGTTGCTCCCGAGATGCTTGTACACGAAGGTCCTGCAAGGGTTTTTGAATGTGAAGAGGATGCTCAGGCAGCTATTAATGCAGGTAAAATAATTCCCGGTGACGTTGTGGTTATCCGCTACGAAGGCCCCAAGGGCGGCCCCGGTATGAGAGAGATGCTTAACCCCACATCTGCAATTATGGGTATGGGTTTAGGCAGTCAGGTTGCGCTTATCACCGACGGCAGATTCTCAGGTGCCACAAGAGGCGCCTGCATCGGTCACATTTCTCCCGAAGCAGCCAGCGGCGGTATGATTGGCGTTGTTGAGGAGGGCGATATTATCTCCATCAACATCCCCGAAAATAAAATCGAGCTTAAAGTAGACGAAAAAATTCTTGAAGAGAGAATGAAGAATTTCGTTCCCAAGAAAAAGGAACTCAGAGGCTACTTAAAGAGATATGCATCCCTTGTTTCCAGCGGTGCGAAAGGAGCCATACTTAACTGATGGAAAAAAACGAATTAAAGCTTTTGGGACTCAGAATAAAATCTTTAGCGGTTTTCAGAAATTTACTTAAAGATGAGGTTATTTTCTCTCTTTTAAATTATATCGATAGCTTAAAGGAAGAAAATGAGGAAGAGTCAGCTAAGTGCTACAGCGAATTTGTTTCAAAGCTCTACCACAGCCGCCACGAAAGCCTTGGCGGATATATAAGAAGCATTGTAAGTAACGACGAAAACTGTTATATAAACGCAGTAGGCAGAAATAAAGAGCCTTCTGAGGTTATTAAAAAAAGCGTGGTAAGAGAAATTGAGACACTTCAGAAAACAGCCTCCCTTACTTCTGCCGAGCTTTTAGAGCCTATAAAGAGTCTGGAAAGTATTCTTCCCGCTTTTGAAATTAAAAATATAAATCTTCTTGATGATTATAAGCACAGATGTGAAAATATCGGTAAATACGGCTACGGTATTTACGCTAAGTACCATATGTTCTATTTGGAGCAAAACGGCAGTATCGTACCCGTAAGATATCCCGATAATACGCGTCTGAGTGAGCTAATTGATTACGAGAGAGAAAAGAATATAATAATTGAAAATACAAAGGCGCTTTTAAATAATAAGCCTGCCGCAAACATCCTTTTAACGGGTGATGCAGGCACGGGTAAATCCAGTACCATCAAGGCTGTTGTTAATGAATATTACGAGGAAGGCTTGCGTATACTTGAAATAAGAAAAGACCAGCTTATGGATATGCCGCGAATTCTCGATGAGCTCAGCGAGAATCCTCTTAAATTCATTATCTTTATTGATGACCTTTCCTTCCAGAAGGGCGACGATAATTTTAGCGCATTAAAGGCGATTTTAGAGGGCAGTGTTTCCGCAAAGGCTAAAAACGTGGTTATTTACGCCACAAGCAACCGCCGCCATTTGGTTAAGGAGAGCTTCTCCGACCGTGACGGTGACGATATCCACAGAAACGACACGATGCAGGAAATGCTTTCTCTTTCTGAGCGTTTCGGTATACATATCACCTTCAATAAGCCCGATAAGAAAACTTACCTCAATATCGTTTTCCATCTTGCAAAAGATAAGGGTATTGATATGGATGAAAAGGAGCTGGAGCTTATTGCCGAAAGATATGCTTTGGAGCGCGGCGGACGTTCTGCAAGAGCCGCAAAGCAGCTTATAGACGGACTTTTATCCAAATAATTTCTTTTTAAAGAAGGAAAAATATGATATATAAAAGTATAGAAGAACTTATTGGCAGAACTCCTTTGATGGAGCTGACTAAAATTGAAGAAAAATTTAATTTAAAGGCAAAAATATTTGCAAAGCTGGAATTTTTCAACCCTGCAGGCTCTATTAAGGACAGAGCCGCCAAGCAGATGGTGGACGATGCCGAAGAGAAGGGCCTCATAAAAAAAGGCGCAATGATAATTGAACCCACAAGCGGCAACACGGGTATAGGTCTTTGCTTAATAGCGGCATCCCGCGGCTACAAGGCTGTTATCGTTATGCCCGATACTATGAGCGAGGAAAGAATTATTACCATGAAGGCTTACGGAGCCGACGTGGTACTTACCGAAGGCAAATTGGGTATGGCGGGCGCCATAAAAAAGGCTGAGGAAATAAAAGAAGCAAACGAGGGCTCCTTCGTTTTGGGTCAGTTCGAAAACCCCTCCAACAGTAAGGCACATTTTCTTACTACGGGTCCCGAAATCTGGGAGGATACCGAAGGTAAGGTGGATATTTTTCTTGCTGCTATAGGTACAGGAGGCACGATTACGGGAACAGGCGAATATTTAAAGAGCAAAAATCCCGATATTAAGGTAATAGGCGTAGAGCCTGCCTCCTCTCCTTTGTTGACAGAAGGCAGAGCGGGCGCCCATAAAATTCAGGGAATCGGCGCGAATTTCATTCCCGAGGTTTTAAACCGGGATATTCTTGACGGGGTATTGACAGTAACCGACGGCGACGCTATGGAGTACGGCAGAATTTTAGGTAAATGCGAGGGCTTCCTTTGCGGTATTTCATCCGGCGCGGCTCTTTCGGCGGCAGTTAAACTTGCTTCTATGGATGAAAACGAAGGCAAGAATATTGTAGTAATTCTTCCCGATACAGGCTCAAGATATTTTTCCACAGAGCTTTTCAGTGAGTAATATCCTTGACAAAACATTAAATTATGGTATAATAACCCTTTGTGAGGGAGTAGCAAGCGCTTTCCTGCGTAACAAGTCAACATACTGAGTAAGTAAATTACTCTGGCTTGTTTTAAATTGCGAGACTCATGTGTAGCTTAGCTTATGCATGGAGTCTTTATATACTTTTCAGTAAACGACACCGAGCAAAAGCTGTTCGGTGTTTTTTATTTTACTTAGGAAGGAAAACAAAATAAAATGGAATTTTTGTTCACGTTAATTTTTAACAGCGTTCTTTTGGGTATAGGTCTTGCTATGGATGCTTTTTCCGTATCTCTTGCCAACGGCTTAAACGAGCCCTGCATGAAAAAGAGAAAAATGTTCGGCATAGCAGGTATGTTTGCTTTCTTTCAGGCTTTAATGCCTATTTTAGGCTGGGTCTGTGTACATACAATAGTTCAGTATTTTAAAAGCTTCGAAGTAGTAATACCTTGGATTGCTTTGGCGCTTTTAGGCTTTATAGGCGGTAAGATGCTTTACGAGGGTATTACCTGCAAATGCGAGTGCGAGGAGTGCAGGGGCGTAGGCTTCTGGGCGCTGGTTGTACAGGGTATTGCAACCTCCATTGACGCTCTCTCTGTTGGTTTCACTATTGCAGATTACGATTTGGCTTCCGCTCTGCTTTCCGCTTTAATAATTGCGGTGGTCACCTTCGGCATTTGCCTTGGCGGTATTTATATAGGCAGAAAAGCAGGCACTAAGCTTGCAGGCAAGGCAGGTATTTTAGGCGGTGCAATTCTTATATTCATCGGACTTGAAATATTTATCACAAGCTTTTTTTAATTAAATCATACTTTTAAAAAAGGTATAATAAAAGAAAAATCCCACAGAGCGAATCTGTGGGATAATTTTTTTGTTAAATCATATACCAAAAAGTTCTTTTACGTTGTTACGGGAAATTTCCAATATTTCGGTGGCACTTAAACCTCTTAGCTCGCCGATTTTTGCGGCGGCGTAGGGGATAAGGGAGCTGTCGTTTCGCTTGCCGCGCATAGGCACGGGGGAAAGGTAGGGGGCGTCCGTCTCTAAAAGGAGTTTTTCAAGGGGAATTTCCTTCATAACCTCCACGCTGTGGCGGGCGTTTTTGAAGGTAACCACACCGCCCATACCGATATACATACCAAGCTTAATAACTTCCCTTGCCATCTCCACGCTGCCCGAGAAGCAGTGCACAACGCCTTTGGGTTTATACTTTTTAAGAATTTCCAAGGTGTCGCCGTGAGCGTCGCGGTCGTGGATGATTACGGGGATATCAAGCTCTTTAGCGAGTTCCATCTGCTTTATAAAAACTTCCTTCTGAATATCACGGGGGCAGCTATCCTCCCAATAATAATCAAGACCGATTTCGCCTAAAGCAACGGTCTTTTCTCTTTTTAAGCCTTCCTTTAAAACTTCGAACCAGTTTTCGGGGAGTCTTGCGGCGCACTCTGGGTGAATACCCAAAGCCGCGTAAAGGAAGGGATATTTTTCGCTCAGTTCAATGGTTTTTGCGATGCTTTCAAAGTCGGACGCGCAGTTTATAATACCGGTTACACCTTTTTGGGGGAGAATAAGGTTTAAAAGCTCGTCTCTATCCTCATTAAAACTTTCATCGTCGTAATGTGCGTGTGAATCAAAAATCATAATTTATTTAATCCTTATTTAAAAAACGGAGGTTACAAGAAAACTTATAACCTCCTTTATTTATTAGCAAAGTTTTGCGCCTGCAGGGATATCGTCGCTTACCATTAAGAGGTTGAGCTTTTCTACGCCATCTTCTTTATGAACGGCGCTTATGAGCATACCGCAGGATTCTCTGCCCATCATCTTTCTGGGGGGCAGGTTCACGATGGCAACCAAAGTTTTGCCGATAAGCTCTTCGGGCTTGTAGAACTTAGCAATACCGGAAAGGATCTGGCGGTCTACACCTGTGCCGTCATCAAGAGTGAACTGTAAAAGCTTATCGCTCTTTTTAACGTTCTGGCACTCTTTAACCTTAACGGCACGGAAATCGGACTTGCAGAATGTTTCGAAGTCTACGGTTTCCTCAGCTAAAGCTTCAGTTTCGATAGCGGGCTTTGCGGGCTCCTGGGGTTTAGAGAGCTCCTCTAAAGCTGCGAGCTCTTTTTCCATATCAATTCTGGGGAAGATGGGGGCACCTGTCTGAGTATTCCAAGTGCAGTCTGCACAAGCGCAGTAAGTAAGGGAATCCCAAGCTCTGCCCTCTGCGGGTACGCCTAAGAGATTAAAAATCTTCTCGGCGGATTCAGGCATAACGGGGCTTACTAAAACAGCGGAAATTCTGATAGCCTCGCAAAGATTCTTCATAACGGAAAGGAGACGGGGCTTTGTTTCCTCGCTCTTTGCAAGTACCCAGGGAGCGGTTTCGTCAATGTACTTGTTAGCACGGCTGATTAAACGGAATGCTTCGCTAAGTGCATTGTGGAACTGGTAAGCATCCATCTGCTTTTCGTAGTTAGTGATAACTTCGGTAGCAAGCGCTTTTAATTCACCGTCAAGCTCAGCGCTTTCGCCGCCTTCTGCTAAAGTGCCGCCAAAGTACTTCTGGCACATAGCTGTTGTACGGGATACGAGGTTACCAAGGTCGTTGGCAAGGTCTGTATTGATTGTGGAAATAAGTAATTCGTTTGTAAAGTTACCGTCTGAGCCGAAGGGGAAGGTACGAAGTAAGAAGAAACGAAGAGCGTCAACGCCGAATCTTTCAGCTAAGATATAGGGGTCAACAACGTTGCCTCTTGATTTACTCATTTTCTCGCCGTTGAAGTTAAGCCAGCCGTGGCCGTAAACCTTCTTGGGGAGGGGTAATTCGAGGCTCATAAGCATAGCGGGCCAGATAATGGAGTGGAAACGTACAATTTCCTTACCTACGAAGTGAACGTCGCAGGGCCAGAATTTCTCTAAATCGTTATATTTATCATTCTGGAAGCCGAGGGCTGTCATATAGTTAAAGAGTGCGTCGATCCAAACATATACAACGTGACCGGGGTCGAAATCAACTGGAACACCCCATGTAAAGCTTGTTCTTGATACGCATAAATCCTCAAGACCGGGTTTGATGAAGTTGTTTACCATCTCGTTAACACGGCTCTTGGGCTCTAAGAAATCGGTATTTTCGAGTAAATCAAGAATTCTGTCAGCGTACTTGCTGAGCTTAAAGAAGTATGCCTCTTCCTCTGCGTCCTGAACTTCTCTGCCGCAGTCGGGGCATTTGCCGTCAACAAGCTGGCTCTCTGTCCAGAAGCTTTCGCAGGGCTTGCAGTATTTGCCGCTGTACTTACCCTTATAGATATCGCCCTTATCGTACATAGCCTTGAAAATCTTCTGAATTGCAGCTACGTGATAATCGTCTGTTGTGCGGATAAAGCGGTCGTTAGAGATGTTCATAAGCTTCCATAAATCGAGAACGCCTCTTTCGCCCTCAACGATTCTGTCTACAAACTCCTGAGGAGATACGCCTGCATCCTTGGCTTTATCCTCAATTTTCTGACCGTGCTCGTCGGTACCTGTTAAGAAGAGAACGTCGTAGCCGCGAAGTCTCTTATATCTTGCCATTGCGTCGGTAGCTACTGTGCAGTAGCTGTGACCGATGTGGAGTTTATCGGAGGGATAATAAATAGGGGTTGTAATATAAAAATTACCTTTGTTTGCCATTTTTAACACTCTTTTCTATAATGAATTGCTTTTCTTTTAGTTTTAATTTACATTGTATAGAACATTACGCTGAATACGGAAAGAAGCATTAATGCCGCAAGAATAATGCAAAGTATTCTTACCATTAAGGTTCTTCTCTCATCATTTTTATTCTTACGCACTTTACCACCTCCAAAACGTAATTTTGTAAAGCCTTCTTTGAACTATACCAAATTATTGTACCACGGTTTTATTTATTTTTCAAGTTGTTTTATCTACATTATATTGAAAGCTCTTTAAGTAAGAGATAAAAAACACACTATGCTGAAATTGAAGGGATACTAAAAAGAAACAAAAAAGGAGGCTTATTGCCTCCTTTTAAAATTATTCTTCAAGCGGTACTAAAACTTCATCAATTCTTATTACTGAGCCATCCTCTGTAGTAAATATAGAGCAAGCGCAAACGGAAATAGAAAGTAAAATAGCTAAAATTATAGAGATGAATTTTCTCATATTGCTGCCTCCTAAAATATTTACACTTATTTACTTCAATAATAGCACTCAAGGTTAGAATAGTTAACAATATAAAGCTTTGAGTATGTAAAAAAGTCACACCATTAAGTGTGACTTTTGATATGTTTTATATTTTCTTATAAAGCGTGCCGGTTTTGTATTCGTCGTTTTCGAAGGTGCCGGTGAAAACTATTTCGCCGTTTTTATCGAATTCGGTGCCCTGACCGTGGCGCTTGCCGTCTTTTAAAAATCCTGCGTAGATGAGGTTGCCTTCGCTATCGAAAAGGGCGCCGCTGCCGACTTCGCCGTTTTGCAGCCACTTGCCTGCGAAAAGTCCGCCCTCTTCCTTATTGTAGCTTACGCAAAGACCGCTTCTTACGCCGTCTTTTATGTTGCCCGTATACTTAAGGTAACCTTCGCTATCGAAAATAGAGGTGTGGCTTTGGGGCTTGCCCTCGGACCAGCTTGTTATCTGCACAGCGTGGTCGCTGTTTCTGAAGGAAACGCCCATGCCGTTTTTCTTATCGTCCTTCCAGAAGCCTGCGTAGCTTAAATTGCCGTTTTTGTAGTAGCTGCAGCCGAAGCCCTCGCGCTTATTATCTGAATATTCGCCGTCGAATGCGGTAAGACCTGATTTTCTGTCGGTTCTGCCGCGTCCGTTTCGCTTGCCTTCGATTAAAGTTCCCGTGTAAACAAGCTTTTCGCCGTATTTTTCGCCGTTATCGGAAGTATAGGTCTCCTCGATTTCAAGCTTTCCCTTTTTTGGTTCGGCGGTTTCTTCCTGAGGAATAATTTCGTCTTTTGTTTGTTCTTCGGGGATGTTTTCCTTTGTTTCGGCGATAATTTCGGTATTTTCCTCACAGAGGGAGGGACTTTCTGATTCCGCCTTAATTTCTTTTGCAGTTTCTTCTATTTTAGTTTCCTCGGGTGAAGCTTCTTCCTCTTTAGTTTCTTCAGGTAAAGCTTTCTCCTGATTGGTTTCGGGAATTTCATTTTCGTCCGTGATTTCCGTAGTTTTTACTTCAGGCTCTGAAACGGGATCAATATCCGTGATGCTCTCACTCTGCCATACGGAATTTAAGAAATTGATGCTTTTCTTTATATCTTCCTGCAATTTTGTGTGGCCTTCAAGCTCGTTTTTTGCGCAGTAGATAAATTCGCCGTCTTCGGTGGAGACCAAAAGCTTTTCCTCGGGAAGGGCGGCGTCAAGAAGACTTCTCTCCTCGGAGCCTGCATCGTAGGGAATGGGGTAGAGGAGGGTGGAGACATAATTTTTATTTTCCCTGTCGTAAGTAAAGCGCTCGATAGCGTTTTCGGTATTTACGGGTTTAAAAATAATTTCCGCATTTGCAAAATCGTTTACGCTGAAATACTCCGTTTTTATCCAGAGCATATTTTTGTTGTAGTAGATTTTATTTTTTATGTTGCCGTTTAAATCGCGGTTAACAAGAACGTAAACGCCTTTATTTTTATAGCATTCCTCGGTATTTATACCGCCTTCGGTCTTTTTCCAGGTAAGACTGCTTTTTGTAATTTTACCTGTTAAATTACCTTCAATGCCGCTGCTTGTAACTTCTTTGGAGATTTTAAGAGTTTTTTTCTTATTCTCAAAGAAGGCTTTTCTTAGCATAGCGATGTCACAGCGAAGGTTGGCGCTGCTTTCACGGGAGGAAAGCAGCACGTAGTAAGTATTTTTATTAAGTAAGCTTTCGCTTATGGAGTTACCTTTTAACTGTTCGTTTTTCATAATTTCCCTTTACAGCGTAAAAATGCGCATATTTATAATTATAGTAATTATAACATAAATAAAACTAAATTTACATATATTTTGATAAATTTACAAAAAAAGTTTGAAAAAAACAGAATATGGTGGTAGAATATTAAAAAAATTTATAAAGGCGGTATAAACAATTATGACAGAAATATTTTCAAACGGATTATTATGGCTTCAGTCATGGGCTGTTACTACCGGAATGAACATTATTTATGCAGGTATTATTATTGTTATTGGCTGGTGGCTTGTAAATTTGGCTACTAAGGCAGTGAAAAGAATTATTAAGAATAAGAACGTAGACCAAGCGGCGGCAAGCTTCTTGATTTCCGTAGTAAGAACTATTCTTTTCGGTCTTGTTATTCTCGTGGCAATATCCAACGTTATCAATATCTCCAATATGGTAGCTGCTTTAGGCGCCGCAGGTCTTACTGCAAGCTTCGCTTTACAGGGCACACTCGGCAACTTTATTTCGGGCGTTCAGCTTGTTTTCAGCAAACCCTTTAAGGTAGGCGATTATTTAACCATAGGCGGTAACTCCGGTACGGTTAAATCCATAAGCATTTTAAACACTATCCTTCTTACGGTAGATAATAAAGAAGTGGTTATTCCAAACTCTTCAATTACTTCGGGCGTTGTTATAAACTACTCTACTCAGGAGAACAGACGCCTTGACTTAACTTATTCCGTATCTTATAATTCCGATATTGCAAAGGTTAAGGAAGTATTAGCTTCCGTAGTAAATGCTGATGAGAGAATTTTAAAGGAACCTTCCGCTATTATTGCAGTTGACAGCCACGGCGAAAGCAGTGTAAATATGGCAGTTAAGGTATGGGTACTCGGCGCTGATTATTGGAACGTTTACTTTGATATGCAGGAGAAGGTTAAGCTTGCCTTTGACGAAAACGGCATTGAAATTCCTTTCCAGCAGATAGTTGTGCATAACGCAGAAAAGAAATAATCAAAGCAAAAAGAAGGTGTTTATTTGTTAGGAACGATATGTAACGTTGGTACCATACTGGCGGGCAGCCTGGTAGGCGGATTTTTCGGTAAAAAGATAAATGAGAAATACAAAGAAGCTATGTTTAACGCTGTGGGGCTGGCGGCGGCAGGACTTGGCATAAGTACACTGTGCAGTAATATGCCCAAAAGCGAGTACCCCGTACTTTTCATAGTGAGTTTGGCTTTAGGCGGACTTGTGGGCTCTGTGCTTGATATTGACGCCAAGTTTAACGGACTTGCCGCTAAATTAGGTAAGTCGGAACTTAGCCGCGGACTTTCCACCGCTATACTATTATTTTGCATCGGTACTCTTTCAATTTTAGGCCCTATTAAAAGTGCGGTTGAGGGAGATAACACCTTCCTTTTCACTAACGCAACCTTGGATTTCGTAACCAGCGCGGTGCTGGCTTCTACCTATGGATTCGGTATTGCTATTGCGGCTGGAGTGCTCTTTTTATGGCAGGGAAGTATCTGGCTTTTGGGAAGCTTTTTGGGTCCCTTTATTCCCGACGCTTTAATGACGGAGATTTCTATAGTAGGCGGTGTGCTTATTGCCTGCTCGGGACTTTCCATACTTAATATAAAAAGCTTTAAGACTATGAATATGCTGCCTTCTTTAATAGTACCCGTTTTGTGGTTTGGTATTTTAACTTTGGTTGGCTTGTTTATAAAATGATTTCAGGGTGGGAGTAAAATCCCACCTTTTTTAAATGAAAAAAGTATGTGCTACCTTAAACATAAAAACATAACATAAGAAAAGCCGAAGGTAAGAATTTTAAAACTTACCTTCGGCTTTTGTTTTTATTTATTATTTTTTATATTCAAAGTATGCGATCTTGGGGCGGTAGTCCTTCTTTTCTAACGTAAATTCACAGTTTTCAATCTTAAAGTTCTTTGCCCATTTAACCGTAAACACGCTGCCTGCGCTGAGACCGTGCTTATCGTACTCGGGGTAACCGTCGTCAAGGCGACGGGGCTCGGGAGGGATTACGTTGAAGCCGCCGGGAAGAGCAAAGTAGCAATTTTTGAAGGTTACGTCCTCAACTCTTGCGTGGTCGTACTGACCGATTACAAGTACCTCTCTTATATCTTTAGTAAAGCTGAAGGGGTAGGGGCGCTCGAAACGGAGGCTATCGAAGGTGACGCCCTTGATGTAACCAAGGCGGGGAGGATGACCGTTTCTGGGAAGACGCTTTCTGTCGCCTACACAGATGTAAGCAGGGGCGCCTACGTCCGTCATATTTATCTTTTCGAAGACGATGTTTTCAACCTCTGCGCCGTCAACGCTTTCAAGGGAGATACCGCAGCGGTTAACGTTCTTGATGTAAAGCTCCTTGATGTGAGCGTTTTTGAAGCTCCAGTAAGTATCGGTACCGAATTTAATACCGGAAGCAAGGCTCTGGATAACTATATCGTGAACGTCAATGTTTTCACAGCCGTGAGGCTCACTACTTTTGAAGGTGATACCGTCGTCACCTGCTATGATGTTGCAGGAATAAATGGTTAAGTCGGAGCAGTCAACGGGGTTGATGCCGTCGCGGTTAGGTGTGTTGAGGGAATCAAGGTTAAGATAGCGGATAAATACGTGGTCGCAGCCAAGGGGAACAACTGTCCAGAAGCCGGGGCTCTTTAAGTTGATGTGTTCCAAAGTAACGTCCTTTGAATATTCGATAAGGAATATGTCAGGACGGGCTTCTTCGAGTCTTCTGTCGGGGTGGGGGTCGTTCATCTTAAAGCGGTATTTGCCGTTGCCGTCAATTACACCGCCGCCTGTTACTCGTACGTTACTTACGTTTTCGCCGTAAATGAAGCCTCTGCCCAAGGAGAAGTAGCCGCATCGGCTGTCGCCGGGGGAACGGAGGGTGTATTCGCTGTGATCGTGAGTGCCGAATACCTTTGCGTTTTTGCTTACCCAGAGGGTCATGTCGTTTCGGAGGATAAGTTCGCCTGTGTAGTAAACGCCTTCGGGGAGGTAAACCGTACCGCCTGTGAAGGCTGCATCGTCAATTGCTTTCTGAATGTTCTTTCTTACGAAAGTAACGCCGTCGGCTACTGCGTTATAGGGTTCTTTTGTAACGTCGAAGACGGGGGCGTTGGGGATAACGTCTCTTGCTAAGTCGGCATCGTCGTAAACTCTTACGCGCATTAAAGTGAGAGCTTCTTTATTTGCCGTGTAAACTGCGTTGCAGATTTCGCTGACGGGATTTAAAAGCTTATAGCCCTTAGCGCGGTAGGAACCGTCCACCATTAAATCGTAGGTACCCTTATTTGTATCAACAGTTACCTTGATGTTGATAACGTTTTTGCAGGGATAATACTGGAAGTTTGTGGTGCCGCCGTAAATTCTTACGAATTCGTCGCCGTCGGTTGCATAGAGGTTATTCTGGTAGAGGGCAATTCTCATAGCGGGAGTACCGTTTTTATCGGTGAGCATGGGAGCTAAGGAGAATTCCTCGGAATCTGTAATAAGGAGGGATTCAACGCTGACTAAACCTTCAACGCTGGGGAAAGCATAGGCGAAGGACGCGGGTTTTTCATCCTTGGAAGTCAATTTGTAAGCAACGCTATCCTTGAAGGGGTAGGCTGTTGTCTCTACCAAAGCGTTTTCGGTGTAAGCTAAATAGCGGGAAGCTTCGCTTTCAAAATTATCGTTAACTACGAAAATTTCTGTATCGTCGGTAATAGTGAGGTTATCAAGCTGAGCTTCTTTTTCTATAGAAACAAATTTAAAGGATTTAACTTCGCCCTTTTCTGCCTTAACGGTTTTTGCTTTGCGGCAGTTAACGAAAATATCTGCTGAGCCTTTTTCGCCGTTATATACTAATCTTAAAGCGACGTCCGTGTTTTCTTTATAGTCGATTACGTCTTCCCCTGAAGCGGTGATTTTGCCGCCTTTGAAAGTAACGTCAATAAGCTTTGCCTCGTTTTCGAGAGTGAAAATAGCTTTGCCGCCCTCGGCTACGTTTATTTTGGCGGTAGCCACGATTCTGTCTGTGCCCTCGAAACTTCTTTTAACGGATGCGTTATTTAAAGAAAGGTACTTATCCCTTGCTTCTTCCTCACGGGCAACGAGCTTAACTTCGCCCTCTGTTTCATAGCAGGAGCATAAGGATTCGCCGTTAAATACGTCAGTAATATAGTTTTTGTAAGTTCTTTTTTTGTAAGCCTCGGGGAGTTTATCACTTATAACCGAAACGGGGAAATCTCTTTCAATATATTCATCATCCTTGGGGAGAACGAACACGAAGAAGTGGTTGCAGTCACCCTTGAAGCCGGGCACTTTAACGTGCTCTGTTTTCTTATAATCCTTGCTGAAAATTTCGTACTCAGCGCCCTTATCGGATTTTAAAGTATCGCCCGTGTCTGCCCAATCCTTTACAAATTCGGGGATAGCCTTCTTATCAAGAGCGGCGTAAACGGTTACGTCGCGCTCTGCAAAGAATTCAAGCTCCTCTTTATCGTCGAAGCCGTCGGCAATTGAGTTAAAGGACACAACGTAGTCGGCGCCTAAATATTTTTCGTCAATTTCCAAAAGTTTATCGTCACAGTTTGAGTACATATCGCAGCCTATATAGAGCTCGGGGAGCATATAGTACCAGCCTGCCGTATCCCAGGGGGCTACGAAGCGGCTAGTCATAGGCACCGGGGGAATTTTGGAAGCAGGGCTTCTTTGGAATTTTTTAGCCATTATCTTCTCTCACTTTCTTATATTATAATAGTATAGCAGATTTGATTAATAAATTTAAATTGACCGAATTTATCTTATTACCATTATAACAAAAAAGAAGGCGGATTTCCACCTTCTTTTGTAAATTATTGAAAATATTGTAAAAATCAATTCGTGAGCGACTATCACACACTTAATAATTTGTCAATTGGCATTTTGCATAAAAAAATAGGCCGAAATTTGCACATTTCGCCCAAAAACCCGTTGACAAACGAGAAAAAAGGTGATACAATACTATACTGTATCATTATGGGTGCATATGCGCCTTATAGCCTTAAAGGTATGATACCACAAATCAAAAGAGATTGCAAGATAAATTTATTTTTACTTTAAATTTACTTTTTCTTTCACTTTGTGACCAATTGCGGACTTTATATTATGGTTATTTTGAATATTAAGTTTCGCGTGCAATATAAACTTATTCCAAAAAAATTTATAATGGAGTGATAGCTGCAATGGTAAATGTTAAACCGGTTAAGATGGGTAAAAATACCAGAATGAGTTTCTCCAAGATCAATGAGGTTCTTGATATGCCCAACCTCATTGAGGTACAGAAGAATTCTTATGAATGGTTCCTTCACGATGGTTTGAAAGAGGTATTTGAGGATGTTTCCGGTATTACCGATTTCAACGGCAACCTTGTTCTCGATTTTATCGACTACAAGTTAGACGAAACCCCAAACTACAGCGTTACTGAATGTAAAGAGCGTGACGCAACATACTCTGCTGCTTTAAGAGTAACGGCAAGACTTGAAAACAAGGTAACAGGCGAAATTCAGGATAACGAAGTTTATATGGGTGAATTCCCCCTTATGACAGACAGCGGTACCTTTGTTATCAACGGTGCTGAGCGTGTTATCGTTTCACAGCTCGTTCGTTCTCCCGGTGTTTATTTCAAGATGGATTACGACAAGACAGGTAAGGAGCTCTTCTCATCCACAGTCATCCCCAACCGCGGTGCTTGGCTAGAGTATGAGAATGACGTTAACGACGTGTTCTATGTTCGTATCGATAAGAACAGAAAGATCCCGATCACTGTATTTATCCGTGCTTTAGGTATCGGTACAGATACAGAGATTATCAACCTTTTCGGTGAGGACGAGAGAATTCTCGCTACAATCGAGAAGGATACCTGTAAAAATACTGACGACGCACTTTTTGAAGTTTACAGAAAGCTTCGTCCCAGTGAACCCCCCACAATTGAAAGTGCGAAGAGCTTAATTCACAACTTCTTCTTTGATGCTAAGAAGTACGACTTATCAAGAGTTGGCCGTTATAAATATAATAAGAAGCTTAATTTAAGCGGCCGTCTTGCAGGTCAGGTTCTTTCCCGCCCCGTAGTTAACCCCTACACAGGCGAGATGATGGCTGAAGCAGGCGTTATGGTTTCCCGCGCTCTTGCTGAAGAGATGGACGATGCAGGCGTTATGGAGGCATTCGTAACAGTAAACGAAAAGGAAGTAAAGATTATTTCCAACGGTACTGTTGATATCAACAAGTACGTTTCCTTCGATGCTGAAAAATCTTCCGACATCAACGAGAGAGTTGACTGCGAAGCATTAATGGCTCTTCTTGATTCCTGCGAGGACGAGGAGCAGTTAAAGCTTGCTCTTAAGCTCAACAAAGCTGCGCTTATTCCCAACCACATCACACTTAAGGATATTATAGCAAGTATCAACTACATGAACTGCTTGGCACAGGGACTTGGTACTACCGACGATATCGACCACTTAGGCAACCGCCGTATCCGCTCTGTAGGCGAGCTTTTACAGAACCAGTTCAGAATTGGTTTTTCTAGACTTGAAAGAGTTATCCGCGAGAGAATGACACTTCAGGCTCAGGACAGCGAGGCTCTTTCTCCCCATTCTCTTATCAATATCAGACCCGTAACTGCAGCAATCAAGGAGTTCTTCGGTTCATCCCCTCTTTCTCAGTTTATGGATCAGACAAACCCCCTCTCAGAACTTACACATAAGAGAAGACTTTCCGCTTTAGGTCCCGGCGGTCTTTCCCGAGACAGAGCATCTTTCGAAGTTCGTGACGTTCACTATACTCACTACGGCAGAATGTGCCCCATCGAGACTCCCGAAGGTCCCAACATCGGTCTTATCTCTTACCTTGCTACATTTGCTAAAATCAACCGTTACGGCTTTATCGAAACTCCCTTCCGTAAGATGGACAAGGAGACAGGTATCGTAACAGACGAAGTTGTTTATATGACAGCCGATATGGAAGACGAGTTCGTAGTAGCTCAGGCTAACGAACCCCTCGATGAAAACGGCAGATTCGTAAACAACCGTGTTGTTGGCCGCTACAGAGACGAATTCGTTGAAGTTGCCCCCTCTAAGGTTGACTATATGGATATCTCCCCCAGAATGGTTGTTTCCGTAGCTACAGCTATGATCCCCTTCCTCGAGAACGATGACGCCAACCGTGCGCTCATGGGCTCCAACATGCAGAAGCAGGCTGTTCCGCTTCTTAGAACCGAGTCTCCCATCGTTGGTACAGGTATGGAATTCAAAGCCGGTGTTGACTCCGGTGTTTGCGTACTTGCTAAGCGCGGCGGCGTTGTAAAGTACGTTTCTGCTGATAAAATAAGAATTACAGCTGATAACGGCGAAATTGACGAGTACGATATTATTAAGTTTATCCGCTCCAACCAGAGCACTTGTTTCAATCAGGTTCCCGTTGTTTCAACCGGTGAAAGAGTTGAAAAGGGCGACGTTATCGCTGACGGTCCTGCTATTAAAAACGGTGAAATCTCCCTCGGTAAGAATGCCCTCATCGGCTTTATGACATGGGAAGGCTACAACTACGAGGACGCCGTTCTCCTTAACGAGAAAATGGTTCGTGACGACGTTTACACTTCTATCCATATTGAAGAATACGAGATGGAAGCAAGAGATACTAAGCTCGGACCCGAAGAGATTACAAGAGATATTCCCAACGTAAACGAAGATTTACTTGCTGACCTTGACGAAAGAGGTATTATCAGAATCGGTGCTGAAGTTCGCGCCGGAGATATCCTCGTAGGTAAGGTTACACCTAAGGGTGAAACAGAGCTTACAGCTGAAGAAAGACTCCTCCGCGCTATCTTCGGTGAAAAGGCAAGAGAAGTTCGTGATACATCCCTCAGAGTACCCCACGGTGAGTACGGCGTTGTTGTTGACGTAAAGGTATTTACAAGAGAAAACAGCAGCGATGAACTCAGCCCCGGCGTAAATAAGGTTGTAAGATGCTATATCGCTCAGAAGAGAAAGATAAGCGTAGGCGACAAGATGGCCGGCCGCCACGGTAATAAGGGTGTTGTTTCCAGAATTCTTCCCGTTGAAGAAATGCCCTTCCTCGAGGACGGTACTCCCCTTGATATCGTTCTTAACCCCCTGGGCGTTCCTTCACGTATGAACATCGGTCAGGTTCTTGAAGTTCACTTAGGTATGGCTTCCAAGGCTCTTGGCTGGAAGATTATGACTCCCGTATTTGACGGCGCACACGAAGAAGATATCCGTGAGTGCTTCAAGATGGCAGACGAAATGCGTTATACACGTGAGCACTTCAAGGGTGTTCCCATGACAGAGGACGGTAAGTTCCGCCTTCGTGACGGCAGAACAGGTGAATACTTCGATAACCCCGTAACAGTAGGTTATATGTATTACCTCAAGCTCCATCACCTTGTTGACGATAAGATCCACGCACGTTCCACAGGTCCTTACTCTCTGGTTACTCAGCAGCCCCTCGGCGGTAAAGCTCAGTTTGGCGGCCAGCGTTTCGGTGAGATGGAAGTTTGGGCACTTGAAGCTTACGGCGCAGCTTATACACTTCAGGAAATCCTTACAGTTAAGTCCGACGACGTTGTTGGCCGTGTTAAGACCTACGAATCCATCGTTAAGGGTCAGAACATTCCCAAGTCCGGTATTCCCGAGTCCTTCAAGGTTCTCATTAAGGAACTTCAGGCTCTCGGTCTTGACGTTAAGGTTCTTGATAAGAACAGTGAGGAAATTGACCTCCGCCAGAACTTTGACGAGGACGACGACCTCGAGTTTGCACCTGCAACAAGCCTCATGGATGAGGAAAACGTTGCTGACGACCTTTCCGGTTACTCCATTGAAAATCCCGATGACGAAGACGATCTTTTCGCTTCCGATTTGGATGATGACGACGATTCCGCTTTCTACAGAGAAATGGGCGTTGAAGATGATGACGACGATCTGTTTTAATTGGGAGGAAAATTTATAAATGGAATTTAATGTATTTGAATCTATAAAAATCGGTCTTGCTTCTCCCGATCAGGTCAGAGAATGGTCCTACGGTGAGGTTAAGAAGCCCGAAACCATAAACTACCGTACCTTAAAGCCCGAGAGAGACGGCCTTTTCTGCGAAAGAATTTTCGGACCTACAAAGGACTGGGAATGTCACTGCGGTAAGTACAAGCGTTTCCGCTTTAAAGGTAAGGTTTGTGAGAGATGCGGCGTTGAAGTTACAAGAAGTAAGGTTCGCCGCGAGAGAATGGGTCACATCGAGCTTGCCGCTCCCGTTTCCCATATCTGGTACTTCAAGGGTATTCCCTCCAGAATGGGTCTTATCCTTGACCTTTCTCCCAGAACACTTGAAAAGGTTCTTTACTTTGCACTTTATATAGTTACCGATCCCGGCTCAGTTCGCGAACTTTCTTTAATGCAGACTCTTACCGAAAAAGAGTACAGAGATATGCGTGAGAAGTACGGCAACGAGTTTGAGGCAGGTATGGGCGCTGAAGCTATCAAGGTACTTTTACAGAAGGTAGACGTTGAAGCTACAGCTGCTGAGCTTAAGGAAGAGCTCGTAAATGCATCAGGCCAGAAGAAGGTAAGAATTCTTAAGCGTCTTGAAGTTCTTGAGGCTTTCAGAATTTCCGGCAACAAGCCTGAGTGGATGATTCTCGACGTAGTTCCCGTTATTCCTCCGGATATCCGCCCCATGGTTCAGCTCGACGGCGGCAGATTCGCTACAAGTGACCTTAACGACCTATACAGAAGAGTTATCAACCGCAATAACCGCCTTGCCCGTCTTTTAGAGCTTGGCGCTCCCGATATTATCGTAAGAAACGAAAAGAGAATGCTTCAGGAAGCTGTGGACGCCCTTATCGATAACGGCCGCCGCGGCAGACCCGTAACAGGTCCCAACAACAGACCTTTAAAATCTCTTTCCGATATGCTTAAAGGTAAGCAGGGCCGTTTCCGTCAGAACCTTCTTGGTAAGCGTGTTGACTATTCCGGCCGTTCCGTTATCGTTGTTGGTCCCGAACTTAAAATGTACCAGTGCGGTGTTCCCAAGGAGATGGCACTTGAGCTGTTTAAGCCCTTCGTAATGAAGAGACTTGTTGAAACAGGCGCTGCAGGCAATATCAAGGCTGCAAGAAAAGCTGTTGAAAGAGCTAAGCCCGAGGTTTGGGATGCACTGGAAATCGTTATCAAGGACCATCCCGTTCTTCTTAACCGTGCTCCTACACTTCACCGCCTCGGTATCCAGGCGTTCGAACCCGTTTTGGTTGAGGGCCGTGCACTTAAGCTTCATCCCCTTGTATGTACAGCTTACAACGCCGACTTCGACGGCGACCAGATGGCTATCCACGTTCCCCTTTCAGCTGAAGCACAGGCAGAAGCAAGATTCTTAATGCTTGCCGCCAATAACCTCTTAAAGCCCTCCGACGGCCGCCCTGTTGCTGTTCCTTCACAGGACATGGTTCTCGGTTCTTACTACTTAACACTTGATAAGGACGGTGAACCCGGCGAAGGCAAGGTATTCCGCGATATGGACGAGGCTTTAATGGCTTACGATGCAAAGGCTATTACACTTCACTCCAAAATCAAGGTCAGAAGAAGTCTTACAATAGACGGTAAGACTTACGAAGGCCTTGTAGATACAACAATGGGCCGTATGATCTTCAACCGTCCCATTCCCCAGGACTTAGGCTACGTAGACAGAACTAAGCCCGAAAACCTTTTAAAGTACGAGGTTAACTTCCTGGTTGGCAAGAAGCAGCTGGGTCAGATTATCGAAAAATGTATCCGCGTTCACGGTACAGAAAGAACAAGTGAAGTTCTCGATAACGTAAAGGCTCAGGGCTACAAGTACTCCACAATCGGCGCTATCACAGTTGCTGTTTGCGATGCTACTATTCCTGCCGCTAAGAAAGAAATTATCGCTAAGGCTGAGGATGATATCTCTGCAATTACAGAGGACTTCCAGTTCGGTCTTCTCTCCGACAGCGAGCGTTACGGCGCAGTTGTTAAAACATGGGAGAAAGCTACAAATGACGTTACAGACGCCCTTAAGAACGGCCTCGATAAATATAACCCCATATTCATGATGGCTGACTCCGGTGCCCGTGGTAGTATGAGCCAGATCCGTCAGCTCGCCGGTATGCGCGGTCTTATTGCCAATACATCCGGTAAAACAATTGAAATTCCTATCCGTGCTAACTACCGTGAAGGCTTAAATATCATCGAATACTTTATTTCTTCCCGTGGTGCACGTAAAGGTCTTGCCGATACAGCTCTTCGTACAGCCGACTCCGGTTACTTAACAAGAAGACTTGTTGACGTTTCTCAGGAAGTTATCATCCGTGAGGATGACTGCGGTACTAAGGAAGGCTTCGAGGTATTTGATATCCGTTCCGGTCACGAATCCATCGAGCCTATGAGCGAGCGTCTTATCGGCAGATATCTCCTTGAAGACTTCAAGGACGAAAACGGCAACGTTATCGTTTCCTGCGATAAGCTCATGGATGAAAAGGACGCTAAGGCAATTATCGCTGCAGGCGTTGAGAGAATTAAGATCCGCTCCATTCTTACCTGCCGCGCTAAGCACGGTGTATGTAAGAAGTGCTACGGCGCAT
>SVPY01000028.1 GCA_015065615.1 Oscillospiraceae bacterium | reverse complement strand
GAGCGAATCCAAAACAGAACGGGAGTGGCGCCGCTGACGCTACGCCACTCCGCTTAAAATTCAATTATCCTGCAAGGGAATCCCTTTTTTGTGCTGTTCGCACAAACTGGGGCAGTCTATTAATACTTCTCCCTTTTCTTTTATGCTTTTTGAATTTTTACTTTTTTAACCGAGGTATCATTTTACTTAATAAGATTCATAAGCGCTATGGCGGCTGCAGCTTCCGCTACGGGAATGGCGCGGGGCACTATGCAGGGGTCGTGACGGCCGTGAACAGTAAAATAAGCGTTTTCATTCTTATTTGTGTTTACCGTCTTTTGCTCTTTACCTATTGAGGGTGTTGGCTTTACGGCTATGCGGAAAACTATAGGCATTCCGTTTGTTATGCCGCCTAAAATACCGCCTGCGTTATTGGTTTCGGTTACCGTTTCGCCATTTTCGTTTATTCTGTAGGGGTCATTGTTTTCGCTTCCCGCAATTTCACTTACACCGAAGCCCCTGCCGAATTCAACGCCCTTTACAGCGGGAATTGAGAATAAAATTGAGGAAAATACACTTTCCACACTGCCGAACATAGGCTCGCCTATACCCTTGGGTACGTTTATTACGGCACATTCTATAACACCGCCGATGCTATCCGCTTCAAGGCGATATTTTTCAATTTCCCCGTACATTTTTTCTTTGGCTTCACTTGAAATAACGGAGAAATATTCACCGTTTAGTCTTTCTAAAAGTTCTTTGCTGATATTTACGCTGTCGAAACCTTCATCCTTTGCTTTACCTATACTTAAAGCGTGGGCACCGATAACTATGCCTTTTCTTTTAAGTATCTGTTTGCAAACTGCGCCTGCGAATACAAGCGTAGCAGTAAGCCTGCCTGAGAAGTGACCGCCGCCGCGGAAATCACTGAACCGGCCGTATTTATAAAGCGCGGTTAAATCTGCGTGGCCGGGTCTTACAAGCTCCGGTATTTCTCCGTAATCGTGGCTTTTTTTATTGGTATTAACTATTATTGCCGTTAAAGGCGCACCTGTAGTGAAACCATCTTTCAGGCCGCATATTACATTGGGGAAATCCTTTTCAAGCCTTGGGGTGGCGGTTTTATCCTGCCCCGGGGCTCTTCTTGCCATATCCTTAAGCACTTCTTCCATATTGATTTTCTCGCCTGAGGGGAGACCGTCGATAGTTACGCCTATTGCCTCCGTGTGGCTTCCGCCGAATACGGATATTTTTACTTTTTCACCCCATATCGATGACATCCAGTTCACCTCCGAGTTTAATATAATCTTTATAGAAATCGGGATAAGATTTATTTACACATTCAGCCTCGGTAAGCTCTATATCATTTACACAGCCCTTTCTTACCGATGCCATTGCCATCAGAATTCTGTGGTCGTTACAGCTCGCCGTTTTTCCGCCTTGAAGGCATTTTAAGCCCTTTATTACAAGTCCGTCACTTATTTCTTCCACTTGCGCTCCAAGGCAATTCAGGGCGTTTGTGGTGGATTTAAGCCTATCGCTTTCCTTTATTCTGAGTCTTTCCGCATTTTTTATAAGGCTTACGCCGCTGCAAAGGGACATAAGCGCCGCCAATGCAGGCACCGCGTCGGGCATATCCTGCACGGAAACCTCAATGGCATTGAGCTCACCCTTTTTAATTACAAGGGCGTCGTTTTCAAAGCTTATACGGGCGCCTATCTTTTTATATAGTTCAAGCACCCCTTTATCGCCTTGAATAGAATCCTTTTTAAGACCTTTTATCTCCACAGGAGTTTCGCTTAACGCGCCCATAGTCAGGAAGAATGCCGCCTGAGACCAGTCACCTTCCACCTCATAATCCTTTGCTTTATAGCGCTGATTACCTTTTACGTAATAGGACTTTTCTTTTTTGATTATCTCAACGCCGAAATAACTTAGCATATCGATAGTCATATCGATATAAGCGCCAGATTCAAGATTTCCTATAATTTTAACTTCGCTGTCACCCTCAAGCAAAGGCAGGGCAAACAGAAGTCCCGAAATAAACTGCGAGCTAATATTGCCCTTTACTTCGTATACACCGCTTTTTAATTTGCCCGATATTTTCATTGGCAGTTTATCCGAAGAAAAACTAACACCGAATTTCGGCAAAAGCTCAGTATATATATTTAAAGGTCTCTCGGGAAGTCTGCCTTTACCTTTAAGCAGTGCGGTTTTACCCAGAGAAGCAATTATGGGAATAATGAACCTTAATGTGGAGCCTGACTCAATACAGTCAATTTCGCACTCGGCGCTGATTTTCTCAATGGGATAAACGGTAAGAGTGCGGTTTTCGTAAGTGAAACTGCCGCCCATGGCTTTCAGAAAATTGAGGGAAGCCTTCATATCTTCACTCATATCCATATTGCTTATAACCGTTTTGCTCTCCGACAAAGCCGCGCAAATTATACTGCGGTGGCCGTAGCTTTTGGCAGGAGGAATATTCACTTTTCCGCCCTCAATAGCTTTTTTAAAAATTACGTTACTCATTTAATTAATTCTTTTCAAAATATCAGTTTTTCTCTATATTATTTCTTATTTTCTGCTGCTGCATAATCTTACAGCGTAAAATAAGGTAGTTGCGCTCGATTTTATGTATCAGGCTTGAACCGATTTCGTTAAGGAAAATAAGATTTATATTTCTGCCGAAGGTCTTTTTGTCAAGGGCGGTAGCATCGAGAATATCGTCAAGAGTGAATTTATCCTGTGTAGGTAAGCCTAAATCAATAAGCAAAGCCCTGATTCTCTCGGAAGTACCTTTTTTTGTGATATTCATACTTTCGCCAATTTCGCTTGCTATAAGCATACCTATGGCAACTGCTCTGCCGTGGGAGAGTTCCTTGAAGTCGTGAAGCTTTTCCAGAGCGTGACCGAAGGTGTGGCCGAAATTCAAAATCATACGTCTCCCCGTATCCTTGGTATCATCCTCCACGTATACACGCTTGGCGTCCACACAGCGGTAAATGGTTTCAGCCATATTCTTAAACGCCTTGCCTGTTTCCAGATCGAAAAACAGCTCCTTATCATAAATACAGCCGTATTTTACGACCTCACCCAAGCCGTCGATAAAATATTCTTTGGGAAGGGTTTTTAAAGTTTCGGGGTCGCATATAACACATAAAGGCTGATGGAAAGCGCCTACCAAGTTTTTTCCCGAGGGGAGGTCAATACCCGTTTTGCCGCCGACGGAAGCATCTACCTGTGAGAGCAGCGAGGTGGGCACCTGCACGAAATCTATACCGCGCAAATAGGTAGCCGCCACAAAGCCGCCCATATCACCCGTAACACCGCCGCCGAGGTTAACTATAATATCGCTTCTTGTAAAGCCGTTTTCCGTTAAAGCCTCGTACATTTCCATTACGGTTTTCATATTTTTGCTCTCTTCACCTGCTATGAAAACGTAGCTTGAAACGTTAAAGCCTGCCTTTTTCAAGCTTTCGCTGAGCCTTGTGCCGTAATAACGGAAGACGTTAGTCTCGCTCATTATCATCACTTTGGTGCCCTTGGCTCTGAACTGAGCGATTATTTCGCCTGTTTTTTCCAGTATTCCGTTTTCGATATACACGGTATAGGGTTTATCAGTTTTAATTCTTATTTCCATAATTATTAACCGTACTTTCGTTTATTGTCGCCTGCATTCTGCAAAACAGCTTTAAGCTCTTCTGCGTTTCCCTCTTTTATAAGGGATTTAAAAGCTTCCATATTTTTTATAAGCGTATCTATTTCATCTGTAAGGGACTCTTTATTGGAGATAAATAGCTCCGTCCAGAGTTTTGCGTTTATATCCGCCACACGGCTTACGTCGCGGTAACTGCCTGCCGAGAAGCCATCGTGCTTACTGCACATAGGGCTTAAAACGTAAGCGCAGGCAAGAACATGGGGAAGCTGAGAGGTATAGGCAATTGCTTTATCGTGTTCGTCGCTTGTGGCAAACACTATTTTACCGAAGCCCATTCTCAGGGCAAGCTCCTTTAAAATTCCGACTGCTTCATTATTTTCGCCGTTATCCACAATTATGTATGACGCGCCGTAAAAGAGTGAAGCGTCGCTGGCGCTAAAGCCGCTCTGCTCCTTACCTGCCATTGGATGGGAGCCTATATAAGTAAAGCCCGCTTCATCGGCTATCGCTTTAAGCTTTGGGTATATATAAGTTTTAATACCGCAAACGTCCGTCAATACGGTATTTTTACCGAAGCGATTTTTATTTTTCTCCGTAAATTCCAAAGCCGCGTCGGGATATAAGCAAAGATACACAACATCGCTATCCTCTAAATCGTACACGCTTGCCTTCCGGTCGATTACACCTAAGGATACGGCATCCAAAAGTACCTGTTCATTATTATCAACAGCAGTTATACATACGTCGCCGCTTCTCTTAAGGGAGCGCGCTATTGAGCCGCCTATAAGACCTAAACCTATTATAGTTACTTTCAAAATAAACCTCTTAATTTATGTTGCGGTGCTTTTTTCCGTTATTTTTATATTACAAGCACCGCAAAATTTATTTATATTTCGTTATTCCTTATTTTTTCCGCCATTCTTTTGGCAAGCCACAGTGAGGGCGCGCCTGCATCTATTCTTACGTCGCAGGCCTTAAGATATTTATCATAACGCTCATTATAAAGCTTTTCTATTACTTCACGTCTGTTGGGCTTTTGCAATAGGGGGCGTTTTCTGTCATTTTTAAGCCTTTCCTGTAAAGCCGCAAGAGGCACGTCCAGAAAATATATTTTTGCGTTTCCTTTATGGAATTCCTCCACATTTAAAGGATTCATTACTGTACCGCCGCCCGAAGCTATAACGGCGCCGTCTTTTTCCATCAATTCTTTTATGGCTTCGGTTTCAAGTCTTCTGAATTCCGCTTCGCCTTTTTGGGCGAATATTTCGGAAACGGTAAGCTCTTCCTTTTTTTCTATAAAATTATCCATATCGATAAATTCAATATTGAGAATTTTTGCAAGATTTCTGCCTATACTGCTTTTACCGCAGCCCATAAAACCGCATAATACTATTTTCATACCAAAGCCTCCTTCTTATAAAATTATAAATTACCGTAAAAATGCTTATTCATTTCTTTTACGGAATCCTCTGTAAGCTTCTTTATATCCTCTTTACGATAAGGTCTGAATTCTTCCTGAAGCCAGAATTCGTGCGCCGCCGCTGCCTGATTTACAAGCATCTCCATACCGTGAACAGAGTAAACGCCCAAGCTCTCCGCTTTTTTAATAAGCAGGGTATCGTGAGGGTTATATACGGCGTCGAATAAAGCTTTGCAGTTTTTTAGCACTTTTTCATCCACGGGAGCAGCCGACGGATTGGGGTACATTCCCACGGACGTGGTGTTTACCAGTAGGTCGTATTTTTCGTCCCTGAAATTTTCCAAAGATGAATATATTATTTCCGCATTTTTTCCCAATGCCTTAAGCTCATCGCAGAGGGATTTTGCCTTATTTTCATCCCTTGCAGCTACGGTTAATTTTTCGCAGTAATCCAAAGCTTCAAAAGCAACGGCTCTTGCCGCGCCGCCGTTACCCAATAGGAGAATACTGCCTTTAAAGCTTAAGCCGTGATTTTCAAGGGATAACCTCATACCCACGCCGTCGGTACTGGTACCGTAAAGCTTATTATCTTTAATAAGCACGGTGTTCACACTGCCGCACAGCTTTGCCTTATCGCTTATAAAATCAAGATAAGGAATTATATTCTTTTTATGCGGAATGGTTATATTGAAGCCGTTTAAGGTTTTCAGAAATTCTATATGGTTTTCTATCAGGTCAACTTCATAAACTTCGTAATCGGCTTCAATACCGTCAAAGCCGAAAAGCCTTTGGTTTATGAAAGGTGACATGGTGTGTTTTATGGGGCAGCCTATTACGGCAAAGCGTTTTTTACTCAAATTTTACTCATCTCCGCGAAAATAACGATGTTTTACGAAAATTTTTCCATTTTATTTAAGATTTTAATAAATTTTTCTCAAATATGTATTGACAAACTATTCATATATAAATAGAATGAAATCATAGGAATTGCAATGAAGCAATTTTACCACTTTGGATTCTTTTTGTCTATAAAAAATTCTAAGATTGTTTTAATTCAGGAGGAAAAATATATGGTATTTGATGATTTAAGAGAAATTATTGCTGAAGATGTACGTGTTGATCCGGACGAAATCACTATGGCTACAGATCTTATCGATGATTTGGACATGGACTCTTTGGAATTAGTTGAAATCATGATGGCTATTGAAGAACATTTCGGTATTGAAGAAGTACCCGAGGAGGAGCTTGAAAACCTCAGAACCGTCGGTGATATCGTTGAGTATATTGAAGCTCATTCTTAATTTCATAAATTAAATATGTAACTTACTGCCCGAACGCTTTTTGCCTTCGGGCTTTTTTGTTTTCCCTTATTACTGCTTATAAATATTAAAAGGATCCGAAACCGGTAGCTTCGGATCCTATTTTTATTATTCTTCTTCGTCTTTACCCAGAACCTTCTTAAAGTAAGTATTCTCCACGGATTTTTCACCCTTATTAAGAGTGATATTACCTGAGCTTGATGCTAAATTAAGCTCATTTTCCTCAGAGCTTATGGCGATTATATTTTCGCCCTTATCCTTGAAAGTGAAATCGGTAATAAATTCACCGCTTACGGTTTTATATTCACCCTTCGCGGAAATATTGGAGGGAAGGTCCAGCAAAATATTTCCGTTTGTAGTGGAAACGTTTATATCCTTGGGTTTATAAGTAGTTTCCGCGCTTATGTTGCCACTGAAGGTTTTAGCCTTAAGAGAAGCAAAATCGCCTTCAAAACTTATTTCGCCTGTGCCTGAATAGAGGTCAAGACCGTACACGTTACAGCCGTTAAGCTTAATCCTACCGTCTGTAGAGCGTACTTTAAGGCTTTCAAAATCACAATTCTCGCCTATTACAGCGCCTTTTACGGTTTTGAAATAAACTTCCTCCGATTCGATTTTCTTGAACTGAACGTTGCCGTAGCCCGTATTTACGCTTAAATCGTATGAGTCGCAGCCGTCGAGATAAACTCCGGAATTACCTGCGTTAACGGTAAGGGAATAGAGTGTTTTTTCAAGGGGAACTTCTATTACAAGGCATTTGCCCAGTTCCTTATTAAGTCCCGCACCATCTTCGTTCCAGTTTACGGTAACCTCTGTACCCTCCACAGTAACGCTCATGTGCTGATCTTCACCGAGTTCCTCCGATGCCTTTTCGTAAATTCTCGTAGAGGTTCCTGCTCTTTTTATTATCTGCACGTCACCTCTGTGCCAGTTTACGGTAATATCTTCAACGAGGCTGTCGATAATTTTTACCGACTGTGTGTCACCGTACTCGTATGTTCTTTCGGCAAATTCGTTAAGGCCGAAGCTGCTCTCTTTGCCCATATTGTAGGCGCTAAGGCACATAAGAGAAAATATGATTACTGCAAACAGTAAAACAAACAGTGAAACAGACGGTTTGAAATTAAACTTGATTTTTTTCATTTTAATTTACTTAAAACAGCTTATGCAATATCCTTTCACATTTATGGCGGCAGTAAGCGAATATTAATCCTCACTTACTGCAGCTTCGGATACGGACGAAGTCTCCTCAGGCTTATCCGCAACGTTTACCTGAATTTCGTAAGAGCCGTTTACCCAGCAGGTAGAAGTTGTACCTGCCGATATATCAACTTCGATATTCACGTTCTTATTTCCGTTGGTTTCGGCAAAGTTCGCCATATCGATTATGCCGTAAACGGATGATGAATTGAGTTTTGCTATCTGTGCCTGTGAGCCTGTAATTTTTACGGATAAATTCTGTGTAATAGCCTTTACGTCTTTATCCTCGGGAATGTTTACGAACTTAAAGTTGGCCGCGCTTAAATTCAGGGTAGTCTCGGTAAAGCCGTTTAAGTTTACATAGACCTTCGCCTCGGTTATATTAGAAACGTTGCTTACACCTGCAGGCATGGGAATTTCCATAGTAAATGAATTATTATCCAGAGTTATATCCGAAAAATCAATAGCATCGGGCAGAATTATGGTATTGTATGCGCTTATAGTCTCGAGAGGACCTGCTATATCAATAGTTGCGGGACTTATCGTTACGCGCTCGTCGCTGAAGCCTGCGGGCATATTGAGCTTTGTAACGTCGAGATTTACCGTCTGTTTGTTCATAACGTTGATTACAACGTCTACCTTTTCAACGCTGAGAGTGAGGTAGTATTCTTCAAGATTCATCGGCTTATTGTAAAGGTCGTATACGGTAATCGCGCTCTGGAATCTGTAGGTATCGGTTAAAGTACCTGCCACGTCGTAATCCACGCATACTCTGCCGATTTTATTTATGGAAGATTCCGGACCTTCTATAATAACGTCGGTATTTGAGAGCATGGGCTTTGAAACGTAGCAGTTTGCCGCCGTGTTATAGGTAATGGTATCCTCAATATCGTATGAAGCGATTTTCACTCTGTCGTAATAAACGGTAATGGTAGCAGGAGAAACTGAATTAATGGTAAAATCGGTATATTTCTTACCTTCTTTTTTACCGTACTCCAAAGTAAGCTCCGCCTTTTCTAAAGTGTTACCTGCAAGCTTGGTGGAATTGGGGTTTAAGGTAGCTTTAATACTTAAATCGTTTGCCGTAATGTTTCCTACGTTAAGACCGCTGATGCTTACGTCGGCAGTTTCATAACTTTTGTAGAAAATTTTGATGCCTTCGTTCTGCGCATCCTGCGACATCTCAAAGGTTATGGGAACGTCGGTGATAGTTATGGGTCTTTCCTCGGTGTTATTCATAGCGAGGCTGAACCATAACACAACGGCTGCAACAAAGGAGATAACAAGCATAAAAGTATTGCGGTAAATAATATCTTTTAATTTGAATTTATTTTTCTTAGTATTCTCAGTGTTCATCGTTATTCTTTCTCTTTAAAAATGATAATGAAAGTTTGCCTTCGCTCTTTTCGTCACTCTTAGGTATCAAGTAACCCTCAAGAATGTTTATAAGTGACTCACGGTTATAATTTCGGGAGAGAAGTCCGTTTACCGCTACGGAAATCTGTGAGGTCTCTTCGGAAACTACTACTACCACCGCGTCGGTCTCTTCGCTTATGCCTAAAGCGGCGCGGTGTCTTGTACCCAGTGATGAGCTTAAGGAATCGTTTTTGGTAAGGGGCAGAATACAGCCTGCCGCATAAACTTTACTGCCTCTTATAACCATGGCGCCGTCGTGAAGAGGCGCTTTGTTAAAGAAGATATTGGCAATAAGCTGACCCGTAGGCTCAGCGTTTACAACAGTACCCGTTTCAATTATTTCGTTGAGCTTCGTTTTTCTTTCAAAAACAATAAGTGCACCCATTCGCAGTTGCTGCAGTGCCTGAGTAGCTTCGGCTACGGATACGATAAGCTTTCTCAGCTGCTTTTTGTTTTCCTCTTTATCCTTGGAGGTAACCACATCGGCAATTGATTTACTTACGTTGCTTCTGCCCAGCTGCTCCAAAGCTTTTCTGATTTCGGGCTGGAATATGATAAGCACCGCAATAAAGCCGAACTGGAAAATATAGGAAAGCACGGTGTTTATCATCTGCAATTGCAGGAAATTACTGATTATGAATATTGCAATAAACAGCACAAGACCTTTTATAAGCTGACCCGACCTTGTTTCGCGTACCAGCTTTATAAGGCTGTATATAAGTAGGGTAACGGCAACCACGTCAATTGCATCCACTAAAGTAAAACTTCTGGCTACAGTGAGTATCAGCTGCCAATAATCTGTGATGGAATTCATTTTGTTTATCATCCTTTCTTTCGGAATCATAAAACTACATACTAATTCTATCACAATTATCCCTTAAAGAAAAGAGTTTTATTTACTTTTAATAAATGTTTCTTATTATATTTTTCTTTATTAGTAATTATTTTTCATTATTTTACCGCTTACTTTTACAAAATATTCAATTTCACGGTCACTTGTAAATACGGAAGGCGAGACCCTTACCGCTCCCTTATTTTCCGTGCTGAATTTTTTATGAGCCAGAGGCGCGCAGTGCAAGCCTCCCCTTAAAGCAATACCGAAATCCGAATACAGCTTTACCGCTTCTTCCGAATTAAGATTTGTATTAAACGAAAGTACGGGTACAGAATTTTCAGTATCGGGCTTTTTGGTATAGAGAGTTACACCCTTCATTTTACTTAAAAATTCATACAGATATTTAAGTTTATCCGTTTCATATTTATGAATATTTTTAAGCCCCTTACTTTTAATAAATCTTAATCCTTCACCTAAAGCAAATATCCCCGGCACGTTCAAAGTACCGCTTTCATACCTTTCGGGCGGAAGCAGGGGCTGATTCTCACTTATCGAATTTACTCCCGTACCTCCAAAGATCAAGGGATTCAGATTTTCGTCTTCTTTAAGCATCAATACGCCTAAACCCGTTATTCCGTAAAGGCTTTTATGGGCGGGAAAGCAGAGAAAATCTATCATACTTTCTCTCATATTTATGGGGATAATACCCGCCGCCTGAGAGGCATCCACGCAGATTTTAATTTCATAAAGCTTTGAAAGCGCCGCAATTCTTTCAAAGGGCATGCGTATTCCCCATACGTTTGAAGCAGCCGTGCAAACTATAAGCTTAGTGTTTTTCTTTATTGATTTTCTGAAGGACTCAACGGTCTTATCATTATCGTAAGGTAAAGTTTCGGCAACCGTAAACTCCACTCCCCTCTTTTTAAGCTCAAAGAGAGGTCTTAATACCGCGTTGTGCTCCAAATCGGAGATAACGCAGTGGTCTCCTTCTCTGAGCAGACCGAAAAGCACTTGATTCAAAGCCGTTGTACAGCTATTTAGGAACACCGTATTCTCAGCGCCGTATCCGCCGAAAAATTCACTTATCTCCTTTCTTACTTTGTATATTTCCTCCTGTGCTTTTGCAGAAGCTTCATAATTACCTCTGCCGGGGTTTACGGAATAAAGTTTAACCGCTTTATATACCGCGTTTTTTACGTTCTGGGGTTTTATAAAAGTAGTGGCGCTGTTATCAAGATAAACCATAGCTCCACCCCTTTATAACTCTGTAACCGAGTATACTTTTATTCCGTGCTCTCTCAAAATTTTAAGAGTCTCCTCCTTTTTATCTTTTACCGATACGCCGTAGCCGCAGCCGAAGGCGCCCTGGCGGTGGTTTTTCTCTATATATGCTTTAATGCCGTGAGAAAACAGTATTTCTTTTGCTTTCATAGCATAGGTCACCGAACCGAGATTAATAATATATTTCATTTCTTATCACCTTTAATTTATTCCTTTCTATATTTTTATTTATATAATATGTAATTTTCTTTTGGCAGGTGCATACACTGTAAACTTAAAAAGCAATAAAACATTGACATTTTTTGTATGTAGGGATATAATGTAATTTGAATTTTTATTTCTGCTTATTAACTATATAATAGAAAGGATAAAATTATGGAATACATATTTTCAAATAGAGTAAAAGCATTAAAGCCCTCTGCCATCAGAGAGATATTCAAATATGCAGCTATGCCCGAATATATCTCCCTTTCTGCAGGTAACCCCGCTCCCGAGGCTTTCCCCAAAGAGGCTATTGAAAAGATTTCAAGAGAGCTTATGGAAGAAAATCCCATTTTAGCTCTGCAGTACGGCCAGACAGAAGGCTATATTCCCTTAAGAAACGAATTAAAGAAATATCTTAAGGCAGCACATAATATCGGCACTAGCGAGGATGAGCTTATTATCACAAGCGGCGCTCAGCAGGTTACCGATTTATTAAGCAAATCCCTTATAAATGAAGGTGACGTGGTTATCTGCGAGGCACCCTCCTTTATCGGCTGCCTTAACACCTTCCGCTCCTATAATGCAAAGCTCTGCGGCATTCCCATGGAGAGCGACGGCATGAACACCGAAAAATTAGAGGAAGCGCTTAAAACCGAGAAGAACATCCGCTTCATTTACACTATACCTAATTTCCAGAACCCCTCAGGTATTACAATGAGCCTCGAGAAGAGAAAGAAGGTATACGAGCTTGCTAAGAAGTACGGCGTTATGATTCTTGAAGATAACCCCTACGGCGATTTGCGCTACTGCGGCGAGGCTCTCCCCTCAATTAAATCCTTTGACGACAGCGGCATAGTGATGTATGCAGGCTCCTTCAGTAAGGTTATTTCCCCCGGTATGAGAGTAGGTTACGCTTACGGCCCCAAGGACGTTATCCAGAAAATGGTAGTATGTAAGCAGGGTCAGGACGTTCACTCCAATATGTGGGCTCAGGTAGTTTGCTACAAATTCTTAACCGAATATGATTTTAACGCTCATCTTGCTTTCTTAAGAGAAGTATACACCAAGAAGCAACAGTTCCTCCTCTCCCTTATGGAGAAGCACTTAAAGCCCTATATCACTTGGGATTCCTTCGACGGCGGTCTTTTTGCATGGTGCCACTTACCCGAGGGCGTTGATATGAAGGATTTCTGCAATAAGGCAGTTGAGAGAAAGGTTTGCGTAGTACCCGGTACCGCATTCTTAACGGATGAGAACGACCCCTGCGATGCCTTCAGAATCAATTTCTCCACTCCCACAGACGAGCAGCTTGAGAAGGGTATTACGATTTTAGGTCAGCTTATAAGAGATATTTTAAATAAATAATTATAAATTAATAAATAACAGAATCCCGAATATTCGGGATATGAAAGGAAAATTAAAATGGAAGAAGTAAAAAAGAGAGTGCTTAGTATGCTTCAGCCCACAGGTACCTTTACCTTAGGCAACTACTTTGGCGCTATCAAGAATTTTATTCCTTTACAGGATGAATACGAGTGCGTATACGCAATGGCAGATTTACACGCCATTACTGTACGTCAGGAACCCGCCGCGCTCAGACAGAACGTTATGAAGAGCTACGCTTTAACTCTTGCCTGCGGTATTGATTTAGAGAAGAGTATTCTTTTCCTCCAGAGCCAGGTGCACGAGCACGCTGAGCTTGCATGGATTTTAAACTGCTACACTCAGTTCGGTGAGCTTTCAAGAATGACTCAGTTTAAGGATAAATCTGCAAAGCACGCAGATAATGTAAACGCAGGTCTTTTCACTTACCCCGTACTTATGGCTGCCGATATTTTACTTTATCAGGCAGATTACGTACCGATAGGCGCAGACCAGAAGCAGCACTTGGAGCTTACAAGAAATATTGCAGAGCGCTTTAATACACTCTACTCCCCCACGTTTAAAGTTCCGGATCCTTTAATTCCCAAAACAGGCGCCAGAATTATGTCACTTCAGGAACCCACCAAGAAGATGAGTAAATCTGACCCCAACGTTAACTCCTTCGTTTCACTTCTTGACGACACCGATACCGTTATCCGTAAGTTTAAGCGCGCAGTTACCGACAGCGAGGCTTGTGTACGCTTTGCAGAGGGCAAGGACGGCATCAATAACCTTATGGGTATTTATTCCTGCGCTACAGGCAAAACTTATGAGGAAATTGAGAAGGAATTCGAGGGCAAGGGCTACGGCGACTTTAAGCTTGCAGTAGGCGAAGTTGTAGCTGATACATTAAAGCCCATTCAGGAAAAATACAATCAGATCATCACTGATAAAGCATACCTTGAAGCTTGCTTTGCAGATAACGCCATGAAGGCTGAAAGAATTGCAAGAAAAACAGTAAGCAAGGTTATGAAAAAGGTTGGCTATATTATTAATAAATAAGCAAAAAATTACCACTCTGTTTAAAGCAGAGTGGTTTTTATTTTTATTAAAGTTTATTAAATATATCGTGATACGGACGGATGTTAAATTCTCTGTCAAGAAACGCCATATAAAGGCCTTCAGAGCAGTCTATTTCTTCAACAGGGAATAAATCAGCAACAGGGCAAGTGAAAAGAGCGTGACACAAAAATCCTACCTTATATTTTGAATAGGTTTCAAGCTCAATTTCAAGATATTTTTTTCTGCCTTCAGCAGTAGGCGCACCCCACACGCATTCAGTAATAAGGTAAGGCTTATTAAAAGCTTCCACGTAATCAATAACTTCTTTAAACTGCTTTTCAAAATCTTCTCTTGAAAGATCAAAATTATTATAAGGATGAAGGCTGAAAATATCTACCAAAGGCATAAGGCGGTCAATATCACAAAGCTCAGGGGTATGAGGAGCGGGATAACCCTGTGTACCTATTGTGATAGGTTTGCTGTCAATTTCGCGTACAGTATTTATCATAAGCTCCAAAAAATTTACAACCCTGTTAAATGCATCGATATTGCCGTAAACATTATTTAAAGGCTCGTTTGATATATCGTACATCAAAATATCGGCATCCTTAATAGCTAAAGTTGTTTCTTTAGTACAGCGCACGTAAATAGGAAGCTGATGGCTTAAAATATTTTCAGCAGTGAAACTACCGTAGCAAGGCATACCAAACCAACCGTTATAATAAACGGGGATGATTTTAAGACCTGCTTCTGTAAGTATAGTTACTGCTTTTTTGATATTCTCCAGATATTTAGTTCTATCGGCAAGATATGCATCAAACGAAAGCCAGATTCTTGCGGTGTTCATACCCGGAAAGCGCTCTTTTGCTTTTGATATCATCATCTTATAGCGCTCTGAATCGAAATTCAGCCACTCAGTAATGCCGTGACCACCCCAATCACCGTGTACGTTAAAACCTCTTATTTTGCTTAAATCCATAAAATTCACCTTAAATTTGCGCAAGTATATCCGCAGCGTTTGTATCGGGTTTTACTTTAGGCATAACTTTTTCAATATTACCTTGTTCATCTATAATGAAAGTTGTTCTTACAACACCCATACTTACTTTGCCGTAAAGCTTTTTCTCCTGCCATACGCCGAAGGGTTCTATAGCCTTTCTTTCGGGGTCACTTAAAAGTATAAACTCCAAGCCGTGCTTCTCACTGAATTTTTGGTGTGAAGCAACGCTATCCTTACTTATACCTATTACTTCGATATTTCTTTTCTTAAATTCCTGCAAATTACTCTGGAAGGCACAGGCCTGCCTTGTACAGCCGGGGGTATTATCCTTGGAATAAAAGTAAACAACTACCTTTTTACCAAGAAAATCACTGAGGGAAACTTCCTTACCCTCTTTATCAAACAAAGTAAAATCAGGGGCTTTCATACCTTTTTCTAACATATTATTTCTCCTTTACAGTAAAATTTTCTGTGTGTTCCAAATCAAATCTGAATTCCTTGCCGCCGTTTTGAATATTGTTTACAAACTCTATATCCTTTGTATATCTTGCAAACAAAGGCATTTCAGAATCGAAAGTATTGTTTATTACCTTTATGCCACTATGGTAGTAAGGCGCCTTATCACTTGCGCTATACTCGGGGCAGGCGGAAATGTGAGCTTTCTTACCTATAAATTTATTATTTTCAAGGCAGACGTCCCTAACAGGACTTGCTTCAAACCAATAAGTGGTATCGCCCGTAAACATAATGGGTAATTCGGTAACACAGTTTCTTATTACGGTTTTACCCCTCGTCTGTATTCTTAAATGGGTATTTGATTTACCGAAGCTGCAGTTTTCCACCAAAACCTGTGGCTGAGTGCTTAAGTTTTCGATAATATCGCCTTTTTCTACATCTGCAAGCTCTTTATCAAGCTCCCAAACAGCATAGCAGCGGTCAAGTATTTCAATATTTTTTATTACGGCTTCTGCTTTTAATTCAAGTGTGCTTCCCTTATATACGGCAACGGTATCTCCTATACCGAAATTTTTATAATACTCGTTCACCATATTGCTCTGAGCGGTTCTGAACACTTTAAGCTTATTGGCGTTTATTTCTTCTGCCTGATAGAAATTATTATGGATGTTCAGTGCGTCGTCCACCATACCTTCTACCTGAGAGTTTTTTATAATTAGCTTTCCTTTGCTGCTTATCAGGTGCATTGCATCGGCAGCATTAGTGATAATGCCGTGGGATTTTTCGTCTCTTGTTAGCCTTAGGCCATCGATAGTGAGGTTTTCAGTATACATTGAAAGTATGCCCATACCTGCGCCGTTAATTATGCGGTAATTCTTTAAAGTTACGTTTTTGGAACAGATAATAAAGCAGGAGCTTTTATCCCTATATTCGTGAGTTAAAACAATGCTTGTGCCTTTTTCCCAGAGTTTGCCGTTTCCCCAGGGCTTGATACCGCTCATAGTAATAATGCCGTTTTCTTCTTTTACTTTTACCTGATGAACTTCGCAAGGAGGGCTTTCGTGGCGCTTTACTTCCTCGCCTATAACGATAACGTCAATACCTACGCCGTTTCTTGTTTCGTTATCGAAAGCCTGAATAAACATATCACCTATGTGAAGATTTCTGTTTTCCCATGTATCGCTATAAGGAATCATATATCCGTTTTCGCTTTTTACGGGGAATTTTTCCGTTTCCTTTACGTAGAGCTCGTCACCGTTGTTACCAAGAACCTCAAGTTCAGTATAGAATGAGCGGTCATACTCTACGTTTACGTTCTTAATTGTAAGGTTTTCGCAGTTTTCTATTATAAATGGCTGTATTCTGCCCTTTAAATAAAGGGTAGCACCTGAAAAATCAAGAACTGTGTCCTTTAAATCTTTAAGCAGTATGGCTGTATCAAGATATCCATAATTAAATGCACTTAAAGATATATAAACGTTATCCGTAAGTCTTTTTGCATCGCTTAAGCAGAATGCAAGCTTTTCGCCTTCAAATACGTAATATTTCCCGCTTTCGAATACGGTTTTATTATCGAATATAATTTTTCCCATTAAATATACCTCTCTATAATAACTGAAATTCTGCCTTTTTTGGTCTGGCCATTTACTTCTCTGAGCAAAATTTTACCAAGACCTCTTACAGAAATTTTAACCCCCTGTGAAACTTGCTTATCGGGTTTCTCTGTTGGCAAGCCGTTTATCTGTACCTTGCCTCCCTCAATATACTGAGAAGCTAAATTTCTGCCGATTCTGAAACCCGAGGAGATAACTGCGTCAAGTCTTAAGGAAGCCAGAGTATCCTTTATTTCTTTTACTTCCGCTTTTGGTACGGATGCTTCTTTTATAGTTATTTCACTGAGGCTTATTTTGGTTCTGCCTGCAGAAATAAAATTCTGCATTACGTAGCTTGTCATTTCTTTTGTAACAAAAAAATCGCAAGTACCTTTTCCAACTAAAATATCGCCCACACATTCACGCTCTATACCGCTTCCTATTAAAGCGCCTAAGAAATCGCGGTGGCTCAATTCATCATTCTCATAGAATTTTGCTCTTATGCATGTTACGGGGCTTTCTTCCTCGTACATTATATCTTCCGTAAAATAATCGGGCAGATAAATAAGCATTCTTCTCTCGCTATCCTCATATCCGCCAAAATAATAAAGACCCTCAATATCACCGAAAAGGTAGCGTGCCATTTCCTGCTCTCTTGGTGAAAGAAAACAGGTGTTTGCCATTATATTTTTATTTATACCGGCATTTATTTTATCCCAAAGTTTGGCAAGGAGGTATCTATCCTCACTTGTGTGGGCAATTTTCTCTATATTTTTTCTGTCCATATTTTTTCCTTTGCTCATTTGAGGTGTAATTTAAAGCTTTGTAAGCTTATTATTCCGTAACGATTTTATAAATTCAGATCCGAATCTGAATTTGAATCTAAAATAACAACCCTTTTAAATATTACCACATAAACTTTTAATTTACAACAAAAAAAGGAAAGCCTGATAGACTTTCCTTTTACTTGATTTTTAAGGTCTGATATAAACTTCCTTCGGAATATCGGGGTTACCTCCGTGGTATGAGGGCTGAAGCATATCGCCTGCAACATTTTTATCAGTGCAAGCTGTATCGAAGCGGTATTTATCCCTATCTTCCTTCTTTCTGAAATCGGGAATATCCATAGGTATACCGCCTGCTAAAATTGAGCGGTAAGCAAATAAACCCGGCAGGAACATATCGCAGGCTTCGTAAATATCTATCATATCGTTTTCTCTGCCAAGAACAGCCTCGCAGAAATGATACATCGTTAAGTAGTCACCGCCGCCGTGGCCGAAATCACGGGATACATTGGTGAATTCATCGTGGGGGTAGTAACGCATTTCTGCATCCAAAATATTCTGACCCTCGTATTCGTCGATGTTTACAAGGAGCTTTTTGTAGTTAACGTGTTCGCCTGTAGCTTCCCTTGCACATTCTGCCCTACCTTTGGAGCCGTACATATTGAACCAATAGGAGTTTTTACTTACGCCCACACCGTGAATACTTTTGATTATGGCGCCGCTTTCAAGGGTTATCATCTCAATTGCTACAGGTGAAGCCTTGGCGCCCATACGGCGCATACGCTCGTTGTAGGGAAGCTCAAAGCCTGTTACCTTTACAGGTCTTTGACCTGCAATATGAATCATAGGTCCTATTGAATGGGTGCAATAGAAAGTTGAAGGCATATGGTTTCGCCAGTTATCGGGGTTATAGCCTGTTCTTGCACGCCAGCCATCCTCACAGTTATGTAAATATTCGCCCTCGCCGTATTCGAATGTACCTATAGTGCCATCCTTTACCATTTTTCTCATCTCGCGGTTACAGGGCATATAGGCGTAGTTTTCCGCAAAGCCGTAAATAAGACCCGTTTCCTCCACGGCTTCTACAAGCTCAACACCTTCCTTAAGATTTTGGAACGGCAGAACCTCACTTAAAACATGTTTGCCGTTTTTAAGTGCTTTAACCGCAAAGGGCGCGTGTTCGGTGCCGTAGTTTGCAAGTACCACTGCATCCATATTTTCATATTTAATAAATTCATCAAAATCTGTAAAGCAGGCAATACCTTCTCTTTTCTTTGCATCAAGCTTATGAATATTAAAATCGCAAATAGCGGTTACCACTGCGTTCTGAGCTTTTTCGCAATAGCTCATAGCAAAGGTGCCGCGACCAAGGCCTAACACACCAATTCTTACCTTATCCATTTTGTTTCTCCTTTAATAGAAAGAGGGCAGTTTTTTCTGCCCTCCTGATAATTATTCACTCTGTTTGAGGGTCATAAGGAAGTTGCCTTCGTTATCAAGCAAAGTAAGCTCTTTAAGCTTTAAGTTATTCACGATATTCTGCCAGCGCTCCACCATATCCTTATTTTCATCGTCGATATAGTTGACGGGCAGGAAACCTGCCTTAATGTAGGTTGAAAGAGCAGCCTCGCGCTTATCGCCTGTTAAGAGGAAAACCTTGTCCTTACCCATAGCAATAAGCTTACTTAAAGAATCATCGGCAATAAAGCTGCCTAAACCTAAGCTGCGGTACTCACTTTTAACGGCAACCATATGGATATAACCCATACCTGTGCTCCACATATTGGGAACAACGGTGTAAGTTGCGATTTTTTTGCCGTCTTTTTCAATAAAGTAAGTGTCGCGCATTGGGTCGGGTCCGTCAAGCTTAGTAAGCTCGTTATAGAAACGCTCCTCGGCTGTAGCAGGGTCAATAAGACCGTCGGAACAAATTTCGCACCAAGCGGGAATATCCTCATCACCCTTATACTTTGTTACAATAAATCCTTCAGGTAAAGCCTTACCGCGTACCTTGGGATTAAAGTTATACATTTTCAAGCTGCTCATAATTCACCAATTAATATCTGTACTTTCTATCCTGACCGTAGGAATCTGCCCACTTCTTTTTCCAGTAGTCGTAAACTTCCTGAGGAACTTCGGGGTTACCCTCTGAATAAGAAGGCTGGAGCATATCGCCTGCTGCGTTTTCATCCCAAGTAGCGGTGTCGTTTCTCCACTTATCTCTCTCGCTCTTTAAGCGGAGGTTGGGAATTTCCATAGAAGCATTATTATTAAGGCAGCTTCTGTATGCAAAGAGACCTGCGAGCATCATATCTGTTGCTTCGTAAACGTCTACTATTTCAGCTTCCTCGTCGCCTAAAATTTTCTCACAGAAGAAGTACATTGTATAGAAGTCAGAGCCGCCGTGACCTGCAGAAGCAGCCTTAGAAGAAAGCTTCTCTGTGGGTCTGTAGCATACGTTACCTGCATAGGGAGCATCGTCCATCATTAAGTACATTGTGTCTACACCCTTATCTGTAGCCTCTCTTGCACTTTCAGCACGGCCGTTTGAACCGTAAACACTGTACCATACAGAGTTAGTGTAGGGGCCTACACCGTGAACGCTCTTTAATACTGCACCGTTTTCAAGAGTAATCATAGCAATACCGATTGGTGAACCTAAAGCGCCCATTCTTGCGCAGCGATCGTTATATGCTACTTCAAAACCGGATACCTTTACGGGTCTTTCGCCTGCAATATGAATCATGGGACCAATGGAGTGTGTGCAATAATATAAACCGCTCATCTTATTTCTCCAGTGTTCAGGGAGACCGTAAGTAATTCTATCCCAAATGGGCTCACAGTTATGTAAATATTCGCCTTCAGCGTATTCGATCTTACCGAGCTTGCCTTCGAGCTTTAAGCGGCGCATCTCTCTGGGTGCGGGCATATAGCAGTAGTTCTCAGCGTAAGCGTAAATCATACCTGTTTCTTCAACTGTTTCAATAAGGTCAACTGCTTCCTTAACGTTCTGGAATGCAAGAACCTCACTCATAACGTGCTTGCCTTCCTTCATGCAGCGAACAGCGTAAGGAGCGTGCTCGTTAGCAAAGTTAGCAAGTACAACGGCATCCATATCGTGCTTAATGAACTCTTCGAAGTCTGTGTAGTAGGTAATACCAGCTGCCATCTCTTCGTTTTCTTTCTTAGTCCACTTCTTTAAATCCTCAAGGAAGGGCTCGTAGAAATCACATACTGCTACAAGCTCAGCATTCTGAGAATGGAGGCAGTACAACATCATTGTTTTTCCGCGGCCTGCACCTAAAACACCAATTTTAACTTTTTTCATTTTGTTTACTTCCTTTCAAATTAACAATAGGTTAAACATAATTTCCGAACTTTATGTTCTAAGCTTATTATACTTAATTTACAGTGATTTCACAAGCGGAAATTTTCCACTATATTCGGTACAATTTCCACATTTAACCGTTACTACTGCTATTTTTAACATTCTAAAATTTTAGCTTATGATCAGAGTTTAAAAATTTTCACTGCATTTTCACGGCAGAAGTTAAAGTAAAGTTCCTTACTTAAATTACCGTTCAGATAGTTTTCGTCAAGCCATAAAGCCAGAGGATTGAAACCTTCATTATCAAACAGGCAATCAGTGCCGAACATCACTCTATCTTTAAAAGTATTAATGAATTTAAGACCGTTAATTTCATCCTTTCTTATGGCGGTAAATCCGCTGCCTGCGGAGAAATCGGCATAAAGATTATCGTATTTACCGAAAAGCTCGAAAAGTCTGCCCTCTTCGCTCTTTTTAACTTCTCTATCCTTATAAATATAATTCCAGAAATCCCAGCTATGACCTATAATTTTAAGTTTCGGGTACTTTTTAAGCATCTTTTCAAGGCGGTAAAGCCCGGCTTCGTCCACAATACCGTATGCTAAACCTACTTTCGGAGAAATATGAATGGTAACAGGTAAATCAAAATCAGCACACTGAGAAAGTAGATTATCGTATAAAGGGTCGTCAAAATATAAGTTGGCAGTCATTTCGCCTACTGCAACGGCGCCTTTGCTTTTATAAAATTCCAAAAGCTTACTAAAATCTGCTTTATCGTTATTATTTATCATACGTGGATCAAGACCAATTGCAAAATAGAAATTTTCAGGGTATTTTTCTGCAATTTCCCTTGTGTTTTCCGTTGTGATAATAAAGCGACGGCTTTCGGGACTTACTAAAGTTTGCAGTATACCTTTTTCAATTCCGTTTATTTTATATTTTTCAATTATATCTATTGCTGAAGGTGCCTCAGCAAGATGTTTAAACTTAGGTTCAATATCCATTGTGTGAATATGTACGTCTATTTTATTTTTGCACAATTCCATAAAAAAACCTCCCATACGCTTTGCCATAATTATAGCAAAACAAATGAAAGGTTTCAATGATTTTAGTTTATGGTTAAAGTTTAAAAATTCTCACAGCGTTTTCACGGCAGATTTTAAAGTAAGCTTCTTCGCTGAGTTCGCCGTTTAAATATTTTCTGTCTATCCATTCACTGAGTTTGCCCCAATCTCTTAAATCGCAAAAATCGCAGGCAAAACAGAGTCTATCCTTAAATGTTTCGAGGAATAAAAGGCCGTTTTCTTCATCTCTTGCAAGGGCATTAAAGCCGCTGCCTGCAGAGAGGTCTCCGTAGAGGTTCTCGTATTTACTGAAAAGTTCCCAAAGTCTGCCTTTTTCAACCTTACCTTCAGGGTAACCCTTCATAATCTCTGCATCCACGTTTGTGCCCATATGTGCCCAGAATGCCTGAGAGTGACCGAATAATTTAAGTTTGGGGAACATTTGAAGTATTTTTTCCACTCTGGGAAGACCAACCTCATCCACAACGCCGTAAGTATAACCCACCGCAGGAGAAATGTGGATAATTACGGGGATATCGCACTTTTCACACTGAGAGAGCATATTGAGATACATAGGGTCGTCGAAATTAATATTTGTGGTAACTTCACCCACAACCTTGGCACCCTTACTCTTATAGAATTCTATAAGATAAGTAAAATCGGACTCAAGGTTATTTTTAATCATCTTGGGGTCAAGACCGATACCAAAGTAGAAACGCTCGGGGTATTTTTCCGCAATATCTCTTTCCATTTCGGTTGTCATCATAAAATTGCGGTGTTCAGGGCTTGTAAGAGGTAAAAGGAAACCTTTTTCAATGCCGTACTTATCGTATTTTGCCATAAGCTCCTCAGGGGAGTGAAAGCCCACGAAGGTACGGTCGAGGCAATCGGTAATTATAGAGTGAGCGTGTATATCAATTTTATTTTTACAAACTTCTTTCATTTTGAATCCTCCTTAATTTACGTAGCCGAAAATTCTATTCCAGCTGCCAAATACCGTTTCATTATCTTTACGAACTATAGAACCGTTAACTACACCTGATTTACCATTATTATCTGCTAAAATTATAGCATCGGTCTCATAATTTTCAGGAGCGATAATGCAGTTATTGTGCATCACTTTTCCGTCACTTAAAAGATTTATAAAGAACTTTTTATCACCATAAGTTACTTTTATATATGTTTCAAACTTTTCGTATGTGGGCTTAATATTTTCGTCAAAGCAGAGCATAGAAACAAACTTAGTGTGACCATCTTCATCAGTATGTAAATTATAGGACTTATACTTGCAGTTAGGCTCACGGTGGTGCTCTGTGTAGCCTTCTTTCAAAGTAAAGCTGCAGGGAGTAAGCATTTTAAAGGAGCTTTCATTTAACACTTCCTCATGAAGAAGGAAATTACATACGCCGTTTTCGTAACATTCGATATCGTCGTAAATAAGAATACAATTATCTATCCACAGGAAATGGCGGTGGTGTTTTCTGAACCATCTGCTCATAGGACCTGTGCAATCGGCAAGAGCATAACGGAAGCCGTTTTCATCCTTAAAATAAGGTATCCTGCCGCGGTTATGAGCGTGATTTTTGTAGTTATCCCTATAATCCTGACCTTGCTCATTAAATAAAACTACGTTATGAGCCTTACTCTGAACAAAATATCCCTGATAGCAAGGATGTGAATAAGTACCGGGTGTACCTGAATCGATAATATTGGGATTACCGTTTTTGAAAAGAATAAAGTTACCTGCATCTGCATGGCAATGGTTAAAGGTATCGCCTGATTTCACTGCAAACAGAGTAGAATTTTCCTTGAAGCTTTCTCTGAAATAAGCAAGACCTATATCGCTATAGTATCCTGAATTAAAATCAGGATACTTAGCTTCCTTATTTTCTTCATTTATTAAAACCAAAAGGAGGTTTACAAAGCCTGCATTAAAGACCTTTATCTGATTTACAAACCAACGAAGTTCAGGCATATCAAAGCCATATCTTAAAAGCAATGTTGGTAATTCACGGGTATCAATTCTGCCGCAATCGCCAAAGTTTACCCAGTAGTCCGTTTCACTTGAAGGATAATAATTATCAAAGAAAAATTTAACAGAACTCTTTAATATAGCTTCATCGTTAAAGGGATGTTTTCCAAAAGCTCTTCTGTATATACTTGCAAAGCGGCAGTATTCGTAAGCGGAATAATCGAAATAGCTTACGCCCTCCCAGTAACCGCCGTTATCGTCGTTTCCGGGTTTGCAGTTAATAAAGTTTCCTTCGTATTTAAACCATGCCTCGGTACACTTAGCGGCTTTTTCCAAAAGATTAAGACCGTCGGTAATAACGTCGCTCATAAGTGATAAAGCCATAGCGGCGTTGGAAACTATAGCTATCCAGAAGTTATGACCCATTGTGTCAAGGCAGTGGATTCTGGTATCGTGAAGCACCCACTCCTCCAAGATAGGTAAAATACCTTTTTCGTAGGTGGAATTTATTACCTTTACTCTTTCCTCTTCGGTTAACAGATCGCCGAAAAGCGCATAGCCCTGAGCCATAAGCACGGTGGAAAGAGCAGAAATTTGTTCGCTGCGGCTTTTAAAACTACCGCCGTGGGCTAAACCCGGGTTCCAGAACTCAGCCTCGCAGAAAGCAAGCATTGTTTCCCTTGCTTTTTCAAAATATTTTTTATCACCTGTAAAATAATAAGCAAAACCTAAAATTTCGGTTTCACCCTTTATGATTCTGCCAAAATCACCGGGCACAGCCTTTGATTCAAGAAATAATTCGGCTCTTTTTAATGTTAAATCTACAATGTACTTAATTTTTTCGTTATTACTGCTTTTAATTTTCTCTATTTCATCCAATGAGAATAAATAATCGTTAAGCATTTTATTATCTCCCTTTCTGGGAATTTTTAATAAATTATACCAAAAAGGGCAGGAGAAATAAATCCCCTACCCTTTCACCGTAATAATTATTTATCTGTTTTATTAACCTTGCCGTACCACTGGCCTTCTACTTTACCTTCAGCATCGTTCTGAACGTCTAAGAGCTGCTGATAATTTTCTGCAACCTTTCTGAAGCCGTCAGCATACATTTTGATAACCTCAGGAATATATTTTCTGAAGTAAGGAATTTCTGCGCACTCAATAGCCTCTGTGGGAGCTAAAGCCTTATCGAGCTCACGAACGTCTCTGTGAGCGAATGCGATTCTTGAGGGCTTGCCAAGACCGATTAAGTCCAGTGTCTGGAATACGGGGTGGATATGTAAAGGTAAGTTACCGCCAAGACCGGGATAATAACCTGTTTCTGCCTTAACAGCGTCTGCAAATACGTGAATGTCAAGACCGCCAAGCTCTTCTTTATTGTAAATAAAGTGAGGAATGTACCAGCCTGCCATTGTGCTGCCTTCGGATCTATCTACTCTGTGTGCCTGAATACCGGGTACACCTTCCATGCAATCCCAGAAGTAGTTGATAGCTTTCTGGATTTCAGCTATTTTAGCATCGTATGTTTTAAGCTGAGTTCTTGCATAAGCTGTGCAAAGCTGATTAGCTCTGCCCTTCATACCGGAAAGAGGCATGTGGAAGTATTCTTCCATACCTTCTGTTGTGATATTATCTTCGTTATTTCTCTCGTAGTGGAGGTAAGCAACGCATCTGTCGTAGTAAGCTTTATCGTCTGTTACCATTACGCCAAGCTCACCGCAAGCTAATGACTTCATGGACATTAAGCTCATAGCGGAGATATCACCGAATGTACCAAGCTTTCTGCCCTTATACATACCGCCCTGAGCGTGGGAAACGTCCTCAATAACCTTTAAGTTATGCTTCTTTGCGAAAGCCATGATTCTGTCCATATCAGCGGGATGGCCGTAGTAGTGAACAACCATAATAGCCTTTGTCCAGGGGCTTAAGCATCTCTCTAAATCGTCGGGATCGATGCAGAGTGTATTTTTATCAACGTTAGCAAAAACAACGGAAACACCTAAGTTCTGTGCGGAAAGGCAGGATGCCCAATATGTCTTTGTGGGGCAGATAATCTCGTCGCCTGCTTTAAGACCTACAGCCCACATAGCTGTCTGTAAGCTCATTGTACCGTTACAGCAAGCTACAGCGTACTTTCTTCCCTGCCAGGCTGCGAATTCTTCCTCGAATTTACGTGTTATGAGGTTACCGGACATTGTATTGTCGTGGAATACTTCTAAAACAGCATCCTCGTCAACTTTTTCGAAAAGAGGCCACTTGAAAAGCTCTTCGGGAACGTTAACGCCCTCCATAACAGGTTTACCGCCTAAAATTGCAAGTTTTTCCATAAATTTTTTCTCCTTTTAATTGTTAATTTTATTATATCATTTATTTTGGCAAATGCAATTAATTTTATATCATTTACCAATATTAAATAAATTCCGGGATTTGAATGTTTTTTTCTTTTGAAGCTTTGTATATGCTCTTGATAAGGGATACCGCGTTGTAGCCGTCTTTAGCTGTTGATACGGGTTCTCTGTTTTTCAGAATTGCATCCGCAAAGTCCCTTACAACACCGTTGTGGGCAGATTCGGGAATTGCCTCTGGCTTATCAAAAGAGGTATAGTGACTCTCCCTTACGTACTTATCGGGGTCTTCACCCATTACGGACCACTCGGAGATACTGTCCTCAGTAAGCACTATGGTTCCCTTGGTACCGCATATTCTAAGGCGTCTGGGTGAGCCGGGATAAACCGAAGTAGTTGCACTTACTGTGCACAAAGCACCGCTTTTAAATTTGATTACTGCCGCGGCGGTATCCTCTGTTTCAATTTTTCTAACAGCGGTCTCTGCAAAGCCGAAAGTATTTTCGGCAGGACCGAAGAGGTATAAAAGCAAATCCATACCGTGAATGCCCTGATTCATCATCGCTCCGCCGCCATCCATTTTAAAGGTACCGCGCCACGGAGCGCTGTTATAGTATTCATCGGAGCGGTAGTAGACCATCTGCAGTTCCACTAAAGTTATTTTGCCCAGCCTCTCTTCCGTGAGAGCTTTTTTGATTCTTCTTACGGATTTTGAAAGGCGAAGCTGTGCAACCACGTCCACGATTTTATTATATTTTTTTGCTTCCTCGTAAACTTTTTCGGCATCCTCTATTTCCGTAGCAAGGGGCTTTTCAATAAGCACGTGTTTATTGGCTCTTATTGCTTTAATTGCCTGCTCTGCGTGAAGGCCTGAAGGAGTGCAGATCGTTACGGCGTCGATATTCTCGTCGGAGAGCATTTCTTCAAAGCTTTCGTAAACTTTTACTCCGTACTTCTGCGCAAAGCTTTCAGCGCCTGCTTTGTAAGCATCGTAAACGCCGTAAAGCTCAGTATCCTCAAAATTACCAAGAGCCTTCACGTGGAAATTTGCCGCTACACCGCAGCCTACTATACCGAATCTTAAAACTTTTGTGTTCATTAAAACAATTAACCTCATTAATATTAAATGTATTCATTCTGTTTCTTTAATTACATTATATTAAAAAGTCTTGATGCAAACAATAACATATCTGCTAAGCTCTTGGATAATTCTGCTGTATTTTCATTAAAATATACCTTTATACCTTGATTTTCCCGATAAATTGTACTAAAATCAAAATATGTTATAAAGGTGGTGAAAACGTGAAAGAAAATATAGACATTATAAATTCTCCCTCATTTTCAGGCAGGCACCAGAAACTGCCTAAAAAGACCAGCTCCCCGATACGCTTGGAATACAAAAAGGAGCAGCTGCCTACAAACACCCTTCTCCCCATTCCCTTCTGGCACGAGGAAATGGAAGTGAAGTACTTTTTAAAGGGCGGCGCGGTAATCAACTGCGGCAGCAACTGCTTTTTAACGGAAAAAGATGACCTTGTTATAATAAATCCTTACGAATACCACAACACCGAGATATTCGAAGAGGGCAACAATCCCGTTTACCACATGATGAATATAAATTTAAGCCATCCCGCCGTTTACACGGTTTTTAAGGATAACAAGGAGCTTTTTGAAGGAAACGAAGCTAAGCTTCCCGAAATAATACCCTTCTTTTTAAATAGGCTCAGTAACACGGATTCTTTGTGCGTTAAGCTCTTTACAATGCTGTGCGATGAATATGACAGAAACGGTAACGAATTTACCCCTTTGGCTGAAAATCTTTTAAGGTCATTTTTATACAGCCTTATAAATTATGCAGTTAACCCCGACCACCCGCAGAATTACAAAAGTTTAAATTCGGCTACCGTTGACATTGTTCCTGCCCTTCAGTATATAGACAGCCACTTTAACGAGGATATAAATCTTAACACTCTTTCCGATTTATGTAATTTAAGCGTCTCCCGCTTCTCCCACCTTTTCAAAGAGGTCACGGGTACCAGCGCCATACAGTACGTTAACGACTTAAGGGTAAGCAAGGCTTCCATGTACTTAAACACCACAACCCTCTCCATCAGCGCCATTGCACAGAAAATAGGTTTTGACGATGCAGCCTATTTTTCAAGAATATTCAGAAAGATCACGGGTATATCTCCCAGTGATTACAGAAAAAAGCAAAATAATTAAAATAAGAAAGGAAACAGAATAAATATGATTTACAAAAGAGTTTATTTGAGAGAAAACGATCCCGACATATTTTTGGAGGTTATTGCTCCCGATAAAGTAGGCGACTACGTAAGAAAGGCTATTTTGGTCATTCCCGGCGGCGGCTACGGCGCAGTTTGCTCCGACCGCGAGGGCGAACCTATTGCTCTTGCCTTTCTCCCCTACGGTTTCAGCGCTTTCGTACTTCATTACTCCGTTGGCGGCAAGAGATTTTACCCCGCACAGCTTATTGAAACATCCTTAGCTATCAAGCATATTAAGGATAACGCTGAGGAATACGGCATTGATAAGGATAAGGTTTTCACCGTTGGCTTCTCAGCAGGCGGTCACCTTTCAGGATCTATTGCTACTATGTGGCACAAAAAGGAAGTTTACGATGAAATAGATATGCCCTACGGCTACAATAAACCAGCAGGCTCAATGCTCATTTACCCCGTTATCAGCGGTGTTAAGGAGTTTTCTCACGTAGGTTCCTTCTATAATTTACTTGGCGAGGATAATCCTACAGAAGAGAAAAAGAACGAAGTAAGCATTGAAATGAACGTGGATGAGAAAACATCCCCCATGTTTATTATGCACACAAGTAACGACCAGGTGGTGGATATCCGCCATTCCTTATGCCTTTGCGATGCATTGGCTAAAGCGGGCAAAACTTTTGAAATTCATATTTACCCCGATGCTCCTCACGGCGTTGCCCTTGGTAACGATATTACAAAGTGCGGTAACGAAAAATATTCACAGGAAACCATCGCAAAATGGGTGGAAGCCGCTGCTATGTGGGCAGAAAAAATATAATTAAAAATAAAGATAGCGTAGAGCTCAGTTTAAGCTCTACGCAATTTTTATTTGCAGTATTTAATTTTAAGGAACGTTCTTTTTACTTAGCCACTCTTTAATCTGCGATTCCATTTCGGCATCGTCAGCATCAAAGATACAGATAGGCGAAGCTTGGTCGTAACAAATATCAGAATCAGTACTGCTAAGCGCAATTATACGTTCTTCACCGTTGTCAAGGACATCTTTAAATGTTCGAATCATAACCATATTATCCTGATTTGTACTGTAATTGCCTTTTAAACAATCTATTACTTCACAAAAATACGAGGAACAATTAATATATACACCATCAGTTAAAAGCATACGCGGCTTGATTTTCAAAATAAGGTCGCAGTTTTTTATAACGGTTTCTTCGTTTTCGGTACGGAATATTTTTATAATTTCAGAAGTACTTATGCCTGTCTCTTCAGCAAGAATTTTTACGTGGTTTATGACATCTGTTTTATTTGCATCCTCTGTAATTTTCAATTTACCTTCGTAATAGTAAGCTTTACTAAGGTCGCTGAAATCCATAACTATATATCCCATAAGACTGTATCTTGGATATTCAAGAAACAAGGTTTCATTTTTATTTACAAGTAACAAATATTCATGTCCAACAGTAAATGTAGTATGCTTTATGTTACCATCTGTTGAATATCCGTAATTTTGAATTCTTATTCTTACGGTTTTATCCTCAGATTCACCGAAAACTTTCTCCGTTACGGCAAATTCATACTCGGTAACCTCTTCATAATCTTTATATGAAACAAATGTTCCGACAAAACAATCTGTACTCATACCTATATAAGTTGAAAATGTCGGAGGTTTGCTATAACTAGCCATTATATTGGGGTTTTCTTGTCTTATTAATTGGATTGATATTTCTTTAGGTTCCGGCTCTGGTTTATATGTTATAACTGAAGAAACTACTACAACACAAACAGATAAAACAATGGTAAGTATTATAAACACTATGTTATTTCTTTTCATAACATTCCTCCGTGTTTTAATGGAACAAATCGTAAACCTGCTTTAAATGATACTTGTCTCTGTCCGTTAAAGTTGTTACGCCCTGAGAGGTATCAATGAGAAATTATTTGATTATGCGCGTTGATACCCCACGGCAAACAAATACTATTGTTTCGTTTTCAGATTTCTGACGAAATCGACGTCGCAACGCTTTGCGTATGCATACGCCACCTGCGGTTTGTTCTGTTATTACCATACGATATCACACCCTTTCTTAATTTCTGATTATATTATAATATATATTTATGTATATGTAAATATTTCAACATTCACAAAAAACAGCATTAAAATTTATTCAAAATGCGGATTTACAAAGCTCTTGTGAATGTGATATAATAATAAAGTGTTAAAAACGGATTGGCTCTAAATTCAGAACCAATCCGTTTATTTTTTAATATATTTTAACGTCGTCAAGGGTTTTAAGCTCTTTGGAAAATTTAAGGCAAAGGCTTCTTACATTGGTAGCGTTAGCGCCTTCCTGCAATATTCTGCCGTTGAACCTAACTCCCATACCGTCGGGCATATATCCGTTTTTGATAAAGAGCCTCTGGGCTGCACCGTAAGCGGCGCCGATACCTATTGAAGCATTCACTTTATCGTAGCGCCTTACAATTTCTCTTTCGGCATAATTTAAAAGTGACTGACCCACACCGCATTTTCTGAAAAGAGGTAAAACGTACATATCCTCGATATGAACTATAATCTCGCCTTTTAAAGTAGTTTCGTAGCTTACAACTATATAGCCCAAAAGTTTACATTCAAACTCTGCAACATATACATTTACCTTTTTCATACGCTGGCGGGCGTAAAGAGTCTTAAAAGTTTCGCCGCTTTTAATTTCCCCCGAAAGGGTATACTCATAGTCGAAAGCGGCGGCGTCGCTTTCGCGCATGGCTCTTACTGTAGCCTTCATCTAATATTTAACCGTACCTATCCTAAAATTACTCGTAATCGTTATTACCGAGAGTTCCCTGGCTTAATGCCTTTAAGTAAGCTGTAATGAATCCGTCGATTTCACCGTCCATAACAGCGTTGATGTTACCGCTTTCAAAGCCCGTTCTGTGGTCCTTGGCAAGGGTGTAGGGCATAAATACATAGGAACGGATCTGGCTGCCCCAGGTGATCTCCTTCTGGTCGCCCTTAATGTCGGAAATTTTTTCAAGATGCTCACGCTCTTTGATTTCAACCAATTTGGACATAAGCATTTTCATAGCCATATCACGGTTCTGATACTGGCTTCTCTCTACCTGGCATGCAACTACGATACCTGTGGGGATATGAATAAGACGGACAGCGGAGGATGTTTTGTTAACCTTCTGACCGCCTGCGCCACTGGCTCTGTATACTTCCATCTTGATATCGTCGGGATTGATTTCAACGGAGAGGTCCTCGTCGATTTCGGGCATAACCTCCAAAGAGGAGAAGGAGGTGTGGCGTCTGCCTGCAGAGTCGAAAGGAGATACACGCACAAGTCTGTGTACGCCAGCTTCGCTCTTTAAATAGCCGTAAGCATTTTCACCTTCAACAAGGATAGAAGCACTCTTTAAGCCGGCTTCGTCGCCGTCGAGGTAATCGAGAGTAGTAACCTTAAAGCCGTGTCTCTCACCCCAGCGGTTGTACATTCTGAAAAGCATTTCTGCCCAGTCCTGAGCCTCGGTACCACCTGAACCTGCGTGGAAAGTAAGAATTGCGTTCTTCTTATCGTATTCGCCTGTTAAAAGAGTTGCCAGCTTCATATTTTCAATAATAGCCGTAATTTCTTTTATTTCGTTCTCTGCATCGGGTAAAAGGGATAAATCCTCAGCTTCGTCGCCCATTTCGATTAAAGCGAGGCAATCCTCTGCCTTGGAGACGAGGTTTAAGTACTGCTCATCCTTAGCTTTTAAGGATGCTGTTTTCTGCAGAACTTTCTGTGCGCTTTCCATATTATCCCAGAAGCCGGGCTCTGCCGCCTTGTGCTCAAGCATTTCAATTTCTTCTCTGAGTCTTTCAAGACCTAAAGCGTCGCCGAGCTCTTTGATGCCTGCTTCCTGTTCACTTAAAACTTTTTTTAATTCTTCAAACTGTAACATATATTATCCTTCTTTCAATTAATTGCCCTAAAAGGCAGTAAGAATATATCCGTTCAAAACTTCCCCGTATTAAAACAGGGCACAATACGCTGATTGTATAGTATTATACCAAATTTATAAGCTTTTGTAAACAAGTGAGTTTCACAGAAAAATTACAAAATATCGGCTTTAAAGTGTTGCATTCTGACGATTTTTATCTATTTAGTTAAAATTATAAGCTTAAATGTAAATTATCTATAAATAATTTTCAAAACGTTTGCGATTTTTAAAAATTAGGAGTACAATATAAAATAACTTAATTTATATTTAAATTTACAGGAGAATTTTATATGCTCGATTATACCGGAATAAAATGTCCCGTTTGCGGCGAGCCTTTTAAATCCGATGACGATATAGTTGTATGCCCCGAATGCGGCGCACCTTACCACAGAGATTGCTACAATCAGAACGGTAAGTGTATTTTTGATGAGCTGCACGAAAAAAAGGAAAGCTGGCATCCGCCCAAACCCGAAAAAGAGGAACCACACGCAAAGGGAACCGAATATGAAATAAGAGACCGTGAATGTCCTGAATGCGGCGTTTTAAACCCGCACAGCTCGCTTTTCTGCTCACGCTGCGGCGCGCCTCTTTCAGGTCAGCCCGATACTCACGTAAACCGTGACGGAAATAATTTTAACGAACAGAACGGAAATCAGAACCAACAAAACGGCCCCATGCCTCCCTTCGGCGGCGGTGTTTATTACGGTATGCCCCCCATTTTCTTCGACCCCCTCGGCGGAGTAAACCCCACCGATACAGTTGACGAAAACATCACTTTCGGCGAAGCAAGCAAAATTGTTCAGCAGAACACAAGATATTATATCCCGGTATTCAATAAAATTAAAAGTACCGGTAAGAGTAAATTTAATTTCAGCGCATTTTTGTTCTCAGGCCCCTGGTTCCTTTACAGAAAGCAGTATAAAGCGGGCATTGTTTTAACAGCCTTAATATTCCTTATTTATATTGCGCAGAACCTTCTTTCTCTCTTTGTTTCTGCTCCCGTTTTAAACGAATTATTTATGGCAATAGGCGTAGACCCGACGGCTGCCACGGAAGTAAGCTACGAGCAGATGATGGCTCTTTCCAGCGTACTTGAAGAGCACCCCGAATATTACCTGCCTCTTATTTGTCCCTTACTTGCAAGTATAGGTATGCTTATAGTAATGCTTTTTTGCGGTTTCAAAGCAAACAGAATGTATATGAAGCACTGCGTAAACACCATTAAATCCATTAAGGCAAAAGACGTGGATAACGAAACTTACAACACCCTTGTTATTGAACAGGGCGGTGTAAACACTTACGTTACTTTCGCATTCCTTATCCTCTATATGATATTAAGCTATTTGCCCCTTTTGCTGTAACTTAAATCAAAAAACAATAAAGGAAAGTTATGAAAAGTTTTTTAAATTTTTCTTGACTTTCCTTATTTTTGTGCTATAATGTATCTGTTAATTTATGGCTTTCATAAATTATTAAACAAATCCTTGCTCCGCGGTAAGGTTTCGCGGGGCCGAAAAGACCAGAAGGAGGTGCAATACAAATGGCAAATGTTATTAATTCCTATGAGACAGTTATTGTTGTTTCTGCAAAAGTTGGTGAAGAAGGCAACACAGCAGTTGTAGAAAAGTACAAGAAGCTCATCGGCGAAAACGGTACAGTTGAAAGTGTTGACGAGTGGGGTAAGAGAAGACTTGCATATCCCATCCAGAAGCAGACAGAGGCTTTCTATACTCTTATTAACTTCAAGAGCGCTGCTGATTTCACAGCTGAACTCGACAGAAGATATAAGATCGAAGAAAACGTTCTCCGTTCCATCATCGTTAAGAAGGATCCCAGATTCTTAAACAAGCCCGCAAAGAAGGCTGCTCAGAAGACAGTTGACGTTGAGGCTATCGCAGTTGAATCTGCTATCACAGCTGACGCTGAATAATTCTACTGTAAAGTGAAAGAGAGTGTAACTTAACTATGTTAAATGTAGCTGTTGTAATGGGCAGACTTGTAGCTGACCCTGAACTGAGACACACTCCCAACGATGTAGCTGTAACAAGCTTCACGCTGGCTGTTGACCGTTCCTATGTAAAATCCGGTGCTGAACGTCAGGTCGATTTCATCGATATCGTTGCTTGGCGCAATACTGCTGATTTTATCTGCAAGTACTTCCGTAAGGGCCAGATGATGGCTGTTCACGGTTCTATTCAGACAAGAACTTACACAGACAATAACGGTGCAAAGCGCAAGGCTTTTGAAATTGTAGCCGACGACGTTAATTTCGCTGATTCAAAGCGTGATAACGGCGGCAACACAGCTTCTTACGGTAACAACGACTATTCCGCAGCAAGAACTGCTGCATACAGCGAGCCCGCTCCTGCTTACTCAAGCGGTAGCAGCTCCGATTTCGAGGAGATCCTCAGCGACGACGATTTACCGTTCTGAGACTTCTGACAAATATTTAAGGAGGAAATAACAATGGCTGAAAGACCGGAAAAGAACGACCGCCGTCAGGCAGGCCGTAAACCTCGCAGAAAAGTTTGCAGCTTCTGCGTAGATAAAGCTGACTTTATTGATTACAAAGATGTAGCTAAGCTCCGCCGTTTTATTTCTGAGAGAGGCAAGATCCTCCCCAGACGTATCACAGGTACATGTGCTGCTCATCAGCGCGGTTTGACAATCGCTATCAAGCGTGCTCGTCACCTCGCATTACTCCCCTATTCCAGCGACTAATATGCAATATAAGGAGATTTTCTTTGGAAAGTCTCCTTTTAATTTTTTATACTGTTTATAATTACTCAGGTGTATATTATGAAGATTTTTGATTCCCACGTACATATATTTCCCGATAAGCTGAAAGATAAGGTCTTACCCAAGCTCTCCCTTGTATGTAACAGCGAATATTTCAGCGACGGCACTTTAAGCGATACTCAGGTTAAAATGAAAGAGCAAAAGGTAGATTCCTGCCTTTTTTTAAATATAGCCACAAACGTTCATCAGGAAAATTCCGTAAATAATTTTGCTTTTGAACTGAAGGAAAAGGGTTTTGAAGCTTTCGGCAGCGTACACCCCGATTCCCCCGAGAGAATAGAGATGCTCTGCAAAATAAAGGAGCGCGGCTTAAAAGGAGTTAAGCTCCACCCCGACTATCAGGGCTTTATTGTGGATGAAAGTAAAATGGAGGAAATCTACTCTGTTTGCCAAAAGCTTGATTTAATTACCGTATTCCACACGGGTTTCGACCCCTACTCCCCCACTCTTGAGCACTGCCCTCCCGAAAAGCTCGGCAAAATAGCCGACGCTTTCCCCGATTTAAAAATTATCGCCGCTCACATGGGCGGTATGCGCAGGTTTGAGGAAGCCAAGAAATATCTTTGCGGTAAGAAAAACGTATGGTTCGATACTGCTTTTGCCTCCTACTTTTTAAATGAGAATGAGCTTTACGAATTAATTAAGCTTCACGGCAGCGATAAAATTTTATTCGCCACGGATTTTCCATGGAGCACTCCCGAAAAGGAGCGAAATCTTATTGAAAATTCAAAGCTTTCGGAAAGCGAAAAAGAAGCAATATATTATTATAATTCCGCAAAGCTATTAAGCCTTGAATAATATATTTTTTTGTGGTAACATTAATTTATCTTTTACCCGTTAAATTTATAATATGAAGGAATGCTTATATTATGGAATATTTAAAAGAACAGCTCAAAAACATTATCGGTATCGATAGTCCCACAGGCTTCACTAAAGAGGCAGCCGCTTACACCAAGGCTCAGTTTGAAGCCTTGGGCTTTGAAGCTGAGTACACCAAAAAAGGCTGTGTAGTTATAGACCTTGGCGGCGAGGGCTCCCCTCTTATTTTAAGCGCTCATATCGATACTTTAGGCGGTATGGTAAGTGAAGTTAAAAGTAACGGCAGACTTAAAATAACACAGATAGGCGGCATAAGAGCAACTAACTGCGAAGCTGAAAACTGCCGTATCTATAGCCGTAAAACAGAAAAGGTTTTTGACGGCTGCCTGCAGCTTATTGACGCATCAGTACACGTAAACGATAATTACGACAGCACACAGAGAAACTTCAATACTACCGAAGTAGTATTGGACGAGGACGTTAAAACCAAGGCAGATACTCTGGCTCTGGGTATTGACGTTGGCGACTTCGTATGCTTTGACCCCAGATTCGAAATTACAGAATCAGGCTATATAAAGAGCCGTTTCCTTGACGATAAGCTTTCAGTTGCTATTTTGCTTGAAACTGCAAGAAAAATTAAAGAGGGCGAAATCAAGCCTAACCGCAAGCTCTATGCCTTTATTACGGTATACGAGGAAGTTGGTCACGGCGGCAGTGCAGGTCTTCCTGAAGCTGACGAAATGCTGGCTGTTGATATGGGCTGTGTTGGCGTTGGCCTTACCTGTACAGAGAAGATGGTAAGCATCTGCCCCAAGGATTCCTCAGGCCCTTATGATTATGAGATGACCACAAATCTTGTAAACTGCGCGTTAAATAATAATATCGACTATGCTTTGGATATTTATCCCCACTACAGCAGCGACGCCTCTGCGGCT
>SVPY01000027.1 GCA_015065615.1 Oscillospiraceae bacterium | reverse complement strand
TTGCCGCTTCTTTTGTCCCTTTCTCATTATTTCACCTCCTATGTCTATATTTTAGCATAAAGAAAAGGTAGACAACATGGTGTTTTCCATGTGTCTACCTTTATCTTACAGCTTTAATCGAGAAATCGGTTTGAGGTCTTTTTGTTATCTGTATTCATTTGGGGAAACTCCCGTGTTTTCTTTGAAAATCAGGTTGAAGTTTCTTATGCTCTGGAAGCCGCTTTTTAAAGCTACCTCCGTAATGCTCATATCGGTTTCCTGCAAAAGCTCCAATGCCTTTTCGGTGCGGTAGCTGTTTAAAAGCTCTTTAAAATTAATGTTATAGTTTTTGCTTAAAAGCCTAGAAAGATAATGGTATTCGTAGCCGTATTTTTCTGCAAGGAGCTTAAGGCTTAAGTTTTCGGTATAGTGCTCGGCTATGTAGTCCAAAAGCTCGCCCATAACGAAGTCGCTTTTATCGCGTCTGTCTTCAAGTTCCATTTGGGAGAGAAACTCGCTGCAAACAGCGTAAAAGCAGGATTTTTTCATTAAAATACCGGTTTCTTCCTTGGTTAAGTATTCTTTCACTAAATTTGCCACTGTGCTGTTTACTCTGAAGCTTATCTCTTTTGCTTGCTTGCCCTTTGTGAGGGAAGTAAATTTAGGTACAAAATCTTCGGAAAACACTACCACCAGAGTTTTACTTTCTTTACTGCTTCTGAAGGAATGAATCTGGTTTGAAAGAACCAGAGAAAAATCGCCTTCTGTCAGCTCCTTTTTCATCTGCTGTACCGTAAGTGATAAAGTGCCCTTCATAACGTAAATAAGCTCTAAGCCTCTGTGAAAATGGGGCGCCCAGTAGGTCTCATTATATACGGTGGAATTAAAATTGTAGTTGCTTTTGGAATTATGCGGCTGGTGGAAAATACTGTTCATTATAGCTCCTAAAAAGATAATTTCTTGCTACTATATTATAATAAATTTCTGTAAGATGCAAGCATAATTTTGTTATAATTAAGTTAAGAAGAAAAGTGTATTAAGGAGGCGGCGTTATGAGTGATATTAAAGGTAAAATTTTCTCCGTTGAGGAGTTTTCCACCTTCGACGGTCCCGGCATAAGGGAGACTGTATTCCTCAAGGGTTGTCCCTTAAAATGTATGTGGTGCCATAACCCGGAGGGGCAGAGCTTCGAAACTATGGTGGTAAGGTCTCCTAACGGCTGTCTCGGTTGCGGCTTGTGCCTTAAAAAGGGCGAGGAGATTACGGGTAAACCGTCACTTGTAAAGGAAAGTGTTGCTGTATGCCCAAGAAATTTGGTAAGAATATGCGGCGAGGATAAAACTCCCACTGAATTAATAAAAATAATTGAAAAAAATATAGCAATTCTAAATGCCTCGGGGGGCGGGGTTACCTTTTCGGGCGGTGAACCTTTAAGTCAATGGGAATTCCTTCTTGAATGTTTAAAACTTCTGAAAGGCAAAACAAACAGAGCACTGCAAACTACGGGCTACACAGGAAGTGAAATATTCAAAAAAGTTTTGGAAGAATGCGACTTCGTGCTTTATGATTTAAAGTTGATGGACGATAACAAGCACAGATATTACGTAGGCGGCAGTAATGAAAATATTCTTAAAAATTATAAATATTTAGCTTCAAGCGGTATAGAGTTTATTACCAGAATTCCTTTGATCCCCACGGTTAACGATACCGAGGAAAATATTGAAGCTACTGCAAAATTTATGAGTGAGCAGGGTGTAAATAAGGTGGAAATTCTGCCTTACAATAAAATGGCAGGCGGTAAATATAAATTAATAGGCGAAGAATATAAACCGGAATTTGACGGTAATATAGAGCCAAACCCCCATAAAGAAATATTTAATAAATACAAAATAGAGGTAAAAGTATTATGAGAGAAAACGTAAAAAAGATGTATGATTTTCTTCTTGAAAGAAGTTTCAGAGAGAAAAGAAGCGGCAGAATAATAGATATCACAGAGCTTGTTGAAAATAAAAGCGAGTATGAAACTCAGGTAATCAGACTCCGTGAGATGCTTAAAAACGAAGGCACTCTTATTTATGATGGGGATATTTTCGGCTTTAACCGAACAATTAAGAATTTACCTAAATACGAGTGCAAGGATGGCAGAAAGAGCCGTACCGATTCCACAGGCAATATTACTGTTAATTTCAAAGGCGCTATTGAAAAGGGTTTCGATAGTATAATCGCTTTCTGTAAGGAAAAATTAAACGGAAATCTCAGTGAAAATCAGGTTAATTACTATAATACCGTAATAAGTATGCTTGAGATTGCACTTGAATTTTGCGAAAAATACAGAGACTACGCAAAAGAAACAGGCAATGAAAAGCTCTATCAGGCTCTTTTACAGGTTCCTCACAATAAGGCTACCTCCCTTTATGAAGCCTGTCTTTTCCAGAAAATTATACTTTATATGATGCGTATTATGGCTCACAGCCACACAACCTTAGGCCGTTTTGATCAGTATATGTATGATTACTATAAAATGGATAAGGAAAAGGGAATCAGCGACGAGGAACTTTTAGACATAATTGAGCTTTACTTTATTTCTCTTAATCTCGATACCGATATTTATCACGGCGTTCAGCAGGGTGATAACGGCCAGAGTATGGTTTTGGGCGGCTTTGATTTAGATGGCAACAGTGTTTTCAACGAGCTTAGCAAACTTGTTATGGAGGCTTCACTGGAGCTTACTTTAATTGACCCCAAAATTAATTTAAGAGTAAGTAAAAATACCCCCGATTGGCTCTATGAATATGCCACAAAGCTTACTAAAAAGGGGCTTGGTTTCCCACAGTACTGTAACGATGATATCGTTGTGCCCGGTTTAACTGCCCTTGGTTACAAAAAAGAAGATGCAGTAAATTACACCGTTGCCGCCTGCTGGGAATATATTATTCCCAATTGCTCAATGGACGTACCGAATCTCGATACTTTCAATTTCCCGCTTATAGTAAATAATGCAGTTCACGCTCATTTATCGGAATCAGAAAGCTTTGAAAAATTAATGGAATTTGTGGATTGCGAAATCAGAAATGAAGTAAACAGAATAATTGATTCCCATAAAACAAAATGGTTAAACAGAGTTCATCCTGCACCTATGCTTTCAATATTTGTAGACGGATGTATTGAAAAGGGTCTTGATTTAAGTGAGTTTGGCGCTAAATATAATTGCTTTGGCTGCCACGGCGCAGGTATTGCAAACGGTGCCGATGCTCTTGCGGCTATTAAAAAGCTCGTATATGAAGAGAAGAGTGTAGCTAAAGATGAACTTTTAAATGCTCTTGAAAGTAATTTTGAAAACTGTGAGGAACTCAGAAATAAGCTTCTTGCCTGCCCTAAAATGGGTAATAACGACGACTACGTAGATTCTTTAGGCTCTATGATAATGGAAAGCTTCTCAAATGAAATGAACGGCAGAGATAACGGCTACGGCGGTTTCTGGCGCGCAGGTACGGGCAGCGCTATGGAATATATCTGGAGCGCAAGGAAATGCCCTGCTACTGCCGATGGCAAGAAGGCAGGGGAAGCTTACGGCAGCAGTTTTTCACCTGCTATTACAACAAAACTTAACGGTCCTTTATCCGTTATTCAGTCCTTCACTAAGTTCGATATGAAGAAAATTATTAACGGCGGACCTCTTACTATGGAAGTTCACGATACAGTTTTCAGAAACGAAGATGGTGAAAAGAAGGTTGCTTCTTTAGTTAAGGCCTTCGTTATGCTTGGCGGTCATCAGCTTCAGATAAATTCAATTAACCGCGAAAGACTTTTAGATGCACAGAAACACCCCGAAAATTACCCCAACTTGGTTGTAAGAGTGTGGGGCTGGAGCGGATATTTCTGCGAGCTTGATTTAGAATACCAGAACCATGTAATAAGCAGAACAGAATTCAGTGTATAAAATAATGAAAAAGGGATAGCTTTGGGGCGGGATTCGTAAAACAGTTAAAGCCAAGCTGCATTTTGCAGCTTGGCTTTTATCGTTGTTCGCACGACATGGCGGAATGCAATGTATAGAAGTGCGCCCTTGTGCTTGACCGACAAATTGGAATTTTCTTAACTCTGCTTATAATATAAGTTTGATAATTCCGTTAATTCTTCACCCTCTTTGGGTATTCAAACAACTTTTTGAATTAGGCTATCCATAAGGAAATTCTCTATTTTTTAACAAGTACCTCATTTCGCTTTATATTGATTCACTGAATCGGCATATGTACCCCCATCTATATTATTGCACCCACTTGAATTCTTTTATTACCGATTTTTCTACAAACATGATTGTATTCCCATTCGGATATTCAATTAGCTGGGATTTGAATATCTTTCGCCAAGAAAGATTGATTTGACACCTTTTCAAACACCATCAACTGCGGAATGGCATCTCTACTTCCGTCTGCATATCGACGAGATATTTCTATAAACATAATTGTCCGCCCATTCAAGTATTCAATTGAGTAAGGATTTGCTACAATATGCGGCTCTGGAATTGTTGCTATTAGATATAAAAATCCCTTTGTCCACCCCTTAAGAAACCAGTAAGGCTCACCGCCTTCAGGAAAATACAGTTCACTCCAGACAGAACTTTGTGCGTCGGGACATTTTGAATGGCCATAAACAAATTGCTCTTTGCTTGGAACAATGTCCCTAATTTCCCACTTGCCAACAGCGGCTTCATCATTCTCAAATGCTTGCTTTTCTGTCGGTGTATCTATACATCTCACCTTTTTGCATACAGGTGTTTTGATTTCTACCGTTCCATCCTCATAATAGATTTCATAAGATGCCCCGATAATTTGGTAATCTATTTCGTGGATTTGGGACAGCATGGCGTGATATCCATCGTCAAGTTGATCCCGATTGCAAGCCAAGGTTGCAAGCTCGCCCGAAAAAGCAAGTGTCTTTTCCTCATATCCAAGGGAATTTGGAACTTTGCCTGTGATTTCCACACAAGCAGCAAGGTCAAAGTTGCTTTCACGATATTCGATTTCATAATTTACAATCACGGTACGCTTACCAAGCAGTTGCTTGGGCAGGGTCGTTTTCATTTGCTCAACCATTGCCTCCGCGTCAGCTTTTGCTGCATAAATCTTTCTTTGAAAGGCGACACGGATGGTGTCACCGCTTCTGATAGCCATATGTAACATAGTACTCTCTCCTTCAGATAATGATTTCTTGATGCGATTCAATTTCTTCAGCTGTAATGAAATTTCCTTTGATTTTTCTGCAAGCTCTGCACACTTGGCTTCTACCAATGCCAGGATATCCTCATCTTTGTTTGCATCCAGGTGCTTTTTTATTTCTTTAAGTGAAAAGCCCAGTTCCTTGAGTGAGATAATGCGATTGCAATCGGCAAGCCTTGCGGCAGAATAGTAGCGATATCCTGTAAAACGGTCAATCTCGTCTGGAGCAAGCAGGCCTTCACTGTCATAGTACCTCAGAGTTTTGACAGGTATGCGGCAAAGCCGTGATAATTCACCAATCTTGTACATATCATAATACCTTTCTTAAGAATTTGCTCTGCGAAACAGCGCTATTTCGCTTTCGCAGTTTGATTATATCATTACAGTTAAGGGGAGAGTCAAGGGGGAAAATATATCTATTTTTTGACTACATGTTATCATACCGAAGCAAAATATACAGGAACAGTCACAACAGACTAAACTGTTGTGACTGTTAACTGTCTTATGGACACCGCCTATTTAATGCTATCTCTTTTTTATGCCAATTTTTGTCCGTAATATTTACTAATTATAGCTTGAAAATAACAATAAATTACTTTATTATTAAATTAACTCAAATAAAGGACGGTAAAATTAATGAGTAAATATTTTACACTTGAAAAAGGCGTTCTTAATTTCCGCCGCGGTCACGAGATTATAAGAATTGAAGGCTGGGGTAAGGATGCTTTAAGAGTACGTACTACAGAAAATAAGAAGTTCACAGAGGAAAATTGGGCACTTTCAGAAGAAGTTGAAAATAATGCTGAAGCATATTTAACTGAGGAAGGCGCAGCTATTAAGAACGGTAAAATAAGAGCTGAGCTTACAAACTTTGGCAGAATCAGATTCTTAAATGAAAAGGACGAAGTTTTACTTACCGAATACTACAGAACCATGAACTATGGCGCCGACTTCGGTAAGGATATGGATCTTTTTATCAATATGTATCAGGCTGCCCGTACATACAGACCCGTAGGCGGCGATAACTTTAAGGTTACACTTCAGTTTGCTGCCGACGATAACGAGAAGATTTTCGGTATGGGTCAGTATCAGCAGGATAATTTAAATTTAAAGGGCAGTGTGCTTGATTTAAAGCAGCTAAATACACAGGCAAGCGTACCTTTCTACGTATCTAATAAAGGCTACGGCTTCTATATGAATAACCCCGGTATTGGTAAAGCAACTTTCGCCACAAACCACACAGAGTGGGTGTTTGAATCCACAAAGCAGCTTGATTATTATATTACTGCAGGCGATAGCTTAAAGGAAATTGAGAAAAATTACACCGCAGTAACAGGCCGCGCTCCCGAAATGCCCGAGTATGCTATGGGCTTCTGGCAGTGTAAGCTTCGCTACCAGACTCAGGAGGAACTTTTAAATATAGCAAGAGGCTACTACGAGAGAAAAATTCCCGTTGATATAATTGTTGTTGACTTCTTCCATTGGACTAAAATGGGTGAATGGAAGTTTGACCCCGAATTCTGGCCTGATCCCGAAGCAATGGTAAAAGAGCTTGAAAGCATGGGCATTAAGCTTGTGGTTTCAGTATGGCCTACAGTTGATAAGGATAGCGAAAATATGCCTTATATGAGGGATAATGACCTGCTTATCAGAACAAAGAGCGGCTTAAGCTACCAGATGGACTGCGTAAGCCCTGCTGAGTTTGCGGATATGACTAACCCTGAAACAAGAGAATACGTTTTCGATATAATTAAGAATAATTACCTTACAAAGGGTGTTTCTCAGTTCTGGCTTGACGTTGCAGAGCCTGAGTACGGCGCTCCCAACCACGAAAACTACCGCTACTATAAGGGTGACGGCTTAGAGGTTGCCAATGCTTTCCCCATGGAATACGTAAAGATGTTCTACGAAGGTATGCATAAGGTAGGCAGAAGCGACGTAATAAGCCTTGTTCGCTGCGCGTGGGCAGGCTCACAGAAGTACGGTGCACTTGCATGGTCAGGCGACGTACGCTCTACTTTCAGAACCTTTAAGCGTCAGGTTAAGGCTGGTCTTAATATAGGTCTTGCAGGTATTCCCTGGTGGAATGCAGATATTGGCGGTTTTATGGGCGGTAATATTGAAACAGATGAGTTCAAGGAGCTTTTAATGCGTTGGTTTGCCTTCGGTGCTTTCTCTCCTGTTATGAGACTTCACGGTGACCGTGACCCTCACACAAAGAAGCCCTTAGTATCTTCCGACGGTAAGCCCTGCGCAGGCAGCGGTGCCGATAACGAAGTATGGTCTTACGGCGAAAATGTGGAAAAGGTACTTCGTAAATTTATTGATATCCGTTATAAGTTAAAGCCCTATATTAAGGAAATTTCCGAAGAAGCCTCTTTAAACGGCTCACCTATGATGCGTACTCTTTTCTATGAGTTTGAAAATGATAAGAAGGCTTGGGATATAGAGGATGAATATATGCTGGGTGGCGATTTACTTGTAGCTCCCGTATTTGAAGCAGGCGTAACTGAGAGGAAAGTATATCTTCCTGCAGGCGAAACCTGGGTAGAAATTGCTACAGGCATTAAATATGAAGGCGGAGCATACGTAAAAACTAAAGCTGATATTGATGTTATCCCCGTATTTGCAAGAGAAAATTCCAAGGTTTTAGATTTACTCAAATAAAAAAACTTAAAATAAATGCCGCAGGGAAGTGGTTAAAACTCTTCCTTGCGGCTTTTGTTTTGCTAGATTATTCTTCGGGTATATAAGGAGGACTGTAGCTTTCGGTGGAAGCTTCAGTTTCGCTTGAATCGGTAATTTCAAGGTCGATAACAGTTTCTTTACCTGTTTCAACGTCGTAAGATATTATCTGACTCACAGTATTGTCATTTTCAGGCTCACTCTCAGCTTCTTCATAAATATAAACTATTTCTACGCCTTCAAGCTCGTTTTTAACAAATTCCATAAAGGAATTTACCTTTTCTTCACCAATATAAAAGGCTTTGCCTGTAGCTAAAATATTGGTGGTAAGGTAGCCGTTCTCGGTAACGGCTAAACTTATATTTTTAAAGCCTAAAATTTCTACGTTTGTGCTTATGCTCATTATGGGTACGTACCAGTTTATATCACTGTGAACGTTCTTTGCATCTAAATTATCCTTAAAAAGGTAATTCCACACGTCTTCTTTTGTAATTCCGTAAAATTCAAAGGAGCGGTTATTGTTGCCTTCAAAGTAATCGTGATATATTGTTCCGAAGCTGATGTTTTCCATTAAATTTAGGTCGTTTATAAACTGACCTAAATTTTCAGGGCGATACATGTGATTAACGTAAACGTAAAAATCATTGAAGCCCGGGAATTTTAAGGCAACAGCACATTCTTTGTTTATATTTTTAATTTCATAAACTTCAGCGAAGGTACTGTGGCTTGTTTTAGGGTTATATTCATCGTAGCCTTGCAGCTTGGTTTCTTCAATATATTTGCCGATATCATCAGTACCGATTGCTTGAGAAGTGGAAGTATAATCTTTATAGAAAGAAAACTGCTCGTAAATTTCCTTTTCGTTCCACTTCTTTATATAGGCAATATCGAGGGTTGTGGATTCGGTTGAGTTTACTTTAATTTCTTTGATAGGGTATTTGTTCCCTTTAATAAATAAAAGAGGAGAGAGAACAGTTAAAAGAATCAGAATAGTGATAAAAATCCATTTAATACTTACTTTTTTGCTCATAAATTCACGTCCTTTCTACTATATATACGGAAAAATATGGCAAAATGTTACGTTAAGTAAGAATTTTTATAATTCTGCTGCTGCCGAGTCTGTCTGCTGCGCAGTTTAAAAATGTTTCGGCATCCTCACGGGTAGAAATACCGCCCGCCGCTTTAATCTTTAAGGTTTCGCGGCAATATTTACGCATTAATATAATATCCTCTTTTGTGGCGCCTCCCTTTGAGAAGCCTGTAGAGGTCTTAATAAATTCGGCGTCGGAAGCGGAAACAATTTCGCACATCTTTATTTTTTCTTCCTCAGTTAAATCGCAGGTTTCGATAATAACCTTTAAAAGTTTACCGCTGCATGCCTTTTTGATTTCGTTTATCTCATTTAAAATATTATCCCATTCCTTGTTTTTAACCATACCGAGATTTATAACCATATCAATTTCGTCGGCGCCGTCTTTTACGGCTTCTTTGGTTTCAAAAACCTTGACCGCTGTGGAATTATAGCCGTTAGGGAAACCGATTACGGTGCAAAGGCAGAGTGTGGGATAGTTTTCCCTTGCAAACTTAATATATGAAGGGGGTATGCAAACAGATGCGGTATTGAATTTTACAGCTTCAGAGCAAAGCTTTAAAATTTCCTCTTTGGTAGCTTTTGTGGAAAGCAGAGTGTGGTCTGTTCTTTCAAAGATATATGAATTCTCCATAATCTGAATTAATCTCCTTTTGTTTTCTGATTATATTTTAGCATAACGAAAGTGAAATTTCTATAGCCATTTAAATTTAAAATAACTCGTTGACAGAAATCTTTTATAGGGGTAAAATTTATTTATCAAGTGAGAGGAGAATTAAAATGAAAGTTTCAGAAAATCTCGAATTCAGTAAGAAATGTAAAGAAATGGCGGAGGAAATGAAATTTAACCTCTATGATATAGCTCTTTATGATAACGGTGAAGTGTACAGATACGAGCATCAGCCGGCTAACGCTTGCAATAACAGTTATTCTGTTTCTAAAATGTTTACCATGGCGGCTATAGGTCTTTTATGCGACGAAGGCAAAATTTCTCTTGATGATAAAATTATGGATTATTTAAGAGATTATATTAACTACGATTACGATAAAAAGTGGGACGAGGTAACTATCAAGCAGGCTCTTGCACATAAAACAGGTGTAGCGGCGGATTACCTTAATATTTACGGCGACGATACAAGCAATATAAATACCGATGACTATTTAAGTATCGTAATGCGCCTTAAAATTGAATATGAGCCCGGTACTTATTATAAGTATACAGACGACGTTTATTATATGCTCTCCCGTGTTGTTTCAAAGGTAACGGGCAAGAGTATGCTTGACTATTTAAAACCCAAGCTTTTTAACCCCCTTAAATTCTTTGAGGTTGCATGGAGCGCTTGTCCCTGGGGTTATCAGCTTGGCGGCGACTGCTTATACTGCAGTACTCAGGATATGCTTAAATTAGGAATTATCTTCTTAAACGGCGGTGTTTTCGAAGGTACACGCTATCTTTCCGAAGAATTTGTTAACACAGCTATCGAAAACGACTTAGGTATGCTTCACTGTGAAGCTAAATCCCACGGTAAAACTGGTTCAAGAGGTCAGATAGTTGCTTTCTGTAAGGAAACAGGCAAGGCTCTTGCAATGCACGCTTACGAAACCGAGTGTTATGACTTCCGCGGTGCCGCAATAAGAGAATTTTTGGAAAAATAATATATTAAGCCTGTAAGAAAAGCTTACAGGCTTTTATTATTGTTTGAATTTTTGAATCTCTCAATTTCTCTTTCATATTCGTTAATTTTATTAATCTGAAAGCAGGAAAACAGAATGGTGGCAATAAGCCCTCCCAAAATAAGACCGGAAAAAAGATAAATTAAACTTTCCATAAATACCTCCCGTTTTTATTTATATTGTACTTAAAGAAGGATAAATATTCTGTCGAGATAAAATGCAAAAAAGTCAATTTCAATGTTTGAATTGACAATTAAGAATTTAACTGTATAATATTTTCAGAAGGAGTGATTCCTATGGATATGAAAAAAGTTTATGAGGATTCAAGATTTTTAGGTGTAAATCAGCCTGAGAGTACTTATCATTGCGATTTATATAAAGCTTCTTTAGAAATATACTGCAATCTTCCCAAATGGGAGAAAATTGCACGTAGCCATGCTTATGCTATGGTGAATCAGGAGGTTTACATAAAACCTTACGATAGGCTTATCGGCAGAACATACCATTTAAACGATAAAAACGTGGAAAAAACAGACCCGGATTTCGACTGGCGAACAGAGGCTTATAAGTATATGCACGAAACTTACCCTCAGTTTGCAGAACTTGAAAGATACGATATGACTCTTTCTGGCTCTCCCGGGCATATTACATGGCGCTGGGATAAAATTCTTTCTATGGGTACAAGCGGTATAAGAAACGAATGCTTATATTATAAAGAGAAAAATAAAGCCGATGAAAAAGCTCTGCAGCTTTATAATGGAATATTAATTATGCTGGATTCTATGGATGAATGGAACGAAAAGCATATTAAAGTATTAGCCGAAATGGGCAAAACTCAGGAACTTGAAATTTGCAAGCAGGTACCTAAATATCCTGCAAGAAATTTCAGAGAAGCTTTGCAGGCGTACTTTTTCCAGCATATTGTTGTAATGAAAGAGGACCCGCCCGGCGGCAACAGCCCCGGAAGACTTGATTATTACCTTTGGCCATATTTAGAGAAAGACCTGAAGGAAAATAAAATAACTTTAGAAGAAGCAGAGGAGCTTTGCGAGGAGTTATTTTTAAGAATAGACGAGCGTGTGCATAAAAGTGACGGTCACGGCGAAAGCGTAGTGCTTGGTGGCTGCCATAAGGACGGCACTTCGGCTGTGAATCCCCTTTCTTATATAATGATAAAGGCGTTTATGAAGTACGATATCACGCATCCTTATCTTTATGTAAGAATCCCTAAAGACGTGCCCGAGGACTTTTTGATGCTGGCTGCCAAATACGTAAAAGAAGGCAATAACCGCGCACAAATTTTAAATGACGAAAGCATTATGAATGCCCTTATTAATCGAGGGGTATCTTATGAGGATGCGGCGGATTACTACTGCGGTGGATGTATGGAAGTGGGCATTCAAGGAAAAAGCAGTGACTTTTTATTTGCAGGCTTCTTTAACGTGCCTAAAATTTTAGAGTTCACTTTAAGCGGCGGCAGAGATATTTTAAATCACGTTGATTTAGAGCATTATAAATCTGAAAGTATTTTTGATTTTGATGATTTCGAGAGCTTCTATGCTTACTTTTTAGAGAAAGCTAAGGAAATTTTTAACCTCTCCTTTGAATATGTTGAGAGGCTCAGTTTACTGTCAGCCGAAAACCGCCCCTCCTACCTTCTTTGTTCAATGCTTGATAACTGTATGGAAAAAGGCAGAAATATGCACGACGGCGGCATTAAATACCACGATTACGGTGCTTCTCCCATTGGTCTTCCCAATACTGCGGATTCACTTTTTGCCATTAAGAAAGCCTTATTCGATGAGAAAATTTGCAGTAAAGAGGAGCTTTTAAAAGCTTTGGAAGCAGATTTTGAAGGATACGAAGAACTTCATAATAAGCTTAAGAAAATTCCCAAATACGGAATGGAAAACGATGAAGCTGATTCAATGTGCGCAAGGCTTACAAAGGATATAAGCGATATTTTTGCTTCCTATAAAAACCGTTTCGGCGGTGTTAGTAAGCCCGTTATTCTCTCATTTGTATGGGCGCCCGTAGTTGGCGGTAAGCTGGCGGCTACTCCCGACGGCAGAAAAGCAGGCGTACCCGTGGCGCAGTCCCTTACTCCTCAAAGCTCTGCTATGACTAAAGGCATTACTGCCGCAATGAATTCCTGCAATAAGCTTCCTTTCGATTGTTTTACAGGCGGTGCCTCCACAATGTGGGATCTGGATGCAGCCTTTGCAAGTGAAGAGGTTATTGCTTCATTGATTTCAGGTTTCTTCTCAGGTGGCGGACAGATTTTTCAGGGCAACGTTTGCGACGTTGAGACTTTAATAAAGGCTCAGAAAAATCCCGAAGAATACCCAAATTTAATAGTTAGAGTGGGCGGATATTCTGCAAGATTTATGTATTTAAGTAAAGAGCTGCAGGATGATATTATAAACCGCCGCAAACATAGTGTAATGTAATAAAAAACCTGACGAGTTTAATTTCGTCAGGTTTTCTTTTACTCTGTAAGCTTTTTTGCTATATTGTAAAGCTTTGTTAATTCCTCGTTATATTCCTTTGTGCCAAAAGCACTTTTGGGTTTTGTTTCAAGGGAGAATACACCTTCATAATTTATTTCCTTTAAAGCCTTCATAAATTCCTGCCAATTGAAATTACCGTCATAGGGGAATTTATGGAAATCGCCCTTGCCGTCATTATCATGCACGTGCAAAACTTTAAGCTCGTTTCCCATAGCTTTTACATTGCTGTAAATATCACCTTCCATTACGCAGTTAGCGTGGCCTGTATCCAGGCACATTTTAAAATAATCGGAATCAATAGCCTTTATAAATTCTAAAATTTTATGGGGAGGGGACATAGGAAGGGTAGTGAAGGGCATATTTTCGAAAGCGATAATCACGTTTTTGCTCTCGGCAAATGCAGTAAGCTTCTTGAAAAAAGCCTTATTAATTTCAAAAGCATCCTTTTCTGTTTCTATAGGTACCTTGTCACAGCCAAAAGGCATAAGCGGGTGTATTACGAAATATTTCGAGCCCAGGAAACTTGTTAATTCAATCGATTTTTTCATTTCCGCCATTCTTTTTATGCGGCTTTCCTCACTGTAATCACACACGGGAGGGCACATCCAGGGACCGTGAACCTGAGAAACGAACAGTCCCGCTTCGTTTATTTCGGTTTTTACCTTGTTTAAAAGCTCCGTAAATTTTTCGCCTTCAAGCTTATAAAAATCTGTTTCATTGTCACAGGTATTGAAATCGATGGCATCAAAGCCTGTTGCTTTAAATTTCATAAAGATTTCTTTGTTTACTTCAGAATTTTCAAGGTCATAGCAAAATTCAATACCGATTTTCATAATAATTTCCTTTCGAAACTTAGGTGATATAAAAATTATAACACCCGAAAAAGAAAAAGGCAACTTTAAAAGCTGCCTTTTTTAGTTTATTCAATTCCTAAAAGCTCTTTGTAGCCTTTTATCTGTTCTTCTGTAGGTTTGTGGTCAACTACTGAGCAGCAAGGGATATTGGGTTTTGAACCGTCTGTACCTGGAACAGGAGTTAAGCGGTCGTTTTCCCACTTGATTCTATCCTCTTCTTTTCTGAAGTCGGGGATTTCATAGGGTTTGCCGCCTTCAAGAACAGAGCGATGAGCTAAAATTGCAACGGAGCTCATTGCAGTTGCAGCGTAAATATTGAAGGGGTGCTCGGGCTGCTTGTTCTCTTTTACACATTCAACGAATAATCTTGCTGTCATATAGTCGCTGCCGCCGTGACCTGATGCAGGAATCATCGCTTCGTCTTTGTCATTCCACTTGGGGTCATAGCAGTTAATTTCTTCTTTGCCTTCAGGGATTTCCCAATCGTTGTAGCGGAGCATAATCTTGTTGCCCATACCGCGCATGTTTTCAATAGTACCTTTAGTACCGCAAATTCTGTATGCATTATGGTGACCACCGAATTTGCTGCAGCCAACAAATCTGAATACGGAGCCATCGTCATTCTGTGTCATCATAATTGCAGCATTATCGCCGACCTGCTTAGCAGTAGGTACGTCCTTTGGAAGCGGATCGTAAATTGCAAAAGAAGTTACAACTTTGGGTGTAGCACCTGTTGCCTTCATAATCGGGCCTAAGGAATGTGTTAAGTAGTAAGTAACAGGGAGGTAGTTTCTCCAATGTTCGGGATAGTAGTTGTATTCTTTAAGAAAATCAACGTCCACAGCTGAACCGGGATGGTTATATTCGCCTTCAGCGTATAAGATTCTGCCTAATGTACCGCTTGCTACAGCACTCTGCATTTCGCGGTTGAAAATCATCTGGGGGTAGTTTTCTGCAAGGAAGTAAACTACGTTTTCTGTTTTCTCAAAAGCACGAACAAGCTCAACGCCCTCAGCCATAGTACCGTTAGAAATACATTCAGAATAAACGTGAATTCCCTTTTCAAAACACTTGATTGCATAGGGGGCGTGCTCGTGGAAGAAGTTAGCAAGAATACAGATGTCCATATCGTGCTCGATAAAATCATCGAAGTTTTCGTATATGCCTACAGAAGCGTCGCACTTAGCTTTAGCTTTTTCAAGGCGCTCTTTGTGGAAGTCACAGATAGCTACTACTTCACAGTTACAAAGCTTAAAATTCTTTGCAATATCCAAGCCTCTGCCAACGCCGAATACGCCGACTTTTAAATTTTTGTTCATAGTAATTCTCCTTTAATTAGATAAACTGAGTTTTGCTATATTAAGTATAATTTAATTGAATATCAAAAACAATAGAAAATTTACATATAAACATATAAAATGGTTAGGTTAGCTTGAATTTGCCCGCATATTTGTATATAGTATATTTAAAGGATGTGAAATAATGAACAATAAAAATATATGTAAATTTGTGCCCACCATAATGAATACCAATTTAAATATAAACTGCTTTATATTTGAAACCAGCCCCGAAGTTATGAAGAAAAAGTGTGAAACTAACAGCAACAGAATGATTCTGATTACCAAAGGCAAGGGAGAATTTATAGTAGATAAAGAACCCTACGCTTATGAAGCGGGTAATTTGCTTTTTGTGTTTATTAATGAGTATTACTCTGTTAATTCTATAAGCGATACGGAATATATGTACGTGGATTTTACAGGTATAAGAGCAGATGAGCTTTTCAGGAGATTTGATATAAGGGAAAGCAACCGTCATTTTAAAGGTTTCGAAAGTTTAATACCTTTATGGCAGGAAAGTTTAAGCAGAGCGAACGAAAAAACTACAGACCTTGCGGCTGAAAGCGTGCTTTTATATACATTCTCCAGGCTTTTCGGCAGCGCTGCTGAGAAAAACGACGTAGTGAATAAAATGGTTGAAATCACTGAAGAAAACTTTACGGATAGCTCCTTAAGCATCAGTTTAATTGCAGATGAGTTGGGATATAACCCCAAGTACCTTTCGCACCTTTTTAAAAATAAAATGGGTGTGGGTTACACAGAGTACCTGAGGAATATAAGGCTCAAGCAGGCGGTATTCCTACTTGACCATAAGCTGGACTCAATTAAAAATATTTCATCTCTTTCAGGTTTTTCCGATCCTTTATATTTTTCTAACGTATTTAAAAAGCAAATGGGAATATCACCAAAAGAATATATCGAAAAAGTGCAGAAGGAAAATAAGGGAGAAGAATAATCTTCTCCCATTTTTATATCTCTTTAACGTCCAACGAATTTGTTATGCTTATATTTTTGCCATTTGAAATTATTTTGTTATTTTTAATAAGTATATTTTTACTGTTGGCAATAATTATACCGTGGCTGCTTTCAGGGCAGTAAATATCGTTGTTTTCAATTTCTATGTTTTTAACACTTTGACCTTTGGGGTTCGGGCAATCTGCTTTAACTAAAATACCGCATTTGCAGTCCGAAATTTTATTATTTCTTATAATTACGTCACAAGGTGAAACACCTTCATACCAATATGATTCAGCGGCAATTTCTATTCCAGCTAAGGGAAGCTGACTTATTTCATTGTTCTCAATCAATACGCCACGGCTTTTAACCAGGAATCCTCTTGCAAAATGTTTTGATGCCTTGCAGTTGCGTATAATTAATTTGGGTAGCCTTGTTACGTCGGTAAGTACAAGATTTTCAGTGTTTTCGGGTAAGGGTCTATCTAAAGTGATTTGAGTGGAATAATTTTTAAAGTCGGGATGTACCTTTATAGCTTTATATTCGCCTAAAACTTCCAGTGTGTTAATATCGGTAAGCTCCAGAATATCGCCTTCATCGGGATAGTCAAGAGTTTGAGCGTGAGTACCGCCGGGAGTTTTTTCCTGAATATTGTAAGTTTTTTCGCCGCTTTTACTTATGATTGCGTGATAGTAACTATGTACGTTCAATGAATCGTCGCCCTGAGAAATAAACGTGCAGCCATCATAAATAAGATTACCTTTTATGGAAGTGAAATGCGTGGCATCGGTGTTGGTGGAAAAATGCTGATTTTCAGAGGGAATAACCTTTAAACCGAGAAGTGAGATGTTTTCGCTTCTGTTACCAACAACACCCATACCCGGCTGAGAATGAATGGTGATATCCTCAAGGGTTATATTTTTGGAATTTTCTATCAATATAGCAGGTCGGGAGTGGTATGTGTGAATTGTATAAAATTCGTTTCCTAAGCTTATGCTGCTGTTATAAGGCATTAAAATTTCAATTTCATATTCATTAACATAGGAAGCCCTGTGAATTTTTGCTCTTATAACCTTATCGTTATTTGTGTCATAAAAAATATGCCTTAAATTAATGGGCGTTTTTTCTTTAATGGGTGTGGTTTTATCAAGTTTAACGGTGACTACGATATTATTTTTGCTATCTATTTCGCTGATTTTCGTAACCTTACCGAAGGAATATGGCTTTCTTAAATGGTCAATGGTAAGTCCTTTTACAGTAAGATTTTCGCAGTTTCTTATGGACAAAGGCTCCATGAATCCTTCCACCATAAAAAAGGCACCTTCAGCGTTTATTGTGCAGCCTTTAATGCCCGAAAGCAGAAAGCCGATATCAAAATCATACTTAGGGTTAAACATAATCTTTTCAGGATTATCACCCCACTTGCCTGAAAAAACGTTTTCCATAGCATTAATGCTTTTGGGAGTTTTTATATGATAGATACCCTTATTAAGAGTTATATCGGAATTTGGGTTATTTTTTAAATAATCGCTTATTTCTTTTAAATATTTTAAAGTGTATTCTGCTGAAAAATCCATAGTTAACACCACCTTTGTTTAATTATAAAAAATATTTTTAGCATATGCAATAAAGTGGATTAATTTTATTTGAATTTTGCTATTTAATTTATAAATTTACTGTGGTATAATTGAAAAAGATACTAACGGAAATAAATACATAATGAAATTTAAAAAACTGAAAGGAAATGAAATTATGTTACTTATTAAAAACGGTTACGTTAAAACTATGGCAGGCGCCGATATCGAAAATGGCTCTGTACTTATTGGCGATGACGGTAAAATTTTAGAAGTTGGCGCAAATATTGAAGCACCTGAAGGCGCTGAAGTTATTGATGCTGAGGGTAGACTCGTTACCCCCGGCTGCGTGGATGCTCACTGCCATATAGGTCTTCACAATGAAGCTGTGGGCTGGGAAGGCAGAGACTACAACGAAATGATCGAGCCTATTACTCCTCATATGAGAGCTATCGACTCTATTAATCCTATGGATGAATCTCTCCCCTTAGCAGTAAGAGGCGGCGTTACTACAGCTTGCACAGGCCCCGGCAGTGCAAACGTAATAGGTGGCACCTTCGTTGCTATTAAGCTTGTAGGTAAGCGTGTAGATAATATGATAGTTAAAGACCCAATAGCTATGAAGTGCGCATTCGGTGAAAATCCCAAGCGCTGCTATGGTCAGAGTATGAAAAAGAGCCCTGCTACAAGAATGGCAACAGCAGCGCTTCTGCGTGAGACTCTTTTTAAAGCAAAGAGATATTTACAGGATAAAGAAGATGGCAAGAACCCTGGCTTTGATATGAAATTAGAAGCTATGATTCCCGTTATCAAGGGAGAATTACCCTTAAAGGCTCACGCCCACAGAGCAGACGATATTTTCACTTCCATCAGAATTGCAAAGGAATTCGGCGTTAAATTAACTCTTGACCACTGTACTGAGGGCGCATTAATTGCCGATGAGCTTGCAAAAGAAGGTTACCCTGCATTTGTAGGCCCTTCCTTCGGCAGTAAGAGCAAAATCGAGCTTTTAAATAAGAGCTTTGAAACTCCCGCAGTTTTACACAAAGCAGGCGTGCCCATCAGTATTATTACCGATGCACCCGTAATTCCTTTACAGTACCTTCCCATGTGTGCGGCATTGGCTGTAAATGCAGGTCTATGCAAGGAAGAAGCCTGGAAGGCAATTACAATTAACCCCGCTACTCAGATAGGTATTGCCGACAGAGTAGGTTCATTGGAAACAGGTAAGGACGGCGACGTAATTATCTGGACCGCAGACCCCATGACAGTAGTTGGCAGCGAAGCTTACGTAGCTATCGTAGATGGTAAAATCGCTTACAAGGCATAATTAAATTTAATTTAATCTGAAATTAATCGGCAGAATGTAAAAGTTTTGCCGATTTTTTATTTTTATGAAAAAAATATCCCGTTTTGATGCCGTTTGGATGCTTTTTGTTGCTACAATTTAATCAGTAAATTAAAGTGAGGCGGATTATATGAAAGTAAGTATTTTTATAAGGATTTTTGCTGTGCTTCTTGTGGCGCTTTTCACACTCAGCGGTTGCTCCTACGTGAAGTTTGAAGAAAGTCTTAAAACGGCAATAAAGGAAACTGAGTCCGAGTATGACCCTTTCGAGGGTATGGAAGCTCTCGACGCGTCCGATTATAATGAAATACTCGGCACAGAAAGCAATTCTCAGGCTGAAAGCGAGACAGAGGCAGATGAAGAGGTTAGCGAATCTTCAGTCAGCGAGCCGCAGAAAGAAAATAACGACAGAATCGTATATACAAGGTATGGTACGGAAGTTGTACCTATGAAGCTTATTGAAGTCGGAGAAACCTGCTCAAACGTTACTCTTTGGCAGGATTATGAAGGCAACGTTTTCCATAACGGTACACCGGGTGTGTCATTCACTTTAAACAGCGTGGAAGTTTACGATAATTTTTATGAGGCTGGTGTTGACCCTTACGGTTTATCTTCCGATAACGAATATTCATTAAGAGAAAACGCTTTTATTCTGCTTGAGTTTACGGCAAAATATGAAGGTACCGAGAACTCGAAAGACAGAATAATGGTATATACGGGTGATATATATGCTTTTTATATTCAGGAGAAGGTTAACGATTATCACAGAGCAGGCGGAATAGACAGTAGAGAACCATATATAACTTGGTTCAGTGACAGACCTGAAAAAGATGACCCTGAGCTTGATTATATTCATCAGGGAACAAGTTTTATGATAAATAAAGGCGAGGAGTTTACTTTTCAACTGGGTGTAAAAGCAGGTCACGAATATATAAAGAATAAAAACGTTTTCATTCAGATGGGATATATTAATCCTAAGGTAAAGGGAGCATCCTGGACTGCTTATGAAATATTCCCTGATGAAGAAAATGAAAAATATATGGAAAAGCCCGTAGTGGATAATATGCATCTTGTAGACCGTGAAAATATGGGCGAGATACAAAGAGATGAATGGTGGATGGGAGGTCAGGATTTCGTATCAAAAACCGTAGGCGGAACTTTTCCTGCATTTATCGAGTATGAATATAATACAAGTGGCGAAACGGGTTTTCTCGGTCAGGAGGGTTTATACTTAACTCTTGATAACGTGGAAGTTTACAACAGCTTTAATGAATCGGGTGTTGATAGGGATAAACTATACTACTATATGACCGACGGGATGCTTGAGGGTAATAATTTCATCGTTGTAGATATTACCGCTGAATATAAAGCTCCTGAAGGCGGGCCCGAAACAATAAAAGCCTATGCAAACCTTGATGCAACGAGATTATCTATAAGACAAACGGAGCAAACAGGTATGCGGCTTTGGCCTACCGTAGTGTGGTACGACGGTGAACACGGCGAAAAGGGTGACTATACGGCTTATACCATAAGTGACGGAGAAAAATATCACTATCGCCTGGGAATATTAACCGACCCCATACACGTGAAAGATAATAACGTTTTTTTACGCGTATGTTATTGGGAAGATCAGATAGAAGATTATGTGTTCCAATTTTTTGATGTTTTACCTGTAGAATAAAAGGAGGTATAAAATTGAGTAAACTTATTAAGCTTGAAATGAAAAAAGCAATATGCAGTAAATTCTTCCTCATGGGTTTGGCGCTTCTTTTGCTGTTTGCACTGTTAAGCGCCTGGTACATTATTGAATGTAACGGGAATTATAACCCCGAGAAAATTACGAACTCGCTTATAATGGAGAACGGAAGTTTTTATATGAATCCGGATATATCCCTTTACGGTTTTTATAAAGGATGGGTTGGTGCGGACGTGCTTTCAATTGCAGGTAACGTATTTTTTAAAATAATTCCTATTGCTGCGGCAATTCCTTATGGCTGGACATTCTGCCGTGAATATAAAAGCGGTTACCTTAAAAACATCGCTTCAAGGGTAGATAAGAAAAAGTACATAATAGCTAAATCTTTAGCTGTTTTTACGTCAGGCGCGCTGGTAGTATTAATTCCGCTGATTGTAAATATTATGCTTGTAAGCAGCTTTTTGCCCTTAGCTGACTCTATTGTTGATAATGTTATTTATAATTACATATCTTTTGGCTATCTATGGGCGGATTTGTTTTTTACTCACCCTTTCACATACGTTATCTTATACGTTATGCTGGACGTATTGTATGGAGGTATTTTCGCACTTTTGAGCTTCGCTATTTCTTTCTACGTAAGAAACGTGTTTGCAGCTTTATTCTTCCCCTTTATCGCAACTTTAATTATGGGATTTATAGAGAAAAATATATGGACGAATATACCGGGAGAAATCTATAAAGTAATTAATCCCGTAAGCTTTCTGCCTTCAAACCAAAATAACGTTATAGTATGGTGGATGGTTTTATTAGTGACTTCGGTGCTTTGTGCCTTTATTCTTGCCACTATTATATTTAAGGGGTGCCGTGATGAAATTTTTTAAGCACCTGAAATTTGATTTAACCTACGGAAATTTTAAAAATTCATTTCTCATAAAGCTTATAGTATGGGTAAGTTTCGTGGTATTTGCCTGCTTTGAAGTAAGGGGAGCGACACTAAGGTATACGGACGTAAGCTTTACCGTAGGCGACTATTTATATTACATTTTCAGCGGTGTGCGCGAAGATTATCTTATGTTAGAATTTCCTTATATGTGGATAGTTCCCCATATACTTATACTTTTTTTCACACTGCATTATGCTAACGATGATCTTATGGGTTACGGTCAGCAGATGATTTTAAGGTCAGGTAAAAGAAATTTGTGGTGGCTTAGCAAATGCGTTTGGAATATAAGTAACGTAACCATCTGGTATCTTATCGCGTGGTTTATTATCACAGTGTTTTCACTTTTAAACGGCGCTGTTTTCAGCCTGGGAATATCTGAAAAAATGCGAGGTATAAAAGAGTACGGTACCTTAATTACTGTTCAGGAAGTTCCAAACTGGAATTTGTGGTTTGAAATTACGTTTATGCCGCTTTTAACAACTGTTGCTTTAAGTGTACTGCAAATGGGACTTGGGATGCTTATAAATCCTGCCGCTGCGTATATTTTCTCAGCAGTAGTGCTTATAGCTTCATCTGGCACACTTTCCATCTACCTTTTCGGTAATTACAGTATGGCAATAAGAAGTATTAAGCTTGTGAAAAACGGCTTGAGTATATCGGAAGGAATTACAGGCATTGTTATACTGCTTATCATAGGTATAGTAACGGGACTTGCAGCAATAAGAAAATATAATATTTTGAGTAAAGAGTGAATAAATCACTAAATACCTCGCCTCCCCTGCAAGGGGAGGAAAATTTTGCAAAGCAAAATAGGTGGGGTTGGTGAAAAAAGAAGTATCCGAATAAAAGTAACAACCCCTCAGTCTCGTAAACCGCAAGCGGTTTTCTCGACAGCTCCCCTTGCAGGGGAGCCGAGATATTAGAAGGCAAAAAGGAGTAAAATATGTCAATCGAATTTAAAAACGTAAGTAAAAAGCTTGGTAACAATATAGTTATCAACAACGTAAATATAGAAATAAAAAAAGGTATAGTAACAGGTTTAAAGGGCATTAACGGCTCAGGTAAAACCATGATGATGAGACTTATTGCAGGCTTAATCTATGCCACGAAAGGCGAAGTAGTAATTGACGGTAAGGTTTTAGGCAAGGATATAAGCTTCCCGCCTTCAATCGGCTTAATGCTTGAAAATCCTGCATTCTTACCCGGTTACAACGGCTTCGATAATTTAAAGATGCTTGCCTCTATCAAGGGCGAAATCAAGGATGAGAAAATAGATGAAGTTCTTGAAACAGTAGGCCTTGCAAATATCGATAAAAAATACCGCAAATATTCACTTGGTATGAAACAGCGTTTAGGTATTGCCGCCGCAATAATGGAAGAACCAGATATTATTCTTTTAGACGAGCCTACCAATTCCCTTGACGCTTCAGGTCAGGAGATGGTAAGGGAGATAGTGGCAAGAGAAAAGGAGAGAGGCGCTACAGTAATCCTCTCCTGCCATGATAGCGCCCTTCTTGAATCTATGTGCGACGAAATATTCAACATAGAAGTAGGTGAAATCACTTCCCACTACGAGCCCGAAAAAGAACAGGTTTCTGTATGATGCACCAACGTAGGGACAGGTTTTACACCTGTCCTATCGCCGTAAGGCGACGAATAATAAAATTAATGAATGGCGAAATCGAAGGCGTATCGCCTTTCGGACAACAGTAAATGTTGTCCCTACGATATGTAAACAAAAAAGAAAGGACTGATAAAATGACCGAAGCGGCAATTAAAAGAGCGAAAAAACAAAAGATAAAGAAAATATTTGTAATTACAGGCATTGTTTTTTTAGTTGCTTTAGTAGCGCTCTGGTATTTGAATTTTAATGCTTTAAATGACCACGCAATAAAGCAGGAAACAAAATATTATGAAACGGACGAGTTTGTAGAATTTGAAAAGGACTTTTTCTATAACTCCACTGAAAATAACGAAGGCTATGCCATAAGGGTAAACAGCGCAGAGCTTATAAATTATAAAGAATTTATGGAAAGTCACGGCGTGGAAATCAAGGAAGAAAATTACACTCCCGATTTCCCGATGCCAAAATACCTTGTGCTTCTTAACGTGACCTTTAAAAATGAAAACAGCGAAGGTATGGGAATTGACTTACGATGGCTGACTTTAACACGCGGCTCTATGTCTATGAGTATAGATTTTGAGGCACTTGCGTTGGCGGACGATTTCTTTGACGGTTTCACAGGTTTTAAGATTATGCCAAACACAGAAGCGGATATTAATATTGTGTATAGTCCTGAATCTTTAGGTCACAGCCAGGGCTTGGCTTTTGACGAAGTCAATAAAGCTTTGGAGGAAGATGACTTCTACTTAACTGCAAGTTTATGGCCCACAAGAAAGCTTATAAGAGTTACGTTAGACAAATAAAATATAATAATTAAAGGCAAGGAATTTTAACATTCCTTGCCTTTTTGCTATTCAAGTAAATATTTTAGCATTCTTTCGGGGTTTTCGAGGAATGCTTTTGTTACGGTGTAGTGCTCTGTTTCTTTATAGGGGACTTTTTTGATTCCTTTTTCGGAAAATTCAAAAATTTCACTATCAGGCATAGCCATTAAAATAGGTGAATGGGTGGCGATGATAAACTGAGAGTTCTTTTTTACAAGTTCGTCTATTTCTGCCATCAGGCTCAAAAGGCGCATAGGGGAAAGGGCTGCTTCAGGTTCATCGAGGATATAAAGTCCGTTACCGCTGAAACGGTTCTGAACTATAGAAAGAAAGCTTTCGCCGTGGCTTTGATTATGAAGTGAAATTCCGCCGTAGCTTTCTATTACGGGTGGGGAAAAAGAAGGCTCACTATCGATTTTATCAATATAACTTGCCACGTTATATAGGCTTTCTGCCCTTAAAAAGAAGCCGTCAGTAGCGGTGTTAATACCGTTTTTAACAAGGGTGATATGTTTAAAAAGCTCAGAATGAGTATTTTGGGTGGAAAATCTGAAGTTTTTGGTACCGCCTTCTGCATTAAAGCCGTAAGCTACGGCAATAGCTTCAAGTAAAGTGGATTTACCGGTACCGTTTTCGCCCACAAAAAAGCTTATTTTGCTGTTAAAATCAATACTTTGGCATTCTTTTAAATGTTTAATCACAGGCAAATTATTAAGATAATGATCTTCAAAATCAGAGTCCTTTAATATCACCTTTTTTATAAAATTAGTTTTTTGCACTTGCATAATTAAATCCTGTTAATTATTTCAATTTTAATATTCAATGAGTTTTCGGCATCTATAATATAGCTTTTGTAAAGTCCGTTACGGTTAGCTGAAAGCTTTTGGTTTTCTTTTATATTTCCGTTTGTTTTATAAACGCAGCTATGACCTCGGTAATTAATTTTTAAAACGTTATTTTCTAAGCTTATATCGGTATAATCTCTGCCGTCGAAATGAAAAGCGGGGAGCAAAAATGCAAATTCACCCTCGGCTTCGGAATTTATTTCAACGCCGTTTTCCTTTAAAATATATTTGCTTCTAACCTTTTTACCATTTATTTCGGTTTCGATTAAAGCAAAGTCATCGGCAAAATCAATTACTTTATAGCCTGTATTCTCGCCTGTAGCGAAAATATAACCGCCGTTATCTCTGTCTTTAATACCTGCGCAGATAGATAGAGGGAATGCGTTTTCCAAATTGTTTATGTATTCGGGCTTTTCAGCGCAGGGCATAGAGATGCAAATTGCAGAGGGCGCGCCTTCTTTATGAACTCTGCCAAGGCCGTTAGCTTCGTAGTGGGGGTCGGCGTTTAAGTCAAATTCCAAAGCATAGCCGTGTTTTTTAACAAAAAGCTTATGGAAATGATAAGAAGTAAGGTAAGAAGCGGATGTAATTTCTTCTTCACATTCTTCAATGCTTTCGTCACAAATGCTTAAAGCAGCATAAAGGAATGACGCTGTTGTGATCATATATTTATTAAAGTATGCGTAATTTTCACAGCCAAACTGAGTATCGATGGGAAATTTATTTTTAATATGGCTTATGGGAGTTTCACTCAGCCAATATTCAATTACCTTTATAGCCTTGTTTGCGTGCTTTTTGAATATTGAAGCAAGCTTTAAATCACCTTCCTTTTTATACCTGATAGCTTCGTACTCAAAAATAGCCGCAAGCCATGCTTCGTTGTGCAAAAACTGATTACTTCTGCCGCCAAAGGGTAATTCACCTGTTACGGACTGCATTTTTAAGGTGTTAAGACCTGCATAGCGCAAAATATTATCAATTTTTTCGTAGTATTTGCCGCGGTAACCTTCAAAAAGTAAAAGGGAAAATAAACCTCTTGGTACAAGGTCATAGACAAATGGCTGATGAACGTCGCTTTCTTCATTATCCATATACATATTTTCTTCATCAATGCGCTTAAACTGAGAGGAAAGCTGTGTATCGATAAAGTTTGACGTATCGCATAAGCCCTTTTTAGTTCTGAAATATTCGCTTACTGCCGAAAATATTGCCCAGTTATTTACCTTATCTTCTTCGCTTTTGGCTACGGCATTGTAGCAGGTTTCGGGAATTATAGCAGCGAGATTTTTATTCCATTCGTTAATTTTATTTTTATCTATAAAGTCGGTTTTCTCAAGCGCGTTAATGGAAGCTATAATTTCACGTACCGAAAAGTCATTGGCGGCTTTTACTTTGGGGATATTCTCGCAGCAAAAGTCCATCATTTTTATAAATAAGTCGGTAAGGTCACGGCGTTTGCCGTAAGCTATAAGTATGCCTATATTTGCAGTTAAACGTGGGAAACCGTGCTCGTAAAGACCGACTTTTTTAACTTCATCAAAAAATCCTATAATTTGCTCTGTGGAGTAGGCGGTAAGCACCTTTTCCATTAAATTTATATAGTCAATCTTTTTGTAAGCCATATTTATGCCCTTTCAATATACTCTCTCATTATTTCCGTTGATACCCAATTGTTTACTTCGGGAGTAAAATGCACCGCATCCTCTATGTAAATTCCGTTACAACGCACGCCTTCAATATACTGCGGAGCTTTTCTTACGTCGAAAAGGGATACGTTACTGTATTTCTCCGCTAATTTTTCGAAAACTTCGTCAATATGAAGCATATTTTCGTAGTATTTACCTGTGCTGTCACAGTCAAAGCATCTTTCTTTAATGAACAAAAGGTGCAAAACCGTGGGAGGGTAATTTAAAATTTTATTGAAGCCATCAAAAATTTCACAGTAAATATTAAAAAGATTTTCTTTTAAATAGGAAGTTTCCTCGGTTATGTCGTTGGAGCCGCCGCGCCAATGAAGTCCGATTATCTCATATTCCTTGCCTATTTCCTTAAAGCTTTTATCAAGCAGGGAGAAAATATGGCAGGCAAAGGAATAAAGGGAAATATTAACAGTGCCAAGCTTACCGGGAATAAGCTTTCTCTCCATTTTGGGGTACCACATATAACCGGGTGTAACTGCCTGAGCGCCTATTGCGATCTGAATTATATATAAATCGGGTAAATTTTCTTTATTGCCGCTATCGATATGATTCTGCCAGTTTTGAGCAAGGCAGTTTACAACCGAGTAGGTGTTATCCTGCTCTTCGGCTAAATTCATTCCGTAGCTTGTGTAATTACTCCAAACAAGCTTATCTGTATCAAAGCTCTGATTAGGGTCTCTATGTAAACCGAAAACATTTTTTAAGGGAGTATTTATAATATCTTTTTCTTCCATCGGTATGCCGTGACCTACGGCGTTACTCTGACCGAGAAGAATATAAACTGCGGCTTTTTTGTTATTCATAATTATCCCGTCCTTTAAGGTTATATAAATTAAGTATATCACGTATTTTGGAAATGTAAATAACTTAGCTGATTTTCTGCTTTACATTGTTAAAAGGTATGATATAATTGTATTAACATTAACTGAAACCGCATCGGGAGGGATATTATTATGGCAATGGAAGCTTTTAAAGACGTGCTTAATGAATATGAAAAATTCTGGGAAAGAGACGACAGAAAACGCCCGATTTTAAACTTTGCGTACGTAAAAAAGGATACAAAACCTTATAAAGCACCTAAAGACTATAATCAGCAGTGGATTGACGAGGAATTTATTACCGAGCGTCACAAAACTTACCTTTATAACGTAGGATTCACTGCCGAGGGTTACCCAAATCTTTTCACTAACTTAGGTCCCGGCTGTTTGGCGGCTTGCATCGGCGGTAACTTTGAGCTTGCAGAGAATACTGTCTGGTTTGATAAAAAACCTATAATTAACGATTGGAACAGTCTCCCCAAAATAGAATTTAATGAGCAGAGTGAAATGTGGCAGCATATTACAAGGTTGCAGGAAAGATTTATGAAAGAGCCTGATTTCAGCTTTTCCGTTACTGACCTTGGCGGCAACTTCGATATAATTGCGGCTTTGCGCTCCACAAACGAGCTTCTTTTTGACCTTTACGATTACCCCGACGAGATTGCTGAATTTTCAAAGAAAGTTAACGAAATTTGGTTCAAAGCTTTCGATATGCAGATAAAAGCTCTTGAAAAAGCCAAGCTTCCTTATAATAACTGGATGAATATTCCTTCTTCTAAACCCTGGTACCCCTTGCAGTGCGACTTCTGCTATATGATTTCCCCCGAGCATTTCGAAAAGTTTGTCCTTCCCGGCTTAACCGAGCAGGCAAATTACTTACCTCGATCTATCTATCATCTTGATGGTATCGGCGAGATTCCTCACCTTGATATGCTTCTTGATATTGAAAACCTCAGTGGTATTCAGTGGGTTGCAGGCGACGGTCAGGCTCCTTTATGGGACGAAAAGTGGTACCCGATGTATAAGAAGATTCAGGATAAGAAGAAAAACCTCGTTCTTATGAGCAGTATTGCAGAATATGACCCAAAAGGCGCCGAGCGACTTGTTAAATCCCTTGATCCCAAGGGTGTATATCTCTCAGGCGACTTCTCAAGCAAAGAGAAAGCCGAAGAAATGGTGGAAAAAATCACAAGATGGTGTGAATAAAAATAAGCCTGTACTTTTGGTACAGGCTTTTCTTATTTGTTAGCTATTATGTTTCTGACTTTTTCCAAAGTTTCTTCCTTAATGCCGCAGGAGATTAAAAATTTCGGGATAATGGTGCTTAATTTCTCATTTTCTCCGTATTCTTTATAGAGTACGTCCATAAATTCTTTAAAATAACTGCTATTTCGGCATCTGAAACCCTCGGTGTTAACGCCTTCGTTCTTGCCGCCTGCATATTTTGAAAGTGAAGTTAATTCGTAATCGGTTAAAATATCTTCGTCACTTTCATTCATGATAGCGCGTAAATAAATTGCCAACATACCTGTGCGGTCAGCGCCGCCGTAGCAGTGAAAATAAATAGGGTAATTGCTCTCATCAGCGAAGAAATCAAAGATTTTGCATATATTCTTGCGATGCGCATCCTCAAAAATCTCAATATAAGGGCGATAGGGAAGGTAAACGTACTTAACTTCATTACCTGCTACGGAAAATTCCTTATCAAAATGCCTTTCTATTCGTACGTTGAGCTCGGTTTTAACGTTAAGCTCGTTTATGAACGTATCTTTACCTTTTTCAGTTATAAAGAAAGTTTCGTCAAGATCGGTGCCGCGGTAAAGTAAGCCTTGCTTAATATTTATGCCGCCTAAGTCTCTCACGTTCAAGATTCCGTCAACTTTTAAAAATCGGTAGCCTTCATTTGCTGTTTTAAAATGCCCGAGGTTTTCTCCGTTAATTTTAATAAAATAATCTTGATTTATTTTAAGGTTACTTAAAGTAAGCTGATTTTCATTTGTTTTATAAATTTTTGGGTTTATAAATTCAGAATTTTCAGAAAATTCAACTTCAAAAAAGCTTTCATCACTTTCCCACTTGATGGTTAAATCCTCAGGGTAAGAGCGTTCAAAACTGCTTTTTACAGGAAAAAGCCATTCAAGTGCATTTTCGGTACCTAAAGTATGAATTTTTTCTATAAATTCCTTTTGAACGGAAGTTTGGGTGCTGATAATAGCATTATTTTCCGGGTAAATTAAATTTATCAAAGGTATCACCTCAAATGAATTATAGCACGAATATATACTTAAAGCAATTGTTTATAAAGAGCAAAAAGCCCGTACTAAAAAGTACAGGCTTAATTTATTTTTTGCTTAAAGCTTTAAAATCTGTGGCGGATAAAATACCGCAAACTACCACAACAAGTGAGCAAATTATTGAAAGAGGATTTAATATGCTTAAATCTTTAGTTAATATAACCGTGAAAAGCACAGCCCAGGCAGTATAGGTGATATTCAAAGCCATTGCTTTTGAAGCGCCGAGCTTTGAAATTGCTTTGTAATAAAAAAGATAAGAAACCGAAGCGAAAACCGCCGCAGTAAATAAGTATATAAAGAAAGTGAGATTTTCACTTTTTATTAATGAGAAAGTAAAATCATAACCGCCGATTATCGGGATAATAATCAAGCCGTAAGTTAAAGCGGAGCTTGTTTGCCTTAAAAAGAGAATCTGTTCATTTTTTGCATTGGTCTCTTTAAAGCATTTAGCGAGTATAACGGCTTCAATGCCCCAGCCGAAAGCGCACATAAATGCGCCGAGTAAACCTAAGAAATAATTTTTAACGTTTAAATCGGGTGAAAAACTCAGCCCGAAAACACCGAGCAGCGTTAAAATGAGGAATATCCACCTATAAATATTTACTTTTTCTTTTAAGAATGTGAAGGCAAGTAAAGTGCCTATTGCAGGGTAAATCGCGCTTGCTACCGCGCCCACCGAGGAGCCCATAAAGTTAACCGCCAAAACATAGCCTGTCATACCAATAGGTCCGCCGATTATTGACGCCAAAACCAGCCATTTGAAATTTTTATGTCTTATAATTCCGCTGAAATTTTTGAAATTTCCTTTTATTAAGTTGATTATAAACATAAAAATTGCGGAAAAGGCATCGTGCATAAATGTAGAGACCAAAGGTAGTAAAAACAAAGCCTCCGGAGAAGAAAAAGCAGGCAGTAAAGATAAAGCGAGGGCAAGAATTACCGTTTCAAGCGCCCAGCAAAGTCCTGCAGAAAGTCCCGTAAGCATAAACTCTCCTTAATTTAAAATACTGTAAAGCTCAGAAAAATTTGAAACGACAGCATCTGCAAGAGGTAAAAGACGGGCTCTGTTCTTTTCGTTTTTAGCTATACAGATTACTTTTATATCTGCATTTCTTGCAAATTTAACGTCGGTTTCAGTATCACCGACCATAATTATTTCATCTTTTTCGGCGCCTGTAACTTTCATAAAGTCTAAAGCGCAGAATGGGTCGGGCTTAGTTGGGTAAATACCGTTATCGGTATAAATTTTGGTAAAATATTTTTCAATTCCCAGCTTTTCAAGGCATTTTTTCGTTACATGTTCATTATCTGTTGTAACTACCGCAAGCTTAACGTTGTTTTCTGTAAGTTTAATAAGAATTTCCCTTAAATCAGGGGAATTCGGCGCGATAATACCTGCGTCGGCATTATTATCGTAAGCTTGGTGTAAAAGCTTGGTAACTTCATTATCGGTGAAATTAAAGCCATACTTATTTAAAATATCATTAAATATTTCTCCCATTTGGGCGTAAGTGCCTTTTGAAAGCACGCCGTCAATATCGGTGATGCCGTCTTTTACTCCGTAAGCCGATAGTACCTTTTCTGTGATACCATTTTTAATTTTTTCGCTTATTTCAAGTTTGTGCAGCACTTCTTCAATAGCTTTTTCGGATACTTTTAACCAGAATGAATCAAAACTTATTAAAGTGCCGTCCTTGTCAAATATAATTGCCTTGATTTTCATTTTATTTCTCTATAACTTCGCAGTCGCCTAAAATTTCGGGGTGATATTTTAATGAATCTTTTTCCGTTATCTCTCTTATTACTCTGCAAGGGTTACCTGCAGCAAAAGAATTTGCGGGAATATCCCTCGTAACAACACTGCCTGCGCCTATTACACAGCCTTCGCCGATGCTTACACCCGGGAGAATGGTTACGTTAGCGCAGATCCAGCATTTATTGCCAACGTTAACGGGTTTAGCGTAGCAGAGACGCCTTTTCTCTCCGTCGGGACATTTAAGAAGCTTTCTTTCGCTTGGGATCATAGGGTGCATAGCGGTAACGATAGTTACGTTGGGGCCAAAGTCACAGTTTTCGCCTATAGTTACGTAGGTATCGTCCTGACAGGTAAAATTAAAGTTGATAAATGTATTTTTACCGATTTTCGTGTGAACGCCGTAGTGAAAACGAATGGGGCCCAATAAATTTACGTTTTCGTTAAGCTCGCCTAAAATTTCGGTAAGCACCTTTTTTCTTTCTTCGGGCTCAAACTCAGTAAGCGCGTTGTATTTTTGATTCAGAGCGTGAGTTCTCTTTTTTATTTCGTTTCGCCATGGTTCACCGGGTAAGTACATCATTCCGCTTTCATTTCCGTTTTCGAGCATAGTTATTCTCCTTTGTTTTTTATGGGGTTAACTAATTAGATTATATCACTAAATAGTAAATTTGCAAAAGTTTTCTTTGTGTTTGGCTTATTTGTAGTATTAATGAAAGTTGCTATTGTATTGACACAGAACAAGGCTTGGAGTATACTTCCTATTATAAGATAGTTTTTAGCATAAAACAAAATTATCGGCATTATCCGATATGATATAAAAAAGAATAAAATAAAAATACGGAGGCATAAAAATGAGCAAAACAATTAAAATCGGCGTAGTCGGTCTTGGCAGAATCGGTATGAGCGTACACAGAGAATGCCTGAAGGCACGTCCCGAAAAGTTCACAGTTGTAGCAGCTTGTGACCTTATTGATGAAAGATGCGAGCAGTATAAAAAGGAATTTAACTGCCGCACATATACTAACATCGAGGATTTAATAAATGACCCCGAGGTTGAGGTTGTGGATATCGCTACCCGTTCCTGCGACCACTACAAGCACGCAAAAATGGCTCTTTTGGCAGGCAAAAGCGTACTTGTTGAAAAGCCTTTCTGCGAAACTTACGAAGAAGCTAAGGAACTTGTGAGATTGGGCAGTCAGCCTGCAGGTCCCAAGGTTTATGTTCGCCATAACCGCAGATTTGAGGAAGGCTTCATTAAGGTAAACGAAATTATCGATTCAGGTATTTTAGGTCAGGTTTATGAAATAAGACTTGCGCGTAACGGCTATCAGCGCCGTAACGACTGGCAGACCATAAAGGAATTCGGCGGCGGTCAGCTTCTTAACTGGGGTCCCCATATCGTAGACCACTCCCTTCGCTTCTGCGGCGGCAAGTATGAATCTATGTTTGCCGATATCAAGAGAGTTGCGGCAGTTGGTGATGCTGAGGACCACATCAAGATAATTTTCAAGGGTGTAAACGGCAGAGTTGTTGATATGGAAATCAGCGGCGGCGTAGCCTGCAGTGTTCCCGAATATATCATTTACGGCAGTAAGGGCAGTTTGGTAAGCGAAGGTAACACACTTAAGCTTAAATATCTTGATCCTTCGGTTGAGCTTAAAGAAATTAAGGCAGACTCCTCCACTCCCGGCAGCGGCTCCTACGGCAACGACGAGGTGCTTACCTGGAAGGAAGAGACGGTTGAACTCAGCCCCTATGATAAAACGGACGTTATCTGGGATTATTTCTACGAAGCATATAAGAACAATAAGCCTTATCCCATTACAAGCGAGCAGGCTATGAGCGTAGTAAAAGTTCTTGAGGATGCAAAAATCGGCACAGAGTTTGCTAAATGATTTTAAGAGAGGCAAAATTATGAATCGCGTTTATGAATTTTTGAAAAAAGCAGGGGTTTATTACCTTGCAACAGTTGAAAAAGACCAGCCAAGAGTTCGCCCTTTCGGTACGATTAACGAATTTGAAGGCAAACTTTACATCCAGACGGGAAAAGTAAAGCCTACAAGCCATCAGCTTATGGAAAACAGTAAAGCTGAAATTTGCGCATTCATCGGCGATTCCTGGATAAGAATTGCATGCAGACTTATTGAGGATGACCGCTTTGAGGCTAAAAAATCTATGCTCGATGCTTACCCCAATTTAAGAAATATGTATAGCGAAAACGACGGCAACACTCAGGTTTTCTATATGGAAGAAGCAGAAGCTACTGTTTCCTCTTTCGGCAAAGCCCCCGAAATTATTAAATTCTGATAAAAGAAAAGCGTGTAGAATTTCTTCTGCACGCTTAATTTTTTATTTAAATTTCATCGTAAGGGCTTGTTAACACGATGCCGTTATCAAAAGTAAATTCAAGGTATCTGCCGTAAACGTCATTTGGAATAATTGCTTCATTTTTTGCAACATCAAGCTCCAGAATATTCCAATCTTCCGTCATATAGGTGTTTTTATCGCCGTTTCTTTCCATAAGCTCGTAGTTAAGCTTATTTTTTATGTAATAAAGCTTTACTTTTTTAAGGCTTTCACTTGCAAAATAATAAACTTTATTTTCTTTATATTCTGCCTTAACTTCGGGAATATCCAAGTCCTTTATAATTCTGTCGGCAAAAAAGTAACTTTCTTCAGGGGTGAAACCCTCAATGTGGGAGTGACCCATAAGGTGAAGTATGCTAAGGCAAGTGTTTTTGTTAAGGTCTTTTGTATCAAGGTAAGATTTTGAATTAGAATTAATAGAGAAGCAGCAGTCGTTATTCCAGCATAGCCACATAACAGGCATATTTACTTTATTGAAGTTCTTTTCTGCAAACCAGATATCAGCTTCTTTTTTACTGCAAACAAAATTGCATATACCTGAAAGATTATCTTTTAAATAGCCTGAACCGTAAATAGGAATAGCAAACTTGAATCTTGTATCATACCCGATAACAAGTGAAGTGATAATACCGCCCCAGGAAATACCTGTTACACCTATATTATCCTTATCTATTTTTTCGTCGTTTCTTAAAATATTGTGGGCAAGTATTACCGCAGAAATAGCATGGTACATCCACTGTTCTTCTAAAGGCAGGTCACTATCGTGAAGGGCACTGTTATTAGGGCCTACTGTGTATCCTTCTTCAGAAAAAGGCGGAACAAGCTTATTTTCAAGACCTTCTGCATAGCCTTCATAAAGGTGAGGGATAGGCTTAGTGGGGAAATAGCCTGTTGTATCCATGGCTATTGCAGCATAGCCTCTGTTTGTCCATTCTTTTATCCATGCATCCTCAGGGTGTCCGCCGCCGCCGTGAATGAGTACTACTGCAGGAACTTTTTTATCGGTATTTTCGGGGTAACCTAAATGAGCGTATATTTTAGTATGCTGACCTTTATAGTCGGCGCCGTCGTAGCAAAGTACCTTTATACCTGAAATATCCAGCCCTCTGCGTTCACCTTTGGTTTCAAGCTCAGGAAAATACTGTGTACGGGGATTTAAGTTAAAAAATTTATCAAAAGAAATCATACTATCACCCTTTTATAGAGTTTTTGATTTTATTATACATCTTAATAAAATAAAAGCAAGAAAAATAAGCATCCACACACAAAATTGTGAATGGATGCCATGCCTTTCATTAATAATCGTATACCTTAATTTCATTTTATTTTTATGCTGAAATGGGACGGAGCTTAAGCGAGAGTTTATCTGATATCATTGCAATAAATTCACTGTTAGTTGGTTTGCCTCTTGTGTTCTGAATCGTATAACCGAAATAGGAATTCAATACGTCTACGTCGCCTCTGTCCCAGGCTACTTCTATAGCGTGGCGTATCGCTCTTTCTACTCTTGAGCTTGTGGTCTCGTAAGCCTTTGCCACACCGGGATAAAGCTGTTTTGTTACGGCGTTTATAATATCGGGGTCTTCTACCGCCATAATAATTGAGTCTCTTAAATAGTGGTAGCCTTTTATGTGGGCGGGTACGCCTATCTGGTGCAAAATCTCGGTAACTTCAAGTCTGAGTCCGGGGTATTTATCGGTGTTTTTCTTATCGCTGTGTTTCTCCGTAACGATTTTCTGAATCCTTACTATAATATCGTCCTTATCATAGGGTGAGAGTATAAAATAATCAGCACCTGCTGTTAATAATTCTCTTTCTATAATCGGTGTAGCGTAAGCGGCGGTAACTATAACTGACGGGAAAACACCCTTTATGTTTTTCATCGCATTTATTACGCTGAAGGCATCCATGCCCTGCATATAAAGCTCCATAATTACAACGTCGGGATGTTCCCTTGCTATACATTCTAAAAGAGTGCTGCTTTCCCTCGGAATGAAATTAATCATTACGCCCTTTCTTTTTGCTTTGTCGGCGAATTCCTCACTCCATTCGGCTTCGTCCGCACTTATAAGTACCTTTATTGGTTTATCCATTTTTCTCCTCCTGATTTTTAAATTGTGAAATAATATTACCACTATATTTTAGCAATTACAAGAGAATTTTGCTGTAAAAATATAATTATTTTTGTGAAAAAGAGTCAAAGAACGGAATACTCGGGAATAAAGGGGCGAAGGAAGTCGAAATATTCCAATATTTTTTGCGGTAAATAAAAATATCACGAATTTTTAAGGAAAATTGGCAGGCACGGCTTTCGGTTTACCTTTGATTATTGATGTGAAAATAAAAAGAAGGCTCGGTTTAAAACCAAGCCTTAAAAATTTTTTAAATCAGTCAACGTCGTCCACACCGTGTTCGGAGCCGTCATCCATAAATTCACGGGCGGAAATTCTCTTCTTGTCGCGTTCTGCCTCGATCATATCGGAAAGAAGGTTCTTGATCTTTTCTGAATTCTTTATCTTAAGAATGTCAATTTCGGGTGTGGATTTATCGGCTGTACAGCAGTGAATAGTGCCGAGGCCGAAAATTCTCTGACCGAAAGGTCTCTTTAAAGTTAAATCCATAATTCTGTAAAGTCTTATCTCTTCTTCCTGCTTATTGAAAAAGCCGCTTTCTATCAAAAGCTTTTCCTCTGTAACCTTGTATACAGTAAAGCTTAAAGGCAGACCGAATATAGTTCTCTTTCTATCCTTCCATACGTAATTTGCGGTTGTATCTTTCTTTGCCATAATTTTTACCTCTTTTAAATTTTCCGTATTTATTAAAACTATTATAACATAAAAATTTATGAAATGCCATAAGATTATTGAAAGTAATAAAAAAGAGCAGGAAAAAACCTGCTCTATATTATATAATGATTATTCAAATAGGGGAGTAGAAAAATATCTCTCGGCGGTATCGGGAAGTACTGTAACTACAGTCTTGCCTCTGCCGAGTTTTTTAGCAAGTTTAATAGCTGCCGCTACGTTGGTGCCGCTGCTTATGCCGCACATAATGCCTTCTTTTGAAGCCAATATCTTAGCGGTTTCAAGAGCTTCCTCATCCTTAATGATGCATACGTCGCTGTAAATATTCTGATTTAAAATCTCGGGTATAACGCCGTCGCCGATTCCCATCTGCAGGTGAGTGCCGATGCTGCCGCCCGAAAGAATAGCGGCGTTTTCGGGCTCAACCGCCCATATCTCAATGTCGGGATTAGCATCCTTCAGTGTTTCACCGATTCCCGTAATCGTACCGCCTGTACCAATGCCCGAGCAGAAGCCGTGAATAGGCTTATTTACTGCGTTTAAAATTTCAACAGCCGTGCCGTTTCGCTGAATTGCGGGATTAGCGGGATTTTCAAACTGCTGGGGAACGAATACGTTCTCGTTTTCAGCCTGCATTCTTAAAGCTGTGTTCAGACATTCTTCTATACAGGCGCCTATGTTGCCTGCATCGTGAATTAAAATAACCTCTGCGCCGTAGTGGTTAACAAGCTTGCGTCTTTCTTCACTTACGCTGTCGGGCATAATAATTTTTACTTTATAGCCCTTAACCGCGCCAACTAAAGCAAGACCAATGCCCTGATTGCCGCTTGTGGGCTCTACGATAACCGTATCTTTATTGATAAGACCTCTCTGCTCGGCGTCCTGAATCATATTGTATGCAGTTCTCGTTTTAATTGAACCGCCAACGTTGAGACCTTCGAATTTAACTAAAATTTCCGCCGCGTCTTCAGGTACTATGTGCTGAAGCTTAATAATGGGTGTGTTTCCCATTGCTTCCAATATATTCTCGTAAATCATTTCAAAAACCTTCCTTCAATACTCTGCTTTCAATATACACAGAATAAGGAAAATTATACCACTAAATAATTTACTTTGCAACCGCTTTAACGCGAAAAAGTAAAAGTTTTTTGCAAAATTATTACAATATAAAGGACTCTGTCATAATAACGGGTTCTATCTTGCCGTCGGCTACTTTCATTCTGTCAATGCAAAGAACTCTGTGGCCGGGAATTGTATCACCGGGAATTCTGCGGTGGTAAACTATTAAATGTTCGTCTGTTTCCTCTAAATATAAATATCCGTGGTGCCCCGGACCCTCTGCCAAAGGAAGCTGGGAAGATAATATTTTCTCCGCTTTATCAAAACCTTTTACAGGGGAATCACTTGAGCAGTAATTAACTCTGTATGAACCTGCCATCCAGTTGCCTGCCGACCACATAAAGTAGTATTTGCCCTTGTATTTCATCATGCAGGGGGCTTCAACGTAATCTTCGGGAGTTATCTCGCGGAAATATTCATCACTGCCGTCTTCAAGAGGAATGATACTTCTCATATCGTCACTCATTCTGCATACATTGCAGTGGCGCCAACCGCCGTAGTATAGGTAAACCGTGCCGTCGTCGTCTTTAAAAAGATGGGCGTCAATGGGCTGTGCGCCGTTGTGGAATTCAGGCACAAGACTGCCTTCGATAAACGCGCGGAAAGGACCTTCGGGTTTATCGGCAACGGCAATTTCAAGACCTCCCGGCTCTTCGTCGGAATGAATATCGTTTGAAGCAAAAATAAGATAATATCTACCGTTTTTGTCTATTATTGTAGGCGCCCACACGCATTTGTGAACGTGGGGGAATTCTTCCATCTTAATAACGGCTTCGTGCTTTTCCCAGTTAACAAGGTCGCTTGAAGAGAAAGCGTCGAGATTGTTTTTTACTTTACTGCCTGTTACGTAAATATAGTATTTATCCCCGTATTTTCTTGCCTCGGGGTCTGCATACCAGCCCTCTACTATTGGGTTTTTGATTATTCTTTCTTCCATGTAGTTTTCCTTCTTTCCTTTTTATTTTAAAATATCACAAATAAAGAAAAAAGTAAACAATGAAACTATTATTTTAGTGAAAATAATTTTCAAATAATGCTTGACATTTATATGTTTAGCTGATATAATAATCAAGTACCAAACGAAAGGTATATATATCGCGGAGTGGAGCAGTCCGGTAGCTCGTCGGGCTCATAACCCGAAGGTCATGTGGTTCAAATCCCTTCTCCGCAACCATAATTGGCTACCAAAAAAGATGCAGCCAAGGAAAACCCAGTAACCACAACGGTTTCTGGGTTTTTTCTTATCCAAAAATGCAATGAA
>SVPY01000026.1 GCA_015065615.1 Oscillospiraceae bacterium | reverse complement strand
CGGCCTGCGGCCGCTCTGGGCTATAAAAGCCCAGTTCAGTACAAGACCGAACTGGGCTTCTAATACTATGGGGTTTTTAAGTGTCTACTTTTCCTTGACAGATGCATACTTAATTGTAAGAGAGTTTTTTGTTTAAATATTTACGCCGCATTCTTTAAAAAGCCTTTTAGCGTTTTTGCTTAAAATAAGCTCCTTATCGTTTTCGGAAATTGAAGGGTCAAAGGCAATACCTCCAACGTACATACTTGGTGTACAAACGGGGAAATCAGTACCGAATAAAAATCTCTCGGCGCCGAATTCTTTTATGCCTCGGTTAATAAGTCCTAAGCGGAAAATACCCGTACCCGATAAATCAAGGTAGAAATTTTCGCTTAATTTCATTCTTTCAAGGTGTTTTAAAAATCTTTCCTTTTCACCGGGGTGGGCGGCAATAATTATATTTTTTGGGTGCTTTTTAACAAGCTCTTCAATATTATCGGTATCGGTAGAATGAATGTTTACCATCATATTAAAGGCTAAAGCAGTATCAAGAATTTCATCATATTCTTTTCTTGAAAAATCGCACCATTCACCGTGGGGCACTATTTCACCTATATAGCGAAGCCCCTTGTTATACATTCTTTCAATTTCGAGGCAGCTTTCTTTTACACAGGCAGGATGTACCTGAAAACCGGGAATAAGAAATCCTTCGTATTTTTTAGCAAGCGATATTGTTTCATTATTTGATTTAACCATATTTTCAGCTAAACTTAAATTTGCATCGCGCTTTGTTACAGCGGAGCCTACGATTTTACTTATACCCACTTTATTTAAGTATTCGGGTGTATTTTCAGGGGTTATGTCAATATACTCTCTGTGAGCGCTTATATTACCCTCGGGGAAGGTAAAGGGATGTGTGTGAAAATCTATAATTTCATATTTCATATTGTTAATTTCACTCAGGTTGAGCTTCTCCTTTTTATTTATTATTTAAATCGTTTTTACCGTTTTTGTAATCTATTATTATAATTTCGCATTCAGGACAGTTGTAAGCTATGGTGGCAGAGCCTTTTAAATAGGATAATTTCGATAAAACTACGGAATTGTCGTGTAAAAAGCTTGCTGTCATAAACTTCCGCTTCTCGCCTTTTATAAAATTAAGTTCGTGAGGGCTGTGAATTAAGCCTTTTTCCATTTCCTTTTGGCAGTAGGGGCATTTCATAATATCACTCCTTTATTAAATTATAATATATTAAAGTTATTTAGACAAGTATGAATTTTTGTGTAAACGCGTAAAGTTGACAAGTCAACAATATTGATTTATAATACTATTGGGTTTATAATTTTTATAATAGTGTACGGAAAAAATATTAAGGACGTGAAAAATATGAACAGTAAATACGATGCATTATTTACCCCTTGGAAAATCAGAGACGTGGAGATTAAAAACCGTATAGTAATGTGCCCTATGGGCGGTACAAGCCTTTTTGGTTGGTTTGAGCTTGGCGGCTGCCATTTCGATAAAGAGGCTGCGAAGCTTTTTCTCGAGAGAGCTAAAAATAACGTCGGTCTTATTATTCCCGGTATAGCACCTTTAAGAGATACTTTCTGGGGTAAGTGGCTTTGGCAGAACCCCAAGATGTTCGAAGAACTTAAAGAATTTATGGTAGAAATCCATAAAACAGGCGCTAAGCTTTTCGTACAGCTTACGGCAGGTATGGGCCGAAGCTGGGCTATTACCGAGCTTGTAGCGCCTTTACATAAAAATAAATTTACAAGAGCGCTTGTTAAGCCTGTTATAGATACTTCTCACGAGCTGGCTTCTCCCAGCGCTCAGCCTTCACGTTGGGCGCACGATATTATTTGCCCCGAGATGACCGTGGAGCAGATACACGAAATTATTGAGGCTTTCGCTAAAACTGCAAAGCTTTGTATGGATGCAGGTGTTGACGGTGTTGAAGTTCACGCTGTTCACGAAGGTTACCTTCTTGACCAGTTTGCAATTGAATTTTTCAATAAGAGAACCGATAATTACGGCGGCAGTTTTGAAAACCGTTACCGTTTTGCCGCTGAAGTAGTAAAGGCTATTAAAGAAAAGTGCGGCGAAAACTACCCCGTTTCACTTCGCTATTCAGCAGTTTCCAAAATGAAGGGCTTCTGCGAAGGCGCAATGCCCGGTGAAGATTACACAGAAGTCGGCAGAAATATGGAAGAATCCGAAAAAGCCGTAAAGTACCTTCAGGATGTTGGCTACGATATGCTCAATGCGGATAACGGTACTTACGATAGCTGGTATTGGGCACATCCGCCTATGTATATGCCTGAAAACTGTAACTTGGGGGATGTTGCGCATATTAAGAAATTCGTTGATATTCCTGTTGTATGCGCAGGCAGAATGGATCCCGAAACAGGCGCAAAGGCAGTTGAAAACGGTGATATCGATGCAGTCGGTGTAGCAAGACAGTTCCTTGTTGACCCCCAGTGGATCACTAAGCTTATTGAAGAAAGACTTGAAGATATCAAGCCCTGTATCTGCTGCCATGCAGGCTGTTTTAACTTCTCTTCATCAAAGGGCCATGCAAATACTCAGGATTTAACAGACACAATGGGTCTTTCACGCTGTGCGCTTAATCCTGAAACAATGCAGAGCAAGAAGTATCATATTGAAAAAGCTAAGAAAATTAAAAAGGTAGCCGTTATCGGCGGCGGTATAGGCGGTATGGAAGCTGCCATACTTTTAGCTAAGCGCGGCCACAAGGTTACTCTTTATGAAAAGAGCGATAAGCTCGGCGGTGTGTTTATTGCAGCTGCAGCTCCTTCCTTTAAAGAGAAAGACAGAGAGCTTATTGCATGGTATAACCGTGAGGTTAAAAAATATCCCATTGATATCAAGATGAACACGGAAATTACCGATATTAAGTCACTTGATGCAGATGAAATTATTATCGCTACAGGTTCAAAGGCTAAAAAGTTACCTGTAAAGGGCGCTGAAAAAGCTGTTGATGCAGTCGATTACCTTCTTGATAACAGCATTGTCGGCGAAAACGTAACGGTTATCGGCGGTGGTTTAACAGGCTGTGAAATTGCTTACGAGCTTTATTTGCAGGGTAAAAAGCCTACGATAGTTGAAATGCAGGACGATTTGGTTACAACTCCCGGCGTATGCCTTGCAAATACAAGTTATCTCCGTGATTTCTTCAAGACTAATAAAGTGCCCGTACACCTTGAAACAAGCCTTAAGGAAATTAAGGATGGTAAGGTAACTGTAGCCGATAAGAACGGCAAGGTTTTCGATATTGAAGCGGATAGTGTAATTCTTTCAATTGGTTATAATCCTGCTCCCATAGCAAAGAAATCAGGTAAAGTTCACATTATAGGTGATGCCGATAAGGTTGGTAATTTAAGAACTGTTATCTGGGGTGCCTGGGACGTAGCAATGAAGATTTAAGGTGGTAAAAATTATGATATTAACAGAAAAACAGCAGGCTATATTAAACGGCGCCGAGGGCGAGACCATGGCGAAGGTTATGAAGACCTTAGTTATGTACGGCGATGCTTTCGAAGCTGAAAAATTAGTGCCTATTACAAGTGAATATAACCATCTCGTAACGTCATTCGGTTTAAAGGTAATGAGCCCTGTGTATGATTTAATGCAGAAAATACTTGATGCCGACGTTAAATCTTCACAGAAATTCTCCGTTGACCCAAGACCTATTGACGATAACGTTCCTGCAAACTTCCTGCAGAAATTGGTTTTCAAAAAGTTTATGTACACAAAGCAGGATTTCTACGAGACACAGCTTAATAAGCTTGGCTTAATGAATAAAGATGCCTTTACCTGCACCTGCTATATGGACGAGGTTGGCAATAAGCCTAAAAAGGGCGATGTTCTTTCTTGGGCAGAAAGCAGCGCGGTTGTATATGCAAACTCCGTTTTAGGCGCAAGATGTAACCGTAACTCGGGTATTATTGATATTATGGGTTCAATTGTCGGTTACGTGCCTTATTTCGGACTTTTAACCGATGAGGGCAGAAAAGCTACTTGGATAGTTAAACTCAATACAACCAAAAAGCCCGATGCTCAGCTTTTAGGTTCTGCAATCGGTATGAAAGTAATGGAAGACGTTCCTTACGTTATCGGTCTTGATAAATATTTAGGCACAGAGCTTAACGAAGAAGCCTGCACCTACTTAAAGGATTTCGGCGCGGCTACTGCTTCCAACGGTGCGGTGGGTCTTTACCACATCGAAAACTTAACGCCCGAAGCAAAAGAGATGGGCAGAGATATTATAGCAGAAGGCGCAAAAGAATATATAATCGACGATGCAGAGCTTCAGCGCGTTAAGGATAATTACCCCGTTGTATGGAAAAATAAGGATGCTAAACCTAAGCTCTGCTTTATGGGTTGCCCCCATATGAGCCTTCAGCAGCTTAAGGACTGGACGGAAAAGGTAGAAAAAGGCTTGAAAGAAAACGGAAACAAGAAAGTTTTGATTCCTACCGTTTTCACAGCCGCTCCCAAGGTTTTAGAGGAATTCGGTAAAACCGAGTATGCCGCAAGACTTAAGGCTACGGGCGTTATTACCTCTTATATCTGTCCCTTAATGTATATGAATAACCCCCTCTGCAAAACAATGCCCGTTATCACTTCATCAAATAAGCTTCGCACCTATACAAGTGCACGATATTACAGCGACGCAGAGATTTTAAACGCATTAACAAGGGGGGATAAATAATATGAAACAGTTTAAAGGCAGAGTTGTTACACCCGGTAAGGTTACTGCCGAGGCTTTGGTAACAAGAGAAGGCTTCAATACTCTTGCTTCTATGCAGATGGCTTTGCAGTTTGGCGATAAAGAAGTGAAATGCGGCGACCAGAGCAATAAGGATATTTACGGAAAGCCTATGATAAATAAAGCTCTTTGCTTACCTCAGACTATAGGCTCCACAACAGGCGGCTTGGTACTTTACTGCGCTTGCGCTTTGGGTAAAAATCCCGCTTGTATGCTTTTTGCAAACCATATTGATTCACTTGCAGCTGCAGGCGCGGTACTTGCCGACGTTTGGGTAGACGGCGTTACAATGCCTGTTATTGATTCCTTAGGCGATGAGTTTTTAAATTACGTTAAAGACGGAATGAAAATAACGGTAGAAGAAGACGGTACGGTAACAGTTGAATAAAAGAAAGCGGTACACCAAAAAAGTGTACCGCATTTTTATTATAATTCAATTTTTACGTTATCTGCGTAGAGGGCGTTATAATGAAGGTTTTTAATTTCACCGCGGTTAGTAAACAGCGGCATCTCTATACCTGTGTGATTTTCAGTTGTAATATTATCAAGCACAAGCTGTTCTACAATTGTATTTGGCTGAACACAAACAGTATCAATGGGGATATTATATTCCACACGGTGAAGGTCAGAAATTTTGAGGGCTTTAATATATAAACCGTCCTCAATATGAATTAAAGGATATACAAAATCGTGTACCTGCTTATTATATACGGGGTATCTTGGCGCTTTGCTTGCATATATATTATCAAGGGTTATGCCGTCAAAATAGCCTTTGTTCTCAGTTTCATAAAATCTTGTAATACCAATGCAGTACTGGAAATAAGTACCGTAAACGTTTGTTATGTGTACGTTTTTAACGGGATGATTAGCGGAAAGAAGTCTTACAGCACTGTGGCAATCCTCAGAATAAATTCCGTCAATGGTAATATTGGTGATAGGTCCCTGTGAGCCTTCGTCAGCATTTAAAGCTACAAGGTCATCGTAGCAAGCACCCTTAAGGTTTGTTATATGACCGAAGTGACAGTTGCCGTCCAAGTGTACGCCGTCCATATTTGTTGCTAAGGGATTGCCGTAATTAAAGTCGAAAACAATATTGTCAACAGTAAAGTAAGAAACTTTATCAAGAGTAATTGCAAAAGTGATAACGTCCTTCATAGTTAAGGAAGAAATTCTAAGACCTACCACGTTATAAAAATAAACAGCAAAACCGCTATAGTCAGGATTCTCACTTTTTTCCTCTAAGCCAAGCCAGGGGTTGGGGGACTGCTCAAGGTTATTATAGTTCCAAATGCCGCCCTCGACCTCTATGTTCTTGAGAGGTTCGTCACTCTGCTTGTTTGTGAGCATCAGGCAGTCACTTTTGGGCATCAGTTTGATTTCTGCGAAACGAGGCAGAGTGAGCTTGAAATTGCCGGGAAGCTCCAAAGGCTTTGAAATAAGGTAGCTAACCTCGGGCATAGCTAAGCTTAAGCCGCCCTTACTGCTATCAATAAGCTCCTGAAGGGCCAATGTATCGTCGTGAATTCCGTCACCGTAAAGTTTGTTCAGCATAGTAAAACCTCATTTCAAATATGTATTTATATAAGCTTTTCTTATCTCGTCTGGTACAAGTTTGCCGCCCGTGGACCAAACAATATGAGTTGAATTTTCTAATTTATCGGTTAAATTATGTTTTTCCAAATATTTTTTACCTTCGCCGCTGTTAAATAAAAGGTAGGGAGTGTGGAATGCCGCGCAGGAGCTGGGCTCAATAAAGGTGTTTTCGCTGTTTAAAAGCATTCTCATATAATCGTAGAGCCTGTAATCCTCGCAAGTTGCAATACCCGAAAGAATTTCTTCCATAACTTTACCCACAAAACCGCTTGCTCTGCCAACAGCTAAGCCGTCGGCATCGGTTTTACCGGAAAGACCTATATCCTGAACAGAAATCTCGCTGTGTTTGCCCGTTGCCATACCTAAAACCATGCAGGGGGCCTCTGTAGGCTCAGCGAAAAATACGTGAACGTTATCACCGAAAATTTCCTTCATACCGAAAGTAACACCGCCGGGCGCGCCGCCAACACCGCAGGGAACGTAAACGAATAAGGGGTGCTCACTATCTACATTAATTTCCATTTCATCAAGCTGCTTTTTTGTTCTGCCTGCCGCTACGGAATAACCGAGGAATAAATTCTGTGAATTTTCGTCGTCTACGAAATAGCTCATTGGATCGGCATCGGATTTTTTTCTGCCTTCCTTTACTGCGGCGCTGTAGTCGCCTTCATATTCGAAAACCGTTACACCGTGGCTGCGAAGTAAATCTTTTTTCCACTGCTTTGCATCTGCGGACATATGAACTATAGCGTTATAACCGATAGCCGCGCTCATAATACCTATGCTCATACCTAAATTACCCGTTGAGCCTACCTGAACGCTGTAATTTTTAAAGAAATCTTTCTTATCGTAAAGAACACTGTAGTCACTTTCCAAAGTGATAAGACCGTTTTCCAAAGCTAAATCTTCTGTATGTTTTAAAACCTCGTAAATGCCGCCGCGTGCCTTAACTGAGCCCGCTATAGGAAGGTTGGCGTCCATTTTTAAAAGCATATTGCCCTTTATATTTTCGCTTAAAGAATTTTTCATACCGTTAATTTCTTTAAGTTCGCTTTCGATTATGCCGCCGCTTTTTAAGGTTTCGGGGAATGCCTTCATAATGAAAGGGGCGAAACGGCGAAGTCTTTCCTCGGCGTCTTTTATATCAAGTTCAGTTAAATTGCAATGTAAATCAGCATTTTTATATGTAGTAAGCTTAGGGTTAAGCCATAAAACTTCTTCTGCTTTTTTTAATTTTTCAATAACCATAAAATATACCTCCGCTCGCTTTATTTTATAAAATATTTACATAAAAGTCAAGAGCGATCAAATCGCCAACTTGTTTCAAAAAAACATTGACGAATATTCTGAAAATTGTTAATATAATATTAATAAATTATTTATCGGAGGAATGAAATATGTTCAGAAAAGCGGGCTATACCACCACTTATTCCGAGCGCTTCAGCTTCTGGCTTTTTGGTATCGGTATGCTTTTTTATTACCAGATAGTTGGCGGCTACTTAAACACCTACCTTTTACTCCAGGGCGTGGACCTTGGCAAAATCGCACTTATTTTCCTTGGCATCAAAATCTGGGATGCTGTAAATGATCCTCTTTTTGCATTTATTTTCGACAGAGTAAAATTCAAAAAAGAAAAATGTCTCCCTTGGCTTCGAGTATCGGCAGTAATTATGCCTCTTGCATCTTTAGCGGTATTCAATATGCCCGGCTCATGGAGTGAAACAGGCAAGCTTATATGGTTTGCAGTTACCTATATGCTTTGGGATGCAGCTTACACAGTATGCGACGTTCCTTTCTTCTCAATGACTACTACAATGAGCGCCAATATGGACGAGAGAAACACACTTTTCTCCGTTGCAAGAGTTTTCCACGGTGCAGGTACACTTATTTGCTCAACCATTATGACCTGGCTCGTTGGTGAAAACTGCGGTATGAGCTTTGGCTTATCTGCTTTAATCGTATGCGGTGTTGGTGTTCTTTTCACACTTCCCCTTTGCTTCTTAGGTAAAGAAAGATGTGTTATTGAAGAGAATGAAAAAGAAGAAAAGAAAGAAGAGAAAAAGTTCACATTAAGAGAAATGTTTACTTATTTAAGACATAATAAGTACTTAACTCTTATGTACGGCTGCCAGATCCTTTGCGGTATATGTGCTACAGGCGGTGCCGCAGGTATGGTTGGTACCTACTATCTTTACGGTCAAACAAGTTTCGGCATTATCACAACCTGGCTTAATATGATCCCCGGACCTGTACTGGGACTTTTGCTTCCTTACATATTAAAGAAAGTAGATAGATTCAAGCTCTATATGGCTTGTAACCTCTTTACTTTTGCCTGGGGTATAGTTGGTATATTCGCTTATTTCTGCGGCTTCCTGAACGTTACCTGGGCAATTACCACCTCTATAGTTACTGCTATTCCCGCTACCCTCAGCGGCCTTGTAGCTTATATGTTTACTCTTGATGCTTTAGAGTACGGCAGATATAAGACAGGTATCGATGCAACAGGTATTAACTTTGCAGTTCAAACCTTCTCCGCTAAAATTCCCGGTGCTTTCAGCACAGCTTTAGGAACTTTCCTTTTAAGCCTTACTTCCTTCGTGCTTGTTGAAGCCGAAAGTATTGCCGATTTAGCAGCTTCAGGTGTAGTTCAGACTCAGCAGGCTATTACAGAAATGTTCCTCGTTACTACTTTACCCGGTATGATATCATCTGCTATTGCTTACGTTCTGCTTCTGTGCTTCTATAAACTCAGAAGTAAAGACGTCGAAATTATGACTAAGTGTAACCGTGGCGAAATTACAAAAGAAGAGGCTGAAGCACAGCTTTCAAGAGAGTATTAATTAAAAAGGTAAATCAGATATGAAATTTACAAAAGACCTTGATAAATTACTAGATAACATAATGGAGGAGTTCGGCATTCCCGGTGTGGATTTAGCCGTATGGCAGGGCGGTAAAGAAGTTTACCGCAAAATGACAGGTTACGCCGATATGGAAACCAAGGAGCCTATTACCGAAAACACCCTCTACAATTTATATTCCAATACAAAGGTGGTTACCGCGGTGGCGGCACTGCAGCTTTTTGAGAAGGGCGAATTTGTGCTTGAAGATAAATTATCAAGATTTTTCCCCGAATTCAAAAATATGATGGTAAAAATGCCCGACGGTTCTCTTAAACCTGCAGAGAAAGAAATTACAATAAGGGATTTATTCCGTATGACTGCAGGTATAGGCGAAGGCGGCGAAGCAGAGTATAAAGTTATAGGTCAGAAATTCTATATGGATACAAAGGGCGAATGTCCCTTAAGTTTGCTTCCTAAATATATTGCAGAGGCTCCCTTATTCTTTGAGCCCGGTGAAAAGTTCCTTTACGGCATTTGTTACGAAATGCTTGCCGCTTTAATTGAGAAAATAAGCGGACTTAAATTCAGCGATTACTTATACGAGCATATTTTTAAGCCTCTGGGTATGAAGAATACTGCTTTTACCTTGGAAAGAACCGAGAGTAAAGCTCTTGCCAATCAGTATTGGTACCACGGTAAGGATAAGCCCCTGGAAGTAAAGGGCGCCGCTAATTGCCTTTTACCGCCAATTATGAAGGAAAGCGCCAGCGGCGGACTTATCTCCAGTGTGGATGATTATATGAAATTCCAGGCAGCTTTAGCTTCAGGCGAAAAGCTTTTAAAGAGAAGTACTATAAATTTAATGCGTTTAAATCAGCTTGAAGGTAAGCAGTTTGAAGGCTATGGTTATACTCATATAGGTATGGGCTACGGCCTTGGCGTAAGAGTTATAATGGATCAGGCAAAACTTGGCTCTACCGTTGGCTTCGGTCCCTTTGGTTGGGGCGGTGCATCAGGTTCATATGGCTCAATTGACCCCGAAAACGACCTTGTTATCTTCTATATGCAGCACGTTTTTGATACTGAGGACGTAAGAACTCATAATAGAATCCGAAACGTAATTTACGCAAATATCTGAATATAAGTTAACTGCAGGGACTTTTCTCTGCAGTTTTTCTTTACCTTATCTGCTTGCAGGTGTATAATTAATTTGGGGTGATAATGTGAAGCTCGCTAAAGAATTTTTTAATAGGGACTGTTTGACTGTTGCAAGAGAGCTTGTGGGCAAAATTCTCGTGCATAAGGCAGGAGATAAAGAATATAAACTGCGGGTAACGGAAACCGAAGCCTATATAGGCGAAACTGACAGCGCTTGCCACGCCTATAAAGGCAGAACTCCGAGAACCGAAACCATGTACAAAAAAGGCGGCACGGTATATATTTACCTCTGCTACGGTATTCATCATCTTTTAAATATAGTAACGGGTGAAGAAAACGATGCCCAGGCGGTATTAATAAGAGCCTGCGAAAAGCCATACGACGGCCCGGGCAAGCTTACAAAAGCTTTGAAAATTACCAAAGAGCTGAATAATACAAACGTAATAAGCGAAAATAGCGAGATATATTTTGAAACGGATGAAGAAAATTTTGAAGTGATTACGGGCAAAAGAATCGGCATAGACTACGCAAAAGAAGAGGACAGAGAAAAGCCGTGGCGGTTTATATTGCAAAAAAGAAACTGATATGCTAAAATGAGAGTAAATACAAATAGCGGTTATTTAATGTTTTTAAAGTATGTAAAACATAAGAAAGGAATTGCAATATGAAAGATTTAAACTGCGCATACTGTCAGGGCGGTGAACTGCTTGATAAATTCGGCATCAAAATTTGCGATTTAAGCGTAAGTCAGCTTATTCTATTTAAGGAGCAAAGCAAAAAGGGCAGAGTTATCGTGGCTTATAAGGACCACGTAAGCGAAATTGTGGATATAAGCGAAGAGGAAAGAAATGCTTTTATGGCGGACGTTGTTAAAGCATCAAACGCCATCCACAAAGCTTTTAAGCCCAATAAAGTTAACTACGGCGCTTACGGCGATACAGGCTGCCATTTACATATGCACCTTGTACCTAAATATGAAGGCGGCGATGAATGGGGCGGCGTTTTCCAAATGAATCCCGGAAAAACCTATTTGTCCGATGAAGAATATAAAGAAATGATCGAATTAATAAAGGCTAACTTATGATAAAAATTAAAAATAACTTTTACGAACTTAATATTGATAATGAAAAAGGTGTTATTGCTTCACTTTTAAAGAATGGTAAAAATCTTTTAAGTGAAAATCAGCCGCCTTTAATGACTCTTCGTTTCCGCGGCGATAAGGGTGAAGCTCTTGATTTTAACACAACCGATGCCGTTTGTACTTATGAGGAAACGGAAAAAAGCCTTACTTTAAATTTCAGCTTTACCGAAAACCTGAAAGCAAGTTTGCTTGTAACGTTTGACGATAGCGCCGAATTAAAATTCAATGCAAAAGTAGAGGGCGATAAGCAGCTTGAATGGCTTGAATACCCCGGTATTGCAGTTAACGATACCTTCCGTGATAATGGCGGCAAGAGCAAAATTTTATGGCCCTATAACGAAGGCGCAATAATCGAAGATATTACAGTAAGAGAAAAAGGCGGTTTCCCTTACTTTGAGCCCAAGTACCCCAGTATGGGCTGCTACGGTATGTGCCCGGGTATGGTTTTTGCTCCTTTTGTGGCGGTTATTAACGAGGATATCGGCTCCCTTTACGTAGGTGCTCACGATAAAAATAATAATACAAGAAACGTGGATTTCTACCGCTTAAACGGCGGAATAAAGCTTCAGATGCGCCTTTACCCCGGTGTTAGCGAAGGCAAGTACGAAACCGACCACGACCTCATAATTAAAGTGTTTGACGGCGATTGGTACGATGGCGCTGAAATTTACCGCGACTTCTTTGAAAAAGAAAGAGGCGGATATTTAACTCCCATTACCGAAAACAGTACCCTTCCTTCATGGTATCACGATAGCCCCATAGTTTTAACTTACTGTGTTCGCGGCCATCACGATATGGATAAAATGGATCCCAGCGGTCTGTTCCCCTATATTAACGGTATGAGCCTTGTGGATGAGCTTTCCGAAAAATTCGGCAGCAAAATTATGGTAATATTAATGCACTGGGAAGGTACCGCTCCCTGGGCGCCGCCCTTTGTATGGCCTCCTTACGGCGGCGAAGCCTGCCTTAAAGAATATATCGACGCTCTCCACGAAAAGGGCCATATTTTAGGCGTTTACTGCTCGGGCTTTGGCTGGACTCAGAACAGTAACGTGGCAGAATATAATATGGAAAAATATTTTGCCGATAATAATCTGAAGGATATTATGTGCATTTCTCCCGAAGGTACTCTGCCATTTAGCGAAATTTGCACAGGTCAAAGAAGCGGCTACGATATGTGTCCCTCTCAGCCTTTGGTAAAAGAGATACTTATGAAAGAAGTAGAGGGCATGGCAAAATTAGGTATAGATTACGCCCAGCTGCTTGACCAGAACCACGGCGGTACCGCCTATATGTGCTACAGTAAAAATCACGGTCACCCACCTGTGCCCGGTAAATGGCAGAATGAAAAGGTTAAGGATATTTTAAAATCCGTAAGAGATAAGGCAAAAGAAAAGGGTACTAATATGCTTTTCGGTTGTGAATCCGCAGCTGCCGAGATGTTTATACCCGAGCTTCTTATCAGCGATAACCGCTTTGAGCTTAATTATACCTTAGGTTACCCCGTACCTCTTTATTCCTTTATGTACCATAAATATTTAAATAACTTTATGGGCAATCAGGTTTGCGCAGAGGGTACTATAAACGGCAGAAAAACTCCTTTAAGCTTACAGCTTCGTTTGGCTTACTCCTTTATTGCAGGCGACTTTTTAACTTTAGTTGTAAACGATAAGGGCAAGCTTCAGTGGGCTTGGGGTCAGAAAGATTTCAGCGAGGACTATATGCCCGATACCGATAATGCCTTTGAGCTTATAAGGAATATGAATGCATGGCGTATGGGCAAATTCGGTGATTTCCTGCATTTCGGTACTATGAAAAAGCCCGAGAACGTAAAGGCTGAAAATAAGGTAGAGCTTTATTCGGGCGGAAGAGTGGAATCGATGGAGCCTTTCTATACTGCTAAATACGGTATAGGTGATGAGGAGATTCAGTTTATTGTAAATTATACCGACGATACAATAAAAATCAAATTGCCCGAGAATAAATCCTACACGGTTTATACCGATCCATCAGGTGAAAACCGCTATAATGCAGAGGGTGAAGTTAAAATTAATAAAAGAAGCGTAATTGCAATAGCATAAAACAAAAAGGAGACCTGATTTCAAACGAAATTAAGTCTCCTTTATAATTTATAAAGCCTATTCTATGCTGATTTCTTTTGCTTCTCTCTTTTCAAAATAATAGTATTTCTTAAAGCCTATATTTTTGAGGACCTGTAAAATATCTCTTAATCCGTTATCTAAAAATTTGCTTTCGTGGGCATCGCTGCCTATTGTAACCAGATAGCCGCCCATGGCTTTGTATTTTTCCACTACCCATCTTTCGGGAATGAAGTTGCCGCAATAGCCTGCGGCGTTTATTTCAAGGGCAATATTATTTTCAATTAAATATTTTAAAATTTCGGTTATTTTATCTTCAAATTTACGGCTTTCTATATTTAATTTATATTTTCCGTTTACGTACCTTAAAGGCAGAGTTAAGTGAGCTGCAATATCGCAGGGAAATGTTTTTAAACTTAAAAGTAAATCGTCGAAATATTTATTTATAAAATCATTAAGCTCTTCTTCGGTGAATTCAGAAAAATCTACGTTTGAAAAAGGTATATCTATCTTTTCGTTTCTTACGTCATGAACTGAAAGAATTATTACGTCAAAGTCACCTTTGCTTAAAAGCTCATTTGCATAGTTGGGGGCAAACAGAGCATCACCAAGCTCCACTCCCTTTAAAACCTTTACTTTATCGAAAAGATTATTTACCCTTTCAGTTTCTTTATTTGATTCAAGTACGTTTTCTAAAATACTTCTTTCTTTATAGAACTGAATATCCGCGTGGTCGGTAACTGCAAAAATATCAATGCCGCATTCAATAGCTTTTAAAGCATGGTCGTATATTTTGGCCTTGCTATCGTGAGAAAATTCACTGTGGCTGTGCATATTTGCAATTTTCATCAATGACACTTCCTTAGTTTGATAAGTAAATAATAATACTTTTTTTCCGGTAAATCAAGTTCATTGACTAAATAGCCTAAAAATGATAGAATTTAATAAATAAGTTCAGGAGGAGTTTATATGTATTACGGTATACCTACCCTTATGGAGTTTGAAAATTTAGAAGATTGCGCTTCTTTTGCTTCCTCCTTGAGCCTTCATTTTGTGGAAATAAGTATGGATCTGCCTTTATATCAAACTAATAATCTAAGTAGCAGCTATATAAATAAGCTTAAAGAAAAATACGGTGTGTTTTTCACTATTCATCTCCCTGCGTTTTTGAATTTTTCCGATTTTAACCCCTACGTAAAAGATGCGTGGCTTAAAACGGTAAAGGAAGTTATCGCCTTTGCAAAAGAGACGGATATTCCCATAATAAATATGCATTTAAATAAGGGAGATTATTTCACTTTGCCACAAGGTAAAGTAAATCTTTTTGATAAGTATGAAGATTATTACCTTGAAAGCGCAAAAGAATTTATATGCCTTTGTGAAAGTGAAATAGGGGATAAAAATATTAAAATCACCGTAGAAAACACGGGAGAATATACCTCTTTTCAGAAAAAGGCTCTCGGGTTATTTCTTAAAAGTGAAGTTTTCGGCCTCTGCTTTGATATAGGCCATGACCATAAAAACGGAAATAAGGACGAAAGCTTTATTCTTGAAAATCAAAATAAGCTTTATCATATGCATTTTCACGATGCAACAAAAGAAAAAGACCACCTTCCGCCTTATGAAGGGGAAAATGATCTTAATAAATATCTTTATCTTGCAAACAGAGTGAATGCAAAAGTGGTTTTGGAGGTTAAAACTAAAGAGGGAGTAGAAAAAGCAGTAAATTATTTAATTAACACTCCGCTGCCGCTTTTTTAGTGCTTTGCCTTCTTTCAATTCTTCTCCAGTTAACGTAAGCGTAGCTGTCGTTTAAAAGGAAAATAAAGAAACACATTGCCATAGGTACGTAAGAGGGCGTGGTAATTGAGGCTAAAATCCAAAGTATTATCAAAATTATATCGTTGGTTGCATAGGCTATAGCATAGTACGGGCTTCTTAAAAATGTTAAAAGCGAAGCAAAAAAGCTGGTGGTAATTGAAAGAGTACTGAAAAATAAATTGGGAGTATTAAAATATTTTAAAATATAATAGAAAATAAAGGTAACCGCAATGCTTGATAAGGTAATTATTATCCAGTGCTTAAGGGTTATCTTTTTTATTTTTACCTGGGTTTTACCTTTTTCAAAGGGGTTTCTAAGCCAGCTTATTGTGGCTGCCAATGCAGCAGGGGCAGACATGCAAAGGTAAGTTATCATTTCTCCCCAATACTGAAAGGTAAAGGATACGTAGCCGTAAAAAAGCGAAAAAACCACGGTGAGAATCTGACCCAAAGGCTCACCTTTTTCCATAAATATAAGTGCGGTAGCTCCTATAAGTGAAGTTAAAAGTACCCATATATTAAATTCCCCTGCCGATATAAAGCTTATGATTATAAGCAGGCAGGAAGAAATCCAGAGTGTAAGTTCAAATTTATTTAAGGTTTTAAACGTTTTTACTAGCATAAATTCTCCTTTATAAACAAAAGCATCCGCAAGCACGTCTTCTAAGACCTAATGACGTGCTTACGGATGTAGATTCTACATCTTAATTTACCCGGTGGCAAATTTCTTCGAAATTGGCGTTGTGACTTCGATGTTTTCAGAACATCGATTTCTTACAGAAAACGTCACATACGCGGGACTGCTTTAATAATGGCGTTGAGTCTCAGCCGCCTTCAGGGCGTCTGTTTTCTACGAAAAGCGACTCATACGCGGAGTAATTACTGATTATCTGTTTGTAAACTTATTTAAGAGGTTTACCACAATAATGATAACTACGGTGATTACAAAAACACCAACCATACCTGTACCGGTAATGGAAAGAGCCTTGGTTAAAGCTTCGTAATTGATCTGGAAGTTGGAAAAATCAAGACCGCCGCTGTTCTGAGCAGTTAAAAGCTGAGTTAAAATATTTAAAAAGTTCATATTCAAATTACCTCCCGATTATTTAACAAGAGCTAAGATAAGACCGCCAACGATAACGGAAGCAATCTGACCTGATACGTTAACACCGATGGAGTGCATAAGAAGGAAGTTCTGGTTATCTTCCTGAAGACCTAACTTATGTACAACTCTTGCGCTCATGGGGAATGCGGAGATACCTGCAGCACCTATCATGGGGTTGATCTTTTCCTTCATAAAGAGGTTCATAAGCTTTGCAAGCATTACACCGCCGAATGTATCGAAGATGAAAGCTACAAGACCTAAAGCCATGATGAAGAGTGTCTCGGGAACGAGGAAATCTTCAGCTGTCATTCTGGAAGCAATTGTAATACCAAGGAAGATTGTAATAAGGTTTGCAAGAACCTTCTGTGCTGTTTCGCTGAGTGAATCCAGTACGCCGCAAACTCTTATAAGGTTACCGAACATCAAGAAGCCGATAAGTGCAACTGCATCGGGAGCAACCAGACCTACGATAACTGTAACAACGATGGGGAAGAGGATCTCGGTGAGCTTGCTTACCTGCTTGTTTGTATAGCTCATACGGATTCTGCGCTCTTTCTTTGTGGTGCAGAGCTTGATGATGGGGGGCTGTACGATAGGAACGAGAGCCATATAGCTGTAAGCTGCCACCATAATAGCTGCTGTGTACTTGCTGCCAAGAGTCTGAGCAACGTAAATGGAAGTAGGACCGTCAGCTGCGCCGATAATGGCAACGGAAGCGGCGTCCTTAATATCAAAGCCTAAAAGTGTAGCCATGCAGAGGGTAAAGAAAATACCGAACTGTGCAGCGGCACCGAAAAGCATAAGCTTGGGGTTAGTAAGTAGGGGCTTGAAGTCGATCATAGCGCCTATACCGATGAAAAGAATCAAGGGGAATAATTCGTGGCTTTCGTTGCTGATACCGATATCGAAAAGATGATTGATAACAGCCTTTGCGCCTGAATTGGGAAGGTTAACAAGAATTGCGCCGAAGCCCATGGGTAATAAAAGTGTAGGTTCCATGTCCTTCTTAATGGCGAGGAAAATAAGTAAACCGCCGATGATCCACATGATAACCTGCTGAGGTGTAACCGCTAAAAGGTTTTGATAAAGAACCTCCATTTTTGAATCCTCCGTTTGGTAAATTTATGGTTTTATTCACAATTAATTATCATATCATAAATCGCTCAGAATGTATAGGGACAATTTGTTTTATTTGGACAAAAAATGCCGATTTTATTAATTATTCAGCATTACATATCGCTTTCATCACACATACGGTAGCCAACGCCCAGTTCATTTAAAATGTATTTGTTATTTCCGGGAACAATTTTCAGTTTTTTCCGTATGTTTGCCATATTTACCTGCAGCTTCTTTATACTGCTGCCATCCTGATAACCCCATATCTCTTTGATTATATTTGTGTACGTAAGCACCTTGCCCTGATATTTGGAGAGAAGCACCACTATATTATATTCGGTTACCGTTAAATTGACGGGTTCACCGTTTAATGTAACTGTATGCTTGTCAAAATCTATTTGTAAATCGTGAAGAACGAATTTTTCAAGAGGGGTATTATCCGCAGGGATATTATTTGATGTTCTTAACTGCGCGCGCACTCTTGCTAAAAATTCCGCACTGCCAAAGGGCTTTGTAACGTAGTCGCAGGCGCCTTTATCGAGGGCTTCCACTTTGTCGTGTTCGTCGCTTCTTGCAGAGAGAACTATGATAGGGGTGTTTCCGTTTGCTCTTGCGTAATCTATGAAATTAAGGCCGTCTTCATCGGGCAGACCCAAATCAAGTATAACAAGATCGGGAATATGGGAGGAAAACATCATTTTACCCTGTCCGCAGTTTTTGGCAATCAGAGGCTTATATCCGTTGGTTTCCAATACTGTAGAAACAAGATTGGATATATTTGCTTCGTCCTCTATAATTAATATTTTCTGTTTACTGTTCTTCAAAATTAAGCACCTCCGCGTTAAGTGAAAATTTAAATATCGTACCGCCCTCTGCGCGGCTTTCGTGAATTAAATTTGAGCCGTGAGCTTTAATGATTGCGCTGCAAAGTGAAAGACCGATACCCAGGTTATTTCTTCCGCCGTCAGAAGGCTTAGTTGAGTTCTTTTTATTATCATGGCTTTCGGCTAAACCGCAGCCGTTATCTTCTACGGAGATTGTTGCTTTGCCGTTTTCCAGAGTAACTTTCAGCATTAAATCCGTCATACCTACCGCGTGGATAACTGCGTTTTCAAGTAAGTTCAGAAGCACCTGAGTTATAAGAAGGCTGTCCATTTGAATGCTTATAAGTTCGTCGGGAATCTCAACTTTAATCTCTCTTTCGGGGAAATTTTTCTTGAATTTAACTATAACGTTATCTATAAGCTCCTCAAGAACAGTCATATTGAGCCTTAAATTAACGTTATCGTCACTTATTTTCGTAACGGAGAGAAGATTTTCCACCATTCTTATAAGGCTTTCGCTGTCTTCGTTTATTTCGTGCAGGAGATTTAAAATTTGTTCTTTGCTTAAATTATCAAAATTTTCGCTTATAGCGTTGGAAGAACCGTAAATCGTAGTCAGCGGTGTTCTTAAATCGTGAGAGATAGCTCTTAAAAGATTGGCTCTGAGTCTTTCCTTTTCGCTTTCGAGTTTCATTTCTTCAAGATTTTTGATTCTTACCGTCATAATTCCCGTTGTGATGGCAACAGTTAAAATAACCACAGCCGAGAATAAATTATCTGATATCGAGAAGTTGAAATGGTAATAGGGCTCGGTAAAGGCGTAGTTTACCACCAACGTGCTTATTAAAGAAGCGATTATTCCCCATACAAATTCCCTTGTTATCAGCGATATAATGAATACACAGAGCACGAAAAGCATAGGGATAAGGCTTACGGAAAGTGATAAAGTTTGAATAAACGTAGTTACGGCAACTGTGATTATAATTATTAAAACTGTAATAAATGCTTTATTTAATTGAGGAAGTATTTTTTTCAAATTAAAGCCTCCTTTAATGCCATACAAAGTAATTATAGCATATTAATTAAAGTTTGTCCTATATTAAAGGCTAAGAAGCGGTAAAATTTATTATGAGCGTAATATGGCTACTTTACTTTACACGAATTTTACATTAAGCTTCAAAATTAATAAATCCCATTGAACCTAAGTAACAGAATTTATATAAAGAAGAGAAATTTATAAAAATAATTGCAGCAAAATAAAATTTAAGTTATTATAAAGAAAAAGCGAAAGGGGTGCTTGTATGATATTTTTAGTAGAAGACGACAGCAGCATAAGAGAACTGATGCTTTACACACTTAAGGTTTCGGGTTTTGAAGCAAAAGGCTTTAAGGATAGCCTCTCATTTTTTGAAGAACTTAATAAAGAATTGCCGCGCCTTATAATTTTGGATATAATGCTGCCCGGTATGGACGGAGTGGAAATATTAAAAGAAATAAGAAAGAAAAGCTCTACCGAAAACATTCCCGTAATAATGGCAACTGCAAAAGGCAGCGAATACGATAAGGTGCTTTGCCTGGATGCAGGGGCGGATGATTATTTGCAGAAGCCTTTTGGTATGATGGAAATGATATCACGTATAAAAGCAGTACTGAGAAGGGTTGAACCCAAAAAGAAAGAAAGTATTTTAAATGCAGGTTTAATTGCCCTTGATACAAACAGCCATAAAGTAAGTATAAACAAGGAAAACGTGGAGCTTACCTTTAAAGAATATGAGCTTTTAAAGTTATTTATGGAGCATCAGAACAAAGCCTACACCAGGGATGAGCTTCTGGAAATCGTATGGGGTGTGGATTTTATGGGCGAAACAAGAACAGTAGATGTGCATATAGGCACTCTTAGAACAAAGCTTAAGGATGCAGGCGCATATATTAAAACAGTACGCGGAGTAGGATATAAAATGGAGGTATAAAATGACCAAAAAAATATTCTCTTCCATATGTCTTGTTTCTTTTTGTGTAGCTATATCCTGTGTAATACTTATAGCAGGCGGACTTTACTCCTATTTTACAAATCAGCAGCAAAATTCCCTTAAAATACTTACAGAAATGGCGGCTGAAGCTATAGAACATATAGGCGAAGATTATTTCGATGAGCTTGAGCTCAGCGGCAGCCGTGTAACCTGGGTGGATGCCGAGGGCAAGGTGCTTTACGATACACTTCTTGAACCTGCTCATATGGGAAGCCACCTTGAAAGAGAGGAAATAACCGAGGCGCTGAAAAGCGGCATAGGTGAAAGTGTAAGATATTCGGATTCTTTAACAGAATATTGGTTTTACTATGCAATACGCCTTTCAGACGGTACGGTAATCAGGCTTAGCAGCGCCCAGAGTTCTGTTATTGTACTTATTGCCGAGTTTATAATTCCCCTTATAGTTATATTTTTGTTTATCCTTTTCCTTTCACTGCTTCTTGCTTTCAGGCTTTCGAAATTAATAGTAAAGCCATTAAACAGCCTTAACCTTGATGAACCCTTAAATAATAAACACTACGACGAAATTAAACCGCTTTTAGCACGAATATCCAGCCAGCAGCATAAGCTTATAAAGCAGGAAAGAGACCTTTTGAAAAGGCAGCAGGAATTTACAGCTGTAACAGAGGGTATGAGCGAAGGCTTGGTGCTTTTAAACAGCCGAGGCTTAATTTTGAGTATAAATAATGCGGCTGTTAAACTTCTTGGGTTAAAGGGTGAACTAAAAGGCAAGGATTTTATTTCAAATATAAACACCGCAAAAATCAGAGAAACTGCAGGTGAAGGTTTATTCGGAAATTCATTTGAAGCCGAATTTACTCTGGAGGGCAAAATTTACACAATTAAAGCAGAGCCTGTTTATTCCGATAGTCAGCTTACAGGTGTTGTGCTTTTACTTTTGGATATAACAGATAAAAAGCAGAACGAAAGCTTAAGGCGTGAGTTTACCGCTAACGTATCCCACGAATTAAAAACGCCGCTGCACTCAATTTCAGGCTATTCGGAGCTTATAAGCGAGGGCCTTGTAAAAGAAAGTGACGTTAAGGATTTCGGTAAAAAGATATATAGCGAATCCCACAGGCTTTTAAGCCTTGTGGATGATATATTAAGGCTTTCACGCCTGGATGAAGGTAAATTTACAGGAGATATTGAATATACCGATATTAATCTAAAAGTGCTTATTTCTGAAATTTTCAAGGGCTTAAGTTACCAGTGCGAAAGAAATAAGGTGGAATGTACCCTTGAAGGTGATGAAGTTAGCATAAAATCCTCATATAGGCTCTGTGAGGACGTATTTAAAAATTTAATTGATAATGCTGTTAAATATAATAAGCCCGAAGGTTTGGTAAAAGTAAAATTAAAAGATACGGGTAATTTTGCCGCAGTAATAATAGAAGATACCGGAATAGGCATAGAAAAAGAGCATATCAGCAGAATTTTTGAAAGATTTTACCGTGTGGATAAAAGCCATTCCAAAAATATCGGCGGTACCGGTTTGGGACTTTCAATAGTAAAGCATACTTTAAAGCACCTTGGCGGCGAAATTGATGTTGAAAGTGAAATTAATAAAGGCACAAAAATCACCGTATTAATGCCTAAAGAGAAAAATTTACCGTAACTTTGCCGCGATTTTACCTGAATTTTACAAAACTTAGCTTTAAAAATGCTATAATAAATTCATAAACAACAAATTTCTTAAAATCAGGAGAATTGTATATGGATTTATTCGATATATTAACAATGGTTGGTGGTCTGTGCCTTTTTCTTTTTGGTATGACCATTATGGGCGAAGCTCTTGAAAGAAGAGCCGGCGGCGCTTTAAGAGGTATTTTAGGTAAACTCACCACTAAAAAAAGCGCAGGATTTTTAACAGGTCTTGGTGTTACGGCTGTTATTCAGAGCTCATCTGCTACCACAGTTATGGTGGTTGGCTTCGTTAACTCAGGCTTAATTGCTTTAGGTCAGGCTATAAACGTTATTATGGGCGCCAACGTAGGTACCACGGTAACGGCGTGGGTTCTTTCCTTAAGCGGTATTGAGGGCAATAATATTTTTGTTCAGCTTTTAAAGCCCACTTCATTTACTCCTTTACTTGCTTTAATAGGCGTAATTTATTATATGTTTATTAAGGATACCAAGAAAAAGGATACAGGTCTTATTCTTTTAGGCTTTGCTACTTTGATGTTCGGTATGGACACAATGAGCTCTGCCGTAAGCGGTTTAAAGAACGTTCCCGAGTTCCAGAACCTTTTCTTAATGTTTACTAATCCCATTTTAGGTATGCTTGCAGGTGCTGTTTTAACAGGTATTATTCAGTCTTCCTCCGCTTCAGTTGGTATTTTGCAGGCTTTGGCAGCTACAGGTCAGGTTACTTACGGTGCTGCTATCCCGATTATTATGGGTCAGAATATTGGTACCTGTGTAACTGCGCTTATTTCATCAGTAGGTACAACAAAAGATGCACGAAGAGCCGCTTTAGTTCACTTATCCTTCAACGTTATAGGTACTGCAGTGTGGCTTTCAGTTTTCAGTGTAATTCAGGCTTTCTTCCCGCCTCAGATTTTATTTGAAGGTGCCAATGCCTTTGGTATTGCTGTAGCTCACTCTATATTTAATATTGCTTGTACAGTTATTCTTCTTCCTATGTCCGGTTTACTTGAAAAGTTTGTTTGTAAAATTGTACCCGACAGTAAAACTCCCGAAGCGGTTACAGAGCTTGACGAAAGACTTTTCGCTACTCCCGCTATTGCGCTTCAGTCCTGCAGAACTGTTATAACCGATATGGCTATGTGCGCAAGCGAGGGTATAAATAACGGTATGAGGCTTTTAAAAGAAGGCTTCAATGATAAAATTGCAGAAAATATTAAGGCAGACGAAAAGCAGTGCGACCACTACGAGGACGTTTTAAGTTCTTACTTAGTTAAGCTTTCTACCTTACATTTAAGCGAAAGTGACAGCAGCGAGGCAGCCATGCTTTTAAAAGCAATAGGCGATTTCGAAAGAATAAGCGACCACAGCGTTAACCTTCTGGCATCCGCTAAAGAGCTTAACGAAAAGGATATAAACTTCTCCGAAAATGCTAAAAAGGAACTTGCAGTTCTTATGAGCGCTGTAAGTGAGATTATTGATACTTCTTTCAAAGCCTTCCTTAATAACGATGCTGCTCTTGCAAAGAAGGTAGAACCTCTTGAGCAGGTTATTGACGGTATTAAAGAAAAGCTTCGTACACGCCATATTTTACGCCTTCAGCAGGGTCTTTGCAGTATTGAAACAGGCTTTATCTGGTCCGACCTTTTAACTAACTTAGAAAGAACAAGCGACCACTGCTCCAACGTAGCAGGTTCTGTTATCGATTTTGCTAACCACGATATGAATATTCACGAAACATTGCATAACGTACGTCACGACGAAAGTTTATTCCGCGATGAATACAGAGCTTATGCTGAAAAATACGCGGTATAACTAAAATTTACTCAGGCGCTTTTAAACTGCCTGAGTTTTTTATTAACTGTGATTTATAAATAAAATCTTAAAATGTTGCACCCGCATATTAAAATAGTGCAATAGATTTTTTCACTTTTCTATGATATTATATAAAATAGAGATGTATGGACACATCGGAAATATTTTTTAATTAATTTTATAATGCCTTCGGGCAGAAAGGATTTCTATTATGGAAAGAATCGTTAAAATCGGTATCATCGGTTGCGGCGGTATTGCTAACGGTAAGCATATGCCCGCATTAAAGCAGCTTCCTAACGTACAGATGGTTGCATTCTGCGATATTATTGAGGAGAGAGCTATTAAGGCTGCCAAGGAGTTTGGTACACCTGACGCTAAGGTTTACACAGACTACAAGGAGCTTTTAAAGGACAAGGAAATCGAAGTTGTTCACGTTTTAACACCTAACCGCGAGCACGCTGATATCTCCATCGATGCTATGTATGCTGATAAGCACGTTATGTGTGAAAAGCCCATGGCTAAGTCCGCTGCTGACGCTAAGAGAATGCTCGATGCTGCTATTGCTACAGGCAAGAAGCTTACAATCGGCTACCAGCACAGAAAGAAGGCACAGGCTCAGTACGCTAAGCAGTATATTGAAGAAGGTAACCTTGGTGAAATTTACTATGCAAACTGCTATGCATTAAGAAGAAGAGGTACTCCCAACTGGGGCGTATTCCTTAACGAAGAAGAGCAGGGCGGCGGTCCCATCATCGATATCGCTACACATTCTCTTGACCTTACACTTTACTTAATGAATAACTACGAGCCCGAGTGCGTTATCGGTAAGACACATAAGAAGCTCGACCACCCCGAGGCAGGTAACATCTGGGGCGATAACGGCGTTAGTGATACTCCCCTTGAGGAATCCGCTTGCGCATTTATCCGTATGAAGAACGGCGCTACAATTATGCTTGAAACAAGCTGGTCCTTAAATATTGCTGAGCCTATTGCTGAAGGCAGCTGCACACTTTGCGGTAGCAAGGCAGGTTTACAGATTAAGAATGATAAGCTCCTTATCAATAAGGTTGAACTTAACAGACAGACACTTACAGAAGTTGATACATCTGCAGGCGGCGTAGCATTCTACTCCGGCTCAAGTGCAACTCCTCCTGTTGTTGAAGCTCAGGACTGGATCGACAGCGTAATCAACGACCACGATCCTATCGTTCTTCCCAACGAAGCTTACGTTGTATCTCAGATTCTCGAAGCTATTTATGAATCCAGCAAAACAGGAAAGCCGGTGTATTTTGAATGAAAATAGCTCTTTGCGGCCTCTGGCACGTACACGCAGGCGGTTACTACAATACTGCTAAGCAGTATGGCGAAGTTATAGGCGTTTGGGATGAAAACGCTGAGTGGAGAAAGGCTTTTGCCGAGAAGAACGGTCTTTATGAGTTTAATTCTTTCGAAGAACTTTTAGAGAGTGATGCCGAAGGCGTTATCGTTTGCTCCGCTACAAATATCCATACAGAAGTTATCGTTAAATTAGCTGAAGCTAAAAAGAATATCTTCACAGAGAAGGTTCTTGCTTTAACTAATGAAGATTGCGCTAAAATTGCAGAAGCTATTGAAAAGAACGGCGTTAAGTTCGTTATCAGCTTAGTTCATAAGTATTCTGCAGGTCATCAGACAGCTAAGGCTGTTGTTGACAGCGGCAAGTTAGGTAAAATCAATTACCTCCGTTTCCGCAACGTTCACTCAGGCTCTACAAATAACTGGCTTCCCAACCACTTCTACAGCTTAGAAGAGTGTGGCGGCGGTGCTATGATAGACCTCGGTGCTCACGGTATGTATTTAACAGATTGGTTCTTAGGTTTACCTGAGAAGTATACATCTGTATTTAACTTAGCTTGCACAAATCCCGAAACTGCACTTAAGAATGTAGATAAGGTTGAGGATAACGCGATTACGGTTATGTCTTACCCCGACGGTACTATTGCAGTTAATGAGACAGGTTTCGTTTCCAACGGCTGTCCCATGAGCCTTGAAATCGGCGGTGAGCAGGGTTACCTCCGTGTTGTAGGTGATGACGTTACGGTTAACGGCGAAAAGGTTGAGCTTGTTGACGGTAAGGAATCTCCCCTTGTTCAGTTCTTAACAGATAAAATTGAAGAGGGTTGCGGCATTCAGGAAGCAAAGAATCTTACAGCTTTAATGGTTGGCGCATACGGCAACATTATTTAATTTAGTTTTAAAAATTTAGATACGGAGAGAGACATTTCGTAAAGAAGTTGTCTCTCTCGTTTTTTATCTCTGAAAAACAAATGACACTTTACACAGCTTATGTAAAAATGTCATAGCGATTTAGATACTTTGGGAAAGTTAATACACGTCGAAAGAATTAGTCACGCAGTTCTTTGGTTTGTTATGTAAAGCTTTTACTTGCATAAAAGTGAAGCTGCTCGGTTTGCTCGCAGTGAAGTATGGGCTATACACAAATAAAGTTAAGTTTGCCCACTTCGCCGCAGGAGAAAATCACAGAAAAGTCCATAACTTCATAAAAAACTTCATAAATATTATTAAAATAAGTAATTGTATTTTCTTTTAATCTGTTATATCATATAAAATATAAAGGTGTTTGTGCCTTGAATTCGGAAATTATTATTTAAATAAATAAAGGAGAAATAAATATGGCAGAAAAAAGAATTATCGGCGATTATCCCGTTATCGGTATCCGTCCCGTTATCGACGGCAGACGCGGACCTTTAAAGGTGCGTGAGAGCCTTGAAGACCAGACAATGAATATGGCTAAGGCTGCAAAGAAATTATTTGAGGAAAATTTATTCTACTCCAATGGCGAACCTGTTAAGGTAGTTATTGCCGACACAACTATTGGCCGTGTAGCTGAAACAGCAGCCTGCGCTGATAAGTTTAAAAAAGAAGGTGTTGACATCACGTTAACAGTTACTCCCTGCTGGTGCTACGGCAGTGAGACAATGGATATGGATCCCATGACAATCAAAGGCGTATGGGGTTTCAACGGTACTGAAAGACCCGGCGCAGTTTACCTTGCCGCAGTATTGGCTGCTCACGCACAGAAGGGCTTGCCTGCTTTCGGCATTTACGGCCGTGAAGTTCAGGAGGCTGATGAGTCCGACATTATTCTTGATGACGTTAAGGAAAAGCTTTTAAGATTCGGCCGCGCCGCTATCGCTGCCGCTACAATGCGCGGTAAGAGCTACTTACAGATCGGCTCTATCTGCATGGGTATTGCAGGCTCTATTATGGATACAGCACTCTTTGAAAATTACCTCGGTATGCGTGTTGAAAGTGTTGACGAGGTTGAGATTTTAAGAAGAATGGACGAAGGCATCTATGACGAAGCTGAGTTCCAGCGTGCGCTTAAGTGGACTAAGGAATACTGCACAATCGGCTTCGATAAGAACCCTGAAGAATTACAGTCCTCCCCTGAAAAGAAGGAAAAGGATTGGGAATTCGTTGTTAAAATGATGTGCATCATCAAGGATCTCTTTAACGGTAATAAGAATCTTCCCGAAGGCTGCGAGGAAGAAATGGTTGGCCACAATGCTATAGCAGGTGGTTTCCAGGGTCAGAGACAGTGGACAGACCATTGGCCCAACTGTGACTTTGCCGAGAGTATGCTCAACACAAGCTTCGACTGGGAAGGCGCAAGAGAGCCTTACATCTTAGCAACTGAAAACGATACTTTAAACGGTGTTACAATGATGTTCGGTAAGCTTCTTACAAATAAGGCTCAGATTTTTGCCGACGTAAGAACTTTCTGGAGCCCTGAATCCGTATACAGAGCAACAGGCTATCAGGTAGAAGGCAAGGCTCTTGAAAGCGGCGGCTTTATACACCTTATCAACTCAGGCGCAGCTTGTCTTGATGCTGCAGGCAGAATGAAGGACGAAAACGGCAACGCTGTTATGAAGCACTTCTGGGAAGTTACAGACGAGGATATCAAGGCTACTATGAACGCCACAACATGGAATATGGCAGACTTAGGCTACTTCCGCGGCGGCGGCTACTCTTCAAGATTTGAAACAAGAGCCGAAATGCCTGTTACAATGCTTCGTATGAGCAACGTTAAGGGTATTGGCCCCGTTATGCAGATTGCTGAGGGCTGGACCATTGAGCTCCCTGCAGAAGTAAGCGACGTTCTTTGGAAGAGAACAGACTACACATGGCCCTGCACATGGTTTGCACCCAGACTTACAGGTGAAGGCGATTTCAAATCCGCTTACGATGTAATGAACAAGTGGGCAGCTAACCACGGCTCTATCGGTTACGGTCACTTTGGCGCTGACGTTATCACACTTTGCAGTATCTTAAGAATTCCCGTTGCTATGCACAACGTACCTGAGGAGAAAATTTTCCGCCCTGCTTGCTGGAATCTCTTTGGTACTGACGACGGTATGCGTGATTTCAACGCCTGCAAGACCTACGGACCTTTATACAAATAATATAATCTAAAATACTTATACTGGGACAGGATTCACTCCTGTCCCTTGCCGTAAGGTGATAAATAAGTTCAGAAAATTTGTACTATAATGTTATCTTATAAAATTTCTCTGATGAAAGGTAAAAACAATGAAAAAATTATCTCTCGGTATCGAGCTTGGTTCAACCACCATTAAGGCGGTATTAATTGACGAAAGCTTCAATTCTGTAGCAACAGGTTCTTATGAATGGGAAAATAAGCTTGAAGGCGGCTATTGGACCTATGATTTAGCGGATGCTGAAAAGGGCCTCAGTGCTGCTTATATGAATTTGAAAGCAAATTATAAAAATAAATACGGCGAAACTTTAAAGCATATTGATTCCTTAGGTATTTCGGGTATGATGCACGGATATTTGCCCTTTGATAAGGATTTTAATCTTTTGTGCCCCTTCAGAACCTGGCGAAATACCACAACAGAAAAAGCCGCTAAAGAATTAACAAAGAGCTTTAACTTCAATATCCCTCAGCGCTGGAGTATTGCTCATCTTTATGAGGCAATTTTAAACGGCGAAAGCCATATAAAAGACATTAATTCCATAACCACTCTTTCCGTTTATATTCATAAGCTTTTATCGGGTAATCTTTGCGTCGGTATAGGTGAAGCCAGCGGTATGTTCCCCATTGACAGCGCAACTAAAAATTGGGATGCCGAAAAGATGCGCATTATGGATGAAAAGCTTAAAGAAAAGGGTATGCCGTACAAAATAAATGATATCCTGCCCAAGGTTTTGTCAGCAGGTGAAAACGCAGGCTGTTTAACAGAGGAAGGCGCGCTTATTTTAGACCCCGAAGGCGATTTAGAGGCAGGAATTCCCATGTGTCCGCCCGAAGGCGACGCAGGTACGGGTATGGTGGCAACAAACAGCGTGCTTCCTACAACTGGTAACGTTTCTGCAGGTACTTCCATTTTTGCTATGGTAGTTCTTAAAGAGTCTTTAAAGAACGTTTATGAAGAGATTGACGTGGTTACCACACCCGACGGCGCCGCAGTAGGTATGGTACACTGCAATAACTGCACAAGCGATTTAAACGCATGGGCAAATATGCTCTCTCAGTTTACAGGCGGTGAAAAGAGCAGAAATAAAGTTTTGGATATGATTTTTGACGCCGCTTTAAGCGCAGAAGAAAAGGACGCGGGCGGAGTTATTTCCTATAACTACCTTTCCGGCGAACATATTTCAGGAGTTAAAGAGGGCAGACCTATGATTTTAAGAACTCCCGAAAGTAAATTTACCTTCGAAAACTTCTCCCGAAGCCTCGTTTTCTCAGCGGTTGCCACACTCAGATACGGTATGAATTTCCTCTTTGATAAGGAAAACGTAGAGATTACAAGACTTACAGGTCACGGCGGTTTATTCAAAGCAGGCGATTCAGGCAGAATTTTAATGGCGGCGGCTTTAAAATCCCCCGTATCCGTAACGGAAACTGCCGCTCAGGGCGGTGCCTGGGGTATGGCGGTGCTTTCAGCTTACCTTTTGAATAATACTGAAAGCTTGGCAGATTTCCTTGAGAAAAAAGTATTCGTAAACGCTGAAATAAAAACTTCACTTCCCGATGAAACTGAAGCCAAAGGCTTTGAAGCATATTTGGAAAAATATCTTGACTCATTGGAAACAGAAAGAAACGCCTATAAATATCTTTAAAATCAAAATATAAAGATTAATCCGACCTAAAGTTTTTACCTTGGGTCGGATTTTTATATGATTATGAAATTTTTGATAATTGGTATCGGAAAATCTGCTTAACAGTAATCAGCGTTATAATTTAGGTTCAACGTTTTTCATTCTGCATAGAGACCAATTAAGTGTCGATGATTTTACTCTGTCAGCTATATCCCATAAGTTATCTACGATACGAATTTCTACGTTTCTACGTATTAACTCTGAAAATAAATCTGAAATTTGGTGTTTTGCGATGGGGACTTGGGGTGTTTTTGAAATATAATATCCGGCAATCTCATCTTGCAATTCAAAATTCTTTATTTCAAATTCATACAAATATAATTTAGTATTCTTCATCCTGTCGAACCACTTGCTCTCAATTACAATTGTGTGTTTACGTGATGATGAAGTGAAAAATTCCTTCTTATCAACTTCGTTTGTATGCTTTCCAACGTGATAAGTAACTCTCGGACAATCTCTTGGTGTCAGAAAATTAGGCAATCTATCTTCATCAATAGCCCATACCAAACCGACGCCCTTATCTAAATCGTTGCGATCAGGAATTCTTGGATAGAAAATATCGATATTCGCTTCTTCGCTAACATGAAATAACCTCATCAAAAACCTCCCCGAACAATTATTTTAATTTGTCAAATTCAAGATAAACAGTTTGCTAATATAAATATTCTGAAAAAGAATAGTTTTAATTACCGCTTAAATCTGTGGCTCTTTAAAATAAAAAGAGTCGCTTAGAAAAGCAACTCAACATATTAATAATAACATAATGTATAATAAAAGTCAATAGAATCTGATGAAGAAAAATAAAATCTCTGTTTTGCACAGATTGTGAATAAAATATTTGTGCACTATTACACATTGTAATTTAGTTGAAAATGTGGTATTATTTAATCACAGAAAAGAAGTAGTAAAAAGGATGGTTAAAGGAAAGCAGGTGAGTCCAACAATCTACTTTGTAACTTAAAGACCACTACTTTATGAGAGGAATGAGTCCAAAGAACTACTTAGCATCTTAAAGGAAAAACTATACTGAGAAAGAAGAGGTACAAATAAAGATGTTAGATACAAAGAACCATATCTGAAACCCTTGATTGTTTTGCTTAGGTGATTAAGTAATCAATCAAGGGTTTATTTTTTTATGTAAAAGGTGTATATAATATTAAATAAAAGAATTAAAGGGCGGAATTTTATCAACTTGATTTCGGCTCTTGTTTTTTTATGTTTTTTATTGTATAATGTGAAAGTATGAAAAGCAACTATTTAAAGGAAGAATGAATATGAGAGAAAAGGTTATAAACAAACAATTTGATGAAGAAAGAGCTCTTTATAATGCAAAGAGTACGGATATAATTGACTGCATGTTTGCAGGTCCTGCGGACGGCGAATCTGTTTTAAAAGAAGCAAGGGATATTTACTTAAATAACTGCAGTTTTTCACTGCGTTACCCTCTCTGGCACGTTGAAGGCTTTAAGATGGAAAAAAGCACAATGGACGAAAAAACAAGAGCGCCCATCTGGTACGCTAAAGATGGCGAGATAGTTAATTCAGAAATTACAGGCGTTAAATCCGTAAGAGAGTGCAAGAATATTTCTGTTAAGGATTCTAAAATAGATTCTACAGAATTTGGCTGGAAGTGTAACGGCATAAGCTTAAAAGATACCGAAATTATATCTGAGTACATATTTTTCGACAGTAAAAACGTCACCCTCGAAAACGTTAAGATGAAGGGTAAATATTCTTTCCAGTATATTGACGGCTTAACTATCAAGGATTCTTACCTTGATACAAAGGATGCTTTCTGGCACAGTAAAAACATTACGGTAATAAATTCCACGGTTAAGGGCGAATACCTTGCCTGGTTTTCCGAGGGCTTGACCCTTATTGACTGCAAGATCATAGGCACTCAGCCCCTTTGCTACTGCAAAAACTTAAAGCTTGTTAACTGTACAATGGAAGATACAGATTTAAGCTTTGAATACAGTGACGTTGAGGCTGATATTAAGGGTCACGTGATTTCAGTTAAAAATCCCAAATCGGGTACAATTACATTAGATAGCGTGGGCGAAATAATTTTCGGTGACGCTGTAATGGAATGTGAAGGTAAAGTAATAATCAGATAAAATAAAAAACCGGAAGATTAAGGTCTTCCGGTAATTTTTTTGAGAATTAATAATCGATGCCGTCTTTACTTAAATTCTGAAGGTTAGTAGCGATAAGATCCATAGCCTGGTAGAAAATCTTTCTATCCTCATCATTAAGGCCTGCACCTGCCTGCTCAACAGCGGCGGTAGCAATACCGTTTACCTTATCGGCAATAGCTTTGCCTTCGGGAGTAAGTGTAAGCTTAGTTCTGTAGTTGATGTTATTGATGCAGTTTCTCTTAACCAGACCCATATTAACAAGCTGGGATACGGTACGGGAGATAGCAGCCTTATCCTTATCGCAAATTTTGCAAAGGTCTGTGGAAGTTACGCCTTCTTCATATCTGTTCAAAATAACGAGGCACATTGCGTGAGGTCCCTTAAGACCGTACTTTGCCATTTCGTCACGCTCTAATTTCTGAATATGTCTGTAAATACAAGCAATTGAGGAAGCGAATTGTTCAAAACGATTAATCATATCATATTCTCCTTATGTTGAAGTAACAACTAAATAATAATAGAAATTTGTTACATTGTCAACAACTTTTAAGGAAAATATTTATGCCTTGTTTATAAATAAATTTATCAGTCTATAGTAATAAGTACGCAGTTTTCGCCTACTTGAAAGTAAACGGACACCGAAGGCTCTATGGAATATACCCTGTAATAGTTATCACTGTAGCTTTCCTTATTGGTATAACCTTCAAGCTGTAAATTGTTTGCGTAAGACAAAATATAATCGGAGTCAATATTATCAATAGCTATAAAGGCGGTGGTGTTACTGTAAAAAGATACCCACTTGATATCCCCCTTCTCTAAAGGCGGCAGGTCTTTTGTAAATTTGTTTTCCTGCCAGTTTATATCATTTGAAAAACGGAAGTAATTGTAAGCAACTGTGTTCATAGCGCTTTTAAGGCAGTTATATTCAAGGCCGTTTCTGTATTCTTCAAAATTTAACGCCTCGTTTTCGATATTGTCGGGGAAAAGAGAACGTACTTCGCTTTCAAAGCTTTCTCCGCTTTTGGGTATAATGTAACTTAAAATTTCATAATCTTCGGTGCCCGCTTCGTTTATGAACTTTTCGCATTCAATTACGGCAGGAGTGAAAACCTCTTTTAAAGGCGTGAAAACTTCACCGTTGAAGTCGTATTTTTTATACATTATAACAGCGTATATTTTATTATAATCCCCGGTTTCTTCTCTTTTCAGAATAACGCAGTCGCTGCCTGCAGGATTTACAACGCTGTCACCGTCGCCGAATTTTTCCATAGTGGCAAAATTTACTGAGTAGTCGTTATTTTCACTCAGGTTTCCGAGTACGGTAATACTGTTTGAAGTAAGCAGCAGAATTAAACGTATAACAGTGAGAAAAACCGATACGCAAGTGGTAAGCTTTGAGGGTTTGGTAAAATTCAAAGCGTTTATCAGTCTTTTCTTAAGGCTGCCCTCGCCGAAATACAGAGAAGTGTTTAGGTTTCGTTTGTTTCTCAGGGTTGCATCCAGCATAACTTTGCGGTACTGCTGTTTGTCGCTTTCACCGAAATAGGAGAGCACGGCTTCGTCACAGCTTAGCTCCATATCCTCGGAAAAGTAGATGAAGAAAAGCCACACAAGGGGATTGAACCAGTTAACAGCTAAAATAAAGTAAGCCAAAAGTTTTAACAGGTGGTCGTGACGGGTTACGTGGAATTTTTCATGGAATATGATATATAAAGCTTCATCCTCACGGATTTTTGAACTTATATAAATTTTAGGGTGAAAAATACCTTTCACAAGTGCGGTATCGATATAATCGCACAGGTAAATGTTATCCTTTAAGTAAACGGAGGCGGAAAGCTTCTTTTTTAGTTTAATGGCGGATATTATGCCTAATGTAAGCATTAGAATGAAACCTGTAAGCCAGATATATTTTCCGAAAAGAATCCATACTTCCCAAAAACGGGAGACGTAGGTGTGTTCTTCGCCTTTTATATGCTGAATTCCTATACCGCCGTTTGCGGCATCACCCACGGCTCTTAAAGCGGCGTTGGCAGCTCCCAGAAAATTAATTCCTTTCTTCGATAGGGAGTAGCCTTCGATATCTATCTCTCTGCCGAATCCCAAAGGAAAATTAAAGTTAAAGGGGAGGAGAAGCCTTATAAATACAGCCGACCAGATAAAGTAACTGTATTTTTTCGGCAGCTTAAAGATGAGTAAACGGATAAGTAAAATAAAAGGGATGATAATTGCCGCGGCAAAGCTCATTTCAAGTATTTTGATAAATATATCGTCGAAGCTTAAATCCTCGAAGAAATAATAAATATCGTATAAAAGCTTATAGCGGTAGTCGTAATGTCTTATTTCCATAGTTACAGTAGTTTATATGAATTTTCTGCAAATTACCCTGCAGTAACGGGCTTACTTGTTTTTAGCACTCTCCAAAAGCTTATAAAGCTCATCAATTTCCTTTTCACTGAGTTTTTTTCTTCTTGAAAAAGCCGCAAGGAATAAAGGCAGGGAGCCTTCAAAAGTCTCGTCCACAAACATCTCACTTTGCAGGGCGTAAAAATCCTCGCGGGAAATAAGTGAGCGCACTACACTTTCGTCGTTTATGAAAATCTTTCTGTCGCAGAGCTTTTTGAGCACGGTGTAGGTGGTGGATTTTTTCCAGTTAAGCTTCTCTGAAGCAAGCTTTACAAGCGCGCCTGAACCGATGGGTTCGTGCTCCCAGATAATATCTGCGAATTTTGACTCAACGGGGGCAAGCGTCATTTTGTTTTCATCCATAAAAAATTCTCCTTTCAGATGAATCAAGTTGTTACATAAGGACTATAGTGTATAGACCTCTTCTTGATTAAAGTCTATCATAAATAAACCTCGATGTCAATAATAAATTAAAAACTTTAAATATTATATAAATAAAAGTTGACAATGATGGAAAATGTTGCTATAATAATTAAGTAATTAATTAATTATTATGGGAGGGAGATATGGACGAAAAACCCTTGATGATGGAAATTATGCACATCCATAAGGAATGGCAGAACTATATGAAAAAAATCGCTCAGGAGTCAGGCATTCCGGAATCTTACAGGATGATAATTATGTTCCTTTCAAGGAATCCCGGTGTAAGCCAGAAGGAAGTAGCGGCTTTTTGCGGCACGACCTATGCGGCGGTGAGCCAGACTATTAAGGAAATGCATCTTACGGGATTTATAAGAAAAGAAACAAGTGCATCTGACCAGCGCTACAGTATGCTGTATCTTACGGATAAAGGTACGGAATACGCTATGAAAACAGTAGAAAAATTTAAAGCAGCCGATGCGAAAATTACTGAAACCCTCGGCTATGAAAATGAAAGGAGAATGGCATCGGAAATTAAAAAGCTTTCCGAAGTCATAAAAAAGGAACTTTAAATGTTTAAGTATCTTAAAAAATATTGGTTCTGGTGTTTGCTCGCTCCTTTATTTATGGTGGGCGAAATAATGATGGACCTTGTTCAGCCTGATTTAATGAAAACCATTGTTGACGAAGGCGTTATCGGAAAGAATATGGACGTTATTATAAACGTAGGTCTTCGCATGATTCTTTTGGTATTTATCGGTGCCGCCACAGGTATTTTATGCGGCGTGTTTGCCAATATCGGTTCACAGCGCTTTGGTAACGACTTAAGAAAAGACGTATTCAAAAAAATTATGAATCTTTCTTTCCAGCAGACGGATAAATTCTCTACAGGTTCACTGGTTACAAGACTTTCCAACGACGTAACTCAGATTCAGAATACCGTTAATATGGCAATGCGTATGGCAGTAAGAAGCCTTTTCATGTTTATCGGTGGCATTTTTATGCTTTACAGGCAGTCTCCCACCTTTATGCTTATTACTGCATGCGGCTTACCTATAGTTGTAATTTCCGTTATTTTCTTCTCCAAGAAAGCTGCTCCCTTATTTAAAATAGTTCAGGAAAGGCTGGATAGCTTGAATAACGTAATGCAGGAGGACGTAGCAGGTGCAAGAGTTGTAAAGGCTTACGTTAAGGAAGATTACGAGATGGGACGCTTTGATAAGGCTAACCAGGATCTTGTTGATATCAGCTTAAAGGTATTTACACGCCTTGCTTTTATGGGTCCTATTTTAAATATCGTACTTAACACCTGTATTGTTCTTATTATCATTGTTGGCGGTATTACAGTTCAGAATAACGGCGATTTAACAACAGGCGAAATTATGGCTTCTATTACTTACGTATCCATGATTTTATTCGGCGTTATGTTCGTTTCCCATATTTTCCAGATGATTCCCAGAGTAGGTGCTTCCATTGCCCGTATTAACGAAGTTCTTTACAGTGAAGAAGTTGTAAAGAGCGGCAATATTAAAGAAACAAAGGAAACAAAGGGCAAGATAGAACTCAGAAACGTAAGCTTTGCTTACCCCAACTCTTCAGGTCAAAACGTACTTGAAGATATCGATTTAACTATTAATCCCGGTGAGACCGTGGCTATTTTAGGTTCTACAGGTAGCGGTAAATCAAGCTTAGTTAACTTAATTCCCCGTTTTTACGACGTAAAGAATGGTGAAGTTATTGTTGACGGCATAAACGTAAAGGATTACGATTTAAAGGCACTTAGAAACAAGATCGCAATAGTTCTCCAGAAGGCAGAGCTTTATTCCCGTCCCATTGAAGCAAATATCCGTTTCGGTAAGGATGATGCCGACCCCTTCACCATTAAGAAGGCAGCTTCCATAGCTCAGGCTGACGATTTTATTTGCGATACAAACGACGGTTACTTCACTTTCGTTACAGAAGGCGGCCACTCACTTTCAGGTGGTCAGAAACAGCGAATTTCTATTTCCCGTGCCGTAATAAAGGATGCGGATATACTTATTTTCGACGACTCCACCAGTGCTCTTGACCTTAAAACAGAGGCAAGGCTCTATAAGGCGCTTAACACAGAATACCCCGACGTAACAAAGATTATTATTGCTCAGCGTATTGCATCCGTAAGAAATGCGGACAGAATCGCAGTATTGGAAAACGGCAGAATCAGCGCTTGCGCACCTCACGATGAGCTTATGGAAACAAGTGAGATCTACCGCGATATCTATTATTCACAGCTTAAAGACGACAGTATTATTGATGAGGAGGCTTAAAAATGAGTAAAATGAAAAAAGAAGAATTCAAAAAAGATATGCCTCCCAAGGGTATGCCCCCAAAAGGTATGCCTCCTATGGATTTTCCTATGGGCGGTATACCTCCAATGAAGGAAGAGGAGGAAGATTATCCCGTTGACCCCAATCTGCCTAAGGGCTTTGAAAAAATGCATAAGCACCGCGAGAAGTTTATGTATGCTATGAAAGGTTTCCCCGGTGGTGGTCCCGGCAGAGGAGGCCCTCCCGGAAGATTCGGTCAGCCCCAGAAAGCTAAAAATAAGGGCGACGCTTTAAAGCGACTTGTAGCTTATTTCGGTAAAGAAAAGAAGCTTATGATAGGTGTTGTATTGGTAGTTATTCTTATCACTATCGGCTCACTTATTGCTCCATCTCTTCAGGGTCAGTCCATTGATATGATTGCCGAAAAACAGTGGGATAAATTCCCCACAGTTGTTACCGCTTTGGCAATTGTTTACCTTATTCAGGTTCTCTTAACACTTTTCCAGATGATTTTCTCCACTTTCTTAAGCCAGAGAATCGTTAAGAGAATGCGCCACGATTTATTCAGAAAAATAGTTGATCTCCCCATCGCTTACGTAGATACCCATTCTAACGGTGATATTATGTCCCGTATGACTAACGACGTTGAAAACGTAAGTAACACTATTTCCAACAGCTTAGGTTCACTTATTTCCGGTGTTTTAACCATTACAGGTACTTTGAGCATTATGTTCTGGTACTGCTGGCAGCTTACTTTAATCGCTCTTTCTACAGTTGTGCTTACAGTTGTAGTTACAAGAGTTCTTTCAGGCTATATGCGAAAGTTCTTTAAGCGCCGTTCACAGCTTTTAGGTACACTTAACGGTCACAGCGAAGAAATGATTACAGGCTACAAGACTATAGTTGCATACAATAAGCAGGAAGACGTTATCGATGAATTTAACGTAATGTCAGATGAGCTTACAAGAGTAGGTATTATTGCCGAAATTTTAGGCGGTTCTATGGGTCCCATTATGAACTGCATCAATAACATCAGTTTCGTTATAGTTGCTGCATTCGGCGGTTACTTCGCTTTAACAGGCCTTATCACTATCGGTACTATTTCTGCTTTCATTATCTATGCAAAGCAGTTCGGCAGACCCATTAACGAAATAGCTCAGCTTTACGGAAATATCCAGACAGCTCTTGCATGTGCAGAGCGAGTATTTGAGCTCCTTGACCAGCCCGACGAAGCTGATAACGGTACTAAGGATTTAGATAATACTGAAGGCAGAGTTACTTTCAAAAACGTTAATTTCAGCTACGTACCTGAAAAGCAGGTGCTTTATGACTTTAACTTAGACGTTCGTCCCGGTCAGAAGATTGCCCTTGTTGGTGCTACGGGCAGCGGTAAAACCACTGTTGTTAACCTTTTGATGCGTTTCTACGATATTGATTCAGGCGAAATTTTAATCGACGGTATAAACATCAACGACATAAAACGTGATGAACTGAGAAATAATATCGCTATCGTTTTACAGGATACCGTTCTTTTCTCCGATACCATTAAGAAAAATATCAAGTATGCGGATATGGAAGCTGATGACTCGTTGGTTATTAACGCTGCGAAGATGAGTAACTCCGATTACTTCATTGAGCGTTTACCCGAAAGATACGATACCTTCCTTACTCAGGCAGGCGCAAATCTCTCTCAGGGTCAGAGACAGCTTCTGGCTATCGCAAGAGCAATTCTTGCCGATCCCAAGATATTGATTCTGGACGAAGCTACCTCCTCTGTTGATACAAGAACTGAAAAGCACATTCAGGATGCAATGGTAAGGCTTATGAAGAACAGAACCAGCCTTATTATTGCTCACAGACTTTCCACAATTCAGGATGCCGATGTTATCGTTGTTATGGATAAGGGCAGAGTTGTAGAAACAGGCAACCACGAAGAACTTTTAGAGCAGAAGGGCCGCTACTACGACCTTTATATGACTCAGTTCGCAGGTAATGAAATTTAATTTTTAATAAAAAGACCTCAAATCGAGAAATCGGTTTAAAGCTGTAAGATAAAGGTAGACACTTAAAAACCCCATAGTATTAGAAGCCCAGTTCGGTCTTGTACTGAACTGGGCTTTTATAGCCCAGAGCGGCCGCAGGCCGCCTGTTATTAAAGTAATACACATACTCATCCAGCAGCTT
>SVPY01000025.1 GCA_015065615.1 Oscillospiraceae bacterium | reverse complement strand
AAATTCTTCAATAAAGTTTGCCATTGTGTAATCCTCCGTTATGAATTGAATTATCCTTACAATTCAATCATTCTGGCTGACTACAAAAGCCGAAGGGAGACAACTTCCTTACGGAGTGTCTCCCTTCCCGCTCCTTTTTTATTTATTTCAAAATTGCATCGTAGTAGCATATTCCGTTTATGTATTTACCGTATTCGTACATTTTTTTCGCTAAAATCGTAATCTCATCGCCATCTGTGTTTATCCCGCTTAAGTCGGTATCTTTCTCAAAATAAACGATATCGTAAACTATGTTATCGCCAATTTTAATATTGTAAGCACCTTTTTCTTCAAAACCATTATTAATACCCTTTAAAGTTGCTGTCACTTCATAATAGGGATCAATATAAGCATCTTTAAATATAATTGCCGGAACATTATAGGTTTGCAGTGCCCAGGATATACTATCTTCAGCTACTTCGTTGACTGTTCCCACCACTTTAACCCTCTGTGTATACTTTAATTCAATAAGCTCCTCTATAGGTGCATAAACTTCGGAGCATATATAATTAACCCCCGCCATGTAATAATTTCCGCTAGTGATAGGTATATTAAATTCCAACACTACACGGTCTTCCTTTACCTCTGCTACACGTCCTTCAAATGAATATGTTTTACCAACAAACGAAGCTGCCAATGCTTTATTGCTTATTGCATTATGAATATCTTCCTCTGTAAAAGATATAGCCTTGGCTTCCAACTCTTCTTTTGAAGGCACAATATCTGCAGTTTCGCTTTCAGTAGTCTCTTCTTTATTTTCACCTGCTACTTCACTTGAAGCCTCACTGTCAGCTTTGCTTACAGAAGCATTTTCGTTTCCACCGCATGCGCAAAATAATACACTCATAATCAGTACTAATAACAATGCTGTTATTCTCGTTACAACATTTAAATAATACATAACTTCACCTTTCCTTTTTATAAATTTTTTGTTTTAAGGTACAATAATTATATATTATTCTCCGCAATTACGCAAGTGCGTATACGCTTTTGCGTAAAATTTTTTATCATTTCTTATAGGCAACGAATCCAAAAAACAACATTCCCACAAATTGCCGCAAGGAACATAGATAAGGATTGATAAATATGAGCGTAAAAGATGCAGTAGCAAATAGATTTCTTGAACTTTGTAAACAGAGGAATATAAAAATAAACGAACTGGCCAACTTATCCGGTGTAACAGCTTCAACTGCTTACAGTATGCTTGATGAGAAAAGAAGAGATATATCTATTGTAACTATTAAAAAATTCTGCGACGGACTTGACATCACTTTAGGTGAATTTTTTTCTACACCGGAATTTGACGCTTTGGAACAGGAAATTAAATAGTAAAAACCCGCAGGCATTTGAACTTACCTGCGGATTTCTTTTGCTCATTTATTAAAACCACATTCCGTGTATTTCGGAGTAGTAGCGCTGTTTGTTGCACTCTATAAAACTTGCTTCCCATCAATATACACTTGATTCACTTTACCTTTTCCTGAGGAAAATCCGTCTTGGTTGACGTCATCAAACTCAATCACCTTAAGTATCTTTTCCATATTGTCAGTATGATTTCCGTTGATAAAAATATTTTTCATATCAAGTGTATCCACAGTTGTGCTTACATAAGGGTCGAACACCTCAACGTCCTCCTCTTCTACTCTTTTCCAGCTCATAGGTCCTATTGCTACAAGATAAGTATAAGGGCTGACTTCATCTGTTGTCTTATATTTTATATTGTCCAACGATATATACCCAATATTGGAATTCAAGAAAAACATACCGAAATATCCTACCTTCGGAAGCTCATAAGGATAGTCGGGGCGTGTGGATATAATTTCCACGTTTTCGAAGAATAAATTGTCAGCTGAACCTGCACCTTCACCCTCAGGTTTTGTTCCGAGACGGTATGGGGGTGTTTGGTAATAAAGCTTATATTCGAACATACCGCTAAGATTTCTGAAATACATATCATTAAGGCAACAGTCAATCAGCGTACCGTCGCGATAAGCAAAAATACCCGGCTGAAGTCGCATTGCCTTTGCCGTACTATCGGGCGCTGAATGTATATTCTCACAAAATACGTTTCTTGCAGGGCCGTAATTGATAGAGGAACCAAGCCAGTCATACATATTAAGCGCCACTAAATCATCGCCTACATGACCGCTGAAATTGCGGATATACAAATTTTCGCTGTTTCCGTTTATGTGCAGACCATCGGCATAACATGAAATAAAGAAGAAATTTTCAAATACGCCGTTGGTAAGATCTCCTACCTGAACGCAAAAGGAGGAAACATGAGAAAAGGTTATATCAGTAACCGTAAGGTGATCGAGATTATTGAACAGCATACAGGTTTGAACACCTGCAAAGGATCCTCTCTTACCGTGATATCTACGTTCGCCTCGCTTATTAGCCCCCTCATCCCAACAGCCGCCATGAATGGAAATATTGGTATCCCTGTCACTTGTATCGATAGGAGAATAGGTACCATCATGTACATGTTGGTTGCGAAGCATAACGTAGGGATACTCGGGACACATTCGGATAGTTGCTCCCGTCGCTTCGATACGTCTGTTTGAGGGAATTGACACGGTATTATCCAACCAATATATTTCTTCGGATTGAGGAATAACAATTATTTCATGTTCGTTTAAAGCTGCCTGCAGTGCATCAGTCCAAACCAAGCCGTGCCGACCTATTCGGACAAGCTCGCGGTATTCAGAAAGAGAAACAGAATCATTCAGACGACTGATAGCCTCCTCATTTTGCTTTTTGGCTTGAAGCGTTTCCTCAATAATGTGTTGCTTTATTCTGATTTTTTCTTGCATTACACTCATACAGAAATTTTCCTTTTGATAAAAGATATGGTTATAACATATTCTGTTAAATTTTAAAATCAACATTAAGAACACAGGTCAATTGACCTGATGCTTTTAACTTACAATCATCTAAAATTAAAACCACATTCCGTGTATTTCGGAATAGTAATTCCGTTTATTGCCTTTTTCGCCCATAACTTCCTTAACACGCTTCATATAGGTAACAAAATTTGCTGCATCCTTTTCATCTATTTCGAAAATTCTCACGCCGCGCATCTCGTCACTTTGACCTGCGTTATAATCCATACTTGCATCGTAGCCCATTCTTATGCCGTTAAGCTCGCCTACAAAATCGCTATAGTGGTCGTGACCGAAGAAAATGCCCTTAATGTCACCGCGCTGTACGCAGGCGTTAAAAAGACCTGAACTTATTCTGGGCAGAGGCTCGTGATGGGCTGCTGTGCCTATAGTTTTACATTCCTCACGGTTATCGTCAATTATCTGCAGCTCGGGCATGGGAATATGCATAAACATTAAAGAAGGAATTTTTCTGCCGTACGCTTTTTCTATAGCTTCGGAGGAATTTATATACCACATAACCTGATCGTAATGGAGGTAAATTCGGCGGTTTTTGGAATCGAGGAAATATAAAATAAGTTCAGGCTCACCGCTTGAACCAATAACGGGGATAATATAGTTACCTATACCGTGAATATTCTTATCACCGCGCTTGGAAAGGCAGTTAGGGTAAGACTTATATATCTCTATCTGCTCCTCATTATTTATACCGTGGTTATCGTCATGATTACCGAAAACGTGTGCCCAGGGGATATTTCTTTTCTCCAGAGGAGTCATAAAATCATCAAGCATATCGCGCAGCTCTTTTTCGTTTTCCACGTGAATTTTACCGGGACCTGCAGTATCACCGCAGAAAAATACGAAATCAGGCTTCTCGCTCTCTACCATCGCATCAATAGCTACACTTATCTGAGGGCTGCAGTCCACCCCGCCGTGCAGATCGCTCATCATCATAATTTTAAATTTGCCATCCCTGAATTTAAGCTCTTTTTTATTTTCGAATAATTCTTTGACCTTGTCCATTATAATTTCTCCTTCTTTATTATTTTTATATTTTTTTCACCGCTGAAAACGAGGGATAAATAAAACTCATCTTTGAGTTTTACCGTATAAAGAGATGGCATATTCTCCCCTTTAAAATGCGGGGAATTTTCAAAATCCGCCTCGAAATAATTCATACCCCGCTTAAAGCCTTCACCTGTAAATTTAATGTAAGCTTCCTTGGCGGTCCAGTATTTTACAAAAGTCTCTTTTATGTTTTCGCTTTTCTTTATTCTTTCGTATTCATTTTTTGCAAAATATCTTTCTGCCAAACCGAGATAGTCTCTTTCCTTATCAAGTCTTTCAATATCCACGCCTATTTCGCTGCCACTTACCGCGCATACTGCAATATTTTTTGAGTGAGATATACTGAAATAAATTTCGCCCTTTTCAAAATAAGGCTTGCCGCCGTTTTTTATTTTAATTTCAGGGATATAGCCTATCTTATCTTTGCAGAAATCAAAGAGCATTTTATACGAAGCGGCGGTTAAAAGCCTCGCCTTTAAAAGCTTTTTGTTTTCAGTTTTCTCTTTAATCTCCTCGGGGAATTCATCTATAATATTTATTAAATCGTTTTCACTTAAATTTTCAATGCAAAAAAGAAATATATTAATTTTATTTTCCAAAATATCCCCCCGAGAAAGTAAAGTGAGCACTTTTGTTATAGACTTTTTTAATTAATTTTGTTATATTTTACACTTAGAGGAGCATTATTTCAACCGTATTTGTAAATTTTGTTGTCACATTCTTAGCAAATTATTGGCATATTCTAAGTTTTTTTAAAAGCCTTACTTTACTTTTCTACCGGGATTTGATAACATTAAATCAGTACAGTATATAATAGTATTGCTTCAAACGGAAATTAATATAAAACGAAAGGAATGTTTATTATGAACGAAAATATCAAAAAGGTTATTAATGCTTTAACTGAATCCGAAAGCGGAAAAAAGCAGATGGAAATCTGGGACTGGTATCAGGGTGTTGGTCTTTACGGACTTTACCTTTGCTATCAGAAAACAAGAGACCCCGAGGTATATGATTATCTTACAAAGTGGTTTGACCGCCAGATTGAGCTTAATAAGATTCGCTGGAACGTTAACAGTCTCTCTCCCCTTTTAACTCTTACATATCTTTACGAGGAATCAGGTAAAAAAGAATATCTCGACCTTTGCAGAATCGGCGCAAACTATGCGATGAACGAGCTTATCAAAACTCCCGAAGGCGGCTTCCAGCACGTTACAATCGACAGTAACAACGATGTTCAGCTTTGGGGCGATACTCTTTATATGGGCGCTCTCTTTATGGCAAGAATGGCTATTCTCGAAAATAATGACGACTATATGCAGGAAAGCATACGCCAGTTCTTAATTCACATCAAATACCTCTCCGATACAGAAACAGGCCTCTTCTACCATGGCTATAACTTTATCGGCAAGCACCACTTCGGCAAGGCTCACTGGGGCAGATGCAACGCATGGATAATTGCAAGTATAGTTGATATGTTGGATATTGCCAAGGGTCGTTTACCTGCTTGCATCGAAATGTACTTAAAGGGCACAGTTGAAACTCACGCTGAGGCGCTTTGCAAATATCAGGACGATAAGGGTATGTGGCACACACTTGTTGATGACGTTGAAGGTTCTTACGCCGAAGCTTCAGCTACTTCAGGTATTGGTTACGGTCTTTTAAAAGCTGTACACAGAGGCATCCTCCCCGAAAAATACCTTGAAAATGCTATGAAAGCCCTGCCTGCTATCAATGGTTTAATCAATGAAGAAGGCTTCTGCGACGAAGTTTCCGCAGGTACCTGCCTTTACTACGATCTTGATGAATACAGAAACATCGCTCTCGGCCACCAGCCTTACGGCCAGTCCTTAGCACTCTTATTCTTCCTCGAGGCAGAGGAAAACTGAAGGAGGATTTAATATGAATCTTCAGGTAGTTAAAAAATTCGATATGGGAATGAACGTAGGTTATTGTCACAGCTGTAACGTACGATTAAAAGATAAAGATGGCATACTTTTCGTTCTTTCCGAAGGAAACGGTGTTGACCCCGGTGAAGAAATTCTCCGCTTCAACGGTATAAGCACAGTATGGCTTAAAATGTTTGATTTAGACGGCAATATGCTTTGGGAAAAAGAACTTCCCGACGGCGTACTGCCCGGTATATGGTTCTGTCCCGTCGTTCCCTTTGATATGGATAAAGACGGCGTGGATGAAATTTACGTACTTAACAATCACGGCGCACCTTTCTCCTTTATGCACCGCAAGCTTGAAAGATGGGACGCCGAAACAGGTGAATTAACAGGATCATGGCAGTGGCCCTGGAATACATTTGAAGAAAGAATGAGCCTTTGCTACCGCTACTATATTATTGCAGGCTACGTAAAAGGCGAGCCGGTATTGGTTACCTGTCAGGGTACTTACGGAAATATGTATCTGCAGGGCTGGAACAATAATATGGAGCCCCGCTGGGATATTGTTATAAAGGATAGCGACCCGGGTCCCAGAGCCAGCCACGTTACACCTATTATTGATATAAACGGCGACGGCATAGATGAGCTTTTCTGGGGTGAAAGAATTTTATCCCTTGATGACGGTCATGAAATAATTTGCCTTGCACCCGACTACGACGGCCACTCCGATTTGATAGTGCCTTACTTAGGAAACGAAGGCGATAACGACTGGTATGTTTTCACCTGCCGTGAAGGCGGCGAGGTAGAAGGCCAGAAGAGAGTTTACACATTCCGTTTAAACGGTGATATTGTATGGAAAGCCGTAGATACAGGTCATATGCACACAGCATGGCTTGCAAACATCAAGGGCGAAAAAGAAGGCACCTACCGTAAAATTGCAATGACAATGCAGCAGGTATTTAAGCCTGACGATTGCGGCTTTAACCACGAAGTGACGGGTATTTTCTATTTTGATGCCTACACGGGTGAGGAAATTGACTACAAACTGCCCTACCCCGGCAACGATATGTTCCCTCTCGATATAAACGGCGACGGCTACAGCGAATATTTTGTTGTATGTCCTGAAGCAAGAGGCGATATTTTGGACGTAGAGGGCAACAAGATAGGTCATATCGAAAGCCCCTGCATCAATTTTGACGGTGCTATCCGCTTCGGTAAAATATTGGACCTTCCCGGTGAACATATTATGGCTTCAAGTGAGGACGGCAAGAGCATTTACATCTATGCTGATTTAGACGCTGTTGACGGCGAAATTATGAAAAAGCGCTACAGCCTCCCCTATTTAAACTTTATGCAGAAATTAATGGCAACGGGCTACAACTGGGTAGGCAGCCAGACTAACTGCGGTATTTACTGATCCTTTATAAAAAGAGTTAAGTTTGAAAATAAATTTCAAACTGATATTTTTGTGGCTTTGAAACTTTTAAAGTTTCAGTTTCCGGAGAAACCGCCACAAAGAATATATGAAAGGAAAGTTTTGTTTCAGCAAAGCTTTGGTCATAATTATGAATTTACAGTGTGTAAAAAAATACGACATGGGCGGTAAAATCGGTTACACCCATTCCTGCAACTGCCGATTAAAGGATAAAGATGGTATGTTCTTCGTTTATTCTTCAGGCGGCGGCGCAGACCCCGGTGAAGAGCTTATCCGATTCAAGGGTTTTGAGGACGTTATCCTTAAAATGTTTGATATAGACGGAAATCTTTTATGGGAAAAAACTTTACCCGACGGCGTTCTTCCCGGTGTATGGTTCGTTCCTGCCCTTGCTTTTGATATGGATAAAGATGGCGTGGACGAAATTTACGTTCTTAATAACTACGGCGCACCCTTCTCCTTTATGCACAGAAAACTTGAAAGACTTGATGCTATGACAGGCGAGATAACAGGCTCATGGCAGTGGCCCTGGAACACCTTCAATGAGAGAATGAGCCTTGCTTACCGCTACTACATTGTAGCAGGTTATGCTCACGGCGAGCCCGTACTGGTTACCTGCCAGGGTACTTACGCCAATATGTACCTGCAGGGCTGGAATAACAACATGGAACCCCGTTGGGAAATTGCCATTATGAATGAAGATGGCGGTCCCAAGGCAAGCCATGTTACACCCGTTATTGATATTAACGACGACGGTGTTGACGAATTATTCTGGGGTGAAAGAATTTTATCTCTTGACGACGGTCATCAGTTAGTATGCTTGGCGCCCGATTACGTAGGTCACTCCGATCTTATCGCGCCTTACTTACACCCCGAAAAGGATGACGATTGGTTTATTTTCACCTGCCGTGAAGGCGACGAAAGACCCGACCAGAAGCGAGTATACGTATTTAAGCCCGACGGCACGGTTGTATGGAGCGCAGTAGACGTTGGCCATATGCATACGGCTTGGCTTGCAAATATTAAAGGCGAAAAGGAAGGCACTTACCGTAAAATTTCAATGAGCATGAAGGAAACCTTCGTACCCGATGATGAAGGCTTTAACCACGAGGTAACGGGCGTATTCTTCCACGATGCTTACACAGGCGAGGAAGTGGACTTCCAGCTTCCCTACCCCGGCTATAAGGTTCTTCCCTTCGATTTAAACGGCGACGGTTACCACGAGTTCTTCGTAACCGATGAAAGCGGCAGAGGCGATATTCTTGACTGCGAAGGCAATAAAATCGCTCACATTGATGAATGCGGTGCTTACCGATTCGGAAAAATGCTGGATTTACCGGGCGAACAGATAATGGTAGCTAACGGCACCTGCTTTGAAATTTGGGCAGATCTGGACGCTGAAGACGGCGAAGTAATGAAGCGCCGCTACAAGAGACCTTACCTCAGATTTATGAATAAACTTATGGCTACAGGCTACAACTCCGAAGGCACTCAGGTTGCCTGCACAATTTAAATTTAATTAAGGAGATATTACTATGAATCTTACTTGTGTAAATAAATTTAAGTTTGATGAAAAATTAGGCTACACACATTCAGCCACAGTTAACTTAGGCGACAGAGAAGCTCAGCTTTTCGTATATTCTCACGGCGGCGGCGTTGACCCCGGTGAGGAGCTTTTCCACTATAAGCACATCAAGCCCATGCACATCTCTTTATATGAGATGGACGGCACGCTTATTTGGCACAAGCAGCTTCCCGACGGCGTTCTGCCCGGCATCTGGTGGTGCCCTGCAGTTCCATTTGATATGGATAAAGACGGTGTTGATGAAATTTACTTTATCAACAACACAGGCGCCCCCTTCTCCTTTATGCACCGTAAGCTTCAGCGCCTCGATGCTTTAACAGGCGAGGTTACGGGTTCCTGGCCATGGTCCTGGAATACGTTTGAAGAGAGAATGAGCCTTTCCTACAGATTCTATATCGTAGCAGGCTATGCTCACGGCGAGCCCGTATTGGTTACCTGTCAGGGTACTTACGGAAATATGTACCTGCAGGGCTACAATAACGATATGCAGCTAAGATGGGAAACAGTTATAAAAGCTGAGGATCCGGGTCCCAGAGCCAGCCACGTTACACCCGTTATAGATATTAATAACGACGGCGTTGACGAACTCTTCTGGGGTGAAAGACTTCTCTCCCTTGATGACGGCCGCGAAATCGTGGACTTAGCGCCTAACTATAAAGGTCACTCCGATTTAATCGTTCCCTTTATGGCAAAAGATAATGACGATGAATGGTACATTTTCACCTGCCGTGAGGGTGACGAAAGACCCGACCAGAAGCGTGTTTACACCTTCCGCCCCGACGGCACCGTTGCCTGGGAAGCAGTTGACTTCGGTCATATGCACACAGCTTGGATAGCAAACGTAAAGGAAGGCGAAAACGGCGACTACCGCAAAATCGCAATGACAATGCAGCAGGTATTTGACCCCAACGCTCCCGGCTTTACTCATAACGTAACGGGCGTATTCTTCTTCGATGCTTACACAGGCGAAAAATTAAATTACAACCTCCCCTACCCTGCATATCATATTCATCCCATTGATATCAACGGCGACGGCTACCACGAGTTCTACGTAATGGAAGAAGGCCACGTCGGCGACATCATTGACATCAACGGCAACAAGTTAGCACACATTGAAAGTGACCACTACATCCGTTTCGGTAAAATTGTAGACCTCCCCGGTGAGCACATTATGGTTAAAAACGGTGATACTGTAGAAATTTGGGCAGATAAGGATGCAGTAGACGGCGAAATTATGCAGCGCCGCTACAAGAGACCTTACCTTAAATTCATGCAGAAGCTTATGGCTACAGGCTACAACTCCGTAGGCACCGAAATTACCTGCGGTATGTAAGGTAACAATAAATTTTAACAGCATACAAAAAGCATATAATATAAATAAGAAAGGAAATAAATAATATGGATATCCGTTATTCCTGCAATCAGCGCGATTTCAAGCGTTACACAACCGAGGAAACAAGAAACGAATTCCTCATTGAAAATCTTTTTAAGGCAGACGAAGTTACAGCAGTTTACAGCCACGTTGACCGTATGGTTACATTCGGCGTAATGCCCGTAAACGAGACCGTTTCCATCGATAAAGGTATCGATGTATGGGCAAATTTCGGTACTCACTACCTTCTTGAAAGACGTGAGATAGGTATGTTCAACGTAGGCGGCGAAGGCACAGTTACTGTAGACGGTACTGTTTACGAGCTCGGCTACAAGGATTGCCTCTATATCACAAAGGGTGCTAAGGAAGTTTACTTTGCCTCTAAATGCTCATGCAAGCCCGCTAAATTCTATATGGTATCAGCTCCCGCTCATACTTCCTATGAGACAAAGCTTATCAAGATAGCAGACGCCGCTAAAAAGCCTTTAGGCGCGCTTGAAACTTCCAATAAGCGTGTTATCAATCAGTTTATTCACCCTGCAGTACTTAAAACCTGCCAGCTTTCAATGGGTATGACTGTTTTGGAACCCGGCTCTGTATGGAATACAATGCCCGCTCACACCCACGAGAGAAGAATGGAAGTTTACTTCTACTTCGAAGTTCCCGAGAATAACGTTGTATTCCATATGATGGGCGAGGGAAATGAAACAAGACATATCGTAATGCAGAACGAGCAGGCTGTTATCAGCCCCTCCTGGAGCATCCACGCAGGCGCAGGTACAAGCAACTACACCTTTATCTGGGCTATGGGCGGCGAAAACCAGGAATTCGATGATATGGACCACATTCCCACAACTGAACTCAGATAAGAGAGGAGATTTATTATGAATATAAACGCATTCAGCCTTGAAAATAAAATCGCTTGGGTTACAGGCGCTTCCTACGGCATCGGCTTCGCTATTGCAGAAGCTTACGCAGACTGCGGCGCTACAATCGTATTTAATGATATTAACGAGGAGCTTGTAAATAAAGGCTTAAAAGCTTATGAAGAAAAGGGCATTAAAGCCCGCGGCTTCGTATGCGACGTTACAGACGAAAAAGCAGTTAACGAGCTTGTAAAAACAGTTGAAGCAGAAATCGGTACTATTGATATTCTCGTTAACAACGCAGGTATCATCCGCCGTATTCCCATGACAGAGATGAGCGCCGAGGAATTCAGAAAGGTTATTGACGTTGACTTAAACGCTCCTTTCATCTGCGCTAAGGCTGTTATCCCCGGTATGAAGGCAAAAGGTCACGGCAAAATCATCAACATCTGCTCTATGATGAGTGAATTAGGCAGAGAGACAGTTTCTGCTTACGGTGCTGCAAAGGGCGGCTTAAAAATGCTTACAAAGAACATCTGCTCCGAGTTCGGTGAATTTAACATTCAGTGTAACGGCATCGGCCCCGGATATATTGAAACTCCTCAGACAGCTCCCCTTCGCGAGCGCCAGCCTGACGGCAGCCGCCATCCCTTTGACCAGTTCATTATCTCCAAAACTCCCGCTGCACGCTGGGGCAAAACAGAGGACTTACAGGGTCCCGCAGTATTCTTAGCTTCCGATGCTTCCGACTTTGTTAACGGCCACATCCTTTACGTAGACGGCGGTATTTTAGCTTACATCGGCAAACAGCCTTAAAATTTAATTTAAAATAAAATTATCCCGAAGAGAAGTTTTACCTTTCCTTCGGGTTTTTTAGTAGTCGAGGACTATATGTGCATCTCCCATAAAAAGGAAATACTTGCTATATACGCGTACTTCCTTTAATCTTGGCGCTACAAAAGGATTATAATTCATTCCTGTATCAATACCGTCGTCAACAAAATCATAACCCATTAGATGTGCGCCTCCGTACCATTCAATATATCGACCAACGAAAAATATTGACGCTAAAAGTAAAACCACAATGCTGATTATCATAATTTTAAACACTAATTTGTTTTTCTTGGTGTGTTTTTCTATATCTTCCAATTTTATTCTGTTATATAATTCCATATTACCACTCCTTTTAATAACCATATTTTTCATCTATATCAACAACTATATAATATTCCTCACCCTCAGAATACATACCGTCGCCTATAAGTCTGTAGCCTATAACCTTTTTTAGCCTGACTTCACCCGGTAATCTTGTTATATGTTCTACTACAATAGTATCCTCATAATGCCACTTGAAATATTTATAACCGAAAACTGCTGTGGTAAGAATCAATAAAGCAAGAACTATTGAAGCTATTTTAAGCTTTAGCCTTGAGAGTTTATATTCTTTTTCTGCCAGATATCCGCTTACCTGCAAAAGCGCCTGTTCTTTGCCTTCATCGTCTTCTTCCTCTGCATCAAGAAGTTTAGCTACCGTTACACCTAAAGCTTCTGCCAAAGGACAAAGAGTAGAAATATCAGGGAAACCAACTCCCCTTTCCCAGCGGGAAACAGCTTTATCCGTTACGTTTAATTTTACTGCCAACTCCTTTTGAGTTAAGCCTTTTTCTTTTCTAAGGCGAGCTATATTCATTCCGAATTTTATATTGTTCATTTTATCACCGCTTCTATTTTTCTATATTGATAATAACAGAATTTATCCGTTAACGTCAATCTACTGTAAAGAGAATAGCCGTTTTTTAGGGTATACGATTCGTTTACCTCCTTTAAAACAGTAAATCCCAAGGTTTTTGACCTTGAGATTTTTAATTAACCTATATCGTCCAAAATATCCTGATAGAACTGGGAGTAATCTTTTCTTCCGTCTTTTGTAAATTTTATGGCCGCGGAGGGGTGGCTGTTCAAAACACCTGTTAAAAGATAAGGAATATCGAAACCCCATTTTTCCTTGTTTTTTAATTCCAGCATATATTTTTCAATGAATTTCATCAGAGGAATCATATTATACTTGGGATTTTTAAGGAATGAAAGCAAGCTTTCAAGGTAACAGTTACCTGCGCCTCTGCCCATACCGCAAACAGTAGCATCCAGAAAGCTTGCGCCCAATCTTAAAGCTTCAATAGTGTTTGCAAAGGCAAGCTGCTGATTGTTGTGGGCGTGAATACCTATGGTTTTACCGAATTTATCGCCTATTTCCAGGTAATCGTCCATTAATCTGTGTATCTGCTCGGGGTAAAAAGCGCCGAAACTATCTACAAGGTAAATAACGTCCACTCCCGACTGCGCAAGAATTTCAAGGCCGTGCTTTAAATCCTCTCTGCCAACCTTGGAAACCGCCATAACGTTTACCGTTGTCTCGTAGCCTTTTTTCTTGGCGTCCTCTATCATTTCTATAGCTGAAGGAAGTGTATTTACGTAGGTTGCAACTCTTATCATATCCACGGGGCTTTCGTTCTTAGGCAGAATATCCCTTTTGAAATTCGTTCTGCCTACGTCTGCCATAACTGCAATTTTCAAATCCGTGCAGTTTTCGCCAACAACAGCTCTTATATCATCATCATCGGAGAATTTCCATTTGCCGTATCTGTCGGAATCGAAGATGTCTCTGGAAGCTCTATAGCCGAATTCCATATAGTCCACACCCGCTGCTACGTTCATAACGTACAGCGCTCTTACAAAATCATCATCAAAATAGAAATTATTAACGAGACCTCCGTCTCTTAAAGTGGCATCAAGTACGCGGACGTCATCGCGCACGGTCATAAGTGAACCTTTAGATTCTCTTGCCATAATAAAGCTCCGCCTTCACCCTCGCAAAGGCTCTCCCTCTTTTAGTTTTTGAAAAAACGATTATTATAATTTGCTTTAAGCAATATATATATTACCACAAAAAGAAAAAAAGTCAATACTTTAATGATTAAAATCGATAAAGTATTGACTCCCCGTTTAAATTAATAATTAAAATTATATCTGCCCGTATTTAAATTATAGCTTACTTTTACTGTTACGGTTTCGCCGTTGCCGTCTGAAAGTTCTGCATTAAAAGTGTATCTATCGAATTCGCAGTGATCAAACGTAATTTTTTCTAATTTTATACCGAGGTATTCGGCAAAGCGCATAGTGTTTGCCTCTGCCTTTTCATAAGCTTCGTTTGAAGCTGTTATTCCTGGCGAATATTTTTCTTCGCTTATTTCCTCGTAAAGGTATGTATCCCCGTCTTTCTCAACAGCAAAGTCGCTTTCGAATCTTACAAGCTTACCGCTTTCTTCATCCAATACGACCGTAAAGTGCATTATATGTTTATAATCCGGAATACCTGAAACGTGCATTCCCACCCTCCAAAGCACACGGTCATTGGATTCTGTTAAAAAGGGCATAAAGCTATCGCACTCAACTATAAAGTATTTATTCATATTTATAGCATCATAGAATAAATCTTTTACCGTTTTGGCAACTTCATCCTCTGTCATAGATGCTTTGGATTTTACACCGTTGCACTTAAGAACACTGGGTTCTTCCTTTACGGCTTCGATTATGTCCGTGTTATCCTTGAAATTCTTGGAATAGATTTCAAGACCCGCGAAAGTAAAAAACGCAAGGAATGCCACAAATAAGCAAACAACTATTTTTACTGTTCTTTTCATTTTTATTCTCCTTTTTTATAAATATTAAATCACGAAAAGACCTGTTTTCCGTATTTAAATAATTGGTATTTTGGGCACTTAATAATTAAAATTATATAAATCGAAATACATATTATAACTTACGTTTACCGTAACCGCTTCACCGTCAGAATCGTATAGCTCTGCTTTAAAGATAAATTTATTGCCTAAACTATACTCAAACCACACCTGACCTACCTGAAGCTTATAATAATCCGCCGCCTTGCTTACCATAATTTCAACCTTCATAAAGGCTTCTTCCAGCTCTTTATCGTCGGGCTTATAATTTTTTTCATAAATATCCTCATACGCATCACCGCTTGCTGTAACGCGGTCTTCCGCGTAAGATATAAACTTGCCTGTAGCTTCATCAAAAAGTGCAAAGAAAGCTCTGTTGTATTTTTCAGTTTTACAGGAACATATCCATATGTTTCTTCCATCCGTAGTTCTGAAAGGAACCATATCATGAATTTTTATATCGACTTCTTCCATATCAGAAAAAACTGACGTTAAAACCTCTATAACCTCTTTTTCTACTGCTTCTCTGGCGAAAAGTCTGTTTTCTTCGCTTATATCTCCTCTATAATATTCACATCCACTTTTAAGCGCATTTATAATATCGTAGTTTTCATATTCGGTTTTCTCTTCATTTAAATCGAAAGTGCTTGTTACTTCATATTCGTAAGAGGAGAAAAGCTGCGGCATATTAAAGCAGAATATAACTAATGAAACGGTAAATACAGCGGCTAAAACCGTTAATAATAATTTATTTTTCACTTTACACCTTAGTTTTCCGTTTCGGCATCAACCGTCGGTTCTATATATAATGAGTTCCTATCGTTGTAAGAATTCAGAATATTTTCTTCCATGTTGAAAATCACGTTGCCGTAGCGGTAATCATAGTAGAGCATAACCGTAGAATAGTTGCCGTAATTATCTACAAAAGTAATTTTATAAGTAATTATTCCGTCTAAAACAGAATCGGTAACACCTGAAAAAGTGGACCACCTGTAATATTCGCTGATACCGGACAGATATTTTTCCATATAATAGTTAAAATTCTGCATCAGATACCGATGACTGGTACCGCCCGTATTCTGGTTGCAAAGGTAAAAACCGATAACGGTTTCGGCAGTATCGTTTATTGCAAATACTATATGACCGTAAAGGGCTTCACTGTAAAACTTTACTTCCCAAACTACCTCCTGTTCACCCGTAGCAATTTCGCAAAGCTTTGGAGTAGCCGATATAAAATTAAGATCGCAGCCGTTTTTCCATGGATCTATGGTATAAAAAAACGTTTCCGCTTTTTCTATTACTTCCTTGGCATCTAAATTTGTGCCTGACCTGCTTGGTACACCTAAAGAAAACTGCTCTGTGAAACGCATAGCGTAAGGCAGATTTTTGCTTGAAGAAAAGCTTACTTTATTGGTCTGATACAAATAACTTACCTCGGCGCCTCTTTTCATATACTCGCTTATTTCAGGTAAAAAGAAACAGGATAAAACTATCACAGCGGATACTAATAACGCAATTATATATTTAAAGAGCAGTTTCTTATTGTTCATCATTTCCCCTGCCCCTTCTTATGCTTACAGTTACCTTGGTACCTTTGCCCTCGTGGCTTTTAAAGTTTATTTCACCTGAGTGCAGCTCGGAAATTTTCGCGCAGAGAGAAAGACCTAATCCGCTGCCGCCGCGTTTTCTTGAGCGTGATTTATCAACACGGTAAAAGCTTTCGGTAAGGCGGGAAAGCGCCTCCTCGGGAATACCTATACCGTTATCCTGTACTATTATATCGGCGCCGTTTTCCTTCATTATTACCATAACGAGGATTATGCCGCCGTTTTCAAAAGCTTTACGGGCATTATCAATAAGATTCATAATCACCGTACTGATAAGCACGGTATCCATCATACATCTGCCCTTTTCGCCCTTGAAATAGATATCTATATTCTCTTTTCTTAAAATGGGCTTTAAATTTTTTACTATATTGGCAGCTAAATCAGAAGGGGAGGAAAGCGTAAATTTGGGCTCCTCATTACCGAGAACCAATATATCAAGAAGAGTTAAAGAGAGCTTTTCAAGGCGTCTGCCCTCGTTGAAAATATAGTTTGCAGCCTCTGCCACTTCGTCGCCGCTTAGAGTACCCGAGCGGATAAGATCGGCGTATCCTATAATGGAGGTCATGGGAGTTTTCATTTCGTGAGCAAAGCTGCCCATAAATTCCTCTCTTGCCTTGAGCATATCCTCCATCTCTTTAATATTCTGCTCAATATGCTCCGCCATATTGTTGAATTCCTTTGAAAGCATACCGATTTCGTCGTTGGTATTTACCTTGGAGCGGGATGAAAATTTACCCGAGCCTATTTCTTTCGCCGCTCTTGAAAGACGGTAAAGAGGCTTTGTAAGGTAATATGAAACCAAGGGACACAATATAAGGCAAAGCACGACCATAACTATAAAAACGTTGCGGTAAATTTCAGTCTGGCTGTCGCGCATTTCATAGATATACGTAATATTTCTTATAGCGTCTATTCTTATATCAATTGAACCTACGGATACCATTCCGCTTATCTGAATAAGATTTTCTCCGAAAACGGACTTATGTATATTTACAACGCAGTGTTCAGAATCCACACCTTCGAAAACATTCAGAAACTGTGAGTTGCCGCCTACGCTTGTATAAATAATTTCGTAACTGGATCTTGCTTTTATATATTCAAAGTCCACTGCTCCGTTTATATCCAAAGTAGAGATAACGTCCTTCAATTCGTTTAAATTGCTCCAGCCGTCAGTTTCGTGCATAACGAAAACAGTGCTCAGCAGCCTTTTGTAAGCTGTCTGAGCGTTGCTTACTTCAGCGTCTATCATACTGTCGAAGGACATATTAATAATGGCGCTGCCGCCTATTCCGAAAATAAGCGCCATTAAACAGAGCATACATACGGTAATTTTAATCCAAAATTTCAATTTGTACCTTTTCTGCCGCCCTCACGGCAGTTTTCCCTTAATTATAATTCCAGTTTATAACCTATTTTACTTACCGATACAAGCCGTTTTTCCCATCCGGCTTTCTTTCTCAGCCTTTGAATATGAAGGTCTACGGTTTTACTGCCGTACTCAAGCTCACCGCCCCATACGCGCTCGTAAATAGTCTCGCGGTACAAAGCCTTACCCGGGTTTCTTGCCAAAAATACGAGCAATTCGTACTCTTTGGGAGTTAAGCGTAAAATTTCACCGTCTTTTCTTACCGTCAAAGTATCTGTATCTATTTCAAGGCCGCCGATATTTATTATCTGCGAAGTTTTATTGTATCTTCTTAAAACAACTTCTACCCTTGCCTGCAATTCAAGAACTTCAAAAGGCTTCACGATGTAATCATCCGCGCCCATTTTAAGGCCCTTTACTCTGTCGTTTACCGAGTTTTTTGCCGTAATAAATATTACGGGAATTTTGAGCTGGTGTATATAATCAAAAAGAGTAAAGCCGTCGATTTTAGGCATCATTACATCCAGAAGCACAAGGTCGTAGGTTTTCTTTTCCGCCATATTGGCAGCCTCTTCGCCGTCATAGGCTACGTCGCAATAATACCCCATCTGCTTAAGGCTTAATTTTATAAGAGTTGCTATATATTCATTATCTTCAGCAATAAGTATATTTATCATTCTGATTCTTCTTTCATTTTTTTCTTCTGAATATATTGTAATAAAAAAAAGCATCAAAACGGGATCAAAAACATCTGTTTTTGAAAAAATTTTTATTTATTTTTAAAAATTTCTTCAGCTTTTAATAAAATTTCTTTGGAGAATGAAGGAATTCTGCCAAGACCGTCGGGGCCTACGTTCAAAAGATAATTGATACCGAGGCTGTTCATCTTCCCGCGTCTTTCAGCTACCGTTTCGGGAGTAATCCAGTTCTGGTCGTAATATTTAAATCCCCATGAACTGTTTAAAGTACCTGCAGACTCATAAAGTCCGTAAGGAGAATATTTATATCCGCCCAAAGAATTAGGGTCGCCCGATTCCTTGCCCGTAGGTTTCTCGGTGGGGTATTCGTTATCGCCTAAGGAAACGTAGTCGTAAGCGCCGTTACCTATTCTTGAATTTATAAGGCAATCGGGCTGGTATTCTTTAACCATTTTATTAAGCTCCAAGCTCTGCCCGGGCTTAATCGTGTGAGGTACGTCGAACCAGATAAGGCACAAATCGCCGTAATTTGTAAGAATTTCCTTTACCTGTGGCTTGATTTTTTCTTCAAAACATATATCAAAATTCTTTTTGCTTCTGTCGGGATAATCCCAGTTATTATCCCAGGAAGTACCTGAGCAAGGTGCAAACTGATCGTAACCGCCGCCGTGTTCATGGTGCCAGTCAAGCTCCTGAGAGTAGTAAAGACCTAATTTTATACCGTATTTGTAACAGGCTTCGGCAAGCTCCCCTACAACGTCGCGTTTAAAGGGAGTGGCGTCCACTACGTTAAATTTATCCACCTTTGAGTGATATAAAGCGAAACCGTCGTGATGCTTTGAGGTAAATACGAAATACTTCATTCCCGCATCCTTACAAAGCTTTATCCATTCATCCGCATTAAAGTATACGGGATTAAAGCTTTTTGCCAGAAGAGCGTATTCTTCGTTTGGAATGGTCATAAAGCTCTGAATCCACTCTGCATAGTCGTGTACCCTTCTGTTTTTATATTCACCTGCTAAAAGGGAATAAAGCCCCCAATGAGCCATCATACCGTAGCCTGCTTCTTTAAACCATTTTCTGTTATCCATAAAATCTTACCTTTCTTTTATTACGTTTTACATTACTATATAAGCTTAACACAATTTATTTTTCTTTACAACTTCTATTTATTGTAAAAAGGGTTCCCGAAGGAACCCTTTACCGATTTAATATTTGAATATGCCTAAAGACTGTAAGAGAAGGAATAAAAGCATAACGGGAGTAACGAATTTGATCATAACGTTATAAAGCTGGCGTCTTGAGAATTTTTCACCGTTAAGGGTTACCTCGTCGATAATTGTTTTGGGTTTAACCACCCATCCGATAAGAATGCAGGTAGCTATAGCCACAACGGGCATAAGAACGTAGTTGCTGATATAATCAAGCAAGTCAAGAATCTGGCCTACAGTACCGTTGGGAAGAGTTAAATCGAAATAGAAAATATTATAGCCTAAGCAAACCACCAAGCCTAAAACAAGGGCTATCAAAGCAACAAGTAAGGTTGATTTTTTTCTTGATGTATGAAGCTTATCCATAGCGCTGGAAACAAGAGCTTCCATAATTGATATGGAGGAAGTTAAAGCGGCAAAAATAACCATTATAAAGAAGATTACAGCAACAACTACACCGATATCTCCCATTGCACCAAATACTTTGGGAAGTGAAACAAACATAAGGCTGGGGCCGCCTTTAGCCATGCCCTCAACGCCTCTGAATGCATAAACAGCAGGAATTATCATCATACCTGCAAGAAAAGCTACTATAGTATCGAAGATTTCTATCTGGTTTACGGATTTGGAAAGGTTGGTTTCATTTTTAACGTAAGAACCGTAAGTTATCATAATACCCATAGCAACGCTTATGGAGTAGAAAAGCTGACCCATAGCGTCCATAAGAATTGTAATAAACTTATCAAAAGTCATTCCCGTAAAATCAGGAATAACGTATACCATAAAGCCTTCAAGACCTGTTCTGGTTACACCGTTTTCATCAGTGTGGCTTAGTGTTAATGAGAACACCGCAATAGCAATAATTAACACTAAAAGTGCAGGCATCAAAATTTTAGAAAGCTTCTCAATACCGGAATTAACACCCTTATAAACTACAAAAGTAGTGGCACCAATGAATAAAACGAACCAGAAAATAGGTTCCCACTGGCTTGTTATAAATCCTGTAAAGTAGCTGTCGCTCATCATATCTTTAGCTCCGCCGCTTACGTAGGAGAAAAGATATTTAAAAATCCAACCGCCTATAGCGCTGTAGTACGGAAGAATCAAACCTGGGATAATAACAGCTAAATAACCTATCCATCCCCATTTACTGCTTAACTGTTTATAAGCTGTTAAAGGACTCTGACCTGTTTTTCTGCCTATTGCTATTTCGGTTGTAAGAAGTGTAAAACCAAAAGTAAGCGCCAATATTATATAGCATAAAAGGAAAACACCGCCGCCGTCCTTTGCTGCCAGATAAGGGAATCGCCAAATATTACCAAGACCTACGGCACTTCCTGCAGCTGCAAGAACAAAGCCGATAGAGCCCGTAAAATTACTTCTCTTCTGCTGATTTTCCATTAAATAAACCCTCCTTATGGATTTTTTGCATAAAGATTTAATTATAATATCACAATATAAAATAAAATTCAAGTTATTATTTAAGCTTTATCTTCCTGCTTAAATTCATAAAGTTTGTAAAGCTTTTTAGAGATACTTCCGCCGTAAAGCTTTTTAAAAATTGCTTTTTCGAAGCCTTTTAATTCATTTATCAAATAATCGGGAGTTATCTCCCATTCTTTAATAAACTTTATTTTATCATTTTCCAAAACCTTCGGCTCATCAATTCCGAAAACTTCGCTTACGCCCACTTCATTTACGGGATTTTTATATTTTGACGCCTTTGCGGCAAAGCCGCTGTAAGCATCCATAAATATCTTAACATTTTCAAAATGATCTGAGATGTTCGCAAAAAGCTCTCTGAGTTCATCTTCTTTAAGATACATGGAAATACCTTCCATTAATATAACCGCGCTCTTATTTTCGTCTATTTCTTCAAGCCACTTTTTGTCTCTTATATCGGAAGATATCATTTTATAAGATTCATTCTCCGTAAAATAGATTTTCCTCTCAGCTATTACCTCTGGGAAATCCACGTCGTACCATTTATTTTTAAGAGCAGTTCTTTCGTTTCGGCTGTCAAGTCCGCAGCCTAAATGAATGATAAGGCTCTTTTTATCAGCTTCACTGCAAACATAATTATCAAACACCTTCGCCCTCATACCCATATAGTAAGCAAGGAATTTGGACTTAGATTTACTTTTCAGGGGGAATTGAACCTCTCCCCAGATTTCTTCCGCTTTTTTATCTTTTAATATAATATTTTTACCGCTTACAAAAGCTTTGCCGTAAAGAGGGATATATAAAGTTTTATTAACTTCGTTCATAACATCACCTTTTTCTTTTAATTCTGTTTATTTTAACACATTCTTCCATGCTTTTCAAGTTCGGGAAAACTGCCGATAATTTTTCCGCAAAAACAAAAAGCCTGCCGAATTTTTTATTCGGCAAGCATTCTTTATTTATCGTTTTTTTCCTGCTTTAAAAATATAAAGCCTTTGGCAGTTAAAATTAAAAACGTTATTACTGAGGCGTAAGCTTCCCTTGACAGAGCTAAAAACAAAACGAGGATTATATTAACACCCAAAGAAATATAGGTAAAAGCCTTTTTTAAATTTTCATTATTTATTTTTATAAGTATAAATTTTAAAATTCCCAGTATTATAAGCAAGAAAAAGAATATCCAATATACGGTAATTTTAAGATCCGATATTTGCCCGTAGTTTAATAAATTTACCGAATAAACGTAATTTTCTGATTTATAAGGATATAAGGGAAGTAAAATAAGCAATATAAAGGAAATATCCGCCATAGCAAATATAACACTGCAAATATTTTTTATATTGGCTCTGTTTTCTTTTTCCGCAATATTTAAAAGCTTCTCGCCGCTTAACAGATCGTCAATTGAAACGGAAAAATACCCCGATATCTCCTTCAAGGAGTCGATATTGGGGTATCCCTTACCCGATTCCCATTTCGATACGGCGGTTCTTGACACGTAAAGAGCCTTGGAAAGCTCTTCCTGAGTAAGACCCTTCTGTTTTCTTAAACTCTGCAGTTTTTCACCGAATTCCATTATTTTCACTCCCCGTTAGCAAAGCTGCCGCTTTATATAAATAGTAAAGTCCCGTACTCAGTAAAACTGAACCTATAATATCCGTAAACCAATGAACCCCTGAAATAAGCCTGCCCGCAACCATAAAAAGTGAAAATATTACCGACGCAGTTCCCGTTATATTCTTTAATAAAGGATTTTCAAGTCTTTTGTTTATCTGAAAATTAAGAGTCGGCATAACGCTTAATACAAGCAAGGTGGTGGACGAGGGGTAAGAAGCCTCCATAAATCCGCTTATCAGTATAGGTCTGTAGTTTATAGGTATCATTTCAAAAATCAAATAACAAAATACTACTATAATATAATAGACCCCTAAAAGAACAATGTCCATATCCACTTTAAATAAGCTTTTTCTTTTAAAAAGCTGAGTAAGACCCATAAAGCCGAATATGAAACACACGAATAAAGGCACAAGCCCTAGCCAGTCGGTTATATTATATAAAAGAAGATTCACACCCGTCAAGCCGTGAAAGAATTTATTAATGCCCGAAAATCCTACCTCTGTGCCGTTTACGCCGATTGCTTTTACGTCAAAATTCATAACAAGCGCCGTCCAGATTATAAACAGTAAAATCGATATAACACCGTTTATTAATATTCTTTTGTTTTTCTGTTTCATACTTATAACTCCTTTAAAACTTTTCTTTTATTTTAAAGGAGATTCAGCTTTTTATAAAGAATAACCCCGTCACAAACCCCGACACTTTTCGTGTCACTGCGATTTTAACGTTTTTATACTCCTATAACGAATCTCATAGATTGACAGAATTTATAAAATATAATATTATTAAATTCAGATAAAGAAATTTTACAGGAAAAACGTTATGAATAAAATTACTCCTCTTGCTCCAACAATGAGCATCATACACCACTCCCCTGACCCACAGCATATATTTACTTACAGCCCGGGTGTTTGCGTTCTTAAATCAGGCAGAATTATCGCAACATTAGATACCTTGGATTCAAGAAACGGCGAAAAAATCGGTTATATCTATATTTCCGACGATGGCGGTAAATCCTGGCGCTTTGTAACTAATTTTCCGTTTTATCACGCCCGTCCCTTTATTTCAGGGGATTCTGTGTATATTATCGGCCATTACGATAAATTAATGATAATCCGCTCCGATGACGAGGGCGAAACATGGAGTGAAGCTTCCGTATTGGATGAAAACTCCTGGCATCAAGCCCCCTGCAACGTGCTTCACGCTAAAGGCAACGTATATCTTGTAATGGAAAGAGTAACCGAGAAGCTAAATGTCTGGGCGGTTTCGGTTTTAGCCCCCGTGCTTATGCGTGCAAAGGAAGGAACAGACCTTTTAAAACGCGAAAACTGGACTTTTGCTTCGGAAATAACGTTTAAAAGCAGCATAAACCCCGAGGATTTGAATTACTTCGGCGCACCCTTCTATCCCTTTGAATTCGATAAAGTAACAGAGGTTGCGCCCGGCAGATATTACCACCCAATGGGATGGCTCGAAAGCAACGTGGTGCAGTATACCGACCCCAATCATATATGGTATGATGAAAAGGGCTGTACCTTCCATATCTGGATGCGCGCCCACACGGGCAGCACCAATATTGCCGCTATGATTAAAGTTGTGGAAATTGAAGACGGCACTATGACCACCGCTTTTGAAAAAGCACCTACGGGTAAACCTATCGTTTATTTTCCCTTCCCCGGCGGTCAGATGAAATTCCACATTATTTACGACGAAAAAACAAAGCTTTATTGGCTTTTAAGCACACAGTCAACGGACAGCGCCGTGAAAGCAGCTCTTTTACCCAAAGAAAGATATGACCTACCTGATAACGAAAGGCAGAGACTGGTACTTCACTTCTCCAAAAACTGTATTGACTGGGTGTTTGCAGGCTTAGTTGATAAGGGCGTAAAAGCCTGTGAATCCCGCCACTATGCTTCAATGGATATTTTAGGCGACGATTTGATTATTTTAAGCCGTTCAGGCGATGAAAATGCCCTCAACCCACACCAGACAGATATGATAAGCGCACACAAAATAGAAAATTTCAGAGATTTGGTTTACTAACCTAACAAAGAGGCTGCACTTTAAAGGTGCAACCTCTTTGTTACCTTTTAATTCTCACGTAGTATTTATTTTCGTCCTCGCGGCAAATTTTTCCGCCGCAAGAAAGCATCACTTTCAGCGAAGGAATGTTATCCTTATTTACACGCAGGTAGACTTCATCCTCGGGAATAATTTCTTTCGCTTTCTCCAAAGTTAATTTTAAGCCTATTTTACCGTAGCCTTTGTTTCGAAATTCCTTTTTGATAAAATATCCGATATGCCCTGCACCCAATCTTAAAGCATCAGTCAAATAATGCCTTACACGAAACTGACCTACTATTTCATCCTCATCCCATAAGAATAAAAAGGTCTCGGGCACGTGGCCTTCAGGCAAATCTTTGCCCTCTTTATAGGAAATCATCTTTTTTAAGGCGATATTTTCAAAATCTTCCCTGCTAATATCGTGCCAAGGGTTAGTCAGCCCGTTTTCATCAACAGGCATATCCTTAGTAAATAAATATTCTTTTTCTGAATCTTTTAAATTAGCTTCTTTTAAGTAAATCATAGTATTATAAACCGAAATGAATTATCCATTTATTTTCTTCAAGAGCTTTTTGAGAAAGTGCCAAAAGCTCTTTTAAGCCGTATATATTTTTGATAACTTCAATAAAAGCATCAATGGATTCGGGCGGAATAAGGGTGATCCCGCAATAAGCAAGTCCCTTTTCTTTTACGCTTAATGTATGGTGATAAAATTCTATACCATTAAAAGCCCCAATAATACCCTCCAAATAATCATCGTCAACGGATATGCAGTTATATTTATCGGGCTCAAAATTATCGTAGCGCTTACCTTTTTCGGGCGGCATCTGCATAATACCAAATTCGTGCTTCGCCATAAATTAACTCCTTTATTTTATAAATCACCCTGTAAACGCACAAGGGATTTCTCGGTATCGAAGCCTTCGGGGTATCTTTTTTTAAGCTTTTCTATATTTGCTTTTAAAATATCTTCCAAAGGTACGTCCAAGGCTGTTGCAGCTTCGGCAAGATACCACGCCACGTCCCCCAGCTCTTTTATAAGGCGTTCTTTGTCAAGCTCGTGACCCTGCGCGAGCCACTTTTTTACTATATCTATAGCTTCACCCGATTCACCGCACAAACCCATAACACTGTTTATCAGTACGTCTTTTTTATTAAGCTCAGGGTTTAAAGTAGTCATAGCTTGTTTTTGATATTCGTTTACTTCCATTTTTAAGCCTCTTTATTTTCTTCTATTTTTTTAACGGTATCTTTCCTGATCTCTTCCCTTAATTCTTTTAAATAATCAGAAAACTCCACCTTATCGTTGGCATAAACCATATTAAGCTCATATTCTCTCGGTATCCACGTGGAAATATCGGCTATATTATGCTGCAAAAGAGCCTCCAGACCGTCAATAGCCTTATAAATTTTAGATTCCAAAGTCTCTCTTTTTGCCATCTCGTCATATAAAGAGAGCATTTCGGCAGCGTAATTTGAAGGTAAGGTTTTTATCCAATTATATAATAAGGTCTCCTCGTCCTTTTCGTTTGCCAAGGTTTTTTCAAATGTAGGTATATCACCCGTAAAAGCTTCGCCCAAGTCGTGAATAATACACATTTTCATAACCTTGTCCATATCAGCCTCGGGAAATTCATCCTTTATAAAAAACGCCATCAAAGCCGCCATAAAGCTGTGCTCGGCAACGCTTTCGTGCCTGCCGTTTTTGGTAAAGCTGTGCCTTGTAGTATCTTTTAATCTCTCGGCTACGCTTAAAACTTCAATCAATTTTCTTGCATCCATATTTTCCACTCCTTTCTTTATTTGCGTAAAACGTTTTATGAAATATTATTTAAAATATATTCAATATTTTCTTCTACCTGCTTAGTGCCATCTAATTTTATTACAGGTTTATTGAGCCCCTGCAGCCATCTTTCTGCATAATCCTCAGGTCTGCTTTTTACAAGTTCAAAGAATTTATTTTCGCTTTCGTAAAGGTCGCCGCCCAAAAGCATTCTCTCGCCGAATTTTTCATATGATCTATCGTAAATTCTTTTCATTCTTACTTCTTTTGGCACTTCAAGCAAGAACACGTCCGTAACAAGCTTAATAAATTCATCGCTGAAATCTCCTTTTACCGCCGATAAAACGAAATCCGGGTGGTTTTTTACTTCTGTGTTCAGCAAATTTATTACTTCGTCACGCGTACGGGGATTTTGATAGGTATTATCGGACGTGTTTTTATCAAAATACAAATCTTCAATATCAATAAAATGAAAGTTAAGCTTTTCTGCAAGCACCTTACCCAAGGTGCTTTTACCTGCTCCGTTAAGCCCGCAAATTAATATACCCATATAATCACCCCGTATTTTTGGAATTATTATATCACAGTAAAAAGCGCCTATCAATAAAAAACTGCCCTCAAAAAAGAGCAGTTAATTTCAGTTATTTTCTTACAAATATACTTGCAGAGCTTACAATTGCTTCGGAAACGTCCATCTCAATAAATTTTTCTATCTTAAACCCAACGTTTTCAAATTCTTTAACGTATCCTTTTTCATCTTTAGCTCGCGCAGGAAGCAAAGGGATAAACACTTCAACGTCTTTATTTTCTTTTTTATTTCTCACGTAACGGCTCTGGAGAGTTTCGTAATCCTCGCCTGTGATTTTAACCCATTCATCAAAAGAATTAACTGTACCCTGATACGTACCTTCTCTGCGGTAGGATTCCCTGAAAAACAACATCGGCGCGCCGTCGTTTAAAATTTCATACGCATTTTTAAGATAATTTTCTCTGTCGCTATCCGTAACTAACATATGAAGACCCATACAGTCAAGTGCCGCATCAAACTTTTCGTCTGGTTGGTCTTTTACCATATCAAGCACCTTGCATTTTGCATTTGGATATTTATTAATTTTTTCAGCTGTCTTTTCAATAGCCGAAGGAGAAATATCCACACCAAAATAAACACAGCCAAGCTCAGATAAAATAACGCCGCTTGCACCCTCACCGCAAGCAAATTCTATTATCTTTTTGCCCTTTAAATTGTTCTCTTCAACCCAATTTTTAAGCGCATTGTAAAGAACTTTGTTATCAGAGGAATGTCCCCAGTTTTCTACACCTGCGGCATACACCGCCTGATAGCGCTTTTCGTACGCTTCATAATAAAGTTCACTCATATCGAAACCTCCTTAAAAAATGGTAACTGTAATAATAGCACAGTCTGATTATTATGTCAACCACAATGACCAGAACACCACCCTAAGGATAAATCAAATTATATTATTTATGATTATTTTTAGCAACTAAAACAAACTGGATAACTGCATTTACAGCACAAAGAACAAATGAGAAACAAGAGAGCGCCAACTGAATATCGCTGGCACATATCAATGCACTCATAAGCCAACAAAACGATGCTGCCGTAAAACAAATTGCCGCAATCAAATGGTGCTGTTTCTTTTTTGCATATAATTCTTTCGTTTCCTTTTTAGCGGTCTGAACGGTAGGAATATCGCCGTCGCTTTCGTAGTCGTCATTAAGCAGATAATCTGTTGTAACCTTGAACAGTTTACTTATTTGCAATATGTTTATTGCATCAGGCTGTGCCGCTCCGTTTTCCCAACGGCTGATTGCTTGCCTTGAAACATTTAGTTTTTCTGCAAAATCTTCTTGAGACCATCCGCGTTTTTTCCTAAGGCTGACTATTTTTTCTGACAACGTCATTTTAAATCCCCTTTTATTATTTTGTTGCTTCTATTATACGAAAAATCACTAAATTACACCACCGCATAAGCTTTACTTTTCCGCAACATTACTTTACATTCTGCTAAATTCTTACTTTTATTGTTTATAACCTAATTTTTAGCCGTTCAACAGAGCACCGTAAAAGACCTCTCCTGTCTTTTAGACAAGAGAGGTTTATTAATGTATAAAAAATCAATGTTGAGAATTTATTTGATAAAATATCGTCAGATCCTATATTTTATAATCCTTACAAATTTTGAAATATATTGCAATTATATTTCACACGTTTCGACAGGAACGAATTTCATAAAAAACCCGTTCTTTCGAACGTAGTTTTTTCTTGCTTATGAGCAGTATAACGGTGCGTAAACAGGGAAAGAAAAGTGAAAAGGTGTGTAGCTACGCTGCTTAGCAAGTCGAATTCAGCAAACAACCGGTTCCCAAGCAAACGGCAATAAATCTCTTGCTTTTACCTTTATAAGATTTCCGTTTTCATCATTTACAATCACTTTAATATCTGGACAATATTCATACAACATTTGTCTGCAGTTGCCACAGGGAGAAATAACACAATTATGATGTTTTTCGTGAACGGCAACGATTGTATCAAATTCACGTTCTCCATTTGAAATAGCAATTCCAATGGTGATATATTCGGCACAAGATCCGTGAATACCATCGCAATTTACTCCTTTGTAGATTTTTCCGCTTTTGCATAAAACCGCACAGCCAACCGTGTGATTGTAAATACCGTCATCAAAATTTTTCGCCAAAACCTATAAACCGATTTTTATTAGTTCTTTATCTTTTTCCGTAATAGGATATCTTTCCACAGAAATGCCTCCTGTTAAACTTGGATTTACCAAACTGATTATATCACAAAAATGTTGCATATCAATTATATATTTCTAAAGCGATATGATATATGTCAAGCCGTATGATATATTTACGCTGCAAATATGATATAATATCCGTTCCTTCATATGCTTCAGGCATATTTCATCCACCGATGGTGGATATCATATCGTAGATATATCACCCGTTCAGTAAGGAATAGATAATAATAAAAAAGCCTCTTTTGTCCAACAGACAAGAGAGGCTTTTTTATGCGAAAGAGTAACCAAACGGAGCAGAATTGAGGTAAAAGTAAGCAAAAGTAGTGTGCCTGCCGCCCTATGTGGATATCCAGCGGAAGAACAGGAACGCCAGAAGCCCCAATCCCAGCAGCGTGTCTATTGCGTCCCAGCTTGCACCGTCTGCGATGAAGGATATCAGCAGGATAACGACGATCACGATGACGATCCAGCCGCAGCCGAAGCCTTTGCCGCCACCACCGCCGCTGCTACCGCCCGAGCCACCGCTGGTGCTTTTGAACGCATGATAATCATTCATGTCGGGCATTGTGTTTTCCTCCTGCCTTAAAGAGTGAAGCTGCCGTTGTCTTTGCCGTCGATGGCGAATGCGAACAGCGTACCCTTGTTCACTGCTGCGAAGTAGCCAGTGCGCTCATATTCGTCGCCGTAGTTCTTCTCGATCAGCTCCAGCGTTTCGCGCAGCTGCAGCATGGCTGCAAATTCGTGCTTGCAATTGTAGCTGCAGAAACAGGAGCAAATCAGCTGGCTGATCTCACCGTTACGGTACTCAAACTCCACCTCGTATGCTTCACTGCCTTCGACGATGACGTAGCCCTTGGTGCCGTCGATACTGATGTATCTGACCTTGTTTTCCATGTAGTATTCATGGCCGCGCTCTGCGATCGCTTCGGTGACATTCATACCCTTGAGGTCATCCAGACGGAATGTGGTATCGTCGCTGCCGCTGACGAACTCATCGTCTTCCTTTGCCGGTGCCTTAAACCATGTTACCGCCTTGCTGCTCGGCAGCGCTTCACGATCGAATGTCACGAAGTGGCTGCCTGCCATGAAGAACTGGCCATGCACAGTGGTGTCCACCACGGCGATGACGCGCTTGTAGTCCGACACCTTAATCTTGAAGTTATAATTGACCTCGGTGACACGACCGAGCATGCCTTCCAGCTTGCCGTCCACATAGACCATGTCACCACGATGCAGATCGAACTGATCGTTGTAGTAAGCCAGCGTCATGTGTCTGTCCGCGAAGTAAATCTGCCCCACAGACTTGCGCGGTGCTGCCGCCTGCTGCGGCACAGTGTATGTAGCAGCGACGGGCTTCTTTTCGCCGGTATCTGCTGCAAATCCAATCTTGAATGCCATATCTATTCCTCCTTGAGAACAGTTCCTTCATCTTTCTGATCTCATTCTACTCGCATATGTGTCCATAAAACGGACTTTACGCTTATATTATAGAAAATCATTCGGATTTTTTCAATATCTCGACACCATTTCGTTCCACTCTCAAAGAAAGAGTAATGATTTTGTGCGTCTTAAACGCAAAAAGTGCCCCCGACAACCGTTCTGGCTGTCGAGGGCGTTTGTGTTACATGTATTCGTGGCTTGCGACGATGCCGCATTTGAAGTGTACTTCGATGCCGTCATCATTTACGATGATTTGTTCCACCAGCTGTTTCATGATCATGCCGTCATCTGCGTTCATGATGCCGCCGCTCTGGATGTGTTCTGCGAAGCTGTCCAGCCACATCTTGACCTCGCTGTATCTGTTCTCTGTGGTCTGCAGTTCTGCCTGCTGGGCTTCCAGCGCCTGCATCCGTTCACTGTATTCTTTGATCTGCGCCGCATAGTCCGTTGCTGTGACGCTGCGTTGCTGCTTGGCCTTATGCAGTTCCAGCACCGCGTTCTGCAGGTCGATGATTTCCTGTTCGACCCGCTCCAGTGCTGCTTTGTTCTCTGGCTCCATGACCAGCCCTGCGCTGTCCTTTACCGCTGCCATGATTTCCTCTGCATCCTCGATCATATCACCGATCGCAGCCGCGTAGGTGTGCTGCAGCGTATCTTCATTCACATGGTGGCTGTCGCACTCGCGTCTGCCGTTGACGATTCTGTTGGCGCAACCCCACTTGATTTCCCGATTTTTCGCGCGTGACCCCACGCCCGTTTTGGCGCGAAAAGCCGTGAAGATCAGCATCCCCCTACCCGTGGGCTAATTTTTTCGCCAAAGTTTCGTATTTTCGAAAGTTTTGTTGGAAAAATTCTTCAATGTGGGAAACCTATATTATCTGACTTTTCAGTCAGTTGTTTTCAAGATTATTCGGAAGTGTTTTTCCGGCCACGGCGGTTCGCCGTGTGTTTGTTATTGCAGCCTTATCTGTTGGCTGCTGCTCATGATCCTCTGTGTCAGGGTTTCCATCAGGTGCTTATCGTCTGCTACCTGGGGCCACTCCGACAGTTCTCGGTTTGTTATGTAGATTATGCTTCGTTCCTCCTTGAGGAAGTTGACCGCTCTGTAAAATAGCGGTAGGTCTTGTTCGGATAAGGCCACGTACATCAGCTCATCGATGATGATCAGGTCGCAGCTTATCATGTACCGGAATTTTCGGTGGTATTTATCGACGGTATCTTTGTGGCGTAAGATCTGCAGGAACACGTCGATGTTGCAGTAGTAAACTCGGTATCCGCTTTTCAGCGCCAGCTCACCCAGGTGCACTGCCAGGGATGTTTTGCCAGTGTCGCATCGGCCGATAATGGCGATGTCCTCTGACGCTTCTATCCAGTCCAGTTGCTCCAGCTGCTCAATCTGCCATTTGACGCCTCTATTGAGCTTGCCGGTGGTGAACACACGATGTGGAAGATTGCTGGCTTTGCGTCTACGGTCCAGTGCTTCGCTTTCTCTGGCCTGTACCTCTGCTTCGAATATTTGCTTGAGGTAGTCGGTATTGGATAGGGTTTCGTTTCCCAACTCCACCTTGCCGCTGGCGATATGGGTAAGGCCAAGCTGCTGCGCCAGTTGTTGTAATTCAGCGATACCTGCCATCTTGCTCCCTCCTTATTTCTTCAGCCCGCTCGCGGTTGCGATAATAGGCGTTTTTCGAGATACGCTTTGTGACATAGTCCTTGCCGTGGCGATAGATGAGATATGCGGTCACCTCGGCTGCCGAGCAAATGCCGATATTCACGCAGTAATCCATCGCTTCTACCATTTGTTCCATTGTGAACACGTTTGATAGTGTCAGCATGCGGCCAAGCTGCAGATTTTTGTATCGCGGTTCTGTTTCCTCCACCTTATTTGCAAAAGCCTCCGCTACGTCATATGCCTCGAAACGCAATCGGAAGGAATTGCTTGCTACTGAGTCTCCCTTGGAGTTGTTGCCTTCAAAGGCCGTTGTGCCTCCAGGAGATTCACGTCGTGGGCATTTATGAATCAGTTCGTTTTCTGCAGCTTTGTAAAAGAGCAGCATGCCATCCTGTTCCTCCACTCGGACTTGTTCAAAAGGTTTGACTGCTGTTCGAGGAAGCTCGTAAACGCTCCAATCGATTTTCACCGTGTATTTATCTGACACGCTTCGGATTTCCGAGAAGCCTTCGTCAGAGAACTGTACTCTGGTTAAGTGCTGCGCTTCCTCGCGGAACATCACCCGTGGCGGTTTGCGGGTGCGCAGGTTGGTTGTACCGTTTCCTTCGGCATCCAGCCAACGCAAGGCGTCGCTGTTCAAAGAGTCGATTCCTTTGTAGATTCTGCCTGCCAGAAAACTCTCCTTGATGTAGCGCACAAAGGTCTCCACCTTGCCTTTGGATTGCGGATCGTGTGGACGACAAAGACGGACGCTGAAGCCCACCTTTTTGACGTATTCCTCAAATTTGGGCACCAGTACGATGTTGCCAAAATTCTCATCCACCACAAACACCCGGTCCTGATCGTATACAATCATCTGTGTTCTGCCTCCGAAATACTGAAAGGCGTATTCGTGGGCTTGTATGGCGGTCTTGGTGGTAAAGGGGTCCCGGCTGAAATACACATAGTGCATGCGGCTATATGCCAGCACCATGCAGAAAAAGTACACCCGCACCGATTTGCCGTACATATCCTTCATGCGATACTGGCCGAAATCTACCTGCGCCTCGTAACCTGGCGGCGATTCGTCTCGCAGCGAAGTGACACGCCCGGTAAATTGAACGAATCCTGTCTGCTCCCGCAGCTTTCGCATGTACTTGTAAAAGGTGGTCTTTCGGCACTCAAAGTCCGGAAATTCCTCCCTCAGTCGGTACAGGATGTTGGTCTCTCTGGTTTGCGGGCACACCCGCAGGATGCTGAGGATAAATTCGCGGTAGTTGTCGAGGTACGGGATATCATCCATTTTTAGCTCATCAAATCCTGCTTCACTCATGTTCGCCCATTTACGCGTGGTCGGCTCAGATATGCCGATTCTTCTTGCGATGGCGGCAATCGGTACGCCTTCTTGCTTTAGTCGTTTGATCGTTAAAAACTGTTCTTTGGAAATCATCTGTGTTTTACCTCCTTCTATTTAGTTTGATTCCAAAGAGTGCCTCGCACAATCATATACACCACCTCCTTTACGGGGATTATATCATATTTTTTTGTTTCCCCTATACACCCCTTCATAAAAAGCCATACGCGAGAAAACTATATTTTACTGAACAACTGAATATTTCTGATTCTTTTTATGATAAAAGTCGCGTAAGAAGGAATATAGGAAAAGTTACCCTAAATTCGTTTCAGACTACCTCAGTTGTTCAGTATTATAAAACCATCGCCCGAAGGGCATAAATGCCCTTCTACTGGGGTACTGTTCTTTACTGGTTCTTTTTCTAAGAAAGTCGCGTATGAAAAGATATAAGAAAAAGTTCCGCAAAACGACCACAGTTTGATGCAGTACCCCAGTACGCAAAAACGGCACCGCAACATTTCTGCTGCGATGCCGTTGCTATTAGGTCATTTTTGGTTCTGTGATGTCATCCATACTGATCATTGCCTCTACTGCTAACCGCATCCCCAGCTTGAAGCCCAGCACGAATGACATCATTTCGTTTTTGTCACCCAGCTCCGACGCGCAGTCCTTAAACTTTTCGAACGTTTCCTGCTGCGCCTGCGTCAGCGTTTGCATCAGCTCATCTTCGTTGCGGGTCACCAGATTCAGTATATGCGAATAGCTGCCGCCTCTAATGATGTCCCGATCCGTCGGACTGATATTGCCGTAATACAGTTCTTCTATGATACTTCGCATGTCGCCACCTCCTTTGGCAGTGACACACAATACCAGAACGCACCGACAATATCCAGATGAAAATCGGTTTGTTAGCAGTTAAGTAGCAATTATTTCGTTATCCCCAAGAACGTCCAAACAATTCCCCACCGCCGGGCGACAGTATAAGGATAGCTCTTTCCAATAAAGTTTTTTCTGTCGCTGAGCTATACGAAGATTGCTTGTCTAGTGCAATTATTACCTGCTTGTCGAATCCGGCATACAATTCCATTATCCGTTCTATTGCATCGTCGGATATTTGTTTAAGTATAACCGAATCGTGAACCAATATAGGCAATTTTGTCAGCGTGAGCATTGCTAAATCATACACAATCAGCCCTTTGTATGCAATGCCCGTTCCAGTGTCATCAGGAGTAAAAAAGCGATAGCTCGAATTAGTGAAGCACAATTGTGGCGCCTGGTACAGCCCGTTATATATTAGGTCGTTAATTCGCTGCATCTCGGTGTTAACTCGCAACGATGTGATAGCGAATTGCTTCAGTTTAATTTCATCGTATCTGTCGGCGTCCGCCTTTGACTGTGCTAACAATTTTTCCTTTTTCAGATACGCTTCATTTTCATTTTGCATCCGTTCAATTTGCTTTAGAATGTCAGCGTGTTTAGTTAGCACCATTTTTGACAGTTTGGGATCAGTAATAAGCGCTCGTAGCTGTGATTCATGTTCCTGAATAATTGCATCATATTCGTCTAAAGTTTCTTTGATTTTCTTGCGTTCCGCACTTAATTCTTTTTTGAAAATGGAAGAAATCTGTTTGTGGAAATTCTCTATTTCCTCAATTCTTGCAATATTGGCTCCGGGGAAAAAACGTACAAGTTCTTGAAAATTATCTGTAGTTGCAGAAAATTTATATTCTCCATTTTCATCAAGGGCATCATATCGGGATTTAATCAAACTACGAGCCCTTCTAACTCTTGATAAGAGCTTCTTTATATATACTGCGTGCTCTGATGCAACTGCATTCACATCGAGCAGATTGTTTTCTAACCCATCTGACAACTCTTGCAATTCTTCGTGCAACTTGCCGATCGCAGTAATATTCGCTTCATACTCTTTCTTAGTAATATTTGCAACGAATTTCAATCTTTGCGCTTTTTTAAAAGCTTCCAGCGCATCTTTTGATGCTTTTGCCTCTTTTTGTATTATTTCTAAAGGTGCGTATTCATTACAAAGTTTTAAAAATGCAAAAATTGCGTTTTCGGATTTTTCTGTCGGAAAATAATGAAGCGGATGAAATTCATCGCAATTTTTCTTTGTATATACGCGAATATATCTTCCTACAGCGTCACGAAATGAAAGTGCAGGAAGATTAATTTCGTACTGTTTGTTTAGCCAGTTACAATATTCATCCAAAGTAATTTCTTCGATTTTTTCATATTTTGCATTGCATTTCCAAACCACACCACTATTGGTGTTGCTTCTGGAAAAAATATGTGTATCATCGTTAAAAACAAACGAGAAGAAAATATCGTGTTCTTCGACATTTCGCAGTATATCAATGGAAGAGGCATACGCCTTACCGCCAAAAGCATAGTCAACTATCAACAAAAAAGTTGATTTGCCTATTGAGTTGGTTCCGCTATCTGTACCAAGAATTACGTTCAATCCGTTCTGGAATTTTATTACTTTTTGAGCAAATGCATTGCAGCGAATCTCACTTAACACAATAAATCACCTTCTCTGTTTCTAAAAATCCAATCTTTTCAAGCGCAAACAAACAGTCAAGCGCATCCAAGTATTCCTCTACCGAACGAAACGAGCTTTTAGTTTCTTGATACAGCGAATATACTGTATACCTACGCTGTGACAAGCAATTCAACAGCACCGGTAGTTTGCACAGAGTGCTTTCGCTATATGATGTAATTTTACTTGGAAATTTCATAAAGCACCTCACACGTCTGCACAAAATAAGATGCTACAATTTCGCTGGCATCTTTGGATATCCTACCTGTGTTGATGTAAATCCAGTCAACTATTTTCTCAAAAATATCCTCTTTTGTTGTATTGGTACTGGCCATTTTCAAAAAGCAGGTTCTTACCTGGCTGCTTAGCGCTTCCATTAAAAAACCATTTTTTCCTTCAATACTTACAAAAAGCTCTCTAACAAGCGGAAAATACGAGCACACATTTCTGGTAATTTTCCCTTTTAGCAAGACTTCCTTTGAGGTGAATTTTTTTGCAATCTGTACAGGCTCATAATTCAGTTCAGCCAGACGTTCTTCAGAAACAGTTGCCAAAGCATGTATAACCGTGCTCAATTCATCTTCTATATTGCTCATATGAGCTATATCTTCAAGCGAAGATCTTTTCAAAAACTGTTTTTTCATGGACACCAAAGCCAAATAGTCTTCTGTAGAAGTGTGGTAATCTTGTGTTCTATGACAATTTAGGCATAGCGCAATCTTGTTCTCAAAAGACTCGCAGTTTTCGCCCATTCTCTCTAATCCGAGCAGCGTCTCATACTGTTGCTGCGTCGGTCGATTGGGATATATATGAGCAATTTCATATAATTTATTCTGCTTTTTCTGGCGGCGACTGCGCAGCACGGTTCCACACAACGGGCAATAAAAATCAACTTCTTTTAAAAACAGTTGATGCTCCGCTTCTGTTGGCGTTTTTCGTTCTACAAGATATGAGTCTAATGCTAACAATTTCTCAAATTCCAGTTTATCCAAAACCACACCCCCTTGATAAATGGTTGATTATATAGAGAGTAGACCAATTTCCTTTAAATACCCATAAATTCCGTCGTACCATTCACGCTTACGGGTATGATCGTCGTCGCTGCCTGCTGGCACGAAGATAGCCATGCCCTGACGAGCGCGGGTGAGTAGTACTCGGTAGGCGTTCTTCAAGTACAACCGACGTTCCTCGGAACTAACATTGGTCCAGCGGTTGCCGACAAAATTGTAATAAGTCCATTCGCCGTCTACATAACGATAGTCTGCATCCCATGCGACAACAGAATAGTCAAGCTCCAATCCCTGAATATCAAACTCCGTCACCACATCCTCCAGCATGTAACTGGAACGGACATCGTCCTTGCCGTTCAGGAACCAGTTGGCTACCGAAATCTCATTCTTTACGAAGATGCCTTCCGGTTTCAAGCGCAACGCGCCGCTGCTGGCGAGCAAACCATAACGGGTGGTACCCTGGCAGTGATCGCGCACCCAGTCTTTCGCTTTGTTCAAATCACGGGTGATAACAATCGGATATTTATCTTTGATACGCTGATACAGCGCTTTTGCTTCGGTGGTATCTGCATCCAGAACCGCCTTTACAAATGCTGCCAAATCCGGTGTTCTGAAAGATCGCACCGACGTTGCCAGATGAAGCTTGTCCCGTTCGAAGGTGCGAAGTCCCTCCAGCATGCTGTTCCAACTTCTGCCGCGACGGTACTCATCGTCATTGAGCTGAGGAGTGATATAAACGTCCCAATCAGGGAACGCACGACGCAAAGAATCAAACCATTCAGGCAAACCGGCCTCACCGGTGTTGATTTCCTGTCCGCCACCTACAAGGCAAATGACAACAGCCCAGTCCCGATGGCGATCCATGGTGCTAATCAAAAACTCCGGCTCGCTATACGGGAAAGGTGACACACCCTTCTTGGTAGCCATGAACTTTTCGATCATATCCTGCGTCCATGCGCGCTGCGCTTCATCGAAGATGGCGACACGCTCCGGCGGGATATTGCTGTTGCCAACGAAAGAATCGCGGTACTTGTGAATGATTTGTATAAACGCAGATGTACTGCGAAGTGCATCCGTTTTAGAAACACGATTACCACGCTGCTTTTCCTGTTCCACCTTATCACGAGCTAGCGCTTCCTGCAGCACCGTCACCAATGGGAAGTTGCCGGACAGGAATACTGCGTGCTCGCCCTGCTGCGCATCGGAACGCTGAATGGCAATATTCAAACCGACCAACGTTTTACCAGCACCGGGTACACCGGTTACGAAGCAGATAGATTTTCGGCCATTTGCTTTGCTGTGCTCGATGATGCGGTTAATCTCATCGGTAGTAACCGTCAGGTTTTCTGCGCCTGCATCACTACGGGTAATGTCATGAACGTTGTGCCCGCGATACAATGCCTGCGCTGCTTCCACGATCGTAGGAGTGGGAAGATACTCCGAGTTCTCCCATGCTACATAATCAAAAGCGGGTTCATTATAGCGTGCAACGACCATATTGATCACATCGGCAATATTGCCAGCGTTGCAACGAAGTGGCTCAATTACGCGATCACGTTCACGAATAACATTTGTGACTGCTGCCGCTCTGGTGGATACCATGATCGGTACCAACAGTTTGTCATGGCTTTCCTTCTGGAAGTTACGCAGATCAAGCGCATAATCGTACACCTGATCGTATGTAGACTGGCGGTATTCCGTATCGCCGCACTTGAATTCCAAGAGGAAAACAATATTTTTGTAAAGCACCACTGCGTCTACACGCTTACCCATTCTGGGGATGGTGTATTCGAAAATGATCCTACCATCCGAAAAAGAGCGCAGCTGATCCTTGAGAATCTGCACCTCAGATTCCCAAGTGTTGCTCTGCTGGATCGTCGTCTCCGCTGAAATATCATTGGAGTGGATGATACCAATTATTTCGCTGCTCGACTGCTGAAGGAACTCTGCAATCGACGCAGAATAGTAGGATCTCAAATTACGCATAGTGGTTTACCTCATATTTTATATCTGTACGATTACCGCGCTTTTCGTTTTGAATTGGTTTGAAAAACCGTCTCTGAAAAAGCTCCTTTATAGACTTCCTCGTCTAAAAATCCTAAAACAATGTGACGTTCCTTTTTGTCAGTGGGGAGAACTATATGACCGTCAGAAATAGATATGCTTACGCCGCTTTTTTGCGCAAGTGATTTTATTTGTCTTGCGGTATGGCTTTGCAAGATGCCGGAGTCGTTAATAGAAGCAATTTTCCTTCGCTCCCAGGTATCTGCCTCGTCAACAAAAGCAACGCTATTCTCCATAGATATCAAGTCGTTATCTACAAAGTCTTGTACATCTTGCAAAGAAGCTTCTCTGTAATACTCGGTTAAATCAAATATCTGTTTTGCGTAATGATACGATGAGAAGTACAAATTTCCATCACTAATAACACAATCAACAGATGTTGCTATCGTTATTCCCACGCGAGTATCTCTTACAAAAGTGTCCCCTGTAAAAAACAGATGGTGTCGTGCAGCAGATATGTATTGGTTGTTATGAAATTTCTGAAAAGCTGCAGAGTATTGTTCCTGCCCATTTTCACATGAATAATTACCAACAAACAACGCTTTTATTGTAGGCAGTTCTCCATTCACTGGAAAATAAATTTCTAGGCCTTGTGGATTTCTCAGTGCTTCTCTTATAACTGTAGGTAAAGTGAAGTTCTGAATATTTAAAATCTCCATATCTCCACTTTGTGGTGTATATTTACCATCAAACACCACATCTGTTTTGTCTTTTCTTAGTGTTTCAGCTGCATCCGAAAAAGTTTTATCAATAGTCACTTGCGAATCATAATCCTCGCAAATCCGTTTTACAACAAAGGTTTTCTTCTTTGTTTCGATAAGCGCAAGCAAAGGACAGTTGTTAAACATCTGCATTTTCTCCCTCTATAGCCAAATAATGAAATGCAATCATTACCGTATTTACGGCACTGCGATTTTGGATACTTTTCCGCCTTGAAAGTAAGATGATATCGCTGCTTCCATCAACAGTTGTTATTTTGTAAAAGTGATATCCCTGTAGCATTAAAATTGGGTTAGGTAATATTGTGTTGCTTAGAGCAAGAAATAATATCCATAACAATATAACGACTATGCTGATGTATATATTGAGTTCCTTGAAAACAACTCCTGCAGCAGGAAGAGCATAAGACAGCAGAACTACTATTACCCAAGTGTCATTAGGTACGACACCATCAACACCAATTGGAATTCGCTCCAGCTTTTTATTACATGCCCTCACAAACCAGCTACTATAAAAGGAAAAGGCTACGCTTATTGATATAAACATTATCAACGCAACTGCGGTGACGTTAATTTGGATTTTGTCTTCTTGTTCTGAAAACAGTTTAACATCTTTTTCTAACCAGTACACTATGGCAAAAATCAATACCAAAGGAGACATGGTAGAAAGATTAAACAACAATTTTTGAGCTTTATTTGCCATAGTACACCTCCCGCTTATATACCTGACTTTTCACTTAATAAGCTGAGTATAAAATCATTATTATACTTGAATTCGCTATAAAGCAATCGGGCTCCGCGGTCCAAATGCGCCTTTAAATACTTTTGAAAATAGTCATCGTCGCTAATATGCCGTCCTTCGAACATTTCAACAAGCCCTTTATACAGCTCGTCCCATTCACCGGTTATTGTTTGGCGATTTAGTTCCAAACCAAAAGTATCAGTTTTAAAATCGGGTTCCTGCAAAGGGGTTCCGCTCTTAATGGATAGCGAAATGGCAAGCTTCGAAAGGATGAAAGGTGCGTAGTTGGTGCTGGCTGCCATTTCTTCGAAAATAGCCATTGTTTTTTTTGATGTTCTT
>SVPY01000062.1 GCA_015065615.1 Oscillospiraceae bacterium | reverse complement strand
ATCGTAAAGATAATAGGTGTATAAATTATCTTCAGTAATTTTGTTTTCTGATTTTATTAAGCTTATTGTGTTAATATCAGGCTTTAAGTTTTCAATTTTTGAAGGTAAATTTAAAATTTCGGGGAAAGAATTTACCTCAGCTTCGTTTTCTGTAAATATTTTAATTAAGCCGCTTTCACTAAAAATAATACTGTTATTATCGCTTAATAAAAGGTAATTTTCATTATCAATATTAACGGAAGTGAAATTTAAAGATTCGCTTTCATTTAATACTATAATTCTGAGTTTGCCGTCTATTAAGAATCTGCAGTTAAAGCCGGGTGTAAAATCAGTGATTATGGTTTCACCGTTTTTATATTCCTTTTTGAATATAACTTCACTTTCAATTAACACATCTTTTTTAAGTCTGATTTCAGGCTTTATTCCGTCAATTGCGAAGAAAACAACGGTATCAATATCTCCGACCTTACCTTTAAACAAAGGCTGCAAAGCAGTAAAGCCAAAATCATAACCAAAATTATTGATTTAAAAGAGCAACAAAAAAACGGCAGTAAATTTACCGCCGTTTAATCAGTTATTTGCTTGCTTTTACCCAAATTGTGGAAGAATCGAAATTGCATTCGAATTTTAATACACCGTTTTCATAAGTAAAGGGAATATTATCTAAGCTATGCTCGTTTGTAACGGCCATTACTTCGAAATTGGTATATTCCTTTTCAAAATTAATTTCAAAGTTGGATTCTCCGTTTTTATAGTTTGCGATTACTACTGAAAGCTTACCTTCATTATCAATACCTGCAGCTGCCTGAACGCTGGTTCTTACTTCTCGCTTTTCACAGCTTACTTCTGCTTTAACTCTATTGGGGTAGAAGTGGAAAAGCTGACCTAAAGCCTTTACACTGTAGTAGTTTTTAGCAGGAAGGAAAGAATCTACCTGATACATACCAAAGTGATTTGTAGAAGTAGTATAAACCATACTGATGTCATAAGGGCAATCAAGGAAGCTTATCATAGCGGCAACTTCGTAAGCACCTGCCTGAGCATCCTGCATTTCAAGGTACCTTGCAGGGGCAATCGCAGGATTTTCTCTCATACCTCTAAAGCCGTCATCGGGTAAATACTGCCACTCGTTAATGTGAAGTTCAGTATCTTTATAGCCTAAACTATCAAGCATTTCTCTTGCTTCGTAGCTGAATTTTACCATTTCGTGGGGGTTGTTTGAGTACCAATGGAAGGAGAAAAAGTCTAAAGGTGCTTTTTCTTCGGCACATCTTTTAAGAAAACGCTGAGGAGCGCTGTTTTCGTCCATATCCCAGCTGCAGTGAGCGGGGCCGCCGATTTTAAGGTGGGGGAATCTTTCCTTTAAAATTTTGGAAACGGTTACGTAGAAATCAAGGAAAGTGTCGTAAGGCGCGTTCCAGTTTGTGTGCAGATGTCTGCCTTCGCCTGAAATACCTTCAGCTTCATTCCAAATTTCCCAATATTCAATGTCGTGAGTTTTGCCCGTTTCACTTGCCCAGCCTTCTGTGTAGTGGCGGATAATACCTGTAGCAATATCTGCCCATTTAGCATAGTCTTCGGGTGGGTCAATGTTATATTTGTTGTAGCTGTGGTCAATGCTTACACCAAGGCGGTAGTAAACTTTTGAACCGCATTCTTCGGCTACATCGATATAATCGTCAGTTGCCTTAAAGTAGTAGTTCTTAGGGTCAGAGGGGTCTAAATAAAAAAGAGGGAACACCATAGGAATATCAACAAGGCGTAAACCACCGTTAAAAAGTGCCGCATCGTGGTTTCTTACAAGTGGGATATACTGCTCTTTATAATATTCTCTTATGTTCTGGCCTGCATTCTCGTCGTAAATAGGAGGCGACATATTACCGCAGTTAACGGGTTTGAAGCCGCCCAAGTTTTCTTTTTCGTTTACCTTTACTTTAATATTCATAATTTCACCGCTTTCTGTTTGTTAATTTAATTATATCATACATTTTTTTCAATTGCTTTCATAATACTATGAAAAAATTCTCAAAAACTCAGCAAAGGTTGACTTTTAGATAAATGACTGTATAATTAACAACAGATTTAATTAAGGATGTAAAAGAAAATGTCAGAAAATAAATCTCAGGCTGTGCTTTTATCAATAAATGAAAAGCAAATTCAGTACAGAAGCTATACTTTCAGCGAAGCAGTGCTTCATTGGCACACTTTTTATGAATTTGAAATATATTTAGAGGGCGAAGGCGAGCTTACAGTAAACGGACAAAGGTATCAGATTAAGCCGGGCACAGTAAGCTTTATGCGTACAACTGATTTTCAGGAGATCAAATTAACTAAATATGCAAAAATAAGGCTACTGCAAATATCTCCCGAGTTTATGCCCGAGGATTTGAGAGTCAGCTTTAATAACTACGGAGGAGAGTTTGTTAAGAATCTGGATGATGAAAATTTCAGTAAGATAATGAGGATTCTTGACTTAATTGAGGAAGAAAATTCAATTTCTCCCAGAGATAATCTTACTTTTAACAGTATAGAAAATCTTACTTATTCCATGCTTTCCATACTTTTAAGAAGCTTTGACCTTAAAAACAGTATAGATAAATTGATAAGTAATAAAACCATATACCCTATATTAAGCTATATAAACGAGCATTTCAGGGAGAATATTACAGTGGAGGATATAGCCAACAAGTTTTTTCTTAACAGTAATTATTTCTGTTCCCTTTTCAGAAAAGAAACGGGGTTGAGGTGCGGCGAATACATCAGAAATTTAAGAATGAACCACGCTGTGCGCCTTGTAACTTTAACTAAACTTTCAATAACCGATATAGCTTCGGAGTCTGGCTATAATTCCATATCAAGTTTTTTAAGGGATTTTAAATCCTATTTCGGAATATCGCCGACAAAAATGAGAAAAGATAAGCCTGAGCAAAAAGATATGTAAATAGAAAAGACAGTTTGCTTGATGCGAAACTGTCTTTTGTTTTTATTGTGAAAATTTATAAATAAAAGAAATTAAAATCCCGAAATAATAAAAGATTTAACTGCAGCTGCAGCGAGGGTGAGAACTGCGGCTATAATACCACCGCAAACGATTCCGGTGATACCCAGAGCGAAAGCGATAGTAAGTAAGGGAAGCAGTAAGACTCCTAAAATAAGGAAAGCTACTAAAGGTAAAAGTTCGAAAGCAACTCCGATCAAAGGCGAGTGGTTTTTGCCGGAGAGAATGATAGCTCCCTGAATAACGGGAACGGCGATTCCGTAGTATAAAGCGTACTGAGAAGCCATGTGGATAAGTTCAGGTGAAGACTGATAAATTCCGAGTATAGGCATTTTAAAAATAAGAAGTATTGCTGTGGAGATAACTGTTAAAATAAAGGTTACGATAAGTGTAATTATCTGATCGGGAATACCTGAAAATCTCTTGATAAGTAAAGGAAGAAAAGTGTGAAGTATTGCACCTAAGAACATAACAGCTACAGAAATTATAAAGAATGCTCCCCACGCAGTAGCACCGGCAGCTATAGCCATATCGCCCAAAAATCTTCCGCTTGTAATATTTGAAAGGCTGTTAAACAGTATAAGCGCCAGTAAAGCAAGGAATGAGCCGTAGCCTGTTAAAATTAAATTCTCGGTTAAATCATCGTTCGTTACATCATTTGTTTTATCCACATTATTTAAACTCTGCACGGAAGTTTTACAGTAGGGGCAGTTATCGTAAATGTCTGTAATCTCCTTGCCGCAGTTTCTGCATTTTACCATTGCCATAAGAAAAAATCTCCTTAATATAAATATATATTAAGATAATTATAGTAACAAAAAATAATAAAATCAATAAAATTTAAAAAGAAAAGGGGAAAATTTACCATTGACAAATGAGAACAAATGTTCTAAAATAAAGATAAACGAACAGATGTTCGAAATTGTGCAGGCGTTTATACAGTATGAATCAGAGAAGGGATGAAAATAAAATTTTATGAATACGGACAAAATAATACTTCATATAGATATGAATAACTTTTTTGCTTCGGTGGAAACTCTTTATCATCCCGAATATAAGGACGTTCCTATGGCGGTAGGCGGCGACGTAGAGGAGCGCCACGGAATTATATTAGCTAAAAATATGCACGCTAAAAAATTCGGTGTTCAAACCGCCGAGCCTATATGGCAGGCGAAAAAGAAATGCCCAAATCTTGTTTTGTGTCCGCCTCACAGTGAACGTTACGTTAAATATTCAAATCTCGCTTACGATATTTATTCGCAGTATACCGACAAAATAGAAAGTTTCGGTCTGGACGAATGCTGGCTGGACGTAACGGGCAGTACAAGACTTTTCGGAAACGGAAGAGAAATAGCCGAGAAAATAAGGAAACGGATTAAAGAAGAATTGGGACTTACCGTTTCCATCGGAGTTTCCTTTACAAAGGAATTTGCAAAACTGGGAAGCGACTACAAAAAGCCCGATGCAGTTACTGAATTTTCAAGAGAAAATTATAAAGAAAAAGTGTGGCCTATGGCGGTAGAGGAGATTTTATACGTGGGTAAATCCACTAAGCAAACTCTTAATAAATACGGTATAAAAACCATAGGTCAGATAGCGCAGAGCGATCCCAAAGTTTTAAGAAAGCTTTTAGGTAAAAATGGCCACTCCTTATGGCGCGTGGCAAACGGTCTTGATAATACTGAGGTTCAGTGTATTGATGAAGAGAGGGATGTAAAAAGCATAAGCAACAGTACCACTACATCGAAAGATATGGTAACGGAAAAGGACGTGAAGGTTATAATGTACGCCCTTTGCGAAAAAGTTGCCATGCGTTTAAGAAAAAGCAATTTCGTAGCTTACGGCATAAGCGTAAGTTTAAGGCGAAGCGACTTATATACCTACGGCCACCAGAAGCAGTGCGAAATACCTATGTCCGATTCTACTTCCATTTTTAGTATAGCCTTTTCTCTTTTTAAAGAGATATGGGATAAAAGACCCTTAAGAAGTATAGGGGTAAAGGCTTTTTCTCTTTCGGAGGATGACGCCTTGCAGTGTTCGCTTTACCCCGAGGAAGAAAGGGGACAGAGAAAGTCGGAGCTTGAGAATACCGTGGATATATTAAGAAGCAAATACGGCGACAGCTCCATAATGCGCGCCGTGCTTTTAACAGATTCTGATGCGGTGGAATTGAAAAAGAGTAAAAATCTGCCCTCACTACCCGGTGCGGACAGAAGCGATTTTGAATAGGAGGGGAGTTTATGTGCAGAGAACACGTATATGTATACGACGGAACTTTCGAAGGTATGCTTTGCTGTGTGTATGAAAGCTTTTTAAGAAAAGAAATTCCTATAGCAATAGAAAGCGAACGCATTTTCGGAAGAACTTGCTTTGAAATTAAAAAAATTGAAACCGATTTAAGCAAATACGAAAGGGTGAAAAAGTCCATAAGAGAAAAAATGTCACTGCGCGCAGAGGAGCTTATAGAACACGTGTTTTTAAGCGATTTAAACGAAAAGGAACTGCATATACTTTATTTTATGCGTTTAGGCTATAAATACGGGGAGAGAGTGTTGGACATGACCTATCAGGAGGACGTGGAGCTTATGCTCTATGCCGAAAATAAACTTTTAAGGGAAGCGCACAATATGAGTGGGCTTATAAAATTTATTAAAGAGGGCA
>SVPY01000061.1 GCA_015065615.1 Oscillospiraceae bacterium | reverse complement strand
TGATCTGCGGCTCGATCTCTCTGAAATGTGTATATTTTCTTTGTTGCATAACAACACCCCCTGATGTAGTTATTATCCTACATCAGGGGGCCTTTTGTCTATTGTCCGTTTTTACAGGAGCAGTCTATTTTGTACTCTCCCTTTTTTGTTATGTTTTATTTAACTTGGCTCCCCTGCAAGGGGAGCTGGATTTTGGAAAGCGACTTGTTTGCTTTCCAAAAGACTGAAGGGTTGTATATTTATTGAAAAATAATTTAGCATTTTGTGTCTGTACCTCGCTAATTTTCAAGGCAGAATTCTTTGTAACATTGTCATTTTGAATTTCACAGTAATATTGTGAAGATTATTAATGCTAAGCAACCAACCCCTCCTAGTTTGCTACGCAAACTTTCCCTCCCCTTGCAGGGGAGGCGAGGCGAAATCTAAAAAATAATTCGTAAAGGTTTTCATACAAAAAATAAGGAGGATGAAATTCTTGCAAACTCACCCTCCCCTACGATTTGATTATTTAATTTCCTGCTCTAAATTTCTGAATTCTTCGGTATCGAAAAATTCTGTGATGGATATACCCAATCCGTCGCACAATATTTTTATCGTTGTTACGCCGGGATTTTTACTTCTGCCATATAATATATTTTTTAAACTTGAAGGCGCCATACCTGCATCCATAGCAAGTTTATTAATTGCAACCTTTTTCTCTTCACACAATTGCAATATCCTGTTCCTTACTGCCTCATAAGTACTCATAATTAACCCCTTTAAATTATTATAGGCTAATTATAGACTTTTATACTTGACATATCGGGCTAGATATGCTACTATGTAACCGTAAAACAATCGTGAAATAATTTTACACTGCTTTTACAGGTATTTGCAGTTATTATTGCGCTGTTTAAGGAAACTGCGTAATAACAAAAAACACCTGGAATTTAAAAGGAGAGTATAATTTCCTGTGAAATTACACCCTCCGAGTGATATTTTATTATGTGAAGCGAAACGATTATTTAATTTCTTTTGTGTCTCTTTCCTTAACGATTAAAGAAATGAAATCGGAAAGATTCATAGCGCCAAGGTCACCGTCTTTTCTGTGACGGATAGAAACTGTATTATTTTCAATATCCTTATCACCTACGAGAACCATATAGGGAACCTTTTCAAGCTGTGCTTCTCTTATCTTGTAGCCTATCTTCTCGCTTCTGTCGTCAACTTCTGTTCTGAAGCCCAATGCATCAAGCTCCTTCTTAACCTCATAGAGGTAATCGAGGTGTCTGTCTGCAATAGGTAAGAGCTTAAGCTGAGTGGGAGCAAGCCAGAGGGGGAATGCGCCTGCATACTTCTCGATAAGAAGTGCAAGTGTTCTCTCGTAGCAACCGATGGAAGTTCTGTGGATAATGCAGGGAAGCTTCTCTGTGCCGTCCTTATCGCGGTAGTACATACCGAACTGCTCAGCAAGGAGCTGGTCTATCTGGATTGTGATAAGAGTATCCTCTTTACCGTGAACGTTCTTGATCTGGATGTCAAGCTTAGGTCCGTAGAAAGCAGCTTCGCCAACACCAATCTTATACTTGATGCCAAGGTGGTCAAGGATGTTGCCCATCATATTCTGAGCTTCGTTCCACTGCTCTTCTGTACCGATGTACTTAGCTCTGTCGTTAGGATCCCACTGAGAGAAGCGGTAGGAAACGTCCTCGTAAAGACCTAAAGTTTTGAGCATATAGATGGCAAGTTCGAGGCAAGATTTGAATTCCTGCTCAAGCTGCTCGGGTGTGCACATTAAGTGACCTTCGGAAATTGTGAACTGACGTACACGGATCAAGCCATGCATCTCGCCGCTCTCTTCATTTCTGAAGAGTGTGGAAGTCTCGTTATAACGCAGAGGTAAATCACGGTAGGAGCGCTTTCTGTTTAAGTATGCCTGATACTGGAAGGGACAGGTCATAGGTCTGAGGGCGAAAACTTCCTTATCCTTATTTTCGTCGCCTAATACGAACATACCGTCCTGGTAGTGATCCCAGTGACCTGAAATCTTATAGAGGTCGCTCTTTGCCATATAGGGAGTTTTTGTAAGCTGCCAGCCTCTTCTCTGCTCCTCGTCTTCAACGAATCTCTGGAGAAGCTGAATGATTCTTGCGCCCTTGGGAAGAAGGATGGGTAAACCCTGACCGATAAGCTCGCTTGTTGTAAAGAGCTCAAGCTCACGGCCTAATTTATTGTGGTCGCGCTTCTTAGCTTCTTCTACCTGTAAGAGGTAAGCGTCAAGCTCAGCCTGCTTGGGGTAAGCTGTACCGTAAATTCTCTGGAGCATCTTCTTTGAGGAGTCGCCGCGCCAGTAAGCACCTGTTAAGCTTGTAAGCTTAAGTGCCTTGAGCATACCTGTAGCCATTAAGTGGGGGCCTGCGCAGAGGTCAACGAAATCGCCCTGCTTGTAGAAGCTGATCTTCTCGCCGTTTGCGCTGTGCTCGTTAATAAGCTCAAGCTTATAATCCTGACCTGCCATAAGCTCTTTAGCTTCGTCGGCAGGAAGCTCAAAACGCTCGATAGCGATATTTTCTTTAATGATCTTCTTCATTTCGTCTTCGATTTTACTGAGAGAATCCATATTTATGGGCTCTGCAAAATCAAAGTCATAGTAAAAGCCGTTATCAACAGCGGGGCCGATAGCAAACTTTGTACCGGGATAGAGACGGGAAACAGCCTGTGCCAATACGTGGCTCATTGTATGCCAGTATGCCTTTCTGCCCTCTTCATCATCAAAAGTTAAAATTTCAAGCTCACAGTCCTCTGTAAGAGCTGTGCGTAAATCCTTAACCTCACCGTTTATTTTAGCGGCACAAGAAGCCTTGTAAAGACCCATACCGATGCTCTTTGCAACATCGGCAACTGTTGTGCCAATTTCAAATTCTTTGATTTGACCTTTTAAACTTACGTTTAACATTTTTATATCTCCTTTCAAAAATAAATAAAAAAGCCCGAAACCATAGCATTAGCTAAAGTTTCGGGGCAGGAATAACAAATCCTACGGTTCCACCCGTATTTCAGAATTTATAAACATAAATTCCCTCATTACACCTTTATCGCAGGTATACGCAAAGCTTAGTCACTTTGTGCTCCGAGGTGGTTTCCTTTATATTTCTTACCGCCCGTGCTTTCAGCCGATGACACAAGCTCTCTGATGCTTAAAATATAAGGCGTCCTCTTCAACGCGTTAGGAATATTTTAACTCTAATTTCCCGTTCTGTCAAGAAAAACTTTTTATTCTCGTTTATATATCTTACTTAATCAGTGCCTTAACGCAATCGGCTAAATCATCGTTTCCGCAAAGGCTGTAAGAAAATCCGTCTTTTTCCCATATAGCGTAACTTATATCTTCGTATTTCATAAAAGAAACTTTCGTACCTTCTATATTTTCTTCTTTTACTAATTCGCCGCCGTAAATACCGCTTACGTCACCGCTGCCGTACTTCATATCAAACTCCGAGCCGTCGGCGTATTTTATGCGTGCCTGAGCAGGGTATCCGTCAATAACCAAAACTATGTAGGTTTCTGCTTCTTTATCTAAAGCAGGAACTTTAAAATCCAGTTTCTCTTCCATTTCATTTAAAGAACCGACTTCCACAATAGGATTTACCACCTGAACAAACTCGGGGTTCGGCTTATTTTTATCGCATCCGCCGAATGTAAACATACTTATAATAACCAAACACAAAAGAGCCGAAACTGCCCGTCTATTTTTTATTCGGTATGTTTTTTTATTCATAAATTTAATATAACCTCATTCGAAAATAAAATTTAATCGTCTTCGCATAATATATATCATATCACTTTTCCTTCTGTTTGTCATATATATTTTTAAATTTTTGCAAAAATCGGAAAGAACCCCTTCTTTGTAAAATTATTTCACAATTCATTACTTACCATATTTTCTTTGGTATAATATTTTCACTTGGCAGTGACAATATTTTTATTGTGGAGTTTTTTCACAAAGGAAGGGGGATTTTATGTTTGAAGATAACAGACCGAAGCTTTCGGAAGTACTTTTAAAATACAGAGAGCTCAATCATTTCACACAGCAGTTTGTTGCTGACAAAATAGGAATCACCCGTTCTGCCTACACTTATTACGAAACCGGTAAAACCGAGCCCAGTATGGAGACTCTGCAGCTTTTACAGAAGCTTCTGGGTATACCTACGGAAGCATTCTTCCCCGAGGAAAGACGCCGCGGACATTTGATTTTTTCCGACAGCGCTAAACCTATACGTACCTCCACTTATGAAACCGAAGTTATCACTCCCCGAACAATGGGCGAATTAACCAAAGACGAGCGCGAGCTTATTGCAAATTACCGCCTTGCAGACCCCACCAACAAGCGTCGCGCAAGAAATATTCTCGACCCCGAGTATGAGAAGCTGAAAAGAAAATCAACCCAGGAGTAAACTTCTGGGTTTTATTTTTTATAAATTTATAACGTAAAAATTTTTATTATTTTCAGTGCGAAGAAGTTTACCGCCGTTTTTAATAATAATTTTATTGGAAGGTATATTATCACAGTTAGCGCCTATCTGCACTTCTTTTATATCCAGTTTCTCACATTCTTTTAAAAGAAGTGATAAAATTTTTGTTCCGTAGCCTTTTTTCCTCTCACTGCTTCTTATGGCATATCCGATATGACCGCTGTTTGCTTTTAAATTATCGTTTAAAAAATGCCTGAGCCTACCATAACCTATCGGCTTTTCACCTTCATAAAGCCAGTATGAAGTTTGCGGCACCATCCATTCTTCTAAATCACCGTTATCTCTTTTGCATTCTTTTTCAAGCCACAGTTTAAATTCAATAAAGCTCATGCCATATGCTTTATTATGAAATCCGTTATCATTCAGGGCGATTTCCTGCAGCATATTATAAATTTCCATATTGCCACCCGGCGATATTTTCTTTAAATAAAGCATAATTTTTCCTTTCCGCGCCAAAAAAACAGTATAACGGCGCACAAATGAGACAAATACTTAAAATCACAAAGCAGCTCTCATAGAAATGATAATTTAGCGAACTATTTGCAGATTCTTTGCAATAATAACGTATCCCCCTGCATCTACGTACTGTACGTAAGCGTGATAGCTTTCTTTTTCTGAAGCATATGCGTTTGTTATATCAAATGAATTAAGCATATCACCTTCGTCATTTTCATCATAATTATAATGGCCGCCAATAAGATATATTTCTTTTCTTCGCTCAAAATTTTCTCTTACTAACTGTTCAATAAATTGTCTGTCTGATATTTCGTAAAGTCCCATTACCTCTGCGCCTATCATGTTATCAAAATAATTAATGCGAAAATCAATTGCAGCAACATCAGAAAAAACAAGCTTCACGTTTTCTTTCTTGTGAACTTCCTCGTTATACATTTGCGATGAAATAATTATTTTAGTATGGGCATTCTTTGGTTTTATATCTATTTTTGAAATTCTTGCATCATAATTAGCCAGTAATAATTTCGATTTTTCCATTTTAAGTCTCCGAAAAACTCAAGTTTATTGCAAAGATTATATCACTTTTCTAAAAATAAATCAACGCGAAGACCTATATAAAAAAGGAGTAGCTTTTATCTATCAAAAGCTGCTCCTTTTGCGAAAGACTACCTAAACGGAGCAGAATTGGGAGAAAAACTACCAAAAAGTAATGTGCCTGTCCTGTTAGACAAATTGGAATTGGTAATATTTAAGCGAGGGTTTAACAGCCTTCGCTTTTCCTATATGATGA
>SVPY01000024.1 GCA_015065615.1 Oscillospiraceae bacterium | reverse complement strand
AGAGGATATTGGTGTTATCCGCCTTGGAGTGATATACCGTGAACTCTTTATTGCCGTAGCTTACATAGGAGCTCTCACTGCCCATAAGCTGGATAAGGGTTCTGGGGTAAATATAGGGAAGCACGCTTTCGCCCACGGCGCCGTGACCGCCCGTAACTACCTCCTGAAAAGCGTTATTGTGCCATACGATATCGCCTTTCTTACCCGTGATGACAACGGGTATGGTTAATTCCTGCAGTTCCTTTTCGCCCTGAGTGCTTAAAAGCTTTCTTGCGGCTATAAGAGTATGCCTTACGTGGTTCTGGAAGTAAATATATACTCCGAGGGATACACTGAGGCACAAAAGACCTACAGTCATCTCTATAGTGAATATAAGCATACCCATTTTATAGCTTATAAGAGCAAATATTATAATAATGACGGACATAACTATCATCAGTGGTGATGACGTCCAAATTTTTCTTTTCACTTTATACCGCCTTGAAATTTATTTAGTGGTAATTTGCTTTCGTTTTTATCAGACAAGATAAATTTATCCGAATTTAATTTTAAGTTGAATTTAGTTTGAACTGAGTGATTTTATACTTCCATAATAATGGGAAGAATCATAGGTGTACGCCTTGTCTGCTCGAACAGATACTTGCTTAAAGTATCGCGGATACGAAGCTTTATGGCGCCCCACTCCCTTATGCCCTGGTCGGCGCAGTTTTCGATAACGTCGTGAATAAGGTTTCTTGCGGTCTCCATCATCTCTTCGCTCTCTCTTACGTATACGAAGCCGCGGGAGACAACGTCGGGACCCGATACCACTCTGCCCGTCATTGAGTCAAGAGCGCATACCGCGATAATGAGACCGTCTTCACTAAGTAGCTTTCTGTCACGCAGAACAATACTGCCAACGTCGCCTACACCTATGCCGTCAACAAGAACCTGACCTGCCTGTACCTTTTCAAGTATCTTTATACCCTCGTCGCTAAGCTCCACGGCGCTGCCTATATCGCCTATAAATATATTCTCCTTGGGTGTGCCGAGGCTCATTGAGAGGGATGCGTGCTTGACAAGGTGCTTCTGCTCGCCGTGAATGGGAATAAAGAATTTGGGCTTAGTGAGAGCCTGCATAATTTTTAATTCTTCCTGACAGGCGTGACCCGATACGTGAAGGTCATACATACTTTCGTAAATAACCTCACAGCCTTTTTTAAGAAGCTCGTTTATAACGGTGCTTACGGTTTTTTCGTTGCCGGGAATGGGACGGGCGGAAATAATAATGAAATCATCCTCGCCTACTTCCACCTGACGGTGCTCACTGAATGCCATTCTTGAAAGGGCGCTCATGGGTTCACCCTGGCTGCCTGTAGTGATAAGCACTATTTCCTCTTTTGTGTAGTTATTAATGGTGCTTAAATCCACCATAATGCCCTCGGGTACCTTTAAGTAGCCAAGCTCGCTGGCAATTGCTACCACGTTGAGCATACTTCTGCCGGAGAGAGCTACCTTTCTGCCGTACTTTTCTGCGCAGTTAATAATCATCTGTATTCTTGAAACGGAGGAAGCGAAGGTAGCGATAATAATTCGCTTTTTGCCGGCTTTACTGAACATACTGTTTAAGGTATCGTTGACCTTCTGCTCTGTCTGAGTATAGCCTGCTCTCTCTGCGTTGGTGGAGTCGGCAAGTAAGCACAGAACGCCCTCTTTGCCTAACTGAGCGAATCTGCCCAAATCTATCATTTCGCCCTCTGTGGGGGTACAGTCAATTTTAAAGTCGCCCGTGTGTACTATAGTACCTGCGGGTGTGTGAAGAGCAAAGGCAACTGCGTCGCTTACGGAGTGATTTACGTGAATAAATTCAATATCGAAAACGCCGAGTTTAACCTTACTGCCTGCCTTGTAGCGCTGAATATTGGCAGCCTCCACTAAATTATGCTCCTTAAGCTTTGCTTCAATAAGTCCTGCCGTTAAGGGTGTTGCGTAAATCGGTACGCTGAAGCGCTTTAAGAAATAAGGAATGGAGCCAATGTGGTCCTCGTGGCCGTGGGTAATTACCATACCCTTGATTTTATCTAAATTTTCCTCAATAAAAGTGAAATCGGGAATAACGAGGTCGATACCCAGCATATCGTCGGTGGGGAAAGAAAGACCGCAGTCCACTATAATCATATCGCCTTCACACTCGTAAACGGTGAAGTTTTTACCTATTTCGTTTAAGCCGCCGAGGAAATATATTTTAACAGGAGGCTTCTTGATTTCCTCTTTTTGTTCCTCCTGCTTCTTTTGGTAATTGTTATTATTGTAATATGGCTTTTTTCCGTATCTGTTATTATTATAATAAGGCTTTTTGTTGTAAGCTTTGTTTGCGTAGTTGTTCTGGTTTTGGTTTGTGTTGGGTTCCTTCTCCGTTTTGGGTGCTTCTGCCACAGCAGTAAGATTAGAAGTATTTACTGCTGAGATTTCGTCGTTGGCGTCCAGACCGAAATCATCGTAGCTTCTTCCCGTAGTTTTCCTTCTCTGGAAATTATCCTTATAAAAACCGCCGCTTGTTTTAGAGTAATCTTTAGAGTAATCCTTATAACTGCTTTTGAATTCAGATTCAGGTCTATTCATATTTGCCTGAGAGGTGTTTGCATTTGAGTTTATGTTTGAATTTGAAGGCTCGATTTTACTGTAGGCTCTTGAAACGGTCAAGGGCTGGTCAGTCTGCTTTTCGTTTACAGGTGTTATTTTCTTTATTGAGTTTACTTTTTTATCTGCCAATTTAATTCCTCCTTTAGTTGTATTCGTCTTATGCAGTAATTCTCTAAAACAAAAATAATAAATAAAGCTTACAAATACCCCAATATACATTATTAGTAATATTATAGAATTTCTTGCGCTTAAAGTCAAGAGATGGACAGGAATAAATCCTGTCCCTACGATAAAGGTGAAAACACAAACCACACCGTAGGGGCGCGTATCACGTGTCCGCCGAGATCGGAAGTGGTTTTGGCTACAAGGTCTCTGTTGCTTATTTAATTATTATGAGAAAAAATTTACTAAATATGATAAAAAAATATCAATATCCTCTTGAAAAGTATACCAAATTAGTGTATATTATCTTTGAACTTGAAAATACTACTAAAAAGGTATACATTCATAGTTCAGTGCAATTTGAAAGGATATATTTATGAGAAAAGTTTATGCGGATAACGCGGCTACCACAAACGTAAGTAAGCCCGTTCTGGAAGCTATGCTCCCCATATATGAGAACGTTTTCGGTAACCCCTCCTCCCTTTACGAGATAGGCGCCGAAGCAAGAGTTCATCTTGATAACGCAAGAGAGACCGTAGCAAAGTGCCTTGGCGCAAACGCTAACGAGATCTATTTCACCTCAGGCGGCAGCGAAAGCGACAACTGGGCTATAAAAGGCGTAGCCCGCGCCTTAAAAAGTAAGGGCAAGAACCATATTATCACAAGTAAGTTTGAGCATCACGCAGTTCTTCACACCTGCGAGGCTTTACGAAAAGAAGGCTTTGAAATTACTTATCTTGAGGTTTACGAAAACGGCGTAGTAAAACCCGAGGACATTGAGAAGGCTATTAAGGATACCACGGCTCTGGTTACAGTTATGTACGCAAATAACGAGATAGGTACAATTCAGCCCATTAAGGAAATCGGCGCAATATGTAAAAATAAAGGCGTTTTATTCCATACCGACGCAGTACAGGCTATCGGTAACCTGCATATAGACGTTAAGGAAGATAATATCGACCTTCTCTCCCTTTCCGGTCATAAGTTCCACGCTCCCAAGGGCGTAGGTGCTTTATACATCCGCCGCGGTATTAGAATACCTAATTTAATTGACGGCGGCGCTCAGGAAAGCGGCAAAAGAGCAGGTACAGAGAACGTTGCAGGTATAGTAGGTCTTGCTAAGGCTTTGGAAATCGCAACGGAAAATATCGACGCTAAGAGCGAAAAGCTCGGTAAGATGACAAAGAGACTTATAGACGAAATATTAAAAATTGACCGCTCAAGACTTAACGGCGATAGAGTTAAGCGCCTTCCCGGTACCGTAAGCTTCTGCTTCCAGGGTATTGAGGGTGAAAGCTTACTTTTAATGCTTGATATGAAGGGCATTAGCGCTTCATCGGGTTCTGCCTGCACAAGCGGCAGCTTAGACCCCAGCCACGTACTTCTGGCTATCGGTCTTCCCCATGAGATTGCCCACGGCTCACTGAGACTTTCATTCAGCGATATAAATACCGAGGAGGATATTGATTATATTATCGAGACCCTCCCTCCCATTGTAGAGAGACTTCGTGCAATGAGCCCCTTGTGGGATAAGATTATAAACGGCTGATTATTTTATAATTATATTAAAATAAATTGTGTTTTATTTCAGAATAAACTAAAATTTGAAGGTTAATTAAAGGAGAATAAATTTATGGCATACAGCGAAAAAGTTATGGACCATTTTGCTAACCCCAGAAACGTTGGCGAAATGAAAGACGCAAACGGCGTAGGCGAAGTCGGCAACCCCAAATGCGGCGACATTATGAGAATGTACATCAAGGTAGAGAATAACGTTATTAAGGACGTTAGCTTTATGACCTTTGGCTGCGGCGCAGCTATCGCTACAAGCTCAATGGCTACCGAGCTTATTAAGGGCAAGACTATTGACGAGGCTTTAAAGCTTACAAACAAGGCGGTTATGGAAGCTCTGGACGGTCTGCCGCCCGTTAAAGTTCACTGCAGCGTTTTGGCTGAGCAGGCAATTAAGGCTTCTGTAGCGGATTACTACACACGCCTCGGCATTGACCCCACTCCCATAGTAGGCGAAATCAAGGAAGATTGCCACGACGGCGAGTGCGCCTGCAGCTTATAATTAAATTTTAAAATTTTTTCGTAGGGACAGGTTTTATACCTGTCCTTTTTTATTTAATGAATGATGAAAGATTTCTAACGAAATCTATAATTATGGGTCTGAAATTTCTTACGAAATTACGACGTAATCAATGTAGGGACGCATCAGATTTGCTTGCTATCTAAGTAGTTCATACAACAAAAACAACTTCGTTATTTCGGACAGGAATAAATCCTGTCCCTACGATTATTAATTTAATCAAATATGCCTATATTCTTAATGCTGCTGTAATCCGTTGAGCTTTGGATAAAATCGTATTGAGGCTCGGTTTTCTCATTTAAATAAAGCCCAAATTTATCACCGAAAAGTGTGCTTGGCTGCAGGTACTTTTCGTATGAAGTTCCCTTCCAGGAATTTATTTTGTTATCAATAACCTTAAAGAAATCTTCCTTTTTATAGCCCATACTGAATTTGCTTTTTATCATTTCAATTATTAACTTATCCTTAGGATTATAATCCGTACTTAATTTATTATTTAAATAAGAAATAATATCATAAACATCATCATTAATATCTTTATTTAATTCTTCATATTCATTTTCTTTTTCATATTCATATTCTTCTTCTTCTCCTGTGTCACTTTTTGTCACAGTGATATCACAGGTGACGTCACGCTGACGTAACGCATCGTTATCTTTTATTATTTTACGTTTGCGGTATTCGCTCTGCCTTTTTCTGTGATTTGCTTTTAAAATCTCAAGCCTGTCCACGTTTTGTTCTTCCGACCAGCTTGTGACGAATATCATTCCGTCCTTTTCGATTTCTATTTCGCCGTATTCCTGCAAAATATTCAGAATATTCTCCATAACCTTGGTGGATTTACTCATGTATGCGGCGATTTCCTTTAATTTGTAGGGTCTTTCGGGTGTTATGTATACGTAGCCCCTGTCGTTTGTTTCCGTAGCCATACATATAAGTTTGATAAGCACTATTATAATTGCTTCGCTGTTTCTTAAATTACTTATAAGAGTGACGCTCTGCCTTTTAAAAAAGCCAGTGTAAAATTTAAACCACGGTATTTTTTCCATTTAAATTCCTCCTGTTCATAAATTATTAATATCACGTGTTCGTAAGATTTTTGGAAAATTTTCCAATTTAAAAACAATCTTTATACAATTTACTTTCAAAAATAAATGTAAATAAAAGCAAAAAAGAGATAATTTCTTACCTCTCTATTTCTTAATATAGAGATGCTATTAAATTAAATTTGATAGATTAGATGAAGTGAAATTTTACCCCTCTATTTCTAAATATAGAGATAGTTATCAAATTTGTCAATAAGTATTCGAACAAATGTTCTTGTTTTTCTGTAAACATTTTATGAATAAAAAAAGAGAGACGAAAACGCCTCTCTCAAAATTAATATCAATTTTTAAATTAAAATAATATTATTTCTGCCAACTTCTAAAAGGTAATCCTTGCTTTTTAAAAGAGATGCTAAAGCGAAGCTATCTTCGGGCATATTTTTTGCAAGCAAGGCTGAAAGACCCTCGTGCTTTCTGTTTTTATGGTGGAAATCGGTACCTGCAATTATGATGCCCATCCCCTCCTCTTTTGCGTATAAAGCCGCCTGACCCACACGGGAATTGTGGCCTGCGTGTAAATTAAAAGCCTCAATGCCGTCCAAAAGCTTGGGGTCAACTTTTACCATACCGTCACGCATGGGGTGCGCCTGCAAAAATACGCTTTTATCCATCTTATAATTTTTGCGGAAGTTTTCAATGCCGTAAGGAAGCAGATCGTAAATATCCTTTAAAATTTCGCGGTTTACGCCGTAAACGAGATAGTCGTTATTATTCTCGGTGAAGCGGATTTCGGCGCCCAAAAGCACCTTTATTCCCTCTTTTTCGCCGTATTCCTTTGTTTCCTCGTAGTCCTTCAAATAGTAAGAAAGGTATTCGTCGCGGGTAAATTTATCCCACATAAAATTAAAGTGGTTTGTAATTACAACGGCATCGTAGCCGCATTTTTTGTAGGTATCAATCATCTCTTTGGGAGAAATCTCGCTGCAGCCGCTTACGGGAGAAGTGTGAGCGTGAAGCTCGATTCTTACTTTATATATTTTTCTAAGCTCTTCCTTTAAGTTTTTTAAATCCATAATAAAATCTCCGTTTATTCGCCAATTTTCCTTTTAGGATTATAGCACAGTATAAAATTGAAATCAATTCTTTAATAAATATAAACTTAATTAAAATTTTTATTGACAAAAATCAGATGTTAATATATAATAATCAAGTCGCGATAAAGCGGCTATGTGGCCCGGTAGTTCAGTTGGTTAGAACGCTAGCCTGTCACGCTAGAGGTCGACGGTTCGAGCCCGTTCCGGGTCGCCACAATAAGCTGTTATGGCTCAGTCGGTAGAGCACGTCCTTGGTAAGGACGAGGTCACCGGTTCAAATCCGGTTAACAGCTCCAGAAAAGAGGCAAGTTTAAGGCTTGTCTCTTTTTTATTTTATATTTTCTTTTGGCAAGTGAAAGAAATCACAATAAATGTATAGAATAAAAAAGCTCCGTTTTTTCGGAGCTTAATTTTTTATATTCAGAGATATTTTTTAAGTAGTGCTTCGGCGCAGCGAAGACCGTCGCAGGCGGCGCTTGTTATACCTCCTGCGTAGCCTGCACCCTCGCCTGATGGGTAAAGACCCTTTACGTTTAAGGACGTGAAGTTTTCGTTCCTTATAATTCTTAAGGGTGATGAGCTTCGGGTTTCGGGAGCAGTTAAAACCGCATCCGATATACCGAAGAAATTAAGGCGCTTTGCAATTTCGGGTATACCGATTCGAAGAGACTCCGTAATAAATTCGGGGAAAAGCACAGATAAATTGCACAGTTTAACGGAAGGCTCAAAGGAAGGGATAACGCTTTTAACGTCGCTTTTAAGCTTGCCGTTTATAAAATCCCCTGCAAGCTCAATGGGGGCGCTGTAGTCACTGCCGCCCATAATAAAGGCTTTTTTCTCGATATTTCGCTGGAAATCGATGCCGTCCAAGGGATTTGTGCCGAAATCCTCGGGAGTGATGCCCACCAAGAGAGCGGAATTGCTGTTATTTTCCATACGGGCAAACTTGCTCATACCGTTGGTGACTATAGTATTTTCTTCGCTCATAGCGGGTACCACGCTTCCGCCCGGGCACATACAGAAGGAGTAAATTCCCCTGCCGTTATTTAAGTGTACGGCGGTCTTGTAGTCAGCTGTGGGGAGTTTGGAATTATAAAGAGAGAGGTAATTTGCGCCGTATTGGCTCTCGTTTACGCTTTCACGGGTGTGTTCTATGCGAAGACCTACGCTGAAGGGCTTAGCCTCCATACTTACACCCTTTTCGTAAATCATTTTGAAGGTATCGCGGGCGGAATGACCTACTGCGAAGATAACGTCGTCTGTAAAGATAGTTTCCTTTACGCCATCTTTTTCACAGGTAAGTGAATTAACTTTACTCCCAGATATATCGATATCGGTAAGCTTTGAATTAAAACGCACTTCACCGCCAAGCTTAATAATATGCTCGCGGATGTTTTTTACAGTTAATGGCAGTTTATCGGTGCCGATATGTGGTTTTGCTTCGTATAAGATTTCCTCGGGGGCGCCGTTTTTTACGAAGGTATCAAGAACGAAGGATATCCTTTCGTCCTTTATGCCAGTATTAAGCTTGCCGTCGGAAAAAGTTCCTGCGCCGCCTTCACCGAACTGGATATTTGATTCAGTATTAAGAATACGGTTCTTTTTTAAATTTTCCACTTCTTTTTCTCTTGTTTCCACGTCGCTGCCGCGCTCCAAAACTATTGGGCAGAGACCTGCTTCGCTTAAATAAAGGGCGGCAAACATACCTGCAGGGCCGAAACCCACAACCACGGGGCGCTTTATATTTGATATTACGGGGGCTTTTGCTATAATATAGGCTTTATATTCCGCCTTTTTAATATCCTTGTTTTTAAGCTTTGCAATAATTTTATCTTCATTCTGGGAATAAAGCTCCACGTCAAGGGTGAAAAGATACTTTATATTATCCTTTTTTCTGGCATCCAGAGAGCGTTTATTTATTTTTATTGATTTAATATCCTTGAAAGAAAGCTTTAAAAGCCTGCAGACTTCTTTCTGTAGGCTTTCCTTTGTGTAATTGACTTTGCTTTGAATATTTGAGATTCTTATCATAATCTATAATTTATTTTATCTTTATTTTTTATTGATGGCTTCTGCCGCGATTATGCCGCTTAAAAATGCAAAGTGCAGGTTATAACCGCCGCAATCGCCGTGTATATTGAGAAGTTCGCCTGTAAGGTATAAGTCCTTTACACGCTTTGATTCCATTGAATTGAGGTCAATTTCCTTTAAAAGCACTCCGCCTGAGGTTACCTGAGCATCCTCGAAGCCCTTTAAGCCCTCCACAGAAATTTTAAGGGACTTAATAAGGCTCAAAACTGCTTTTATTTCGCCTTCTTTAAGATTATTAGCATCAAGCTCGGGGTTGAGATTTGATTTATTGATTATTTCGTTTGCAAGCTTTAAATTTAAAATACCTGAAAGAAGATTTTTTACTTTCAAATTTTTAACGGTCTTAATAAGGTTTTTAAGCACCGTTAATGCCTCGGGAAAGCTGTAATCGGGCAGCAGGTCAAGCTCGATAAAGGCTTTTTCTTTGAATTTATATTCAGCGTTAACTAAACTGTGGCAAAGGGTACTAAGCTGCATAACGCAAATACCCGAAAGGGATTTATCGGCAAACTGAACTTCGCCTTTTTCCTCCCTTATTTTCCTATCGCCCACTTTTAAAGTTACCTTTGCTTTTGCTCTTACTCCCGAAAGCTTATTTAAAAATTTATCCTTTGAAGTAAAATGGACTATCGAAGGGCTTAAAAAGCTTACCGTGTGACCGAGGCTTTTTAAAATAGCGTAGCTTTCGTTTTTACAGCTGAGTTTCGGTGAAGCAAGACCGCCCGACGCGAAAATAAGCTTTTTTGAAATAAGCTCTCTGTTGTCGCTTGTTTTAACCAAAAAGCCTTCTTTACGTTTCTCAGCGGAAATTACGGTGCTTTCAAGAAATACATCTGTATTATTATTTTCCAAAGCACGAAACAAAGCTTCGTTAACCGCCTGCGCCTGCAGATTTAAGGGGTATACCCTGTTTTCTTCGTCTGCCTTCGTTATAATGCCTATTGAATTAAAGAAGGAAATTACCCTTTCTAAGCTGAATGAGGCAAAATAAGGCAATAAAACCGAAGTATCGCCGTGATATTTGCTTATATCAAGATTTTCGTTAGTTAAGTTGCATCTGCCGTTGCCCGTGGCTGAAAGCTTCTTGCCAAGCTTCTTACTGCCTTCAATCAAGCAGACCCTTTTATTTTTTATCGTGGCAGCCGCCGCCATACCCGAGGCGCCGCCGCCTATTATGATAACGTCGTATTTCATATCAGAAGAAAATTCCCAAAACGCCGTAGGAAATAAGGCACATAATTAAGTCGGCAAGAAGAGTACCGATAAGTATGGATAAAATGGCAGGCTTAAACTTCATTTTCATAAGGGATGCGGCTAAAGCACCCGTCCATGCGCCTGTGCCGGGCAGAGGGATACCTACGAATATGATAAGTCCGATATTTTTGTATTTTTCAATCTGGGATATTTTGCTTCTGCCCTTTTCTTCCAGTTTATCTACAAGCTTAACAAGCTTTGTGTTACGCATCCAGTCGAAAATCTTTCTTATAAAGAGGAGGATAAAGGGTATCGGCAGAATGGTGCCTGCGGCGCAAATAAGAAAGGCGGGAATGAGGTCCAGCCCCAATACTTTGGCAGCTAAAATACCGCCTCGAAGCTCCACGAGGGGAATCATACTCATTATAAATACCGTTAATTCGGCGGGAATGGTTTTAGAGAAAAATTCAAGTAATATTTCCGTCATTTTAAAATCCGTTGACCAAAGGGCGGGATATATACTGCGCCCCTCCCAAAAGGGAATGGTATTTCCTTTTTATTTTTATCTTTGTTATTATACCCTAAACTTTAAAATAAAGCAATATTTACTTGAAAACTTCGTCGATAGTGCCGAAAGTATACCCCATTTCCTTATATTTTGTGATAAGTTCCTTTAAAATTTCGCTGTTGGTTTTACTTGTGGAGTGCAAAAGAATTATCGCGCCGGGGTGGATTCGCTCAGTCAGTTTACTTAAAGCTTCTTGATGTGTGGGCTGGTCATCCTTCAGCCAGTCAACGTAAGCTAAGCTCCAGAAGGCGGTATTGTAGCCGTTTTCCTTTGCAAGCTTTAGATTTTCAAGGGAGAATTTACCCTGCGGAGGGCGGTAGAGTTTCGGCATTTCCATCCCTGTAATTTCCCTATATTTTTCCTCTACCCTACTTAGTTCATTGAGAAAATCGGATTCACTTGTTATCTTGCTCATATCGGGGTGGGTGTATGTGTGGTTTGCAACGGTGTGCCCCTCTTCTGCCATTCTTTTTACAAGCTCGGGGGCGGTTTCAAGGTAATTACCCACTATAAAGAAGCAGGCTTTCACATTTTCTTCCTTTAGTACGTTTAAAATATTTTCCGTGTAGCCCGCTTCGTAGCCTGCATCGAAGGTTAAATAGATTTCATTTATATTTTCATTTTCGTTTCCAAGGTATGCGGCGCCGTATTTTTTAAGCTCCCCGTTATTTACGTTTCCCACAGGTGCCTTTCCCTTTTCTCTGAAAGAGAGCCCCCAGTTTGTAATTTCTCCCGAAACGGCTATGTTATTTTCGTTTTCATTTCTGTTTTCGCTTACATTTTCACTTTTAAGAGTGAAGCCGAGTACCGACGTAATAAGCACCAAAACGCTTATAAATATAATTATCAGGCGCTTTTTATCAAGTTTAATATTAATATACATATATTCCTGCACCTCTTTAAATGAAATTAAAGTGCTTAAATATATGAAAAAAAGCAGGAGATTAGTCCTGCTCTTTGTCTTAATTAAATTACATTTTTATTTGCAAGCTTCGAGCGCTTGAGTGATATCCTCAATAATATCGTCGATATTTTCGATACCTACGGAGAAACGGATTAAATCTGCGCTGATGCCGCCTGCAATAAGCTGTTCGTCGGTAAGCTGGCGGTGAGTTGTGCTTGCGGGGTGAAGAACGCAGGTTCTGATATCAGCTACGTGAGTTACAACAGAAGCCATCTTCAAGCTATCCATAAACTTTGTAGCTGCCTCTCTGCCGCCCTTGATACCGAAGGAAACAACGCCGCAGGTGCCGTGAGGCATATACTTTTTAGCTCTGTCATAATAGGGGTTAGACTCTAAGCCGGGGAAGTTTACCCAGGAGATCATATCGTTATTCTCTAAGAATTCAGCTACCTTCTGTGCGTTAAAGCAGTGGCGCTCCATTCTTACGGGTAAGGTTTCAAGACCTAAGTTGAGAAGGAAAGCGTTCATGGGAGCTGCCTGAGCGCCTAAGTCGCGCATTAAATGGGTTCTTGCCTTTGTGATGTATGCAGCCTTACCGAAGGACTCAGTGTAGGTTACGCCGTGGTAGCTCTCGTCGGGAGTTGTGAGCATGGGGTATTTGCCTGAAGCTACCCAGTCGAAATTACCGCTGTCTACTACTACGCCGCCTGTCTGAACAGCGTGGCCGTCCATATACTTTGTGGTGGAGTGAACAACGATATCGGCGCCGAATTTGAAGGGATTGCAGTTATAAGGTGTGGGGAAAGTATTATCCACGATTAAAGGTACCTTGATTTCGTGAGCAACATTTGCCCAAAGCTCGATATCCGTAACTACCAGTGCGGGGTTAGTTAAAGTCTCTGTAAAGAAAGCCTTTGTGTTATCCTTGATAGCAGCCTTTAATTCCTCTTCCGTGGCGTCGCCGGGCACGAAAGTGAAATCGATACCCATATCGCGCAGAGTCTTATTGAAAAGGTTAAAAGTACCGCCGTAAATGGCAGCGGATGCAACCACGTGGTCGCCTGCCTTGCAGATATTCATAATGCTTATTAAAGAAGCAGCCTGACCTGAGGATGTAAGCATTGCGCCAACGCCGCCCTCTAAATCGGCAATTTTTTTCTCTACGAAATCAAGAGTGGGATTACCCAGGCGAGTATAGAAAAAGCCCTCTGCCTTTAAATCGAAAAGGTCACCCATCTCGTTGCTGCTCTCGTAAGTAAACGTTGTGGACTGAACTATAGGCATAACTCTGGGTTCGCCGTTTTTAGGTTCATAACCTGAATGTAAGCATTTTGATTCGAATTTCATATTTTTATATACATCCTTTCAAATTAAGAGAAAAGTCCTCTTAATAAATTTGCAATATAATCGGAAAAGAAAACTGTAATTGCCACCAGTATCATAAACATAATTATAAAAGCGGAGCTTGAAAAGATATTTTTCTTTTCATTTTCTGAAATTTCGGAATTTTCATTAACTTCGGGTGTGGTTTCAAAATAATAATCGTTTATTATTTTTCTTGCCTGCTCAATAGAACAAAATTCCACGAATAAATTCTTATCGCTTTGTGACTGCGTGGCGTCGTAAACGCTTGTGCTGAGGCTTAAAGGTATGGGCAGAAGCTCATACTTAATGGCGTTTTCCTCTAAAAGAAGGGAAATTTCGTAGGCGTCCACTTCACCTAAACGGTCGAAAAAGACCATGTCGTTATCTTTTGCTTCCCTTAAGCTTTTGCTTCTTTTACAGTTAGGGCAAACCGTATTTTTCTCCTCGCAGACTGTTTTGCATTTGGTGCAGTAAAGCATTTGGTTATTGTTCCTTTTCAAATTAAAACTTTTACTATTTTATCATATAAAAGGAATAAAATCCACCTTTTTTTATTATTTTTTAATATTTTATAAATTGTTACAGAATTGTAAATATTTAATTACTTAAAAGAAAAACTGTTGCAATTATTAAAAAGCTGTGCTATTATAAAACCGTAGGTTACAGATTTGTAATAAATGTAAAATTAAATCAGATTATTTATATTCAATTCTTCTTTATTTCATATATATTTTCTTCATTTTCATAAATCCACCTTTTCTATTCATCACTTCCTCATTTTTTATTTCGACTCAGGGCACGGCCAAGGAGAGCGGAACATCGGGTTCCGTTCTCTTTTTTTGTTTTTCGGTACGTCGGCGAGCGCCGTACCCTACAGGGTAATTTTTAAACTTGCACCAATCTCACGGGACGTCACATTTCGCATAGCTAAATATAATGCCGTTCACGAAAATTAGTAAGAATTTACGACATCGACTTCGAAAGAAATCTGTCCCCATACAAACAAAAACAACTTCGTTGTTTCGGACAGGAGTAAATCCTGTCCCTACGTTTTGATATTAAAACATACAACTGGTAGGGGCACGCACGAAAATTCGAAGAAGTTACGGCGTGATTACGAAGTAATCTTGTGTCACCTACGAACCGCCTTCCCCAATTGGGAATGTAAACAAAAAGCTCGGTAAGGTTTCCCCTGCCGAGTCTTTTTTAGATATTTATTTGATTATTTAGCTACGATATTTACAAGCTTACCGGGAACGTAGATTTCCTTGATGATATTCTTGCCTGCGATTTCGTTTGCCACGGCTTCTTTTGCAAGAGCGATTGCGTCGGGAGCGGCGATATCAGCGGCTACATTGATTCTTGCCTTGATTTTACCTGCAAGCTGTACAACGATTTCTATAGTATTTTCCTTGCACTTATTTTCGTCGTAAATAGGCCAGGGCTGTTCAGCTACGATACCTTCGCCTAACTTATTAGCGTCCCATACTTCCTCGCAAACGTGAGGAGCGAAGATGGAGAGAAGGATTGTATAGATAGCAAGTTCCTTCTTATTTACGCTGCCCTTGGAATAAAGCTCGTTGATAAGAGCCATTAATGCGGCGATAGCTGTGTTGAACTTTAAGTTTTCGCAGTCCTGAGAAACTTTCTTTATAGTCTTATGGAATAAAGCTTCGAATTCGGGTCTAATCTCGTCGCCATCTACTAAAATTTCCTGTAAATTCCAGTATCTGTCTACAAGTCTGCGGCAACCTCTAATACCGCTTGTGCTCCAGGGTGCTGCCTTTTCGAAGTCACCGATGAACATTTCGTAGAGGCGGAGAGTATCGGCGCCGTAGATATCAACCATCTCGTCGGGGTTAATAACGTTACCGCGGGATTTACTCATCTTCTGGCCGTCCTCACCTAAAATCATACCGTGGCTTGTTCTCTTCTTGTAGGGTTCCTTAGTGGGAACTACGCCGATATCATAGAGGAACTTATGCCAGAAACGGCTATAAAGAAGATGAAGTGTGGTATGCTCCATACCGCCGTTGTACCAATCTACAGGTGACCAGTAATTTAAAGCTTCGTCTGATGCAAATGCTTCATTATTATGGGGATCCATATAACGCAGGAAGTACCAGGAAGAACCTGCCCACTGAGGCATTGTATCTGTCTCGCGTTTTGCTTTACCGCCGCAATGGGGGCAAGTTGTGTTTACCCAATCTGTCATAGTAGCTAAGGGGCTTTCGCCGTTATCTGTGGGCTCGTAAGATTCTACGTTAGGTAAAAGCAGAGGAAGTTCACTCTCGTCGAGGGGTACCCAGCCGCACTTCTCGCAGTATACCATGGGAATGGGCTCGCCCCAATAACGCTGACGGGAGAATACCCAGTCACGCAGTTTATAGTTTACTTTTGCTTTACCGATGCCGAGATCTTCAAGATGCTCCTTGATTTTTACCTTTGCATCCTCAACGGATAAGCCGTTAAGAATACCGGAGTTAACCATAATACCTGTCTGGCAGTCTGTAAATGCTTCTTTTTCTACGTCGCCGCCCTTTACAACCTCAATGATGGGTAAGTTAAACTTCTTAGCAAACTCCCAGTCGCGGGTATCGTGAGCAGGAACAGCCATAATAGCGCCCGTGCCGTAGGAAACTAAAACGTAGTCGGAAATGAAAATCGGGATTTCAGTATTTGTTAAGGGATTGATTGCCTTTACGCCGTCGATGCAAACACCTGTTTTATCCTTGGCAACCTCTGTTCTTTCGAAGTCAGATTTCTTTGCAGCTTCTGCCTGATATGCTTCTATCTCAGCCATATTGCCGATTTTATCTGCCCAGGTTTTGATAGCGGGGTGCTCGGGAGAGATAACCATATAGGTTGCGCCGTATAAAGTATCGGGACGTGTGGTGTAGACCTTTAATTTATCCCCTGCGGTTGTGTTGAAGTCAACCTCTGCGCCTTCGCTTCTGCCAATCCAGTTGATCTGAGAAGCCTTAACTCTTTCGGGATAATCAACTTCGGCTAAATCATCGATAAGCTTCTGTGCGTACTCGGTGATTTTGAGCATCCACTGGGATTTAACCTTGTGAATAACCTCGCTGCCGCATCTCTCGCAAACACCGTTAACTACTTCCTCGTTAGCCAAAACGCACTTACAGGAAGTACACCAGTTAACGTTCATCTCCTTCTTATAAGCTAAACCGTGCTTATAAAGCTGGAGGAATATCCACTGAGTCCACTTGTAGTAATCGGGGTCTGTAGTGTTTATCTCGCGGTTCCAGTCGAAGGAGATACCCAGGGACTGAATCTGCTTTTTAAAGCGGGCTACGTTATTCTTTGTAACTTCGGCGGGGTGAATTTTATTCTTGATAGCGAAGTTTTCTGTGGGAAGACCGAATGCATCCCAACCAATGGGATAAAGAACGTTGTAACCTTCTAAGCGGCGCTTTCTTGATATAACGTCAAGCGCTGTGTAGGGTCTGGGGTGACCTACGTGAAGGCCCTGACCGGAAGGATAAGGGAACTCAACGAGGGCGAAGAACTTAGGCTTTTCAGAGTGTTCTTCAGCGTGGAATACGCCTTTTTCTTCCCATACTTTTTGCCATTTGGGTTCGGTTGATTTGTGATCGTATTTCATAATAATCGATCCTTTCGATTTAGTTTTTATTATAATCTATATCCACCTTGATACCGTCTGACCAGAGTCTGTCGAGGTCATAGAAATCTCTTGTTTCCTGAGTGAAAACGTGTACCAAAACGGATGCGTAGTCTAAAATGATCCAGCCCTGTGAGCGGTAGCCTTCTACGGAAATTGGCTCAATGCCTATTTCCTTTAAAGTTGCCTCCACGTTATCCGAGAGGGCGTGTACCTGAGTGGAGCTGTTGCCTGCGGCGATAACGAAGTAATCCGCAAGGGATGAAATTTCGCTTACTTTAATAACGTTTATGTTCCTTGCCTTTTTATCGTCAAGGCTGAAAGCGATTTTCTTTGCTAATTCAAGTGATGTCATATATTTATTCTACCTTAGCTAAATAGTAATTATAGGTTTTTAAAGTATCCTCTACTATAAAAAGTCCTTTGCTTGCAAAATCTTTAAGTATGCACTGAGTGTTTACAAATATTGCTTTATCGAGGCTTATTTCTGAAGCTTCTTTTATAATATCAAGATTTTCGTAGTTTCTTTCCTCACTTGTTGAGTCGGCTACAAATATTATCTTTTCGGTAGTTGACATATTTGCTCTGCCCGTAGTGTGATATTTAACCGCGCTTATTATACTCCTGCTGCTTACTTTAAGATAATTTTTAAGATACAAGGCTCCCGAAAGCTGATGAAGTACCTGAGGACTCTTTAAAAAAGAATCACTTAATATTATACCAGAATATTCTATGATTTTCAACTGTGTTTCTATAGAAGTATCCTTCATTATATCGTGTAAAAGGGCGGCTGCCTCCACTTTTTCTTTATTGCTGTTTCCGTATTTCAGCTGAAGCTCTAAAGCTTTTTTGGCAACGAACAGAGAATGGGTGTAGCGTTTTTCTTTTAAAAGAGGCTTTATTAATTTAAGGCACTCTGCCCTGTTTGGAATTTTATTTTCGAAAGTATCGGTATATAAGGAATTTTCGAAAATATAACGGAAAACGCTTTCAGAAAGGAGCTCCCTTTTTTTATCGGGGGTACCCTCTCTTATCTCAGTGGAGGAAGCTTCAAGGTACGGGATATTAAAAATTTCACCTTTGAAATCACTGAAATTTGTTTTCAGGTTTTCATACTGTTTTTTTAACCTTTCTTCGGCATCGTCACTTCTTTTTGCGGCGCATATAAAAGCTTCTTTTAAAATAATTTCGGGCTTATACCACTTATGAAGTGTAAGAAACATATCTTCGCCCATGGAGAAATAAAATTCTGCATCGGGGTAAATTGCGCGAAGCTTTGTAAGTGTTACCGCGGTGTAGCTTTTTTCCTTGGAATTCACTTCGATATCGGAAATTTCGGCATCGATATTTTCTTCCTTCAAAGCAAGCTTCAGCATATTTATGCGGTGAGAGGCGTTTATTAAATCCGGGGAATCCTTGTGAGGCGGGTCGCCTGTGGGGATAACCAGAATTTTATCGGGATTAATAGCCTCTTTGAAGCTTTTTAAAATATGGGTATGACCTTTGTGGACGGGGTTAAAGGTACCGCCGTAAATTAATATTTTTTCTTTCATAAAACCACTTCTTTATAAAAGTCTGATTGAATAAATCGGAAATATTATTTAATAAATTTAATTTAAATATCACTTTTTTGCTCTTGGAAGTACGATTTTGGGCTCCTTGGGGTGGCGCTTATATAAAACGAACTTGGAACCGATAACCTGTACAACCTCGCAGCCTATGCAGTCGGCAATATATTCTGCGGCGTCTCTGGGGCTTATGGGGCTTGTTTCTACAAGTACCTTGCCCTTAATAAGCTCTCTTGCGGTAATAGCTTCTCTTGCACTTGTTACAATTGCGTCGCTCATGCCCTCTTTGCCTATCATGATGATAGTTTCCATATCGGCTGCAAGGCCTCTTAAATAAGCTCTCTGTTTGCTTGTAAGCATATATTTTACCTTTCTTTTTCTTAATATTGCGGTAGAATTTTCTTCCTTTACTGAAAGTAAAAAGAACGCAGAAATTATCTGTTAAAATATTCTTTAAGTCTTTCTTCAAGTTTTCTCAGGGCAATGCCGCGGTGGGATACGGCGTCCTTTTCTTCGTCAGACATTTCGGAAAAGCTCTTTTTGCCGTACATAAATATGGGGTCGTAGCCGAAGCCGCCCTCGCCTTTACATTCATAGCCTATTTTGCCGTAGCATTTGCCTTCAACTTCAATTACGTCGCCGCCGGGGAAGCAAAGTGCAATAGCCGCCACAAAGTAAGCGGTGCGCTTTTCCTCAGGTACGTTTTCCATATTTTTAAGTACCGTAAGCTTTCTCTGACCTACGGGGGCGTAGCGTGCGGTTTTCACACCGGGCTCACCGCCTAAAGCATCAATACAAAGACCTGAATCGTCCGCAATACTGGGAAGACCCGTTTCAAGCATTGCTGATTTTGCTTTTTTATAGGCGTTTGCCATAAAGGTCTCGCCGTTTTCCTCAACCTCAGTTAATTCCGCCTCAATAAGCTCGATGCCGAGGGGATTTAAAATGCGCTTGAATTCCTCTATTTTATGTTTATTGTGGGATGCTATAACGAACTGCATAATTTCTCCTTATATTTAACTTTACGTAATTCATTCTCCTCATCCACCAAAGCTTGAAGCTTTGGTCCCCCTTCCCCACAGGGGAAGGCTTACTTTTCTCTTGTGAAAAGAGCCTTTGTAAAATCCTTTGCGTCGAAGGGCTGTAAATCGTCTACCTTCTCGCCGACGCCGATAAATTTAACGGGTAAGCCTAGTTCTGCTCTGATAGGAATTACAACGCCGCCTTTTGCGGTGCCATCCAGCTTAGTTAAAATGATACCTGTAATTTCGGTTACGCTGTTAAATTCACGAGCCTGATTTACTGCATTCTGACCCGTAGCGGCATCGAGAACCAGTAATATTTCCTTACTGCAGCCGGGAAGAGACTTATCGATGGTACGGGAAATTTTGGAAAGCTCGTCCATAAGGTGCTTTTTATTGTGAAGTCTGCCTGCTGTATCGCATATAACCACGTCGCACTTTCTTGCTTTGGCGGCGGCGATGGTATCGAATACAACGGATGCGGGGTCGGTGCCCTCTGCGTGCTTTATAATGGGCACGTTTGCTCTTTCTGCCCATACTTCAAGCTGCTCAATAGCTGCAGCTCGGAAAGTATCGGCTGCGCCTAAAATAACGGACTTGCCTTCGCTTTTTAATTTAGCTGCGATTTTACCTATGGAAGTGGTTTTACCTACGCCGTTAACACCTATAACGAGAATAACGGAAGGTGTGGTTTCGAGCTTTAATTCCTCGCCGCCTGAAATCATACCGCCTACTACTTCCTGAAGTAAATTCATAATCTGGTCGGGGTCTTTGATGCCCTGTTCTTTTACTTTTTTGCGAAGCTCATCGCAGATTTTCTCAGCGGTGGTAACGCCTACGTCACCCATTACGAGAAGCTCTTCAAGCTCTTCAAAAAGATCCTCGTCGATTTTAGTGAAGGAGTGAAGCATCTGGCTTATCTGACCTGAGATGCTGTCTCTGGTTTTCTTTAAACCTTCTTTTAATTTATCAAAAAAACCCATTTTAATATAATATCCTATCTTAATTTTGTTTTTTGGGGGATTAATTTAAGAAGCATCCGCTTCAATTTGCTTTATTTCCTCGCGGTTTTTAAGCTCCAAAACTTTACTTACGCCGTCATCCTGCATTGTGACGCCGTATAAAGTATCGGCAGACTCCATGGTGCCGCGGCGGTGGGTAACGACAATAAACTGTGTGTTGTCGCTTATTGAGTGCAGAAAGCTTGCAAACTTTCTTACGTTTACGTCGTCAAGGGCGGCCTCTACCTCATCAAGCATACAGAAAGGCGGGGGATTTACTTTCATTATAGCAAAATAAATGGAAATTGCAACCAGAGCTTTTTCGCCGCCTGAAAGCGCCTCGATATGGGAGACTATTTTTCCGGGAGGATGAACCTTAATTTCAATACCCGAATTTAAAATGTCGCTGTCGTCACTGAGCTCTAAGGTGGCACTGCCTCCGCCGAACATCTCTTTAAAGACCTTTTTGAAATTATTATTTATCTCCTCGAATTTTAAAGAGAACTGCTTGCGCATTTTTCCTGTTAAGTCGCCAATAAGCTTTAAAAGCTCCTGCTTGGATTTCTCTACGTCCTGAAGCTGGCTGTACATAAATTCGTAGCGCTGGCTGACTTCTTTATATTCTACCACGGCGCCGACGTTTACGTTGCCCAAAGCCTTAATTTTGTTTTTAAGCTCAGTCAAGCGCCTTTGTGCCTTGGTTAAATCCTCGATAACTATAGCCTTTTCTTCGGCCTCGTTTCTTGTTATCTCGTATTCATCCCAAAGCTTTTTAAGAATATTTTCGTAATCGTATTTTACCTGGTTGTTTCTTTCTTCAAGGCGGGTAAACTCGCTTTTTAAAAGCTCGCGCTCACTTGAAGCGGCTCTTTCGCGGTTTCTAAGTGTGACGGATTCGCTTTCAAGGTTATTTCGAAGCAGGCTTAAATTCGTGATATTTGTTTTCTTTGATTCAGATGCTTCTTTTTTATTTAAAACCAAAGCTTCCTTATTTTTTATATCAAGCTTAGTAAGCTCAATTTTATTTAAAAGCTCCTCTATTTTACTGCGGTTTACTTCCTTAGTTTCCTTCTGGAGGGTGATTTTTTCTTTGAGGCTTATAATTTCCTTCTCAAGTAAATCCCTTTCGGTATTTAAAGTGAAGGATTTCATTCTGATTTCCTGTAATTTTTCGGAAATTTCCGAAAACTCTGCTGAAAGCTTATTTCTTAAAAGCATTAAGGAGTCGGTACTGCTTTTTTCCTTTGCTAACTTACTTTCTTCCTCTTTAAGCTTTGATTTAAACTCAGCTATATCCCTATTTATGCCCTCGGTACGGCTTTTTACGCCGCCTTTTTCTTCCTTAAGGCTTAAAATAAGGGCTTCGTTTTCGCTTATTTCCTTTAAATTGCTTCTGATTTCGGTTTCTGTAACTGCTATAGAAGCCATTACTTCGGCAATTTCGGTATTTAAAAGAGCCTTGCTTGCTTCAAGGAACTTAACTTCTTCGTCAAGCTTCTTTCTTTCAAGGAGAATTTGCTCGCTCTTTTGTTTTAAATCCTCCGCTTTTTTACGGATTCTTTCAATTTCACTTCTTCTGCTTAAAATACCTGAATTTTTAGCTAAAGCGCCGCCTGTTAAGGAGCCGCCTGAATTTACCTGCTGACCGTCTAATGTGACGAACTTGTGCTTATAGCCGCAGCTTCTTGCAAGAGATGTGGCGGCATCAATATCTTCAGCTACCAAGGTGGTACCGAGAAGCTTATTTTTGATGTTTTCAAACTTCTTGTCACAGCTTACAAGCTCGCTGGCAATACCTATATAGCCATTTTTACCCTTATACTCGCGGTCGCTCATAACGAAGCCACGAATGGTCTCAACGGGCATAAAGGTGGCTTTACCGATATTATTTTTCTTTAAGTAGTTAAGGCAATTTTTACCGTCCCGCTCTGTTTCTACCACTATGTTCTGCAGTGAACCGGAAAGAGCGGTTTCAATTGCTATTGAGTACTCTTTATCGGTATTTATAATTTTTGCTACGGGAGCAATAACACCTTTTAATACTTTTCTCTCGCTCTCTTTTAAAATAGCCTTTACAGAGTGCTGGAAGCCCTCGTAGTTTCGCTCGTAATCTTCCAAAAGCTTCGCTCTTCTTGCTTCTTCTGAAGCCGAGAGGGCGAGCTTTTCGTAATTTTCTTTATATTCTTCCGCCTTTTTAACTCTGGAATTAAGCTTTAAATCGTAACCTGCGGCGGAGTTATTGAGGCTGCTTTTTTTATTTAAAAGCTCTTCCCTCTTTTTATTTAAATCAAGGGAAGTGTTTTCAAGCTCCTTTGACTTTTCTTCATTCTTTGTAATGAGTTCGTCAATAGAATCCTTGCGTGAATTGATTTCGCTTATTAATGTTTCCTGAGAATAAAGATTCTGGTTTAAAAGAGAGATTTCCTTATTGGTCTGTTCGCTCTCTTTAAGTTTTAAATCTATTTCGATTGTAAGCTTTTCGGCTTCACGGCGGTTTTTCTCGCTTTCAGAGGAAACAGAAAGCTGAAGGTCCTTTAATTTTTCGATTTCTTCCGTTTTGTTTTTAAGAAGAATTTCTTTGTTATTTATATTCTCCTTAATCTCTGCGTCCGAAAGTGATAGAGCAGCGATTTCCTTTTCGATTCTTTCAATATCGTTTTCGATAAAGGAAAGTTCCTTGTTTAAAAGCAGAATTTCGCCCTCGTTTTTCACTCTCTCCTCGTCAATTAAGGAGATCTCGTTTCGCTCGGAGTCGATTTTTACTGCAGTTTCGTTTATTTTTCTTAAATTTTCTTCCTCTTTTAAAAGGATATCCTCGATTTCCTTCTCCTTATTTTCAAGCTGACTTCTCTCTATAGAGAGCTTTTCGTCATATTCGCGAAGGAGCTTATCGAATTTATTTAAGGATTCCACCCAGATACCTATCTCGAGGCCGTATTTTTCGCTGTCGTATTCAATGAATTTCTGAGCCTTTTCCGCTTGTATCTTTAAAGGGCCGAGGCGCTCGTAGAGCTCGTTTAAAATATCGCGAAGCCTTATTAAGTTATCCTCGGCTTTATTAAGGCGCCTTTCCGCCTCTTCCTTACGGTAGCGGTATTTGCTTATACCTGAGGCTTCCTCGAATATTTCGCGCCTTTCTTCGCTTTTGGCGGCAACTATGGAATCAATTTTACCCTGACCTATCATAGAATAGCCGTCTCTACCCAGACCAGTATCCATAAATAATTCGTTTATATCCTTTAAGCGGACGCTTGCCTTATTTAAAAGATATTCGCTGTCGCCCGAGCGGTAGAATCTTCTTGTAACGGCGATGCTGTCGCTGTCAAAATTGAGCCTTCTTTCAGTGTTATCTATATTTAAAGTAACCTCGGCATAACCTAAAGCCTTACGGCTGGTGGTGCCTTTGAATATAACGTCCTCCATTTTGCTGCAGCGCAAAGCCTTTGTGCTCTGCTCGCCCAGCACCCAGCGAAGAGCGTCGCTTACGTTACTTTTACCGCTTCCGTTGGGACCCACTACCGCAACAATATCGTTATTGAAGGTAAGGGTGGTTTTATCGGGGAAGGTTTTGAATCCGTGTATTTCAAGGGATTTTAAAAGCATCTCTTTTAATTTAAATAGGGGTTAAATTCCCCGATCCTTTCAGTTAGTTTATAATTTTCAGTATCTTTACTGCTTTTTACTTTTATGCTGTAGCCAAGATTTAAAAGCTTATTTATATTTTCCTTCTGCTGACCTATAAACTTTGAAATCAGCTTTGGGTTTACTTCATATAAATAGCAGCCCTTTTCTTTATTTTCAAGCTCTTTTTTTAGATTTTTATATATAATAAAGCTCTCGCATTTTTCCCTGAGGGCGGGGTGATAAGGCCCTGCCACTCTTTTATCGGTTATTTCGTCGCTGGCGTGAAGCCCAAGCCTTATTACTCTAATATTATTTTCTTCAAACAAAGTAAGAAGATACGAGCAGAGCTCTACGGTGGTATCTAAATCCATAGGCTTATAAATATTTTCTCTGTAAAGCTCTGCAAGATAGGTGTTTTCCAGTGTTACCGTAGGGTAAATTCTTACGGTGGAGGGCTTTAATTTAATAAGCTCCTTTGCCGTGTAAATATCCTTTTCTATGTCGGAATTATAAAGACCCGTCATCATCTGAAGCCCCAATTCAAAGCCGAAATCCTTAATAAGCTGTGAAGCGATTCTTACTGATTCGGCATCGTGGCCGCGGTTATTGGCTAAAAGCACATCGTCGCACATTGACTGAGCGCCGAGTTCAATAGCTGTAACACCGTAATTTTTTAGTATAGTGAGAACTTCGCTATCGATTTTATCGGGGCGGGTGGAGCATCTTATGCCCTTGAAACCGAATTTATACACAGCTTCTTTTGCTACTTTAAGAAGGCTTATCATATAGCTTCTGTCAATTGCTGTGAAGCTGCCGCCGAAAAAGGCAATCTCGGTATTTTTAAGTTTATCTTCGTCCTTTATGTAATTAAAAGCTTCTTTTAAAGTATTCTCTACTTCTTCTACTGTAGGCTGAGAAGATTTACCGGTAATTCTTGACTGATTACAGAAACTGCACTTGCAGGGGCAACCGTTGTGAGGAATAAATATGGAAATATTACTGTGCTTAATAACCCATCAGCTCCAATGCAACTCTTGCGGCCTGCTGCTCGGCTTCTTTTTTACTTTTGCCGCCGCCTTTGCCAACAATATTATTATTTATCTTAACCTGAACTACAAAGTGCTTGTTGTGGTCGGGACCCGACTGACCTATAAGCTCGTAGCTTATTTTCTCCTCGGGATTCTGCTGGATAATTTCCTGCAAAGTGGTTTTGTAATCCTTGAAGGAGCGCTTACCGAGATTCTTTGAAGCAGGCTCAATAAAGCGGAGAATAAATTTTTCCGCCTCTTTTAAATTACCGCTATCCTTATATATTGCCGCCGCAACGGATTCAAACATATCGGCAAGTATACTGGGGCGGTTTTTGCCGCCTGTTCTCATTTCGCCGTGGCTTAAAAGCATAAAATCGCCCAATTCAAGCTCTTTGGAAAAAGCGTAAAGGGATTTTTCGCAAACAAGCTCCGCACGGTACTTTGTAAGCTTGCCTTCGGGAAGGTCGGGGAAATTTTTATATAAAAATTCCGCAGTTACGAAACCGAGGACGCTGTCGCCCAAAAATTCAAGCCTTTCGTAGCTTTTTACGCCGTGTTCGTTGGCGTAGGAAGAATGTGTGAGCGCTGTTTCAAGCCAATGGATATTTTTAAATTTATAGCCTATTCTTTCTTCAAGCAGTTCGAAGTTCATATTCATAAACCTTATTTATAAAATTCTTTAGTTTTCTTCTTTTGTTTCCTTATTTTTTACGCTCTCTTCAATATCCTTAATGATATCGGACTCAACGAAAGCCTTGGTAAGCTTTAAAGCATTCTTTACGGTGTTAGCCTTGGCGCTGCCGTGAATTTTGAATACGGGTTTGCTTGCGCCTAAAATGGGAGCGCCGCCGTACTCGTTATAGTCCATGGACTTTTTGAATTCCTTCATATCGCCGAGAACCATAGCCGCTGCCAGTTTATTTTTAAGGCTCTTTTTAAATATGCCCTTAATTTTATTTACAAGCGCCATTGCAACGCCCTCGTATAATTTAAGGATAACGTTGCCTGTAAAGCCATCACATACTATAACGTCGGCTGCATCGAAGGGAATGTCTCTTGCTTCGATATTACCGATAAAATTGATATTTTCGTTAGCTTTAAGGAGATTGAAGCAATCATTCTGGAACTGACCGCCCTTAGTGTCCTCGGTACCTACGTTAGCCTGACCGACTCTGGGATTTTTTATACCCATAACCTTATTCATATATACTGAGCCCATTAAAGCAAACTCATCAATCATTTCGGGACGGCACTCGTTGTTTGCGCCGCCGTCGCAGAGCATAAAGAAGCCTTCAGCCTTGGGCATAACGGGAGCAAAGGCAACGCGCTTGATGCCCTTGATTCGCTTTGCGATTAAAGTGGCGCCCACTACCATGCCGCCGCTTGAGCCTGCGGAAGCAAAAGCATCGCCTCTGCCCTCTTTTAAAGCCTTGAAACCAAGTGCCATAGAGGTGTTTTTCTTAGCTCTTAAAAGAGTTGTGGGGTCATCTTCCATAGTGAAAACTTCTTCGGTGTGTATAATTTCGATACCGCCGATATCAAGCCCGTTTTCTTTGGCACATTCTTTTATTTTATTTTCATCGCCAACGAAGATTAGGTCAATACCGAGTTCTTTTTTGGCATCAAGAGAACCTTTGATAATTTCCAAAGGCGCGTTATCGCCGCCGAAGGCATCAATTATAATTTTCATATTATTTCTTCCTTTATTTTAATTTTAATTTTAATTTTTCGTATATTATAGATTTTCCGTTGCTTTGCTTAAATCATCAAGGGCTCTTTGAGATAGGGCGGCGTAGCGCTCCTTTTTATCCCTTATATGTGTCTCTAAAGGAGGAATTACGCCAAAATTCGCGCCCATAGGCTGGAAATCGGCGCTTATAGAGTGGCTTATATAATCGGAAAGGGCGCCTATCATAGTGGTTGCGGGCAGAATAAAGGGCTCTTTATTTAAAAATCTTCTTGCGGCGTTTATGCCCGCCATAAGGCCTGATGAAGCGGACTCCATATAGCCCTCCACGCCGGTCATCTGACCTGCAAAGAAGATGTTTTTATTGCTTCGAAGGGAAAAATCCGCATCCAAAAGATTGGGCGAATTTAAAAAGGTGTTGCGGTGCATTACGCCGTAACGAAGAAACTCAGCGTTTTCAAGACCCGGTATCATACCGAATACTCTTTTTTGCTCGGGGAATTTTAAATTTGTCTGGAAGCCCACTAAATTATACATAGTGCCCGTTTTATCCTCGGTTCTTAATTGCACTACAGCCCAGGGGCGGTGACCCGTGCGGGGGTCTCTGAGACCCACGGGCTTTAAAGGACCGAAACGCAGGGTATCGGCGCCTCTTTTTGCCATTATCTCAACCGGCATACAGCCCTCGTAAACCTTGGGGTCGCGGTTATCAAGGGAGTGAACGGGGGCTCTTTCTGCGTTTATAAGTTCATTGTAAAAAGCCTCGTACTCTTCCTTATTCATCGGGCAGTTGATATAATCGTCGTCGCCTTTGCCGTATCTTGAAGCCTTGAAGCACTTAGTCATATCGATGGAATCAAAGCTTACTATGGGCGCCGCCGCATCGAAAAAGCTTAAAAATCCGCCCGTTAGTTCCTTTATTTTCTCAGCCAAAGCGTCGCTTGTCAAAGGACCCGTAGCGATAACCGTTATGGCATCGTCGGGTATGTCGGTTACTTCTTCGTTTATTACTTCTATTAATGGGTTATTTTGTATGCAGTTTGTAGCAAGAAGAGAAAATTTTTCTCTGTCCACAGCCAAGGCTCCCCCTGCGGGAACTTCCGTTTCCGCAGCGAAGGGAACAAGCACTGAGCCAAGCCTTCTCATTTCCTCTTTTAAAAGTCCTGCGGCGCTGTCTAATCTTTTTGCTTTAAGGGAATTGGAGCAAATAAGCTCGGCAAAATTATTTGATTTATGGGCAGGTGTGAATTTTTTCGGCTTCATCTCATAAAGCTTTACCTTTATGCCGTAAGTGGTAATTATGTTGGCCGCCTCAACACCTGCAAGACCTGCGCCTAAAACGTTAATATAGTTATTCATTGTTTTCCTTTTGCGTGTACGTGCAGTTTTCGTTTGAGCAGTAAAGTTCCTTGGCTTTGCCCTTTTTCATCATAAGGGTTTTGCCGCACTGAGGGCAAACCTTATCGGAAGGGGCATCCCATGATACGAAATCACACTGGGGGTAATTATTACAGCCGTAGAAAACTCTGCCTTTTTTGCTCTTGCGCTCTATGATCATACCGCCGCACTTGGGGCAGAGAGCGCCTGTTTCGTTAACGAATTTTTTAATATTCTTACACTCGGGGTAACCCGGACAAGCGATGAATTTGCCGTATTTGCCGTATTTGACTACCATCTTTCTGCCGCATTTCTCACAGACAATGTCGGTTTCGTCGGCTTCAAGCTTGATTTTTACGTCCTTCATCTCTTCTTTTGCCTTTTTGACGGTTACTTCGAAATCATCCCAGAATTCCTGTAAAGTATCCACCCATTCGGCTTCACCCGACTGGATTTTATCCAGCTTAGTCTCTAAGCCTGCCGTAAACTTAACGTTTACTATATCGGGGAATCTTTCCTTCATAAGCTTTGTGATAACGAAGCCAAGCTCCGTGGGTTTTAAGGTTTTGCCCTCTCTTACTACGTATTCACGCTTTGTAATAGTGGAAATTGTGGGCACATAGGTAGAGGGTCTGCCAATGCCGTTTTCTTCCAAGGCTTTAATAAGGGAGGCTTCTGTAAACCTTGCGGGAGGCTGAGTGAAGTGCTGGTTACCGAGAATTTCCTTAAGCTTTAATACCATTCCGCTTTCAAGCTTGGGAAGGTCCTTGCCCTTTTCTTCCTCGGTATCCTTACTCTCCTCGTAAAGTACGGTAAAGCCTGCAAAACCTATATTATAGCCGCTGGCTTTAAAGATATAGTCACCTGCTTCTATTGTGGCTCTTGTGGTATTAAGAACGCAGTTAGCCATCTGGCAGGCTAAAAATCTCTCCCATATAAGCTTATAGAGGCGGTACTGGTCCTTTGTAAGGGATTTTTCCACCATAGCGGGAGTTAAATTTACGTTGGTGGGGCGTATAGCTTCGTGGCCGTCCTGTGCGCCTGCTTTAGTTTTATATACGTGAGGTTTACCCGGTACGTATTCCTTACCATAATTATTATTAATAAAATCGAGAGCGGCGTTTACCGCGTCGTCGGAAAGGCGTAAGGAGTCGGTTCTCATATAGGTGATAAGACCCACGGCTCCGATGCCCTCTACTTCAACACCTTCGTATAATTCCTGAGCGGTTTTCATTGTTCTTGCCGCCTGGAAGCCTAATTTTCTTGAAGCCTCCTGCTGCATTGTGGAAGTGATAAAAGGAGGCGCGGGAGATTTATTCTTCTTGCCCTTCTTTACTTCCTTTACTTTATATTCGGCGTTTTCAAGATCCTTTAAAATCTTATCCGCCTCTTCTTTACTGTTTATTTTTATCTCACCGTTTTTATCGCCGTAGAATTCAGCGGTGAACTGACTTCTTGAGCCGGGAGCGGTAAACTTAGCGTCAATGCTCCAATATTCCTCGGGCTTGAATTTATTTATGGCTTCTTCCCTATCTACTATAATTCTTACGGCAACGGACTGAACTCTGCCTGCGGAAAGACCGTTTCTTATGGTCTTACGAAGGAAGGGACTTAAAGTATAGCCTACGAGTCTGTCAAGAATTCTTCTTGCCTGCTGAGCGTTAACCAAATCGAGGTCAATTGTTCTTGGGCTTGCCATACCGCGGCTTACGCCCTGCTTTGTGATTTCGTTAAAAGTTACGCGGTCGCATTTATCTAAATCGAGCTCCAAGATATAGGCAAGATGCCATGATATAGCTTCACCCTCGCGGTCGGGGTCAGTTGCCAAATAAACTTCTTCCGCTTTCTTTGCCATTTTCTTAAGCTCGGTAACAAGCTTTTCCTTGCCCTTGATAATGGAATACTTAGGGCGGAAATTATCCTTTATATCAACGCAGAGTCGGGCAGAAGGTAAATCGCGCACGTGACCTGCGGAAGCTACTATGTCGTATCCTTCGCCAAGGTACTTTTTAATTGTTTTTGCCTTTGCAGGAGACTCAACTATAACAAGTTTAGACATTTATGATATTTTCCTTTCAAAACATCTTTTAAAACTTAATTAATTATTTTATTACATTATTTTCAATTTATTATTCTTTATTAGAATTAAAGAATTTCTTTAACAGCATATCTTTGACCTGCAAAGGAAATTACCGCGTCGTAAAGCTCAAGCTCTGTGATACTTGAAAGAATTTCGGAAGTGGTAAGTTCAGTTTTTGCCGCTAAGTCTGTTATATGCATTGGCTCGTAAGTTAATGCCCTTAATACTTTGGCGCAAGCTTCACTAAGCGCATATTCTTTAATGAACGTTTCTGCAGAGTCTTTTTTATTTTCCGCTTTTTTGAATTCTGCCAAAGAATTTTCAGCTTCATTTAAAATAGGATTTTCATATTGCTCTGCTTTCTCTTCATTCAAAAGGCTATAGAAACTAAGCTGAGAAATTTCTTTCTCTTCTATTTTATTCTGCCTTTTACTGCTATGGCTATAGAAGCTTATAATATCCTCGCCATTTGTCACGGGCGTGGCACCGTCTTTAATAAGGCTGTTCGGTCCCTCACTTGTAGGCAGCATGGGATTACCGGGAACTGCGAAAATATCGCGGTTTTGCTCCAAGGCTCTTCTTGCGGTTATCATACTTCCGCTTTTCTTTTCGGCAGATACAATTAAAGTACCTTCGCAAAGAGCTGAAATAATTCTGTTTCTTGCCTGAAAAGTGCCCTTTAAAACACCCATTGAAGGCGGGTATTCGGTAATTAAAGCTCCGTCCTTATCTAAAATTCTCTGCCTTAAAAGCTCGTTTTCCATAAGGTACGGGAAATCAAGGCCGCATCCGAGAACAGCAACAGTGGGCGAAATACCTTTAAGTGCGCCTGTGTGGGCCGCAGTATCCACTCCCACAGCGCCGCCGCTTACCACTATTATACCTGCTTTTGAAAGCTCGTATGTGATACGCTCTGCTGTCTTTAAGGAAAGCTCGCTTGTTTTTCTTGAGCCTACCACCGCGATACTCAGTTTATTTTCAAAATCGGGAAACTTACCTTTATAGTAAATCACCGAGGGCGGGTCTTTTATCTCAAATAAAGAGCGTGGGTATAAACTATCCTCGGGGCAGATAATCATTTTATCCGTCTTATAGCAGTATTCCATTACGGCTTCTGCCTGATATAAACTGTATTTTGTAAGAAGTGAAATTTCTTTTTCGTTTATAAAGCTCATTTTTGCCCAAAGAGACAAACCTCCTTCATAAAATTCCTCAACGGAACCGAAGCGGTTATATATGCTTTTGGGTTTACTGCTGCCTGCAGGAAAAGCGTTCTGCAGCCATAACCAATAAGCCTTTGCTTCCATAAACTTAAATCACTCCTTTCGTAAATTATCTTGTCATTTCCCACATTATAATGCTTGCGGCGGCAGCGGCGTTTAATGATTCGGCTCTGCCAAGCATGGGGATTGTTATGAGACTGTCGCAGATATTTTTGAATTCTTCGCTTAAGCCATCGCCCTCGTTGCCTATTGCTACGGCTGATTTATTATTAAATTCTATAGCGGTAATTTTCTCGGCGGTATTTAAGGGTACACTGCCGTAAATACTGTATTTTTCCTTTATAAGGGCTGTTTTAACTTCCGTTGGAGTTTTCAGGTACTGGATGTTTGCTCTGAAAACTGCGCCCATTGAAGCTCTTAAGACCTTAGGTGAATATATATCGCAGCACTCGCCTGAAAGTATAATTGTATTTATACCCAAGGCTTCGGCTGTACGTAAAACAGTGCCCATATTGGTGGGGTCCTGTATATTTTCTAAAATTACTGTTTTGCCCTCTATGCCTTTTTTGTTTTCTTTTATTTTGCACAGGGCGAACACACCCTGGCTATTTTTGGTAGCTGAGAGAGTTTCGGCAATAAAATCCTCAATTATATAGACTTCCTTTGCCTTATTTAAAACTTGATTTATGTAAGAAAAGTACTTATTTTCTGCGGTTTTGGTAAAAAACAGCATTTCGATTTCTATTCCGCTTAATGCGGCGTCGGAAACCAGCCTTGCCCCCTCGGCTATGTATACGCCTTTTTCATAGCGCAGGGACGCAGATTTATTTAAAAGGGAAAGCTCTTTAATTAATGGATTCTTTTTACTCGTAATAGATTTTATATTCATTATATTACCTTGTAAATATTTTAATATAAAAAGAAACAACGCCCAAGGGGATACCTCAGGCGTTATATTTAAATTATAATGCAGCCTTAGCCTGATTTACGAGAGCTGTGAAAGCAGCCTCATCAGCAATAGCGATTTCGGAAAGCATCTTTCTGTTGAGAGTGATGCCAGCCTTCTTAAGGCCGTTCATAAATGTAGAATAGTTGATACCATTCATCTTGCAAGCAGCACTGATTCTTGTGATCCAGAGACGTCTGAAATCTCTCTTCTTGTGCTTTCTGCCGATATAAGCATAGTTACCGGACTTCATTACAGCCTGCTTAGCCATCTTGAAATGCTTGGATTTGGAACCCCAATAACCCTTAGCAAGCTTTAAAATTTTATTTCTTCTTTTACGAGTTGCTAATGCACCCTTAACTCTTGCCATTTTTAATTTCCTCCGTTTTTACTCAATTAATATGCGTAGGGAAGCAGCTTCTTAACTGCGTTGAGGCTTGTCTTATCTGTTGTAGTTGTGCCTCTTGCATGTCTCTTAGTCTTAGCTGTTTTGCCATGACCGTTGAGAAGGTGTGACATATTAGCGTGAGCTCTGATAACTTTACCGTTTTTTGTTACTTTTAAACGCTTTTTAGCGCCGCTGTGTGTTTTGAGTTTAGGCATTTTAATAATCCTCCTTAAAAATTACTTAACGGGCTTGGGAGCAAGGAACATAAGCATACTTCTCCCCTCAAGCTTTGCGGGCTTTTCTACAGACGCTACATCTGCAAGTGCCTCTGCAAACTGATTCATGTTTACTAAACCAAGCTCGGGTCTGCCCATTTCACGGCCTCTGAATCTGATGGAAGCCTTTACTTTGTTGCCCTCAGCTATAAACTTTTTAGCCTGATTTACTTTTGTGTTGAAGTCATGAGTATCGATGTTCAGTGAAAGACGTATTTCCTTTACTTCAACTACTTTCTGGTTTTTCTTAGCTTCTTTCTCTCTTCTTGCAAGTTCGTAGCGGTATTTACCGAAATCGATAATCTTGCAAACAGGCGGAACAGCCTGAGGAGCGATCTTAACTAAGTCAAGATTCTTTTCTGCGGCTTTTTTCAAAGCATCTGCAGTAGCCATAATACCCAGCTGAGAACCGTCGGTATCGATTACTCGAACCTCTTTATCTCGGATCTCGTCGTTGATCTGAAGTTCCTTGTTGTTGCTGATAAATAAGCACCTCCGTACGCGCTATGTGTAAGTTGAAATTTTTACAAAGCAAAAAATTAAGCGGACAGACCAAAATCTGCCCGCAATCATACCTAAATAGAGCCTTAATAAATTAAAGCTTAAAGATATTGACCGCATGCCAGACCTTTGCTGCACGGGTGAAAACCTATTAGTTTCCGCTAAAAGATTTTACTTTGTTGTTTCCAATAGATTATAGTACAAACGGCGTAAATTGTCAAGAATAATTTTAATTAATTATAAATTATTTTTTGCCGTAAAGATTTTCGCTGTAAACACCCTCTGAGATAAGCTTTTTAAAGCTTTCCTTTACAAATTCCTTATCCTCTTTAAAGGTTACGCCGAACCACGTATCCTCCGTGGGAAGTACCTTTACGTTTATTTTCTTTTCATCAAGAAGATTGCCGATTATGGTGGGAAGCAGATATTCGCTCTTATTATCCCCCGCTTCTATTCCTTCAAGGAACTCGCTGAAGCCTTCTTCCAGAATATCAAGGAAGGAAGGCTTTAAACCCCACATATTCATTGAGCATAAAACCTTGGGGTCAAGAATAAGGTCACCTGCCCTTGCCATATCTCCGAATTTCTTTATCTCCTTGGTTTCAACGCACTTTATCATATTGCCGTTTTCGTCCTCGGAGCAAATGCCTCTTGTAACGCCGCCGTTATCGGAAAGGGTGTTACCGAGACGGAAGCCTGCCATGCAGTATTCGAAGTCCCCGTCGCTTGAAACGAGGTAATCGTGAACCTTTTTGTAAGCTTCCTTGCCGTAGTAATCGTCGGCGTTGATTACGGCAAAGGGAGTATTTAAGGCACCGCGGCACATAAGCACAGCGTGACCCGTACCGAAGGGTTTTGTGCGCATTGAAGCTTTATCCGAAAACTTTTTATTTACGATATTAGTTTCCTGGTATGCGTAAAATACATTTTCCTTACCGAGTTTTTCTTCTATTTTGTAGCCGATTCTCTCTTTAAAATCCTTCTCAATATCGTGACGGATAATGAACATAACTCGATTAAAACCTGCTTCTACCGCATCGAAAACGGAGTAATCTATAATAATTTCACCTGAGGGGCCAACGGGCTCAAGCTGCTTGATACCGCCGCCGAAACGGCTGCCTATGCCTGCCGCCATAACTACAAGTGTGGTAAGCTTTTTATCTGCTGACATAACAAAAACCCTTCTTTTACTTAATTTAGATAATTATAATATCTTTTTTAAAATAAAACAAGGGTTATATTAAATAAATACTTAATTTTAAACCAAAACAAAATGAAGCTGATACTAAAATTTAACTTAAATTAAATTAAAATCCTATCTCCTCGATTATCTGCTCTGCCTTTTTTTCCACCTTTTCAAAATCCACGTGATTTTTATAGATGCTCTCTATCTCGTCGTGAATTTCTTTGCATTTTTTAATTTCTTCCGAAGCTATATTTTCAAGCTCGTTTGCTATTTTTAAATTGGTTTTAATTTCTGCAGGCGGCTGTCTTAGGTAATAATCCGTATTTTCATTACAGGTAATATCCCATATAAGCGCCACGGGAGTATCGTGAAGGATTATGCCCATTGGGCTTTCGGGGAAAATTGAATCCGGAAGTACCGTTTTTCTTACGTTCAGAAGCAGCTCGTTTGCGTATTTCAAAAAGAAATAGCCTGAAAGACCGCCGAAATAATAGGTGGTTTTATCCCGCGTTATTTTATCGGTGTAATCAAGTGCTCCCAAGGGTGTGAAGGTTTTGGCAAAAAGATAGCGGCTGAGAGTACCCGTTTCGCTTACTTTACACAAGAGATTTAAAAGCAGGTCGAATATACTTTCCTTATCGAGGGCTTCCTCCACGCTTTCAAGGGCGCTTTCTTTAAGCTTTCTTGACGAAGAAAGGTAGGAATAGGCAAACTTATAATGGCTCTTATTTTCCTTTGTGAGCCTTTTTAACCGCTCCTTTTTATTTTTAAGTTCCTTTATATCTTTAAAAAAGCCTAAGTCCACAATCTTATCCGCCGCGCCCGGGTAAACGGGGTCTACTATATGTGGCGCGGTGCCGTCTAACATAATTATTCTTTTTTCTTTTATTCTTACCGCGTCAAGACTTTCCGGGTCGCTGGCGCAGGAAAATTCCTCAACGGTATATCCTGCGCTTGAAGCAAAAGCCGCAAGCTTTTTCATAAGGGTGTTTTTACCCGTACCGGGTCCGCCTTTTAATACATAGGTAAAATGTTCACTTTCCCACGGCGGCGCTATGTACTGAAAAAGCGAAACAAAGCCTTGCGACGTATTGGCGCCGGGAAAATATCTGATTCTCATATAAATATCCCTCCATTCAATATAGATTATTCTATGCTTTAAAATCTCGGGATATTAAAAAAATAACCGGACACAAAAAAACTGCGCCCGGCTTTTTATTATTTACTGTAATCTTTAAAGGAGATATTAACGTCTACGTTTGTCTCAATACCGTTTAATCTGCCCTCACAGCTATACTGCCACATATCGAAATCGTAGTAAAGGCTGGGTACCAACTGATATTCTGCAAGCCAGAAATCGTACTGAGCAAGTTTTTCCAGATTATAGAACTCGTAAGCCTGACTCTTATTGAAGTAAACGCCTGCCTGATAGCCTGCCTTGGTTATTTTTTTGCAGAATGCGGCGGCGCAATCGGTAATAAGCTCACCGTCGGCGCCGTTTGTTCTTGCGTTTTCGGCATCAACGGGCTCCCAGTCGAATACTATAGGATAAGTAATATCGTAGCCTCTTATGGATTCAAGCACCTGAGCTGCCTCCTCCTCGGCTTCAGCGGTAGTTAAAGCCTGAGAGAAGAAGTAAACGCCTACCTTAAGACCTGCGTTGGTAGCGCCTTTGATATTTTCTTCAAAGCAGGAATCGGGATTGATTCTGCCGCGTGAATATCCGCGGAAGCCTGAACGGATCATAACGAAATCTATACCGCTTTCCTTAACCTTTTCCCAGTCTATTTCACCCTGATGCTCGGATACGTCGATACCGAACTTGGCGTCGGGGTAATATACCTGACTGTCCTTTACTTCAAACAGCTGTGGGTCAAGCTTGCTTACTTCAATATCGAATTTGGGAATATCGCGCTGACCGACGTATATATCGTCGATAATGAGCACGTCCTCATCATAACCCTCGATAGCCTGCATTGCAGGTTCCTTTTCCACGGGGGCAAAGAGAGAGAAATACAAGCCTAAAATTATAAAGACTGCAAAAAGTGAAATTACAAGAATTTTATAAATATTGTTATTTTGAAAATATTTCGCCAATTTAATCTGTAATTTGTTCATTTATTTGAAAAATCCTTTCATTTTTACGGAATTTATTATATTATACACTTTTTTTCTCATTCTTGCAAGTAAAGTCTTGATTGAAAAGTTTCCCTTTTTGCCATTAATTTATCAATACTGCCCAAAACCCTTATTTTGTCGCGGCTCCAAAGGGGTGCTATAAGCTTATTTTTATCGCCGTCGCCAGTAATTCGCTCAATAACGGTTTCGGCAGGTAATAATTCCAGCATACTTACGGCGGCTTCAAGGTATTCATCAAACTCCATTGGGGTATATTCCCCATCCTCGTACATTTTGTGAAGCTTCGTGCCCCTTATAATATGTAATAGATGAATCTTCACGCCGTGGGGTTTTATTTTAGCAATTTCTCTTGCGGTATTTTTCATATCTTCGAGAGTTTCACCGGGAAGTCCGCAAATAAGGTGTATGGTAAGCCTTATCCCCTCTTCTTTTATAAGCTTCACGGCATTTAAAAAGCAGGCGTAATCATAGCCGCGGTTAATAATAAGCGCGGTTTCGTCCTTGGCGCTCTGCAGACCCAGTTCAAGGGTAATGGGCTTTATTTTGTTTACTTCGCTTAAAATTTTAATATTTGTTTTGTCTATGCAATCGGGTCTTGTACCGAGGGAAATAAAGCTTACTCTTTCATCTTCAAGGCAGAAGTTAAGCATAGCTTTTAATTTTTCATATTCGCAGTAGGTGTTTGAATTTGACTGAAAGTAAGCGGTGATTTTAGCCTCGGGCGTTTTTTTATTAATTCTTTCAATTTCCCTATCAAGCTGCTCTTTTATGCTTATATTTTTATTTGTAAAATATCCGCCTGAGCCGTCACAGAATATACATCCGCCTTTTGAGACTTTGCCGTCTATATTTGGGCAGCTTAAACCTGCGTCGATTACAGCCTTTTGGCTTTTTATACCGAGACTTTTATTGTGATAGGCTAAGGTGTGATAGAGTTTATTGTCGTTTGAATATTTAAAAGGATTATTCATTGGCTGTTTTATTTATCCTTCTTACTGATTTTGAGAAAATTATTACAAAAGAGGTGATTATAAATATGCTTATGGCGAGTATAAAGGGATAGGTGCGGTTGATTTCCGAGAGCATACCCGTAAGGGCGCCGAAGGGAGAGGTAATTGCCATCATTATAAGGCTCATAAGCGCCATTACTCTTGAGCGCTCCTTTTTATCTATAAACTGCACTGCAAGGGAATCTTTTCTGGGGGTTACGCAGGCAATTGCCACGGCGTTTATTAAGCTATATAAATAAATCATATATACCTGGGACTGGGGGCAGAAAATCAAAAGCAGGTTGTTGCCGATAAAAAGAACGTAGCCGAATATAATTACGGGAATAAATGGCAGCCTGTTTAATTTGCCCTGAACCGTAAACATCATAATTATGCTCACAAGGGTGGTTATCATTGTAAAAATTGAAAGATAGCTTTCGTCTATACCCAAGGTTTCGGTAGTGTAGAGACCGAAGAAGGTGGACGAAACGGTATTTGTAATATTGTAGGAAAGCATTATAAAAAGAGCCGTGAGCATCTCTCTTGACTTCATAATTTTTATAAATACGTCCTTATACCCGAAAAGAAGCTTGCCTATAGGCACGTTTTTTGTTTCCGCCATTCTTTTTACGCCGTTTTTAGTCTCCCTTGAAAGAAGGTAAAGGGAGATAAATTTAGCCGTCATAGATATTGCCGCCAATAAATAGAGGCACCTCATCACTACAACCGTATCGAACTTCTGCATAAGAAAATATGAAAGAGGCATTATAACAACGCAGGCGCTTCCTGCAATATTAATCCATGAGTATGCGTACACAAGTTTATCCTCGGGGCAATCCTCAACGAATAAGCTTGACCATGCAATTTCGGAAATCATATTGAAGCTGTTGAATACGGCGGCTATCATAAACCACCAGAAATTCTGAGAAAACGCCCAGATAAGACAAGGCACGGTCCAGCTTAAAAGGTCGGCCATAAGCGTTGTTTTTCTTCTTCCAAATTTATCTGTAACAATACCGCCCACAATTGATAAAAGCACCTGAAAAATAAGACCGATGCTCAATATGACGCCTATCTGAAAATCGGATACACCTAATTTATACATATAAATAGACGCAAACGGCGAGTAGAGATTAAAAGGAATGTACCACAAAGGCTCTGTAATTATGCAGGCTTTGGGATTGCCCTTAAGCTCTTTTATGAATCTTAACATTTCATTTTTTGCCATTTTTAAATTTTCCTTTTTTTCATTTCATTCCATATCATATAACACAAAACTAAAGGTAATATTAAAGGATTTAAGAAGCTTTGTCAATAATTTTAAAAATTTCACAAAATTTATATTGACTTAGGCAAGATTCAGAAATATAATTTATATATAGATTAAAAGAAAGTGTTGGTAAAACGATGAACAACGAATTTTTTGACACCTACGCAAGAAAACTCAGCAGATTTTCTACATTCCTTTACCGCCATAAAACAAAGTATATGAATGAAAAACTTAAGGAATATGATCTTCAGGGCTTGATGTTTATGATGGTAAACTACGTTCATCACCACCCCGGTACAAGTCAGGATGCTGTTGCCTGCCACATGAATATCGATAAATGTACTATTGCAAGAAGAACCAACCGCCTCGAAGAATTAGGTTATCTTGTAAGAAAAACAGACGAGAACGACAGAAGGCAGAATAACCTCTTCCTTACAGAAGCCGGCGAAAAGCTCGTTCCTATTATTAAGGATAATTTAGCTAAATGGAATGCACTTGTAACTGATGAACTTACTGACGACGAAAAGGTAATGCTTATCACACTTCTGGGTAAAGTAATTAACACCTGCGAAAATAATCCCGTAAAATAACAAAAGCCTCCGAATTTAAGTTCGGAGGTTTCTATTTTTATTTCATTATAAGCTTTTCGGTTTCCCCCACTATTAAGGGACAAAGGGACAGAATTATTACGACCGCCCAGCTATGTAAATCGAGAGCGACTGCCGAGAATAAACAAGAAAGCGCAGGAACGGTTACAACAAGCACCATTAAGGCGGCGCAAACAAGGTTACTTTTAAAAAGACTTTTATTTTTTACTCTCTTTTTACTGAAAATGCTCTTTTCGCTTGCTACGTTAAAGGAATGAACAAGCTGAGAAATGCTTAATACCAAAAACGCCATGGTTCTGCCTATTATGGGTTCATAGGGGTTTGAGTCAAAATAATTTCTGCCGATTATAAAGGCAAGAAGAGAAAGCGCACCGATAAAGGCGCCCTCAATAAAAATACTGAACCACATTGATAGGGATAATACGTCCTTATTTTTACTCAGAAACTCCTTTTTCATATTTTCTTCATCCGTTTTGCCTGCCCCTAAAGCTAAGGCGGGGAAAGAATCGGTAATCAAATTTACAAAAAGAAGTTGGGTGGGCAAAAGCGGTACGGGCATAGATAAAATAAAGGAGGTGAAGATAACAAGTATTTCGCCTATATTGGAGGAAATAAGGAAGTGAATGGTCTTTCTTATATTCTGGAAGATAGTTCTGCCCTCTTTTACAGCCGCGTATATCGTTGCGAAATTATCGTCGGTAAGAATCATATCCGCGGCGCTTTTGGCAACCTCCGTGCCGTTTCTGCCCATTGCACAGCCTATATCGGCGGCTTTTAAAGCAGGGGCATCGTTTACGCCGTCCCCAGTCATGGCAACTACTTCCCCTTTAATTTCGTAGGCTTTTACAATTTTCATTTTATCCTCGGGGCTTACCTGAGAGAATACTGAATATTCATCAATTATTTTTGAAAGCTCTTTTTCGTTTAATCTGCAGAGCTCAGCGCCTGTCATAAGCTTACTGCCGCTTTTTTCATCGTAAATTCCCGTTCTTTTGGCTATCTCCAAGGCAGTTAAAGGCTGGTCGCCCGTAATCATTATAGGTTTGATGCCTGCGTTTTTACAGGCTTTAACAGCGGCTTTCACTTCTTTTCTCGGCGGGTCCTCCATACCGATAAGCCCCATAAATATAAGTCCGCTTTCAATAGATGCATCATTTACGTTTATATTATCGGTAATTTTCTTTGCGACCGCAATTACTCTCAGCGCGCTGTTTGCCATTTCCTTATTTTTATTTTCAATTTTCCTTAAAGCCTCGGTACCGAGGTTTTTTATTTTTCCCTTTTCCTCAAAATAAAGGCATTTATTTAAAATTACGGATGGATTGCCTTTTGAGACTACGAGGTACTTTTCATCAAAATTATGCACCGTGGTCATCATTTTCCGCTTTGAAGTAAAAGGTATCTCCCCTATTCTTTTGTAGGTTTTATTGAGCTTATAGTTTTCTTTAAGGTACGCTTCGGTAATTGCTTTCTCAGTAGGCGTGCCTTTCACTTTACCTTCGGGGCTTATCTCGGAATCGTTACAAAGAGAAGCCAGAAGAAGGATATTTTTCTTATCTTCATTTTTTTCAAGGTAATTTACGGCGTCACAGATTTTCGTTACTGTCATTTTGTTTTCCGTCAAGGTGCCCGTTTTGTCTGTGCATATAACGGTGGTACTGCCCAGAGTTTCAACTGCAAGAGGCTTTCTTACAATGGCTTTCTTTTTCGCCATTCTTTTTACCCCTAAGGAAAGCACAATGGTAACCACCGCCGTTAAGCCCTCGGGGATGGCAGCTACTGCAAGACTTATGGAGAGCATAAGCATATTTATTGCGTTATAATTTCTTATAATGCCCAGAACAAAAATTACCGCGCATATACCGATTATAAGCATTGAGAGGATTTTGCCCGTGTAGTTAAGCTTTCTTGAAAGGGGCGTTTCTGGGGCATCCTCTTTTTTAAGCATAGCGGCAATTTTACCGATTTCAGTCTCCATACCCGTGTTTACGGCAATACCTATGGCGTGACCTGATACTATATTGCTGCCGGAAAAGACCGTATTTTTCCTCTGTGAGAGGGAATCGGTTTCTTTTCCTACATAATTTTCGGATTTATATACCGCATCCGCTTCGCCCGTTAAGGAGGATTCCTCGCTGTATAGCTCCACGGTTTTCGTAAGCCTAATATCACAGGGGCATACGTCGCCGCTTTTCAATACGATAAGGTCGCCTTTAACTATATTTTCGGCGTCGATCTCAGTTTTTCTGCCGTTTCTTATTACCGTGGCTTTACGGGGTGTAAGCTTTTTTAATGCTTCAATGGCTTTTTCTGCCTTATATTCCTGAATTGTGCCGATAACCGCGTTAATTATAACTATAGATAAAATTATAAAAGCGTCGCTGTTTCCTTCGCCGCTGTATGCGTTTAAAGCAAATGATATAAAAGCGGAAATAAGAAGGATTATAATCATAACATCCTTAAACTGGGAGAAAAATTTATAAATTATTCCTCTTTTTTTACCGCTCTCAATTATGTTTTTACCGTATTTTTTAAGCCTCAGTTCAGCTTCGCTTATACTGAGACCCGAATTTATATCGGTACCCAAAATCTCCGATAAATCTTTTATACTTTTTAAATAGTATTTATTATCCATCGCTTCTTTCAAACCCCTCACATCTTTTTTACTAATTTTATGCAGGAGCCTGAGAATAAAGACGTAAAAAATGCGCCAAGGAAACTTTCGTAACCCTGACGCATAATTTAATTATTTATGAAGCTATTTTAAATTTAAAATCAGTTAAGAATTTCAAATTATTCAGCCATGTTCTTGAGCTTCTCGTACTTCTCGGCTGCATACTTCTCTGCCTTCTGGAAGAGAACTTCTGCGCGCTCGGGGAATGCACGTGTAAGGCTGTTGTAACGAACTTCGCCCATGATAAAGTCACGGTAAGAAGCGGAAGGAGCCTTAGAGTCAAGCTGGAAGGGATTGAGGCCCTGATCAGCACGGCGAGGATCGAAGCGGAAGTTATGCCAGTAACCTGCAGCAACTGCCTTCTTCTCTTCTGTCATAGATACGCCCATACCGCCCTTGATACCGTGGTTGATACAGGGAGCGTATGCGATGATGAGAGAAGGACCGTTGTAGCTTTCAGCTTCGTTGAATGCCTTGATACACTGGTTCATATCAGCACCCAT
>SVPY01000023.1 GCA_015065615.1 Oscillospiraceae bacterium | reverse complement strand
TTGACTGAATTACAACAATATTTCCCGAACCTATTGAAAAACGAAAATCAGAATGGTATAATCACAACCGTTGGTAAGTGTGGTAAAAAGTCATCCCTTGATGCTATACTGCACAGGCTGCTATCGCTGAGAAGAAATAATTTTCAGGATTATAGTTTAGCTTAATTAATAATAAATTTCCCTGCTGAGAAATCGGCAGGGATTTTTGTTTTTTCTCTTATTTGGTTCTTGTCTTGACCTACTCTTAATATTGTCACCAAAACTTATTTGTGATATAATTACACCATAATAAAAGTTTTTGGGGGAACAATATGATTTATACTTCTGAAACTAAAAAAGCCTTGAAACTTTGCTTTGAAGCACACAAGGACCAGCTTGATAAAAGCTCTTTACCTTACGTTTTTCACCCATTTCACCTTGCTGAGCAAATGGAGAGCGAGGAATGTACTGTAGTTGCCCTTCTTCACGACGTGGTGGAGGATACGAACTTAACTATAGAAGATTTGAAAGCTATGGGATTTTCGAATGAAGTTACCGATGCCATTACTTTAATGACCCACGAAGAAGGCGTAGAGTATATGGACTACGTTAAAGAAATAAAAAATAACGAAATAGCAAGAAAAGTAAAACTTGCGGACTTAAAACATAACAGTGATTTAACAAGATTTGATAAGGTGGACGAAAAAGCTTTGAAAAGACGGGAAAAATACCTTAAAGCCATGGCGCTTCTTGAAGAATAAATAAAGGGAAGGTTAAAAGAATGGAATATTTAGTATCATCGTTAAAAAGTTTTCTTCACCCTCTTGCGGAAATATCCGCAGGAATTCTGGAGTTAATCGGTATTATCATCATTATTATCGGTTCTATCCGTGCTATCGTGGGTCTTGTGAAGCTTATAATTCACAAAAAGCCCTTCCACGTGGCAATTGATTTAGGCAAGGCTCTCTCACTTGCTTTGGAATTTAAAATGGGTGCCGAAATTATTAAGACCGTAATCATTCACAATTTAGAAGAACTTGCAATTCTCGGCGTGGTTATTGTAATCCGCGCCTTAATGGCTTTCATTATCCATTGGGAAATAAGGCTTGAAGAAAAGGCGGAAGCAAAAGAGGAAAACGAAATAAAAGAAAAAGAGTAATCTCGCGCAATATGGATATAGAGATTTATATTTATTTGAAATTAAATAATTGCGAAAATAACTATTGTTTGATATAATTAATTTGTATTATCTTGTAAGGAGAGAGAGCTTTGTCAAAAAATACTTTAGTCGCTCCTATTGTTAAATGGGTTGGAGGCAAAAGACAATTGTTAAATGATATAACTCCATTGTTACCGAAGAGAATTTCATCATATTGCGAACCTTTTTTAGGTGGTGGGGCAGTTTTGTTTTCTATTCAACCCAAAAAAGCTATTGTTAATGATATAAATAAGGACTTGATAAATGTATATGAAGTGGTTCGTGATAGTGTTGATGAACTTATAAAGTTACTAGAAAAACATGAAAATTCTTCAGATTATTTTTATAAATTGCGCGATATAGATAGAAATAAAGAAGCATATCAAAATTTGTCTAGAGTCGAAAAAGCTTCGAGAATATTATATTTAAATAAAACCTGTTATAATGGATTGTTTCGTGTTAATTCATCAGGAGAATTTAATGCACCATTTGGACATTATAAAAATCCTAATATAATAAATGCACCTGTTTTAAAAGCAGTGAGTAAATATCTTAATTCTAATGAGATTAAATTTTATAGTAAAGATTTTGAGAGTATTTTAGAAAATGTAAAAAAAGGTTGCTTTGTATATCTTGATCCCCCATATGATCCTATTTCAGATACCGCTAATTTTACAGGATATGACAAAGGTGGATTTAATCGTAATGAGCAGATTAGATTAAAAAAGTGTTGCGATGATCTTACAAAACGAAATGTGAAGTTTATGTTATCAAATTCCGCTACAGATTTCATAAAAGAATTGTATCAAGATTATAACATTTCTATTGTTAAAGCAAATCGTTCGGTTAATTCAAATGGATTAAAAAGAGGCGCAGTTGAGGAGGTTATAGTTACTAATTATGGGATTGAATGATAATGCATGGAGTTTGTTATTTAATAAATACAAAATAATCGACAAAATTGAAAAAAGTGGTAGTTTTATAATTACAGCTGATCAAATTAGAGAATTTCGAGAACCAAGGTTAATGACAAAATTTGATCATAAAGCTAATTTACCTAAGTTGTTTGCTGAGAATAATTTGTCGATATTACCTATTTCACGTGGAGAATATATTATTTCTTCATTTTCGGCATATAAAGAATTTGATGAGCCTACTAAGTTAATAGAGAGAGTCTCCATTCCAGAATATATACAAAGCTTAATGCCTGATTTTATTTTTAGCGAGACTATAGCATTAAATTGTGCAAAAGCTTGCGGAATCCTCAGTGATTTTTTAGAAGACGAAGCTATTGTTTCAACAGTAAGCGGAAGAATGGGGTCTGGCAACTTCGATTTTAATATACAAACAAAAACAGGTATAAAATCAATTTGTGTTAATAATTCACAGATAGAAATTGATGCCGCTTATGAAGGGGTAGAGTATTTGTCGCTTTTTGAAGCAAAACGTGAACTTTCTAATGATTTCTTAATAAGACAATTATATTATCCTTACAGAACTTGGGAAAACAAGGTAAATAAGCAAGTGAAAACTGTTTTTCTAGTATTTACAAACGGTGTATTCTATTTATATCAATATAAGTTTGATGATCCAAAGGATTATAACTCATTAAGATTAGTAAAGCAGAAAAATTATATTATATCAACACAAATCAACTTATCAGATGTTGAGCATATATTAAAAACAACTAATACTATTGAAGAACCAGACATTGCGTTTCCACAAGCAAATAATATGTCGCGTATCATAAATCTGTTAGAATTATTATATGAGAAGTCTTTAAGTAAAGAAGATATAACTGCAGAATATTTATTTGATGAAAGGCAAACTAATTATTATACTGATGCGTGTAGATATTTATCTCTTATTGATAAAGATATAAGTGATGGTATAAATTTTGAAATATCAGATTACGGAAAGTATATATTTTCTCAAAGTTATAAACAACGTCAATTGTTAATAGTAAAACAGATTTTAAAGCATAAAGTTTTTAGTGAAGTGTTAAAATTGCATTTACAAAGTGGCGAAATGCCTAATATGAAAACCATTGTTAATATTATGAAAAACAGTAATCTGTATAATGTGAAATCAGATAGTACATATGAAAGGCGCGCATCTACTGTTAGTGGTTGGGTGAATTGGATACTAAGTATTATTGAAGATTAAGAGAGATTGTATTTCTATTATAAATAATTTTAGTGTAATACTAAAACCTCACTTTTGTGAGGTTTTGATTTTTGTATTAACTATCGTAAAATATGAATATGACTGTTGACATAGCAAGGAAATTTTTCATTGACAAATGCTGCCTGCCATTCTATGATTAAAACAAAGAACAAGGAATAAGAAAGGAATAAAATATGCTCAGTGAAAATTTATATTTAAAAAAGGAACTCAGATTTAAAGACGGTAAATTTAAAATAGCTATGATTTCCGATTTGCACGGCGGCAAAAAGTATAACCCCAAATTAAAACGCGATTTAAACGCTATGCTTGAATATTTGAAGCCCGATCTGGTGCTTTTCAGCGGCGATATGTTCGATATAAGAGCAAACCTTAAAACCGAAGAGGAAGTAAGAACTTTTCTTACCGATATAACCGAATATCTCGAAACAAATAATATCCCATGGGCTAACGTTTACGGCAATCACGAGCGTGAGGGTGCCTATGAAAACAGACTCCTGCAGCCTGTTTTTGAATCCTATAAGAACTGCATCTCCAAAAGCTGCAGCGCAGATATAAGAGGTACAAGCAACCACATGATTCCTATTAAAGCAAGCGACAGCGAGGAAATTTTATTTAACATCTGGGGCCTTGATTCAGGCTGTATTATAGGTCTTGCAGATTACGAACACGAAAATTACACAGAAAACGACGTTATTTGCCTTAAAAATCCCGCCTACAGTGGCCACGGCTACGATATGCCTGCCTTTGACCAGGCTATGTGGTATTATCAGTCCTCACAGGAGCTTGAAAAGTACTGCGGCAGAAAAATTCCCTCCATTATGTATTTCCACATCCCGATTCCCGAGCATCTTGTTATGCTTAGAAACCGCGAAGTGCCGAATTTGAAATTTAAAGGCGAAGCAAGAGAAGGCGTTGCCTGCGGTGATTTAAACCACGGTTTATTTACAGCGGCACTTATGAGAGGTGACGTTAAGGGTATTTACGTAGGTCACGACCATCTTAACGATTACACCGCCACCTACTGCGGCATTGAGCTTGGTTTTAATTCCGCTATGGCTTACGATGAATATAACGACGACGATATGCGCGGCTTCAGAGTTTTCGAAATTGACGAAAGCGACCCCGAAAATTACAATACATATCTTTTAAGAGCCGAAAAGGTTGTGCCCGGTTATTATGATTAAAATTAAAAGAGAGGTAAATTATTATGTACAAAATTGAATTCGGTAAAAGCGGTATGCAGGTTCCTACAGTAGCAGTAGGTTGTATGAGAATAAGCGGTATGGGCGAAAAGGAAGCTTCCGCTTTCGTAGATACTGCCCTCAGTTTAGGTGCTAATTTCTTTGACCATGCCGATATTTACGGCTCAGGCAAGAGCGAAGAGGTTTTCGGTAAGGCTATTACACCTTCTATGCGTGATAAGGTAATTATCCAGACAAAGTGCGGTATACGTCCCGGCAGCTATGATTTTTCTTACGACCACATTATTAATTCTGTAGAAGGCAGCTTAAAGAGACTTAATACAGAATATATCGACGTTCTCCTTCTTCATCGCCCCGATGCACTTATGGAGCCCGAGGAGGTTGCCAAGGCTTTTGATAAGCTTAAAGCATCCGGCAAGGTTCGTCACTTCGGCGTTTCTAATCAGAATTCCTATCAGATGCAGCTTTTACAGAGTGCTATGGATATGCCTATTTGTGCAAATCAGCTTCAGTATGGCATTATGCACGCACCTATGGTACAGGCAGGCATCAACGTAAATATGTATAACGACCCTGCAATCAACCGCGACGGAAGTGTGCTTGATTACTGCAGACTCAATAATATAACCATCCAGCCTTGGTCACCTATGCAGTACGGTTTCTTTGAGGGCTGCTTTATCGATAACGAAAAGTTCCCCGAGCTTAATAAGGTTCTTAAAGAAATTGCTGATAAATATTCTGTTTCTACCACTACTATGGCGATTGCATGGATTCTCCGCCACCCTGCTAAAATGCAGCCTATAACAGGTACCACAAATCTAAATAGACTTGCTGACTGCATTAAGGCAAGCGATATCAGAATCACTCACGATGAATGGTACAAGATTTATCTTGCAGCTGGCAACAAGCTCCCCTAAAATCAGTAAAAAGAAAATCCGTCGGTTTCCCGGCGGATTCTTTGTTTTATTTGGTTTGATTATTTCTCGCTTGCAAGGAATTTGTAAACGATAGCAGCAAGAGCGCCGCCGATGAGGGGAGCTACGATGAATACCCAAACGTTTATAAGTGCGTCGCCGCCAACTAAAAGGGCAGGACCGAAGGAACGGGCGGGGTTAACGGATGTGCCTGTGAAGCTGATGCCTAAAATATGTACCAGTGTAAGTGTAAGACCGATTACAATACCTGCTACTGCGCCGTTTTCTACCTTGGAAGTAACGCCTAAAATTGCGATTACGAATACGAAGGTGAGAATAACTTCAATAAGAAGTGAAAGAAGGATATTGCCGTTGAAAAGTGCGTTTGCGCCCAGACCGCTCTCAACACCAACGAAGAGAGAAAGTGCGCCTGCGCCTGCAATAGCGCCGATAAACTGAGCAGCTACGTAGCCGATAAAGTCCTTCACGGTGAGCTTGCCGTTTATAAGCATTGCGATGGAAACAGCGGGGTTGATGTGGCAGCCGGAAACGTTACCTATGGAGTAAGCCATAGCTACGATAACCAGACCGAATGCAAGGGCTGTTAAAAGGTAGCCTGTTCCGTTTGCCGCGCTGCAGCCTACTACACAAGCTGTACCGCAAGCGAAGAAAACCAGAACGAATGTGCCGATGAATTCTGCTAAATACTTTTTGATTGCGTTCATTGTTTATTTCCTCCCGAAAATATATTTTGTTATATTCAGTATAGCACTGTTTAAGGATACTTACAAGAAAATTTTGTTTATTGATTTTAATTTATTTCGGCGGATAAATTTTAAATATCCTTGTTTTATTGCTTTTCCTTTTCACAAAAGCTATAATTAAGTAAAGGAAGGTGGTTGTTTTGGAGATACGTTTGCCTTTTGGCAGGGAGAAAAATAAAATAATGAAGCTTGATTCCCACATTCCGCCCGAAGCCTTGGGGGAGTGTATGCATAATGGTCAGGTCTACGTGCTTATTGACGATTCTGTTAAAAACGGTGGTTTAAACCATCGCCTTAAAGACCCGGTGGTGGGGGTGCTGCGCTACGGTTTTTTCTGGCAGACCATTCCTTTTCTTGATTTGATAATTCTGGATGAAAATTACAGAAATAAAGGTTTTGGTACAAAGATGATGGACAAATGGGAAAGCGATATGAAAATAATGGGCTACAGCCACGTGATGACCAGCACCCAGGCGGACGAAAGCGCCTATATTTTTTACGAAAAGCGCGGTTATAAGAAGGCAGGGGGATTTTTCCCACCAATGCAGGACGCCGAGGAAATTATTTACGTTAAAGAATTGTGAGAATTATTTATATAATATAATCGTAGGGGAGGGGGTCACCCCTCTCTTTAAAATTAGCGGTAAACATAAAAGGGAGACCGCGATTTGCTTGCAAATTTGCCTCCCCTACGTTTTTGTGCGGTTTTTTTGATATTTCGTTTGTAGGGGCCGCCATTGGCGGTCCGTGAGATTAGATGTATTTTGGGCGGACAACCAATGGTCGCCGATATAAAGTGAAAAATATTAAAAACATCGTAAGGACAGGACCGACGTTTATGCGGTAATTTACTTGCAAATTTTAACTTCTGTATGTTGACGTAATGTAAGAAAAAATAAAGGCACACAAAAAAGGAGATAGATTTAAATCTACCTCCTTTTGATTTTGTGATAATTTAACGGGCTGTCGAGGGCGCCAGCCCCTACAGTGGGGGAAGGTTATTATACCTCGATGAGCTCGTAATCTCTTGTGCCGTAGCCGAGGGTTGCGGCGGCTTCGATGGTGTGAACGCCGTTACGGCTTTCGATTCTTTCAATCAGGTGGGGCTTGCCGGGGTCTGAGCAGGCGTAAACCAGATCGATACAAGCCTGGTCTATAGCGATGGGGTCATCGGAAACCAGAATGCCTATATCCTTAATGCAGGGGTCCTCTGCCTTTGCGCAGCAGTCGCAGTCTACGCTCATATTTTTCATTACGTTTACGTAAACGATATTGCCCTTAAAGTAATCCACCACGCTCTTTGCGGCGTCCGCCATACTTTCGAGGAATAAATCGTGGTCGGCAGTCCAGATTTTCTCGGGCTCGCCTGCGCCGTGAATATAGGCTTTACCGAAGGAAGAAGCCACGCCGATACTAAGCTGCTTCAATGCGCCGCCGTAGCCGCCCATGGGGTGACCCTTAAAGTGGGAGAGCACCAGCATACTGTCGTAATTTTCTATGTTCTTGCCCACGTAATTCTTTTTGATTACCTTGCCATCGGGAATATTGAGAACCTTGTCGGGACCTTCAGCGTCAAGAAGGTCAACGTCGAAATATTTGTTCCAGCCGTGGTACTCAATAAGCTTGAAGTGCTTTTCGCTGGTGTTTCTTTCGCCTGCGTAGGCTGTGTTGCACTCTGTAACGGTGCCGCCCACAAAGTTGATTACTTCCTTCCAGAAATCGGGGCGCAAAAAGTTCTGGTTACCCTTTTCGCCTGAATGAACCTTTATGGCAACCTTGCCTTTTAGCTCCTTGTTTAAAAGCTTGTAGAGTTTTAAAACCTCACCCGGTGTGATGGTTTTAGAAAAATAAACCTTTGCTTTTTCTTTGCTCATAATATTCTTCCTTTCATTTTATAATATTTTATTTAATATAGTTTCATTTGATTCTATTTTAAAATAAGCGGATATAAATGTCAATAGCCTTAAAACTTGTAAAAACTAAAAAACTATGTGGTTGCGTTGCAGGAAAAACATTAAAATGAGAGAAAACCATATTTTATTTTTAAAAAATGTATGGTATTATTTATTCAGTGAACATTATGCCCTTTTTACATTCAAATAGTTAAATTCATAAATTAAAATAGTTTATTGAATTTATGAAGCTTAAAGGGTATGATAAAAGAAAACGAAACTAAAAACTAAACTAAATTTAAATGAGGTGTATTATTATGTCAATCACAAATGAAATCAGCTTAGCTCTCCAGAAGGGCAAAAGAGCACAGGTACAGGAATTAGTTAAGAAGGCTTTAGAAGAAGGCGTAACAGCTAAAGAGATTCTTAACGAAGGTCTTATTGCAGGTATGAGCGAGGTTGGCGAGAAGTTCAAGAACAACGAAGTTTACGTACCCGAAGTTTTAATCGCTGCAAGAGCTATGAACGCAGGTACAGCTATCGTTAAGCCTTATCTTGCTGCTGAAGGCGTTGAGCCCGTTGGCAAGGCAGTTGTTTGCACAGTTAAGGGCGACCTCCACGATATCGGTAAGAACCTTGTTAAGATGATGTTTGAAGGCGTTGGTATTGAGTGCATTGACCTCGGTGTTGACGTTGAAGCTGATAAGATTATTGAAGCTGTTAAGGAAAACGGTGCTAAGGTTATCGGTCTTTCCTCCCTTCTTACTACAACAATGGTTTACCATGCAGAAGTTATCAAGGCTTTAGAAGCTGCAGGCATCAGAGATCAGGTTAAGGTTATGGTTGGCGGTGCTCCCGTTACTCAGGAATTCGCTGATGAGATCGGTGCAGATGCTTACACATCCGATGCTGCTTCCGCTGCTGAAGTTGCACTTTCCTTCTTTAAGGCATAATTGATTTATGAAAAAGACCGTACAGAAAATTCTTGAAAATAAAAGTAAAACCTTGCCCATTCTTTCTTTCCCTTCCACTCAGCTTTTAGGTATTTCTGTTAACGCGCTTATCAGTAACGCGGAAAATCAGGCTAAGGGTATGGTGGCCATTAAGGAAAGATGTGAGGTTGGTGCAGCTCTCAATATGATGGACCTTTCAGTTGAGGCTGAAGCTTTCGGCGCCGAGGTTAAATTCGAAGAGAACGAAGTTCCCGCGGTTATCGCTCCCGTTATCGAGGATATCAGTGAAGCCGATACCGTAGAAGTGCCCGAAATCGGCGCAGGCAGAACAAACATCTATATTGAAGGCGTTAAAAAAGCCAAGGAACTTATTACCGACATTCCCGTTTTCTGCGGTGTTATCGGTCCTTACTCCTTAGCAGGCAGAATCTTCGATATGATGGAGCTTATGATGAGCTGCTACGATGACCCCGATAACGTTAAGGTGCTTGTTAAAAAGTGCACAGAGTTCCTTATTAATTACTTAAAGGCATTTAAAGAAGCCGGTGCCGACGGCGTTATTATGGCTGAGCCTGCTTCCGGTATGCTCTCACCCGATATGTGCGAGGAATTCTCCACTCCCTTTGTTAAAGAGATTATTGACGCGGTGGCAGACGATAATTTCGTATTCGTTTACCACAACTGCGGCAATAACACCATAGCAATGGCGGATACCATAGCTTCTTTGGGCGCAGATATTTACCATTTCGGTAATGCCATAGATTTAAGCAAGATGATTCCTCTTATGCCCGAGGATAGCGTAGTAATGGGTAACGTTGACCCCGTTTTATTTAAAAACGGCACTCCCGAAGCTATAGAAAAGGCTACAAGAGAAGTATTTGAAAAGTGCAAGGGTTATGATAACTTTATGCTCTCATCAGGATGCGATATTCCTGCCGAGGCTAAGTGGGAAAACTTAGATGCATATTTCAGTACAGTTAAAAAACTTTATGAATAATATTAATATTGAAGTTTTTTCAGGCGGTGAAAGTAAAAAAATTACAGCCCGAAAAGGCGATATCCTCTCAGCCGTACTGAGGGAAAACGGTTACAGAGTAAATACGCTCTGCGCGGGGAACGGTACCTGCGGTAAGTGCGAGGTACTTGTAAACGGTGAGAAAAAACGCTCCTGTAAGTACGTGCTTGAAAGCGACGTAAAAGTTGAGCTTTCAGAAAATTCAAATATTCAAAGTATAACCGGAGCCGCTGAGACCTTAGCTTTCAGCGGCAAAGGCTGTTTTGTGTTGGATATAGGCACCACCACTCTTGCTTTAGCTCTTGCAGACTGCGAAAACGGCGAGACCGTAAAAGTTTTTACTGCAGATAACCCCCAGCGCTCATTTGGTGCGGACGTTATTTCCCGTATAGAAAAGTGCCGTGACGGTTATTTAAGCGATATGCAAAAGGTGCTTATTGAGGCTATTAATAAGCTTATTTCAAAATTCAGCGAGATTTACGATTTAAGCAGGGTCAATACCCTTTATGCGGCAGGCAACACCACAATGCTCCATCTCTTTTTGAATGTGGATTGCACTTCTATAGGTGTTGCTCCCTATACTCCTGCGTTTTTAGAAAGCAAAACTCTTGAGAGCGAAAGTTTAGGCATAAATATGCCCTTGAAGGTAATTACTCTGCCCGGTGTAAGTAGCTTTGTAGGCGCCGACATAGTGGCAGGTATGAATTTAACATCCCTCCCCGATGAAAATAAATATTACCTGCTTATTGACCTTGGTACCAACGCTGAGGTAGTGCTTTATAATAATAAAAAAGCTCTGTGCACCGCGGCGGCGGCAGGCCCCTGCTTTGAGGGCGCAAATATATCCTGCGGTATGAGCGGCAGCGAAGGCGCAGTAAACAGCTTTGATATTGTTAAGGGCGAAAATAAATTTACCACTATAGGAAATAAAAAAGCTATAGGTATATGCGGTACGGGCCTTATAGATATTATTTCTGCTCTTCGCCGTGAAGAAATTATTGACGACACGGGATTTATGGAAGAGGATGAATTTACTATCAGCGAGGGCGTCACCTTAAACGGCCGCGATATCCGTCAGTTCCAGCTTGCCAAGTCCGCTGTTTTAAGCGCGGTGGAAACTCTGGCGGAAATTGAGGGAATTGAACTTGAAAACGTGGATAAGCTCTATATTTCAGGAGGATTTTCCTCCCATATAAATATCGATAACGCCGTTTACGTAGGACTTTTACCCAAAGCCCTTAAAGAGAAGTGTGTTCCCTTAAATAACAGCAGCCTTTTGGGCAGTATAAAATACGCACTTGAAAATAACGATTTAAGCTGTTTTATTAAAAACACGGAGTATATAGATCTTTCCGCCCATCCCTCGTTCTCAGAAAGATTTATGGATAATATGTATTTTGAATAATTATTTAAGGAGGTATTTAAAATGACAGAGAGAGAACGCTTTATAAAAGCTCTTAAGCGTCAGCCCATTGAGGGCCATTGCCCCACTTTTGAGCTTGTTTTCTTCCTTACTTTAGAATCAATCGGTAAAATCCACCCCTCCCAGCAGACTTTCGGTCAGTGGAATCAGATGAGCGACACAGAAAAGAAGCTTCATATTGATTACTGCGCCGATACTTACATTGAAATTGCAGAAAAATACCACCACAGCGCTATATTTGTGCATCCCAATCCCGGTGATTTCGATAACACGGTGCGCCTTTTGGAATCCATAAGAGAAAAAAGCGGCGATAAATATTTCCTTATGATGCACGGTGACCCCACCTTCAGTATGCCCGACGGCAACAATATGATGGAATTTACAGAGCGCCTTTACGAGGATACCGAGGGCGTGAAGAAAGAAGCCGAAGAAAGACTTAACTGGCACCTTAAATTTGCCGAAAAAATGGCAAAGAAAGAGGGACTTCTGGATGCTTTCTGCCTCTGCAGTGACTACTGCTTTAACGTAAACCCCTTCTTCTCTCCCGATATGTTCAGCGAGGTTGTTGCTCCTTACCTTAAAAAGTCCATTGACGAGTACAGAAAAATGGGCTTCTATTCCATTAAGCACACCGACGGCAACATTATGCCTATCTTAGATCAGATGGTGCAGTGCGGCCCCGATGCTCTTCACTCCCTTGACCCTCAGGGCGGTGTCTCCCTTAAAGAAGTTAAGAGACTTTACGGCGATAAGGTTGCCCTTTGCGGTAACGTTAACTGCGGTTTATTGCAGACGGGTACTTTAGAGCAGGTAGTGGAGGATACACGCAGATCCTTAAGAGAAGGTATGGACGGCTGGGGCTACATTTTCTGTACTTCCAACTGCGCTTATACAGGTCTTCCCCTTGAAAGATACGAGCTTATGAATAAGGTCTGGTGGGAAGAGGGCATTTATAAATAAGCCTTTATTTACGTTTATTTGGTAAAACCTTTCCCGAAAGGACATAAATTCTGAAATTTGTCCTTTTTGGAAATGGACTTTTAAGTGAATAGATACTATAATTAGGATACACAGGCAACTGCGTATCCTTTTTTATTGGAGTGAATGAAAAAATGAAATTTAAAAATACTTATTTAATAGAGGACGCCGCTTTAAAATATACAGGTGAAGCGGATGAAAGGGATTTGGTTAATTATAAATACGAGGACCAGAGAATCCCCGGCATAGTTTCCACCGAAAAAGGCGTGCTTGTATGTTACTACGAAATGCGCAGAAGCAATAGTGACTGGGCGATGATAGATTTGGGTATGAAATTAAGCACCGATTTTGGTCAGACCTGGTCGGAAAGAATGATTATAAAGTCAGGTGAAGGCAAAAACACTTTAAATAACCCCGTTATGATTGCAGAAAATGAGAGATTGCATCTTTTATACTGTGAAAATTATCATAGAGTTTTTTATAGATTTTCAGATGATTACGGCAAAACTTGGAGCGAGGATAAGGAATTAACCGAGGTTTTCCGTGAAGAGTTTAGTTCCTATAAGTGGACTGTAATTGCCATGGGTCCCGGCCACGGCACAATGCTTTCTAACGGCAGATTTCTGGTGCCTGTTTGGCTTGCTAAAAATGAAAATGACCCCTTTGCCCACGGCCCTTCAAGGTGCGCCACAATTTACAGCGACGATAACGGCAACACATGGCACGCAGGTGAAATTTTGCCCGATGAGGGTGTTAGTGACCCCAATGAATCCTGCCTTTGTCAGCTTAGCGACGGCAGAGTGTATTTTAATGCAAGAAATACCGACAGAAGCTTCTCGGGCGGCTCAAGAAGAGCGGTTTCCTATAGCCCTAACGGAATAAGCGGATGGACAAATCTTAAGCACGATATAAATCTGAATGACCCAAGGTGTATGGGCGGTATGTGCAGCGACGGCAGGGGAAGAATTTTATTTACTAACTGCGATTCCCCCGATGTGCGTATGTATAACACCTTGAAAGTTTCCCGTGATAACGGCGAAAGCTGGGAGAAAATAGAATACTCTTTCCGCGGCGGCTACAGCGACGTGTGTTTTAACAAGGTGACAAATACTGCTTTTGTTTTCTACGAGGCAAGAGTTTCCTCTTCACAGAAGCTTTTTGTAACCGAAATTGACGTGGATGAAATCAGCCTGAACACTAACCTTAATTAACACTTTAATTTATTCTTAAGGCTCCGTTAAGCGGGGCTTTTTGTTTTAACCGTAGAAAAAAGTAAAAGCCTTATCAGAATTTTTAAATAAAGAATAAAAGCAAAGCCTGAGGGAACTGACCTTCAGGTTTAATTTATTGATATAAAGAAACATCTTGATTATAAATATACTTTATGTTAATATATAAATGTAATATAGAGCAAAAAACTCCAAAAATTAAATTCAGGAGGAAAAAACAAATTAAAAAATTCAGATTGTATATGAATTAGGTCACGCCTTAGGTTGGAGAGGGCATTCATCTAACTCTAGTGATGTTATGTTTCATAATTTATATAATAATAATTACATATTAACTTCACGTGATAAAAATCATTTGTATCAGGTGTACCATTAATTATGAAAAAAATTAGAATGTGTATAGCTACCGTAATTATAATAGCGATTGTGGTAATTATTTCAGCCATCAGCGATAATAGTATTATTGATGATTATCCGGCGGAATATAAGCAAATTTTAAAATCAACCGAATACTGTGTAGAGTATAGCGATACGGCGCTTATAGCACAGTATATCTCTTCGGGAGAAAAGGATACTTATAAATTTAAAGTAACTGAAATTATATTCGGTGAATTTGAAATAAATGATGAATTTACCGTAAAGATACCTGCGATGGATAATTTAGTAACTTCGGAGATTTTGATTAATTCTTCAATAAAGCATGACCCCGATACAGATTATCTGCTCGAATATTGGTATATAGATAATTTGCTTGTGGATTTAACTTCCGGTGAAAAATATTTGATTTTGGGAGAAGAATTGTACCCTTATAAAGGTCATAAAAGACTTGAGCAATTTGTAATACATGATGCAGATTTTTCCATAGCAGACATAGAAAGCCTTGATATCAAAAATCCTGAAAATTACTTATCCGCTTATGAATACGTGAAATACATAGATAAAAGATACGGTCACGGAAATTTGGAAAGGTAAAATAAAAAGCTGTTTCACATTTGTGAGGCAGCTTTTTTGTTTATAAACCTAATTTCTGCCGATACTAATACCAAAGCAATAAAGAAAGCGGAGGTAAAAAAAGTATGGTAACCAAGGTGGAAATTTGCGGCGTTAACACGGCTAAATTAAAGGTTTTAAAAAACAGCGAGACCATAAGGCTTTTGAAACTCAGCAAAAACGGCGATAAAGAAGCAAGAGACAAATTAATTGAAGGCAATTTAAGGCTTGTTTTAAGCGTGATTCAGCGTTTTAATTCAAGGGGTGAAAACCCCGACGATTTATTTCAGGTTGGGTGCATCGGGCTAATGAAGGCGATTGATAATTTCGATTTAAGTCAGGGCGTGCAGTTTTCAACCTACGGCGTGCCTATGATAATAGGCGAAGTGCGAAGATTTTTAAGGGATAATAATTCCCTGAGGGTAAGTAGGTCACTAAGGGATATCGCCTACAAAGCCATGCAGGCAAAGGAAAAGCTTACGAACGATTTAGGCAGGGAGCCAAGCCCTTTTGAAATAGCCGAAAATATCGGGATGAAAAGCGAGGATGTGGTGGTAGCCTTAGAAGCCATAAGCGCGCCTTTATCCCTCTATGAGCCCGTGTTTAACGACGGCGGCGACACCATTTACCTTATGGATCAGGTAGGCGGCAGCAGCGACAGTGATTTTGTGAAGGAATTATCCTTTAAAGAAGCAATGAAAAAGCTTTCGGGCAGGGAGAAAACAATTCTTTCCATGCGCTTTTTGCAGGGCAAAACCCAGATGACCGTGGCAGATGAAATAGGTATTTCTCAGGCGCAGGTCTCAAGACTTGAAAAATGCGCCCTTAAAAAAGTAAAGGACGCAATATAAATGAATGAAAGTAAGAAAAATTCCCGGGAGATCACTCTCGGGAAAATTTTTTATGCGCTTACTTTTTTCATTTTCTTTCCTATAACAAAAATAAGGAACAAAATGCAAAGAATATGGAAAATAACACTTATTACAGAAGTTACCTGCTGAGCATAAATATTTATACCCATAAAAACATTTCCTTCAGCCTGAATGAATTCTACAAGCTTACTTACTACTAAGGTTATAAAGAAACCGATTAATCCTGCAAAAGTTTGCGTAACCGCCAAAGCATCGGCTCGCTTATCTAAATCCATATAATCGTAAACTAAATTTATAGCCGCACTGCTTAGTCCTGCGGCAGAAACCGCCTTTAAAATCATATGACCGGTAAATAAAATCATACCGTTTTCAGGTACTGTGAAAATATTAAGACCAAAACCCACTAACGAAATAAAGAGGCAGATTTTAGTTGAGTAAGCAAAGCCTTTTTTGTCGGATAGATTACCTATAAATATACTTGCAATAATTCTTGCCACACTGTAAATAATGCTAAGCACCGAAACAAAAGTCATACTGAAGCCAAGTTCTTTAATTTGATAAGTACCATAGAAAGGATTAGCAGAAGAACAAGCGCCTTCCCAAAGGATAAAAAGAACTGTAAGCTTAAGTATGTTTTTATCCTTAAGAACCGCAAGCATATTTTTTATGCTTATGCCTTTCTTTTTTTCAGTGTTTTCTTTCTCTACAGAAAGAATCATTGTAAGAGTGTGAAGCACGGTAAGTGAAAAAATTGTTATTGCACATATGATAAATGCAGTTCTTAATTCACCTTTTGCTTCAAAAATATCAATAACACTACCCATTACGTAGGTAAAAATCATACCTGCAACAAGGCTTATTGCTTCTTTTAAGCTTGTAAATTTGCCTCTTTTGGTATCGTCTACAAGGCTCATAAACCAGTTTATCTTTTTTGGGTGAGCAATATTATAGATAAGGTAAGCGGAAACTATTGTTACTATGAAAATAACGGTTTTAATTTCGCTTGTTAATTCAAAGAAGGGAATAAGGTAAAGTAATAAAAACAGAAGCTGATTTACCACGCTCATTATTACAACTATACCTTTAAGCTTTGGGCGTTTGATTAAAAGTGATCCAAGCTGAAAAATTTGGCCAAGCGAAATAATGGCGCTTATAATACCTGTTAAATTGTCGGAAATACCAAGGCTTGAGGTTATTTTAGCAAGAAAAGTACCTGCAACCAGTATGGAGATAAGATATTCGAAACCTGCCTCCAAAATATACATCAGGCGGCTTCTTTTTAAAGAATTATAGTTTGTAGAATCGAAAAATGTATTGTTCATATCATAAAATATGATGAATAACCGAAGTTTCCCTCGGCTATTCATCGTTAAGAGTTTTTGTTTATTTAATTATTTCTTTTCGGCTTTTTTCTCGGGAAGAACGAGGTTGAGGATGATACCTGCGATGATGCCAAGGCCGATACCGGAGAAGCTGAATACGGGAGAACCGATTGTAGCGCCACCCATAGCAAGAACTAACATAACAGCAGCGATGTAGAGGTTGCGGCTTTCTTTGAAGTCTACGTTGTTTTCAACAAGTGTACGAAGACCAACGGAAGCAATCATACCATAAAGAACGATGCAAGCACCACCGAGTACGCAGTTGGGAACTGTTTCAATAACGCCAACGCCCTTACCGAAGAAGGAAACCAATATAGCGATAACAGCGGCGATTCTTAAGGATACGGGGTTATAGTTGCCTGTAGCAGCTAAAACAGCTGTGTTTTCGGAATATGTTGTGTTAGCAGGGCCACCAATTAAACCTGCAGCGATTGTTGCAAGACCGTCACCGAGCATTGTTCTGTGAAGGCCGGGCTTTTCAACAAAGTTTTTGCCTACAACAGCGCCGTTAGCATAAACGTCACCAACGTGCTCAACGCAAGTTACGATAGCGATGGGAGCTAAAATACCGATTGCACCCCAGTTGAAGGAAGGAAGTACAAAGTGGGGAACTTCGATCCACTCGTGTGTAGCAATAGCACCTGTGTTCATTAAGGAAGCAGGAGCTAAACCTGTAAGTACGAAAATAAGTGTGATAACGTAACCAACAACTAAGGAAAGGAAAATGGAGCTCATCTTTACCATACCCTTACCGTATGTGGAAAGGAGAATAGCTACTAAGCATGTAACACCTGCAATAGCCCATGCCCAAATGTATGTGGGCATATCATAGCCTTTTTCAAGGTTAAAGAATTCAAGAGCCTTGCCGTCAGCACCGTACTGAGTCTGAATGTTGTTGATAGCTGCAGAAGCAAGGTTAAGACCGATAATAGCAACACCTACACCTCTTACAACGGGAGGGAAGAGCTTCTCGATAAACTTGCTGCCGAAAAGCTTGATAATAAGGGATAAAATAACATAAAGAAGACCTGCCGCGATAATGCCGCCCATAGCAGCGCTTATCTGCTCGTCTTTTGTAGCACCGAAAGCTTCGTTGCCGATAATGCTCTGAAGTGCTGCGATAAATGCGAAGCTGGAGCCAAGGAAGGTGGGCATTCTGCCGCCTGTGCAGAGGTGGAAAATAAGTGTGCCGATACCTGCAGCGAAAAGTGCAACGCCAACGTCAAGACCTGTTAAGATAGGTACTAAGATGGTTGCACAGCTCATTGCGAAAGCGTGCTGGAAGCCGAGAGTCACAGCTTTTTTTGCGCCGAGCTTCGGGTATTCCTTTGCGTGGGGGAAAAGGAAATTGTTAATCCTGGAAAAGAAATTCATTGGAAATTCTCCCTTCTCAATTCTTTTTTTGCATAAAGACTTATTTCCGCAGTCTTATGCCATTACCTTTTATTTTATCACTTACTAAAAAGCTTGTCTATATAAATTTGATTTAAATTATTTTTTGTTTTTAAAAAGTTTTGCTGTATCTTTTAAGTAAAATATAGTATAATATAAAAGATATAAAAGAAAGGAGCGATATTTTGGCTGAACAGGTTAATTTAAAGGCGGAAAAGCCCAGAAAAAATTTCATAACCTTAAATGAACGGGAAAGCAAACCTGTTTTTGTAAGACGTAAAGGTTACACCGAAAAGAACGAAGAAAAAACCATAAGACATTTAAGCCTTACTGCCAATATAGTCGGCGTTGTTTGCCTGTTGCTTTTTTCTTTCTGTATTTTCGTATTCTTCTCCGAGGTATTTTTGCCTTCTATTACGGGCGAAAAGGAAGAAACTAACGAGATAGTGGTTATTATTCCTCCCGAAGAGGATGAACAGGCAGAAGCTGAGATAAATAAAGGTATTCTTTCCTACGATGAAAAAACGGGTATTCCCATCTACAGCGATAAATTCAATCTCTATATTGTAAATAATTCAAACCCTCAGGATGAAAATTATAAGATGGAGCTGGAAGAAGTGGGAGGGGTGAAGGTGGATTCACGTATCTCCACAGCCCTCAGAATTCTCTTGAACGCCGCCAAAGAGGACGGTATAAACCTTGAGTTTGAATGCGGATACCTTACAAAAGAACAGCAGCAAACAAGGTACGATAATAAATACACAGAGCTGCTTGAAACCGGCGAGAGCACCCTTATTATGGCAAGCTTTAAAACAGGCAGAACCGTGGGTATACCCGGCCGGTGCGAAGAAAGTACGGGAATGAGCGTAACGGTAAAAGGCGACATTGAAACCTATACCGAAACGGATACCTACAAGTGGCTTAAAAGTAATGCGGCGGATTACGGCTTTATTTTCCGCTTCACAAACGGTAAATCTGATTTAACAGGCAGAGACCCCGACTACAGAGTTCTGCGTTTTGTAGGCAGAGACAACGCACTTAAGATGCGTCAGCTGGCTTTTTGCCTTGAAGAGTTTGTAAGATATAAAAATCAGGCAAAATGAGTAATAAAAACGAGAAAAAAGACTTGATTTTTTCTCTCGTTTGTGGTAAAATCCTACTGTTATGTTTAAGTGCTACTTAATACGAGATACAATCAACCGAAAGAGGTGACTACTATATGAAAAAGGACTTACACCCCAACTACCAGGAGACAACAATTACTTGTGCTTGCGGTAACGTAATTCACACACGTTCCACAAAGAAGGATATCAAAGTTGAAATCTGCTCTAAGTGCCATCCCTTCTTTACAGGTAAGCAGAAGCTCGTTGATACAAGCGGCCGCGTAGATATGTTCAAGAAGCGTTACGGACTCGGCAAATAATTATCTGATTAGTAAGTTGAAAGACGGTGCTTTGCTGCACTGTCTTTTTTACTTTTAAAACACTGCAAGGAAAATGGTGATTTTATGGATTCTTATAAGACCGTTGGAAAAAGAAGTGAAGAAGTTTTTATAGAAAAAAGGTCTAAATTTATAGGCTACTGTTTCCCCGTAACCAAAGAGGAGGCGGCGCTGGGCATTTTAAACGAGCTCAGGGCCCGCCACTGGGATGCTTCCCACAACGTATACGCCTATATTCTGCGTGAAGGAAATATTATGCGCTACAGTGACGACGGCGAGCCTCAGGGCACTGCAGGTATGCCCGTTTTGGACGTACTCAGAAAATCAAATTTAACCGACGTTTTGGTGGTGGTCACAAGATATTTCGGCGGTATTCTTCTGGGCGGCGGAGGTCTTGTAAGGGCTTATTCCCACTCAGCGTCCCTTGCCGTTAAAGCCGCCGTGCCCGTGTGGATGAAAGAATGTGAGCTTTATGTTTTAAGGTGCGATTATAACCGCTACACCAAGGCTGAAAGTATGATTATTGAAGCAAAGGGAGTTATTGATAATACGGAATTTGACGACGCCGTTAACATAGAATTTCACATCGAGCCCGAAAATTTCTCCAAGCTTTCAAAGAATATAGGGGACTTAACGGGCGGAAAAGCTCAGTTTACACAGATAGGCGTCGATTTCTACGGAATTGATGCAGGCGAATAAAAAATTTTTTGTAAGAAAAAAGTAATTTACACTTTTTTCGTGTATATATAATATGTATAGATAAATAATAAGTCATAAACTTTTTATGGTTTATTCATAAAAGGAGGATTTTAATGGAGACGTCAGTAAGAGAAATGACCGAGAGAATCGAGAGGGAAACCTTATCTCCTTATGCTTTTCTTTCAGAAAATTCCAAGGGAAGGGCAGTTAACGAGAAGCAGGATGATATCCGCACCGTTTTCCAGCGCGACCGCGACAGGGTAATTCACTCAAAATCCTTCAGAAGGCTTATGAACAAAACGCAGGTTTTTCTTTCTCCCGAAGGCGACCACTACAGGACAAGACTTACTCATACTTTGGAGGTTGCCCAGATTGCAAGAACACTTGCCCGCGCTTTCAGGCTTAACGAGGATCTGACAGAGTCCATAGCGCTTGCCCACGATTTGGGTCACACACCCTTCGGCCATGCAGGCGAGAGAGCCTTGAATCAGCTTATTCCAGGCGGCTTCAGGCATTACGAGCACAGCGTAAGGGTTGTGGAGAAGCTTGAAAAGGACGGCAGGGGCCTGAATTTAACCGAGGAAGTAAAAAACGGCATTCTCTGCCACACTTCAGGCACCGAAGCGTATACCATGGAGGGCAGAATCATCCGCTGGGCGGATAAAATTGCTTACATAAACCACGATATTGACGATGCTATAAGCGCCGCCTGTATAATGGAAACGGATATTCCAAGGGAGATTAGCGAAACATTGGGTAACAGTAAGTCAAAAAGAATTACGGCTTTAGTTAATTCCCTTCTTGAAAATACCGTAGGCGATACATTAAGGATGGACGAGAAGACCTACGAGATGTACACGAAGCTTCACACCTTTATGTATCAGAGGGTTTATCTTAACGATTACGCAAAAAGAGAAGAGAAAAAGGTGCCAAACCTCATTGAAACTCTTTTTGAATATTTTAAGAAGATAGATAATCTTCCCCCTTATTTGCAGGTTATTGCCGAGGAGGATGGCCCTGAAAAAGCCGCAGGCGATTATATTGCAGGTATGACCGACCGCTACGCAGTGGAATTTTACGAAAATCTTTTCGTGCCCAAGGCATGGAACATAGGTCTTTGATAAAAATATAAAGTTAAAAGTATAAAGTTTATTTGATTATTTATTTTAAAGAATACAGATGCTTTACTAACGAATGGATAAAAAAGGAGAAAACGAATGGCATTACCGGATTATTTTTTACAGGAATTAAAAGACAGAAGCGATATTAACGATATAATATCATCTTATGTAAATTTAAAGCGCAGGGGCAAAAACTTAGTTGGTTTGTGCCCTTTCCATAACGAAAAAACAGGTTCCTTTACGGTTTACCCCGAAAACGGTTCCTTTTACTGCTTCGGCTGCCACGCAGGCGGCGACGTTATCACCTTTATAATGAAAATCGAAAATCTCGATTACATTGAGGCGGTAAAGTTTTTGGCAGGCAGGGCGGGCTTGAAAATGCCCGAAGAAGGCGTGGATGATTCTTTTTCCAAGCTTAAAACGAGAGTTTTGGAAATTAACCGCGAAACAGCGAGATTTTACCACAGCACTCTGATAAGCGAGGAAGGCAAAAAGGGTCTTGATTACTTTTTAAAGCGCGGCTTAAGTATGCAGACTATAAGGCATTTTGGCCTTGGGTACTCACCCGAAAGTAAATTCGCCCTTGTAAACCACCTTAAAAAGCTTAAATATACAAACGACGAGATGATTTCTGCCAACGTTGCCCTTCCCACAAAGAGCGGAAACGTAATAGACAGATTCTACGGCAGGGCTATGTTCCCCATTATTGATTTAAGGGGCAACGTGGTGGCTTTCGGCGGCAGAATTTTAACTGACCAGAAGCCCAAATATATAAACACCTCCGATACTCCGGTGTATAAGAAAAGTCAGGGCTTGTTTGCAATGAATTTTGCAAAAAACGTACAGGACGGCAGGCTTATTCTTGCCGAGGGCTATATGGACGTTATCTCCCTGCACGCGGCAGGCTTTACAGGCGCAATAGCTTCCTTGGGTACTTCATTAACAAGTGAGCAGGCTAAAATAATCGCCCGCTACGCAAAAGAAGTGGTAATCTGCTACGATAGCGACGAAGCAGGTCAGAAAGCCGCCCAGCGCGCCATACCCATATTAAGGGAAACGGGTTTGCTTGTAAAAGTTCTGGCGGTTCCCGGTAATAAGGACCCCGATGAATTTATACGCTCAAACGGTAAGGACGGTCCCGCACGTTTCAGGCAGCTTTTGGAGCAAAGCGGCAACGATATTGAGTATAGGCTACAAAAATTAAAGCAGGGCTTCGATTTAAAGAGTAACGACGGCAAGGTAAGGTATTTAACCGCCGCCTGCGAGGTGCTCTCAAGCCTTGATAATTTTATCGAGCTTGAAGTTTATGCAGGCAAATTAAGCGAGGAGATAGGCGTGGAGAAAAACGCCATTATCCAGCAGAGCAAGAAGCTTTCAGCTCAAAGAAAACGCCAGAGGGAAAGAAAGCAGATAAGGGATGAAGTTAAAATGCTTCACTCTGAGGATGCCGCAGTTAACCCCCAGAAGGCAAAAAATCCCCGCATAGCAAATGCGGAGGAGGGAATAATTTCATACCTCTTCTATAACCCGGACGGTATAAGGTCTATAAGCGAAAAGCTTTCCCCCGAGGAAATTCATACCGATTTCGGCAGGAGAGTTTATTCCTTTATAATTAACCACAATATAATAGGTAAGCCCTTGTCGCTTATGGATTTCACGCAGGAGTTTTCACAGCAGGAAATGAGCGCGGTATCAAGAATTCTTGCCAGCCGAAACGATGCAAAGGTAACTTACCGCGACGCTGAGGAGTACATCAGCATTATTAAAAACGAAACCGCTTTTATTGAGGCGGATCAAATATTAAAAGCCGATAACGAGGATATAAACAACTACCTCAAGGCTTTAAGGGATAAGAAAAAATAAGGGATTGAGAGCTTCGGCTCCGCAGAAAGGAAAATTTAAAATGACACATCCTGATAAAAGAACAGTAATCAGAGAGCTTCTGGAAACAGGCAAAAGCAAGGGCCAGCTTTCCACAAAAGAAATACTTGACGCTCTGGGCGAATTCGATTTCGACCCCGAAAACCTTGAAAAATTCTACGATACGCTTGAGTCTCAGGGTATTGAAATTATCGAAGATTTCGGCGATGTAGCCCTTGACGAGGACCTCTCCAAGGTAGTAAGCGAGGTTGAGGAATTTGACGCAGGTATCGGCGCCGACGGTATGGCTATCGATGACCCCGTTAAGGTTTATTTAAAGGAAATAGGCCGTGTGCCTCTTTTAACTCCCGAAGAGGAAGTTGAGCTGGCTATAAGAATAACAAACGACGACGAAGCCGCTAAAAAGCGCTTAAGCGAAGCTAACCTCCGCCTTGTTGTAAGTATAGCAAAGCGTTATTTAGGCCGCGGTATGCAGTTTTTGGATTTGATTCAGGAGGGTAACTTAGGTCTTATTAAGGCTGTTGAAAAGTTCGATTACACTAAGGGCTTTAAATTTTCCACATACGCAACGTGGTGGATCCGTCAGGCTATCACAAGAGCTATAGCCGACCAGGCAAGAACCATCCGTATTCCCGTTCACATGGTTGAAACCATCAATAAGGTTAAGAAGGTAAGCAGTCAGCTTCTTCACGTTAACGGTCACGAGCCTACAGCCGAGGAAATTTCCGATTACCTGGATATGCCCGTTGATAAGGTAAGAGAGATCATGCGTGTGGCTCAGGAGCCCGTATCTCTTGAAACACCTATCGGTGAGGAGGAAGACAGCCACTTAGGCGACTTCATTCCCGACGACGATGCACCCGCACCTCAGGATGCCGCATCCCATACACTTTTAAGAGAGACCTTGGGCGACGTTCTCAATTCCCTTACAGACAGAGAGGAAAAGGTTTTGAGACTGCGTTTCGGTCTTGAGGACGGCAGAAGCCGCACTCTTGAAGAGGTTGGTAAGGAATTCAACGTTACAAGAGAGCGTATCCGTCAGATCGAAGCAAAGGCACTTAGAAAACTGCGCCACCCCAGCCGCAGCAAGCGCCTTAAGGATTTCCTTGATTAATTTAGTATTTCCGTGGGAGGAAAAAAGAGGTCAATTTAAATTTCATTGTTTTATATAATCCCTCTTTATGGTCCGTTATGAAAATGACGTTGGAGGCAAACTACGCCATAAGAATAGTTGAGCTTCTTGCCGAGGAAGGCGAAAAGCTGGATGCAAAAACTATTGCAGAAAACTGCGACGTACCCGAAAGGTTTGCTTTAAAAATTTTAAGAAAGCTTACTGCTGAAGAGATAGTGTGCTCCTATAAAGGCGCAAAGGGCGGTTACAAAATAAAGGGAGACCCCTCCGGGATAACTCTGAGAAGGGTCATTGAAGCTGTGGAAGGCCCTTTTATAATCAGCCGTTGCCAGTGTGATGAACACGTATGCACCAAAAAAAGCTGCCGCCTTCATTCGGTATATTCCGAAATTTCACAGTATGTAAGAGATAAGCTGGATTCTTACAATTTCGGTATGATTTTAAATAACAATAAGGAAGATTGCGAGAGATAACTACAGCTTTATAAGGGTGGTTCCTTTGTAGTAAAGGGAAAGTATCTCCCTATAATCACACCCGCTTTCAGCCATATACGAGGCTCCGGTCTGGCTCATTCCAACGCCATGGCCGTAGCCTTTTGTTTTGAAAATAAATACGCCCTTTTCGTATACTATATTAAATGTAGAGCTTCTTAAATTAAAAGCCTTTCTCACCTCGTTTCCCGTTACCGAAAAGGAGCATATATTCACGCTCTTTACGTTGCAGCTTACGTTGTAGCGGATGTCTTTAAACCATTCTTCATAAGGCAGAGAGAAATCGAATTTCGCTTCTTTCCAGTAAATTGTCACCGCGTTTTTTACTTCCTCGGGTGTGAAGCTTACCTCGGCTTCAAAATAGGGGGAGAGGGAATCGTAAGGGCTTGCCACGCTTACAAGGTAAGGGAATGAGGTATCCCACACTTCCTCTGCGCTTAAAGTAACGCCGCCCGACATTGCAAAAAAGCTGCAGCAGGCAATTTCTCCCTCAAAAGTGAGAATCTCGTTTTCGGTGGAATCCACGGCATTTGCAATTTTTTCGTAGTATTCGCCGTAGCTTTCGCCCCATTTATTTTCAAAATAACTTTTTTCTGCGTAGATATACGGCTCTTCGCTGTTGCATACAAAGTCGTATTCTACGTTTTTGTTCTCTTCTTTTTTATATCTGTAAAAGCTTCTTGCTGCCACAGCCTGAGCCTTTAATGCCTCGATATCGGTAAGAGGGCTGAGCTCTAAGGATACGGTGGAAATAAGAAAGTCCCTTTCGCTTATTTTAAAAATTTCGCCGCTTTTTTCGTCAAGTATGCTGTATGTAAGGTCTTTATCGAAGGGGGCGTTTGCAGGTGTATCGGTTTTTTGGGTGTAACCCGGCACAAAAAGGTCGGCTTCAGTTTCTTTTTCGTCTGTATTTTTACCGCTTAAAGTAATCGCCTCGGGAATAAAAAGGCAGGCAAAATAAATTACGGCAGCCATAAAAATCATAAGCTTCAGTGAGATTTTCAAATGTATACACCTCTTTATATGATATGTAAAAACAGCTTCTGTTTATGTTAAGGATTAAAATGAAGGAATAATACAAAAATAATTCAAAAAATAATAAAAAATCAAGAAATATTACTGCAACTATTGACTAATATGCAATATTGGTATATAATTTATTGCAATTCGCAAAATTCAAAATCAGGAGGCTGATTTTTATGAAAAGACTTTTAAACGAGAGCGAAACAAGTACAACCATGCACGAGCTTTGCTCTGAATACGTTAATAATAATCAGATTACAAAAGAAGAATATATGGATAACCGCGTAAAGCGCGGCCTTCGTAATTCCGACGGTACAGGTGTTATGGCGGGTCTTACTCATGTATGTAACGTTCACGGTTACCTTATTGACGACGGCGACAAGGTGCCCGACGAAGGCAGGCTTACCTACCGCGGTATTGACATAAAGGATATTATAGAGGGCTGCGTAAAGGAAAACCGCTTCTGCTACGAGGAGATAGTGTGGCTTCTTATTTTCGGTAAGCTCCCCACAGAGCGCCAGTATAACAGAATCAGTCAGCTTCTTTACGAGAACCGCGAGCTTCCCGATTCCTTCCCCGAGGACGTTATCATGAAGAACCCCTCCCAGAACATAATGAACAAGATGGCAAGAGCGGTTCTGACTCTCTATTCTTACGACGACGACCCCGACGACCTTTCTCTTGAGAATAATATGCGCCAGAGCATCTCTCTTATCGCAAGGCTTCCCGCTATTATGACCTATTCTTATCAGGTAAAAAGAAGATATTTCGATAAGAAAACAATGTATTTCCACCCCTTTAAACCCGAGCACAGAACGGCTCAGGCGATTCTGAACGCCATCCGTTCCGACAGAAAGTTTACCGATGAAGAGGCAAAGCTTCTTGACTTATGTATGGCTTTACACGCTGAGCACGGCGGCGGTAACAACTCCACTTTTACTGCCCGTGTTTTAACTTCAGCCGAAACCGATACTTACTCCACAATTGCAGCTGCCATAGGCTCCTTAAAGGGCTTCCGCCACGGCGGTGCCAACCATAAGGTAAGAGAGATGATGCAGGATATTATGGAGAACGTAAAGGACTGGGAAAACGAGGACGAGATAGAGAGCTACCTTGAAAAAATCGTAAGGGGCGAAGTAAACGATAAGAGCGGTCTTATTTACGGTATGGGTCACGCTATTTATACAAGAAGCGACCCCAGAGCGGTTATTTTAAAGGAACAGGCTAAAAAGCTCTGCAAGGAAAAGAATTTCGAAGCTAAGTTTGCTTTATACGAGAGAATCGAAAAACTTGCTCCTGAAGCATTCTTAAGAGCTAAAGGCAGCAACAAGGTTATTTGTGCTAACGTAGACTTCTATTCAGGTCTTGTTTACGAGATGCTGGGTATTCCCGCCGATCTTTTCACTCCCTTGTTTGCGGTTTCCAGAATTCCCGGCTGGTGCGCTCACAGAATCGAGGAATTAACCACAGGCGGCAGAATCATCCGTCCTGCTTACCGCGCTCTTCCCACGTATCAGAAGTATATTCCTCTTTCTGAAAGAAAATAACGGGAAATAATTTTAATTTAATTTAATTTAAGTGCTATTTAAATTCGGTGTGCGATATGGTATAATACCCTTATTGATACCGAATTTTATTTTGGGGAGATTTGTTTTGAAAAAAGTATTTATAATTTTAAGTTTGATTTCAGTAATTTCGGCGTCGGCTTTAAAAAGTACCGATTTATTGGTATATTTCGATGAGCAAAGCGGCTTCTTTTCAAACGGAGCCCTGCTTTCATATATAGCGGCGGCTGTCTCCTTTATCTTGGTGATTACAGGCGGCGCGGTTTTTACAAAAAAGCTTTCAAAAGAAGGGGAATATAAGGAAAAAAAGAGTATAGGCTTTGCTTTAGTCAGTCTCTTTGCTTCCCTCGGTTTCTTTTATGCAGGGTATGAGCTTCTTAACGAATATACCTACGTGGAAAATATGGGAATAAGCGAAAATACCGCCCTTGGAATTTCCATGCGTATGCCTTTAATGATATTAACTTTCCTTTCGGGCTTGTATTTTATTTATAATTCGGTAATTTCATTTACGGGTAAAAGTAAATATATGAATTTTAAGCTGCCCTTTATCCCTCTTATTACCGTTTTGTGGTCTGTGATTTTTACCCTCTTTATCTTCATGCACTACTCAGTAACGACCCTTCACAGCGAAAATTTATTCCTTATTTTCTCGGCAGTGTTCTGTTCATACGGCTTTTTACAGTACTCAGGCTTCGTTTCGGGACTTCAGAAAAACCGCCTGAGAAGGCTGTTTATATCGGCTTTGGCTATGGTTTCATTTTCAATTCCTTACTGTGTCTCCTCTCTTATTAAAGAGGTAATGGGCATAAGCGTGAAGCACAGCGTGCCTTTTTACGTTATAGTTTTAATGTTCTGCGCCGCTCTGTTTACGGCTTCTTTCACAGTAACTTTCAGTTACAGTCAGAGCGAAAAGAGCGCGAATACGTTTTACAGGGGTAAAAGATTCAGAAAAGAGTAAATTTCTGAAGAAATTTTAAAAAAATATGGAAAATCTTCGTTATTTTTATAACAAACCTCTTGTAAATTTTTCAAAAATAGATTAAAATATATGTTGGATATAAATCAATATATCATCAAAATTTTGGAGGTACATTTATTATGTCAGTTAAAGTTGCTATTAACGGTTTCGGCCGTATCGGTCGTCTCGCATTCAGACAGATGTTCGGTGCTGAGGGCTACGATGTTGTAGCTATCAACGACCTCACAAAGCCTTCCATGCTCGCTCAGCTCCTCAAGTATGATACAGCTCAGGGCGGTTACTGCGGCAGAATCGGCGAAGGTCTTCACACTGTTGCTGCTGATGACGAAGCAGGTACAATCACAGTTGACGGCAAGACACTTAAGATCTATGCTGAGAAGGACGCTAAGGATCTTCCTTGGGGTGAACTCGGTGTTGACGTAGTTCTCGAGTGCACAGGTTTCTACTGCTCTAAGGCTAAGAGCCAGGCTCACATCGATGCAGGTGCTAAGAAAGTTGTTATCTCTGCTCCCGCTGGTAACGACCTTCCCACAATCGTTTACGGTGTAAATGAAGCTACACTCACAGCTGAAGATACAATCATCTCCGCTGCTTCCTGCACAACAAACTGCCTCGCTCCCATGGCTAAGGCTCTTAACGACTACGCTCCCATCCAGAGCGGTATCATGGCTACAATCCATGCTTACACAGGCGACCAGATGATCCTCGACGGTCCTCACAGAAAGGGCGACCTCAGAAGAGCAAGAGCCGGTGCTGCTAACATCGTTCCCAACTCCACAGGTGCTGCTAAGGCTATCGGTCTCGTAATCCCCGAGCTCAATGGCAAGCTCATCGGTTCTGCACAGCGTGTTCCTGTTCCCACAGGTTCCACAACAATCCTCACAGCTGTTGTTAAGGGCGCAGACATCACAAAGGCTGGCATCAACGCTGCTATGAAGGCTGCTGCTTCTGAGTCTTACGGCTACAACGAGGACGAAATCGTTTCTTCCGACGTTATCGGTATGAGATTCGGTTCTCTCTTCGATGCTACACAGACAATGGTTGCTAAGGTTGCTGACGACCTCTATGAGGTACAGGTAGTTTCTTGGTATGACAACGAGAACTCCTACACATCTCAGATGGTTCGTACAATCAAGTACTTCGCTAACATCTAATTTGTGGCTGAGAACTTAATTTAAGTGCTGAATTACCCTCCCGTGAAAGCGGGAGGGTTTTTGTTTTCCAAAAAGAAAAAGCCTTGGGGAATAAGTATCCTCAAGGCTTAAATTGTGCTTTTATTTATTATTCTTTAAATTTTTAATGGTGAAAAAGGCTACAACTCCGATAAAGAAGAAGGAAGTGACTTTCAGATTTTTGGCATCGTCAATTAATTCTTTTACAAGTTCTATAAGTGACTTGACTAAATTGATGGCAGGGGAGATAAGGGAGGGGACGTTTATTTTGTTTTCTTCTTTCTTTTCGGGTTCTGCTTCTATGGGTGATACGTCGGTAGTGATTATTTCAGTTTCGGTTTTAATTTCGGCTTCTTTTTTCTTTGCCATATAAATTCCCCCTTTCTTTCTATTATATTACATTAAACTTAAAATAAAATCAAGGGCAAATAAAAAACTCAGGGCTTTTGACCCTGAGCGTTTTTATTTAGTCAATCTCAACTGAGACCTTTTCGTTGCTGCGAGTAGCAGCTGCACGCATTACAACTCTGATTGCCTTTGCGATTCTGCCCTGCTTACCGATAACTCTGCCCATATCGCTTTCAGCTACGTGAAGGTGATATACGTTCTTGTTATTCTCGTCAACAGTAACGGTGACCTCATCGGGATTTTCAACCAAGCCTTTAGCTATGGTGAGAAGTAATTCCTGCATAATGTTGCACCTTTCCTCGGAAGCAAATTAGTCGATAACGCCGTGCTTCTTGAAGAGAGCCTTAACTGTATCTGTGGGCTGAGCACCCTTAGCCATCCAGTCCTTAGCCTTGTCTGCGTCTACCTTAACTGCAGAGGGCTCCTCCATGGGATTGTAGTAGCCGAGCTCCTCGATGAAGCGGCCGTCTCTGGGGTAACGTGCATCTGCAACAACAATTCTGTAGAAGGGGTTCTTCTTAGCGCCCATTCTTCTGAGTCTGATTTTAACCATTGTAAATTCCTCCGATTATTTTTAATTCATAATTTTTTATATAATATTAACCCTCATTACATTAAAGGTAATATTGCAAATTTTGGTGTTTCCCTTACATATTAATGGGGAAATCGTTCATATTGAAGTTATTAAGGTTCATACCGCGAAGCTTCTTTTTCATATTCTTGCCGGTGAACTGCTTCATCATTTTCTGCATCTGGCGGAACTGATTTAAGAGTCTATTTACATCCTCTACCTTTAAGCCGCAGCCTGCCGCGATACGCTTTCTTCTTTTCGCATCGATTATATCGGGCTTTTCTCTCTCCTTGGGTGTCATGGAAAGGATAATGGCTATGTTTCTGTCCATTATTCTGTCGTCGATATTCATATCGTCCACGTTTTTAACACCGGGAATTTTGGAGACGAGGCTCTTTAAGGGGCCCATATTTTTGACCTGACGGAACTGCTCCAGCATATCGTTAAGGTCCATTTTGTTCTGCAGCATTTTTTCGGCTGTTTTAGCGGCTGCCTTCTCATCCATTTTAGCCTGAGCTTCTTCGATAAGAGTTAAAACGTCGCCCATACCGAGAATTCTTGAAGCCATTCTGTCTGGATGGAAAACTTCTAAGTCGCCGAGTTTTTCGCCCGTACCTGCATACTTGATGGGTTTACCTGTAACAGCTTTAATGGAAAGAGCCGCACCGCCACGGGTGTCGCCATCCAGCTTAGTTAAGATAACGCCTGTGATATCAAGAAGATCGTCAAAGGTTTTTGCTACGTTAACCGCTTCCTGACCTGTCATTGAGTCAACAACAAGGAGGATATCGGTGGGGTTAACTGCATCCTTGATTCTCTTGAGCTCGTTCATGAGCTCCTCGTCTATCTGCAAGCGGCCGGCGGTATCGATGATAACGTAGTCGTTACCGTAGTCTCGGGCGTGTTTAACGGCGTTTAAAGCGGTTTTAACGGGGTCCTGCGTGCCTTCTTCAAAGACCTGAGTTTCAGCCTGAGCACCTACCACCTGAAGCTGTTTGATAGCTGCGGGACGGTAAATATCGCCTGCTACGAGTAAGGGTCTGTGATTCTGGCTTCTAAGCATTTTTGCAAGCTTGGCAGCGTGAGTAGTTTTACCTGCACCCTGCAGACCGCACATCATAATAACTGCGGGGGGCTTGCTGGGGAAGTTCAATTTCTCACTTGCACCGCCCATAAGAGCAGTTAACTCTTCGTTTACTATTTTAATAACCATCTGCGCAGGTGTTAAGCTCTCCATAACAGCCGCGCCGATAGCTCTCTCGGTTACGTTTTTGGTAAAGTCCTTAGCTACCTTGTAGTTTACGTCGGCTTCCAAAAGCGCTAAGCGAACTTCTCGCATCGCTTCCTTTACGTCAGCTTCGCTGAGTTTACCTTTGCTTTTGAGCCTTTTGAACGCGTTGCCGAGTTTATCGGCAAGACCTTCGAATGCCATAAAGTTAATCTCCTTTCAGATCAAATATTAAACGAGATCAGTCGTAAAGCTCTTTGGCTTTTTCGAGGATTTTAAGGGCGTCGGCTTCGATTTTATCGTCCTTACCCTTATTCTGCTCTCTTATTCTTATAGCGCAGTCACAAATTTCCGTTAAAGCTTCGGTAACAAGGGAGAAGCGTTTGGCTAAGCCTAAGCGTTCTTCCATTTCACTGAGCTCTTTTTCACTTCTTTTAATAGCGTCTCTCGCGCCCTGACGTGTAATACCGAATTCCTCGGCAATTTCGGAGAGGGAGAGGTCTGCGTTATAGTAGCTGTCTATAATATCGCGCTGGCGCTCTGTGAGCATTTCGCCGTAAAAATCAAGGAGAAAAGTATATTTTAAATCTTTTGCCATTTTGTTTCTCCTTCAAATCTCATTTATGGTGTAAAGTGATTTTCTTTACAGCAGTTAGAATGATACCATAATAAACCCCTTTTGTCAAGAAAAATATGCGCATTTTCCTAAGATTTTTTAAGGATTTTACAGTGCGTTTTCCCAATAAAAAACGTAGGATAGTCCCTTGTTTTCTATAATAATACTTCATAAAAAACGTAGGGGAGACCCTCGCGGTCTCCCTTAAAATTTAACGGTTATTATAAAATTAAATTAACTTCCAACATCGAAAATATCCTCAAAACTACATTTCAGTGCCTCTTTGATAAGGATTATTTCGTCAGGATACAGATGGCGCTGACCCACTTCAATTTTTGCTATGGCGCTTCTTGTAATGTCGCAGCCTGCAAGCTGAAGCTTGGCAGATAAAGTTTCCTGTGTTATATTTGCTTTTTCACGCAGTAATTTTATATTGTTTCCGATTCGCTTTTCTATTGTCGGATTCATTAACGTCACCTTTTGTGCTTATTTGAGAACAAAAACTTTTGACATTATTATAGGTGAGTGTTAATATAAAAATGCACCTATATAAGTGCAATCAAAAATAAATGAAAAGCGAGTGCAGAATATATGAATGTTACGTTTTTTGGTCATAGTGATGCCCCTGACTATGTAGAGGAAAAACTACGATTAATTGTTTTAGAGCTTATTGAAAAACATAATGCTAAAGTATTTTATATTGGTGATAAAGGGAACTTTGATTTAATGGCAAAAAGGGTAATAAAGGGTGTAGTTGAAAAATTTGAAGATATCAGGTATTACATTGTGCTTTCGTATTTACCGATAAAGCCTGAAGCTTTTTATAATTATGGCGATACGATTTTTCCTGAGGAACTTGAAACTGTGCCGAAAAAGTTTGCCATTGACCGCAGAAATATGTGGATGATAGAAAACTGTGATACAGTTATTACTTTCGTTACAAGAAATATTGGCGGAGCGGCAAAGTTTAAAAATATTGCTGAAAGAAAAGGTAAAATAGTGATAAATATAAATTAGTTTGTTTTACATTCGTGTTTTTATATATCTTTACAAAGCTTTGCCTTCGTGTTATCATTATAATAGAAAAATATGGAGAAAAATTTGATATTATGATTTATTTTAACAGTGATTACACAGAGGGTGCGCACCCTTTAATATTAGAAAGACTTCTTGAGACAAATTTATGCCAGACCGTAGGCTATGGCGAGGATGAATACTGCGAAAACGCAAGGAATTTAATTAAAAAAGCCTGCGGAAGAAATGATATTGACGTTCATTTTTTAGTTGGCGGCACTCAGGCAAATACCACCGTGATAGCCTCAATTTTAAAGCCCTATCAGGCGGCGGTATCTACTAAAATAGGGCATATCAACGTTCACGAAACAGGCGCTATAGAAGCTACGGGACACAAGGTTATAGGTCTTGAATGTAAAAGTGACGGTAAGCTTTCCGCAAAGGCGGTGGAGGATTTTTATAACGCTCATTGGAACGACGTAACTCACGAGCATCAGCCTCAGCCAAAGCTTGTGTATATTTCAAATTCCACCGAAAACGGCGCTGTTTACAAAAAAAGCGAGCTTAAGGCATTAAGCGAAGTTTGCAAAAAGTGCGGACTTTATCTGTTTTTAGACGGCGCAAGACTCGGCTACGCCCTTGCTTCTCCCGAAAATGACCTTACTTTAAATGATCTGTGCGAATATTGCGACGTTTTCTATATAGGCGGCACCAAGGTAGGCGCTTTGTTCGGCGAGGCGGTTGTGATAATAAACCCGGCTTTGAAAGAGGATTTCAGATATAATATTAAGCAGCGCGGCGGTATGCTTGCAAAGGGCAGGCTTTTAGGCTTACAGTTTGAAACCCTGTTCACTGATGACCTTTACTTTAAAATAAGCCACCACGCGGTAAAATTAGCCTTTAAAATTGCGGATGCTTTAACGGAAAACGGGGTAAAATTCCTTTCAACACCTATCAGCAATCAGATTTTCCCCATATTTACTAACGAAGTTATTAAGAGAATAGAGGAAAAATACCTCATTTCCTTCTGGGAAAAGGTGGACGAAGAAAGAAGCGCCATAAGAATCTGCACAAGTTGGGCTACCAAAGAGGAGAATGCGGATAAATTAATTAAAGATATACTGGAAATAATCAAGGAGAAATAAAGTGTTTTCTATAGCGGCGGCAGGATTTGCTTTTACATTCGGATGTTTCATAGGATGTTTTCTTAAAAGCAGTATGATTTTGCCGTCGTTTATTATTACCTTTATTCTAAGTATCGTTTTATTTTTCTTACGTAAGAAGCTTAAAATTATTTTTGCTTCCTGCTTGTTTCTTTCACTTTCATTTCTTTTAATGTTTATTCACAACAGTATAAACTACGTGAATATCGAGAATTTGGAGGAATATGGCTATGAAGCTGTGGTAGAGGAAGCAAGCTACGGTTACTGTGATAAGTTTACCCTCAGAATAACAAAGGGCGAGCTTGAAAACAGAAAACTGCTTGTAGAAACTTACGTTGATAACGATATAAATAAGGGAGACACAGTATATTTTAAAGGTAAAATAGAAAATTTCCCCGATGAGCTTGGCTTTGATGAAAGAATCAGCTATGCTTCAAAAGGCGTTTTTCTGAAATCTGCAGTAGATTTTGAAGATGATTTAACTTTAATTTACGATAATGCTGATCTTGGTTTTTGGGATAGCGTGAAGAGTTATTTTTCCGCCTCTTTATATAGAGTTATGCCTAAATACGCCGCAGAATTAACTGATGCAATGCTGCTTGGAAACAGAGTAAATCTGGATGAAAGGGTAGTTGAGGGTTTCAAAATTTCGGGCGGCAGTCATTTCCTTGCAGTTTCAGGTTTGCATCTTTCAATCCTTGTAAACTTTGTGAGTAATTTACTTTATAAATTTAAAATTAAGCATAGAATAAGGGATATTATTCTGATAATTTTCCTTGTTTTATATATGGCTTTAACAGGTTTCAGGTTCTCTGTACAAAGAGCCGGAATAATGGCTATATTCGTAATTTTAGCAAGAATTTTCGGCAGAATAGAGGATTCCTTGAGTACCCTTGCTTTTGCCGGCTTTATTATATGCTTTATAAATCCCTACGCTGCGGCGGATATAGGATTTATACTGTCTTTTACAGCCACTTTAGGCATAGTTTTGGTAAATAATTTGAAAATAGGAGAAAAATTTAAGGATAAGCACAAATTCTTGGGCGCTTTAGGAGAAAATGTGATAGTTACCCTTTCTGCCTGCGTGTTTACTTTGCCCGTATCTATGTGCTATTTCGGCTATTTTTCTCCCGTAACAATACTTACGAGCGTTGTTTTAAGTATTCCCGTTACAGTAATTATATCCTCAGGCCTACTTACGGCGGTGCTTTCAGCTATATTTGCTCCCTTGGCGCTACTGCCTGCTTTGGCGGTTACTCTCGCTTCTAAGTTTGCAATATGGTACGTTTCGCTTATTTCACCCGCATCTTACTATATGATGGGCGAAGTTTCCTTCTTTGTTTTTGCCTTTACCTTTATTATGCTTCTTGCCTTTGTAAAGAAGCCGAGCAAAAGCACGGTGATAGTCTTTGTTATCTCTTTTTTCGGTCTTTTGGGCGGTGCTTTACTTATAAGTCGGGCGTATATGAAGCCCACGGTAACTGTGGAGAGCTTCGATTACGGCTATATTGCAAAAATAAGCGACCGTGACGGCACGTTGGTGCTGACAAATGGTTCTGACGGCTATATTTCCGTTTACGGCGAGGAAGAATCGGTTTACGGCTTAAACGAAGAATTGACTATAAGTAAAGAAAATTATATAATACATATTAAAGAAGGCTGGGCGGTGCTGGATTTAAAAGGTAATAAAATATTATTTAATACGGATAAAGAGCTGAAAGAAAACGCCGACGTGCAGGTTTTCTGCAGCCTTAAAGCCAAAGCCGACGCCGATATAAACATAATTGTTACCGAAAGCGGTATAGATAATTTAAAGTCAAGGCTTTCAAAGGGCAACTACCTGCTTACTGAAAGCATTACCTTCACTTTTGAAAATAATATCTTGAAATTTTATTAACAGGCGGTAAATATGCCATATTTAGAAGAAAATAAACTGAAAAAACATCTTGAGTCAAGGGAATTTACACCCATTTACGTGCTTTTCGGCAGTGAAAAGTATCTTGTAAAAAAAGCTTACAAAAATATGTACTCCATAGCTTCAAAGTGCGGTTTCGAGGAATTTAATTTAAATTCCTTCACAAGTGACGCAGCCGCGGATGATATTGCCGATGCCGCTTTGGCGCTTCCCTTTATGGAGGAGAAAAAGTTCGTATTTGTTTCGGACTATAATATAGAAAATAAAAACGCTTCGGAGTTAAGTAAAATTACACAGCTTGTTTCGGACCCTTCCGAAGATACCGTGCTGGTGTTTTTCTACCCTACTCTGGCTTTTGACCCCAAAAAGAATGCCAAGTGGAAGAATTTCTTTAAAATTATTGATAAAAACGCCACCGTAGTGGAGTTTAAAGAAAAAGAGAGAGGGGAGCTTATTAAATTTATTACGGCGGTATGCGAAAAAGAGAATGCCGTAATAAGCCGTGAGCTTGCAGGCAGAGTTGCCGATTACGTGGGCAGTGACCTTAACGCCATTTTAAACGAGACTATAAAGCTTTCTTCCTTCTGCAGAAACCGCGAGGTAACAAGGGAGGACGTGGAAAATTTAGTAACAAAAACCCCCGAAGCTAAAATTTTCTCCCTTTCCAAAGCCATTATTGCCTCCAATTTTGATGAAGCCTACGAAATAATCGATAATCTTTTATATTTCGGCGAAAAGCCCGTGGGTATAGTTTCCGTGCTGTCGGGCACTTTTATAGATATGTACACGGTGAAAACCGCTTTGAATGCAGGCAAAAAGAGCGAGGATTTATCGGAGCTCAGTGAATATAAAGGCAAAGAATTCAGGCTAAAAAACGCTGAAAGGGACGTAAGAAACATCTCTTTAAGTAAACTCAGGCGCTGTATTGATATTTTGCTTGAAGCCGACGTGCTTTTAAAAAGCTCCCGAGTTTCGGGTGAACTGGTGCTTCAGCAGCTTGTGGCAAATTTACTGGTTGCCCTTAAAATAGATAAATAATTTTCGGTGAAAAAATGAGCGAAAAAATAAAGTTGAGCCGCGCCGTAATAGTGGAAGGTAAGTACGATAAAATAAAGCTTGAAAGTTTTATTGATGCGTTGATTATTCCCACCGACGGCTTCGGTATATTTAAAAACAAGGAAAAAAAGGAATATATTAAGCGTCTTGCCGCAGAAAGAGGCTTGCTTATAATAACCGATTCCGATTCTGCGGGATTTCTTATAAGAAACCACCTTAAAAGCTTTATAAGTTTAAGCCTTATTAAAAATTGCTACGCGCCCGGCATAAAGGGCAGGGAGGCAAGAAAAGAGAAGGACAGCAAAGAGGGCTTATTGGGAGTTGAGGGACTTTCAAAGGAAATTTTACTTGAAGCCCTCGTTAAATGCGGCGCCTTTGAAGATACAGAAAAATCGGATGAAAACCGCCGCAAATTTACTGCCGCCGACCTTTATAATTTAGGTCTTACGGGCTGTGAGGGAAGCTTCGAACGCAAAAAAGAATTTTTAAAAAAATTAAAGCTTCCCGAATATTTAAGCAATAAAGCCTTGCTTGATTATTTAAACACCTGCGACGAAGAATTAATAAAGGATATAATTTAAAATAAGATAAAATAAAAGAGAAGATTCGCTTTTTGTCACGAGTCTTCTCTTTGTTTTTTACAGGATATCCGAACTTAAATTTAAAGTAAAATAGAAGGTACTGCCCTTGTTTATGTCGCTTATAACGCCGTATTTACCGCCGTGCAGGGAGAGGATATTCTTTACTATGGAAAGCCCCAGACCTGTGCCTACGTTTGCGCGCTTGTGGTTTTTGCTTATTTTGTAGTATCTCTCCCAGATATACGGGAGTTTATCCTGAGGTATGCCCTCGCCCGTGTCGGTTACACTTATTTTTACTTCGTTTTTGATAATTTCCTGATTGAGATAAATACATTTATCCTCGCCGGTGTAGGTAATGGCGTTGTTTATAAGGTTATATAAAACCTGAGTGATTTTCAGCTCGTCGGCAAATACGAAGCATTCTTTTTCGTACTCAAATCTTATTTTATAATCCGCAAGCTTATCGTAACGCTTCAGAATATCGTTTATAAGCTTAGTAAGATTGAATTTTTCCTTATTAAGCTCCATTTTGCCCGATTCAAGTTTACTTATATCCAACAGGTCGTTTACTAAAAGATTAAGTCTTTCGGCTTCGTCTATTATTATCTGTACGTTTTCGGGGGTGTTTTCGCCGGGGATATCGCGCATTACCTCGCTGTAGCCGTGAATCATTGTAAGGGGTGTTCTTAAATCGTGGGAGACGTTGGCAATAAGCTCTTTTCTGAATTCATCTACCTTATTGAGCTCGCTTCTTGTGTAATTAAGAGTATTTGCAAGCTGGCTTATCTCCTTTGTGGAGGAATCCTCAAAATGGATATCGTAATTGCCCTGGGCAAGTTTTTCCGCATTTTTGGTTATCGCTACTATCGGCTTTGATATTGAGCGGGATAAAATAAGCGATAAGAAAAGAGAGAGAACTACCATTATTACCGTGACCCATAAAAGCTGGTATTTTAAAGTTTCCACCATGGAATCAACGGGCACCATGTCGGTGATAAGTATAATAAGTCTTGAATCATCACGATTTCCGCTTATAACCTTCGTATATATCATACTGTCATTAACTACGGGCTCGTTGTACTTAAAAAGTGGCAGCTTATCGTTCATTTCAGGTAAATAATTTATTCCGTTCATAGCCCCCAGATCGGGAGTTGCTTCGGGCTTTTGATATTTTACCGAAAAATTAGTGAGCTGTTCGCCGCCTTCTGACCAGGTATCGCGGTAAATTTTCAGGCGAAGCTCGCGGTCGAATCTTATCAGGCTGTCGCTGCCAAGCTGAGAAATCTGCAGCTTAGTTTTACCTGTGTTATCGCATACCAATACGTCGATATCCGTAGATTTCAGTTTACTTAAAGCTTCGTCGTAAAGATTATCGCTGTATACGTGTTTTTCAATGTAGTTTGCGGTATTTTTAAGCTCCTGTTCCTTTATAATTACGTAAAAGGAATTTAAAAAGAAGGTTTCAAATACCCACAAAAGTATACCTATAAGCAGAGTAAACGCCATAAAACCCATAATGAGCTTGGCTCGTATACCTATTTTGAAGCTTTTTGAAAATTTAACACTCAAATCTGTATCCTACTCCTCTCAGCGTAACAATAAATTTATTGTATTCCTTAAGGCTTTTTCTTAAAAGCTTTATGTGGGTGTCGAGTGTTCTGTCGTCGCCGTAAAAATCGTAACCCCATACGTTGCTTATCAGTTTATCGCGGCTGAGGGCGATATTTTTATTGTTAACAAGGTAATATAAAAGGTCGTATTCCTTTGGTGAAAGCTCAACTCTTTCACCGTTTACCGTTACTATTCTGCTGGTGTAATCAATTTTAAGACCTTCCGCGCAGAAATAATCGTGGTTTGAATCGGTTTTGTGGGCGGATCTTGCCAATATGGCGTGAATCCTGAGAGTGAGCTCCTTGGGGGAGAAGGGCTTTACCACGTAATCGTCTATACCAAGCTCAAAGCCGCGTATTCTGTCGTATTCTTCGCCCCTTGCAGAGAGCATAAGAATGGGAACGGAGGAAAATTCGCGTATCTTGTTAACCGCTGTAAAGCCGTCAATTTCGGGCATCATAATATCCATGATCACTATATCGAATTTGTTTTTTTCTGATTTCAATAAATTAACAGCTTCTTTTCCGTCGGCGGCTTCACTTACGGTGTAGCCTTCGAATTCGGCGTATTTTTTTATTATGAGTCTTATCTGCGGTTCGTCGTCTACTATCAGAATATGAGCCATCTTTTTACTCCTTTATAAAATTATTACTGTGCTCTTTATTAATAATAACAGGGAAATGTGTTTTTAAAGTGAATACAGAAATCTGTTAATAAATATTTTACTATTAATTAAAGAAAAAATAAATAAGAAAAGGAATATTTATGAAAAACTTTACTTGAATACAAAAAATCCGCCCCCATATCCCTAAAAAAGGAAAGGGGGCAACGGGCGCATAAAATAATGAGTGGTTTTATAACAAACAGGCGCCCTTTAAATATATTTACCAAGGTAAATATATTGTTACTGCGCATCAAGAAATCCGCCCCCATATCCTTTTATTATTCCATATAAAAGGAAAGGGGGCTGGAGTTTCCCCCAGCCCAAAAGAAAGAATATGGAAATGAACAACTCGTACTCTGATTTAAACGGATATGGTTAAATTCACAAAATACTTTTCATAAATGAAAATAATTTAATCAATCCTTACAAATTAAAATTACAACATTCTTGGTAAAAAGTCAAGTATTTATTGAAAATTTTTTAATATTTTGTTGAAAAAAGCTACTTTCAAAGCTGCAAGTAAAATTTATAAACAGATATAATCATTAATGTATTGATTTTTATGCTTTTAGGGTTTATAATATAAATACCGATATTGTTATTTATTTGTCAATCAAATTTGGCAAAACAACAACATACATAATTGAAAGGATGAATTAAAATGGCACAGAGAATCGTTTTAAACACAATTTCCTATCACGGCAAAGGCGCTATCGCTGAGATCCCCGGCATTATCAATCAGAGAGGCTACAAGAAGGTATTCGTTTGCTCCGACCCCGACCTCATTAAGTTCGGCGTTACAGCTAAGGTTACAGACCTTTTAGATGCAGCAAACATCGAGTACGCAGTTTTCAGCGACATTAAGCCCAACCCCACAATCGAGAACGTTTTGGCAGGTGTTGAAGCTTATAAGGCAAGCGGCGCTGACTGCATCGTTACAATCGGCGGCGGCTCCTCTATGGATACAGCCAAGGCTATCGGTATCATCATCAATAACCCCGAGTTTGCAGACGTAAGAAGCCTCGAGGGTGTTGCTCCCACAAAGAATCACGCTGTTTTCACAATCGCAGTTCCCACAACTGCAGGTACAGCTGCTGAAGTTACAATCAACTACGTTATCACAGACGTTGAGAAGAAGAGAAAGTTCGTTTGCGTAGATACAAACGATATTCCCGAGATCGCTGTTGTTGACCCCGATATGACAGCTACAATGCCCAAGGGCTTAACAGCCGCTACAGGTATGGACGCTCTCACACACGCTATTGAGGGCTACATCACAAAGGGCGCATGGGAAATGACAGATATGTTCCACTTAAAGGCTATTGAGCTTATTGCTAAGAGTCTCCGTGGTGCTGTTGAAAACACAGCTGAAGGCAGAGAGGGTATGGCTCTTGCTCAGTACATCGCAGGTCAGGGCTTCAGTAACGTAGGTCTCGGTATCGTTCACTCCATGGCTCACGGCCTCGGCGCACTTTACGACACACCTCACGGCGTAGCTAACGCTATTCTCCTTCCCTCCATTATGGAATACAACGCACCCGAAACAGGCGAAAAATACCGCGACATCGCTAAGGCTATGGGTGTTGAGGGCACAGAGGCTATGTCTCAGGAAGAATACAGAAAAGCTGCTGTTGAAGCTGTTAAGAAGCTTTCTTCTGACGTTGGCATCCCCGCTGACCTTAAGGGCATTTTAAAGGAAGAAGATATCGACTTCCTCTCCGAGAGTGCATTTGCTGATGCTTGCCGCCCCGGTAACCCCAGAGATACATCCGTTGAAGAGATCAAAGAACTCTACAAGGCTCTTATCTGATTTTAATTTAACCGTAAATTACTCCTGCAGGGAAACTTGCAGGAGTTTTTTATTTGACATTTCTCTTTGATATGCTATAATTTAATCAGTTAATATGGAAAATGCAGGATTGTGCGGCAGGGATTCTCCGCATCCGTCATTTTCTGCGAAAATGCCACCTTCCCCGCCGGGGAAGGATATTATCGACGAAGGAGAAAAATTATGGAACTTAAAATTGTCAGCTTCAATATCCGCTATACAGATGACCCCAACGGTCATTCAATTGCCGAGAGAGCCCCCAGATTAGAGAAAATAGTACTCGCAAAAGACCCCGATTTAATAGGTTTTCAGGAGTGCAGACCCGCCTGGTGGCCCTATATAAGAAGATCTTTCCTTGATAAGTACGATATTCATAATCTCTACAGAGCTTTTAATGAGATGGAGAGTTCTCCCATTTTATGGAAAAAGGATAAATTTGAGCTTGTTGATAAGGGTCACTTCTGGTTTTCCGATACTCCCGAAGTATCTTCAAAAGGCTGGGACAAGATAGGCTGCTACCGTATGTGCTTATGGGTAAACCTTAAGGAAAAGGCAACGGGCAAAATTATCACGTATTTTAACACTCACTTCGGTTTCGGCGATAAGTGCCAGGTGGATTCTGCCGAGCTTATGCACGAAATGAATTTAAAGGTTTCCTCTTACCCCACGCTTTTAACAGCCGACTATAATATGTGCCGCGAAAGTTTAGGCTTCAAAACTATGGAGAAGTACTATACGGACGTAAATAAGGCTACTTTAAACTACGCTTCATACACTTACCACGGCTACGACGAAGTAAGAGCTCAGGAAATGTTTGAAAAGAAGGGCTACGGCGCCATTGACCACTGCTTTATTAACGATGGCTTCGCACCTAAAAAGTTCGAAGTATTGAAGGATACCTTCGATGGCAAATACCCCTCCGACCACTTCGGCACTTACATTGAGCTTGAAATTAAATAATTGAGCATAAAAATTCTCCCACAGTTAATGCTGTGGGAGTTATTTTTTTTATTGTCCAAGACAAAGAAAACCCCCAGCAATGCTGGGGGAAAATAAAAAGCTTCAAGCGAGGAAAGAAGTAGACAAATAAAAAGCTCCTTGATATATTAGAAGTGGTTTGGCGACCACACAACTAAAA